>ONKF01000037.1 GCA_900318335.1 uncultured Prevotellaceae bacterium
TGATGGTGAGTTCTGTCTGGGCAACTGAATCCAATCTCCTGCCATCCCTCAGACGCAAATATATGGTTGCTGCCGATTCCGTGTCGTACCGTTTTGCCGATTTTTTGATGATAAATGTAATTTTCATGTCTTTTTTATGGTTGTTGGGATAGTGTGTAAATAGCTTAATACAAAGGTAATACTTGTCCCAAAAATAACCAAAATTTTTTCCCCACATTTTCCCCACATCTGCTAAAAACCTTGCAAAACGCTTAAATGCGCTTAAATCCGAGAGTTTTTGTAATGTGTTGAAAATCAATAGATAATAAGCAAAATTAAAGGGTTTTCAATTGAATGCCATTTAAGCCGTTTTAATATTCTCAATTGCGGCTCTGGGTACAAGGTGCTGACAATCAAATAATTGCAGCACCTTTTTCGTTTTTTATGCGAAAATACGTAAGGAAATCGTGGATTATAATATACCAAAAGAAATAAGAGTGTAGATTTCTTCTACTACACTCTTAATCTATTTATCACCTCAAAGTATCAGTCCCGATTATCTTTTCATCATATTGGAATTTGGAAACAAAAATAAAAATAATAACAAACAATAAACAAAAATCTTTTCGTATCTTTGCAACATATGTTATATAGGTTTACTTTAATATTCTTATTTCACACCATTAAAGAAGCGTATTGTGATGATGAGATTAAAATCACAACACCCAAAATTATAACAACTCCAATGACTGAAGCTTTGAGAGTTATATTCAAAACGATAACAGATAAACTCTATGAGTTAGATGTTATAGATGCGAGCAAAGAAGATCCAAACGATTAATAACATTTTATATGAGTAATCAAGAAGATATTAATTACCTACTGATAGATGAGATTTACACTCCTGTCACAGAAGATGATTTTGAGAATCTCAAGCCAATTATCGATGATTTTGTTGAGAGTTACGAACAGAATCAAGACAAGCCTATTGAGGATTGGCTTAAAGAAAAGTTTCAATCTGAACTCCCTGATAAAACCGAAGAGGAAGTTCAGTCTATAACCGATGAAATCATTGAATCCATCAATACATTTGAGAATCAAAAAGAGTCGCTTAAAGAAGCTCGATTGAAAGGTAGAAGTAAAGAGTCTTGGTTTGCGCAAAAGGTAAAAGAGGCAACTTCTGGAATGTCTGTTGAGCAAACAGTTGAATATCTAAAGAATCTTGACGAAGCTGTCAAAATTGCGAATGACGCTTACACTAAAACAATCTTAACCCAGAGCGGGAGTGGTCCAGTCAGCCAAAACCCTCAGCTTAATGGCTATATTGCTGAACAATGGCATGCCCAAACATTCAATATGAGTGCTGCAGCTAGAGGCAGTAAATACAGAGCCACAGTGCTCGAACCTAACGGTAAAAGATATGCGGCTAATGGGGTTGATATTGAGATCTATGAAGAACTTTCTAAACATGTAGTGGAAAAAGGAAAGGTAAAGATACAGAAGATTGTGGGGCCTATTATCAGACGATACCAATCAAAGTATTGCAAAAACTCCGAAGCAACCCAAAAAGCATTCGAGGAGGGTAATTACCGAGGTCAACAAAGTTTAGTCCCTGAGGGACAGGCTGATAAAATGTCTAGAAAAGCTGTAGAATTCATCGAGTCCCCAGATGGAATCCGCAGCACTCCACTAAGTAAAGAACGAGCAGTCGAAATGCAGAATGAAGCTCAAAGCGGAAAGTGGAATGACAGGAATTGGAACGATTACAAAACTCAAGACATTGCTGTTGGCATAGGCAAACAAGTTGCAAATGGTGCAGTTTTAGGTGCAGCTATTGGAGCTGGAACTGAAGTCATTGAAAAATTATGTAAAGGCGAGAAAATTGAAGGAAAAGAAGTTGCTAAGAAAGCAATAGCAGGAGGTGCTGACTTTGGAGTAAAAGCGGCCATTACTGGCGCTGTTAAAGCAGGGGCAGAGAAGGGTGTTATCAAGTGTATACCCAAAGGCACTTCATCCAATGTAATAGCAAATGTGGTCTTTGTTGGTGTGGAGAATGCAAAGACCTTATACCAATATTGGAAAGGGGACATTACAGGACGCCAAGCTATAAACAAAATGGAAGAAACTACGGTTTCTGCTGCAGGTGGAATGTATGCTATGCGCTATGGAGCCGCTGAAGGAATAGCAATAGGCACTGCTTTAGGTGGTCCTGTTGGAGCTGCAATTGGCGGTTTTATCGGTGGATCATTGGCTTATATGGCGGGCTCTGCTGTCGGTAAAGCGGTTGTTGCTGCAAGGAGAAAAATAACATCTGTTGCCAAAACAGTTGTCACGAAGGCGTATGAAACCGCGAAATCTGCTGTTAAGACGGTTGTTTCTGGAATTGCATCTGTTGGCCGCAAGATAGTTGATGCTTTAAGGTTTTGGTAATTCAAACAAACTATAATTATGAATATATTTGAAGTTAACAAGAAGTTCAAAAACCAATTGATAACTGGGATATTGAGTGCCCCGATACTCTATATCCCGCATTTTCATTATTCTTATGTTGACAAAGTCCTTATGGACATCTTCCCCGACACTAATGAAGCTGATTCTATTTTGGGTTTAACAAGAGGAGCTATTCTAGAGGAAACTATTGATGGATATATAATCGACTTTCAAACCAAAAAAAATATACATATAGCTGATAGAGATTTATTGGTCGATATCATATCCAACGAAGACGATGATTCGTGTTTAAAAGAAGGGAAGCTAATATTTCTCATTAAGAACTCAGCAGGACTTCTTAACGATACTTCAATTCAAAGAAAATTACAAACGATTGCCGCTAAATACGAACGTGGAGAATATCCGAGGGAGCTAACTATCATACTGGTTTCTCCGCAACCAGTTGATTGTCTTCCACTAGAAATAGAGAAACTAGTTTCTATATTAGATATTCCAAAACCTACGGAACAAGAGATTGATCGATATATCAAGAATTCAATTCCTGTGTCCAAACAGTTCGAGAATCAATCATCCGAATTAATCAATGATTTCACAAGAACACTTCAAGGATTGTATCATTATGAAATAGAACAAATTATAAGGTCAACCAGAGTTAGGACCGGAGATCGATTAACTGAGAAAACAATTCAATATGCCCTCGAAGAAAAGAAATCAATCGTGAAGAAATCAGGCATAATTGAGGTTGTTGGCTCTGATATATCCTTTGATCAAGTAGGTGGAATGCAGGCCTTACGAGCCGACTTGAAACAAAAAGCGGTCTTGTTTAGACATCTTAATGAAATATCAAAGGCCAAACTTCCTTTACCAAAAGGAGTTCTCATCATTGGGATGCCTGGCTGTGGTAAAAGTCTTATCGCAAAATCCATAGCTAACGAATTTGGTGTTTCTCTATTGCGCTTAGACGTCAATCGCCTAATGGGTCAATATGTAGGCCAAAGCGAAGCGAATCTCAGGAGAGCATTATCCACCGCCGAAGCGGCTCATCCATGTGTCCTGTGGATTGACGAAATTGAGAAAGCATTTGCGGGAGCAAGCGGAAGAAGCAGTACTAGTAATGATATTGTCATGCGCCTTATGGGTCATTTCCTGACATGGATGCAGGAGCGCACGTCGGCAGTTTATATTGTTGCAACTGCAAATGATGTAATGCGATCAGAATTCATGAGAAAGGGACGTTTTGACGAAGTGTATTTTGTGGATTTTCCCAGCCTATCTGAAAGAGTTGACATTCTTAATAAAAAAATAGATCAATTCCAACGTGACACATACCAGCAAAGTGTGTTCAATATGGAAAAACTGACACCTACTGTTAGAAACGAGATTGCGGAGGCGATGTCTTGTGGTAAAGATAACGAGTCCGAGTCTCATGGTTTTTCCGGTGCTGAGATTGAGAGTGTAGTTAATGCGGTTATGGAGAAGAAATTTATACAATTTCTTGAGCAAAAGAATCAAGAACAGAAGAAAGGAATAACAATCTCAAAAAAAGATTTCATTGATGAAATTGAGAAGATAAAACCATCCGCAATGGCCAATCAAAAGAGTAGTAAAAAAGATGAACTAACATCAGTTGAACGAATACGTGAAATGCAAAAAGTATATAAGTTCCGTTCGGCATCAACTAAATAATGACTAGCGTTATGAGCAAGACAATAATATACGTTAATGATACCTATTGTAATTCGGTTGATCAGTTAAAGAGAATCATGTCAAATCCTCAGTTGATAAAAACTGATTCATTTCGACGTGAAATCCTTTCGTTGTACAGGGATGGTATCCTTAAAATTTGGTTTGAAGAGAAAGGCAAAAAATTCAAGATAAAACAATCTTCATCGCCTGATGACGAAGTATTTGTTTCACTTTTTAAAGAAATAATGGAGAATTCGGAATGCCCAAATTTTCATTCGGATTTTTCTAAAATAGGCGAATTTGTTAGATGTGAGATAGGCTCGGATGTCATTCAGGCTAATAATGGTGAAATAACAATTGATCCATCAAGCAAAGAACAGATGGTTCGATTCGTTTTTAAGTCATTTAAGGCTGATAATAATATCAGATTATTCACCATAAAAGACAATGATAGAATAGTAAATAAGTGGGAATGGAACTGGAATGATAAGACTAAAGGCAAAGAGTTTTTCTTTGAAATGAGTATAAATCTATCTCTGTATGAAGGAAAAGTACTGACTTTAGTAGAAGGTTCCGATGATACGCTGATAAGGATAAATGTAACGTGCCCTGAACACAAAAATATTGTACTGGACGATGAAACTTTAGAATTCCACTATGTGAGATCAAGAAGGTTCTGGGTTGGAAAGCTACCTAAAAAGAAATCTTACAAATCTTTGAATGCATTTCTTTACAAGCATAAAGAGTATAAATTAAGTTTGCTATCTAAAAGTGATATAGAAAGTATAAAAAAGGAAAGGGCTATTTGGAATAAAATGAGACTTGCTATCTTTTGGATTAAAAATAACCAATATTATGATTCTTATAATAGTCAGATAGTAGATTTAATACCTTGGAAAGCAGAAACTGAACGTCACCAATGCTGGATAAAAGTCACCAAGTGGCCTGCACTATAAATTAGATGTGGAATATCAATACAATATCGGAATTTAAGCCATTATACACCCCCATTTTACTTGAACATTACTTGAACATTTGGACATTTCTTTTTCCATGATAATCACTGAGAGTCACAGATGATGGAGGGCAATGGGTTGGTTATCTGTGTGGTTAGGTGATTATCGGTAAGTATTGATGATGGCGGCCGCCGTCCGGCTCAGGGTACAAGGTGCTGACAATCAATAGATTGCGGCACTTTTTGTTTATTCTTGCTGCAATGCGATGCAAATTGCGGATAAAGATGTCCTTATCATATCTATCCCTCTTCACATACAATAAAGGTCAAAATAATCGATTGATTTTCAGTTTTATAGCGATGATAATTGGCTCATGGCGTTTTTTATACTTTTGTAGCGGATTCGCTACTGAATCTATATTGATTAACAATTAGATAAGGGTGAACTGGCATTCTTTGAAAGAACTATACGCGCGTTTCAGGCGTTGGCAACATCAGCCGATGAGATACGTCCAGGGTGAGGTGGAGCACCGCTGCAACAACTGCGGGTTCAGCTTCACAGGCCACTATTGCCCTACATGCTCTCAGCGTGCAAGCTTTGGGCGCATCGGGTGGCAAAGCGTGCGCCAGAGCGTGATGGACATGTGGGGCTTGGGATCGCGTTCGCGTTCTGTTCTGTCCTGTACAGCGTGTGGCAGCTGCTGTTTCGCACTGGTTACTTCATCAGTGACTACATCAGCGGCAAGCGCCAGATGAGTTTTCCGCCTGTGAAGATGCTGTTCATTCTCGCGGTAGCTTATGCGGTCATCTTCCCTACCTGGGTCATGTTCCGCTACTCGCCGCGGCACACGCGGCACACGTTGCCCGAGGGGTTCTTTATCCAGGTCCTTTTTGCCACCCTGGAAGTGTCTATCTTCCTGCTGATGGTGCCGTGCTGGTTCATTTTCAAGCAGATGACAGTCATCTCGGTCATTTTCCTCGTCGTCACCGCTTATTACGTCGTTGGTTACAAGTAGTTGTTCGGCTATGGCTTGTGGGGTACCGTGTGGCGCCTGTTATTCGTTTTTGGCTTTGTGTATTGTGTCGCATTACTGCTAATGCATTTGGCGTTTTATTTGGGGCTTACCCGCGATGTACAGGTAGCCGAATATATATTGCCTGCCAAAATCTTTATGCCCAGCTTCTATATCTTCTTCGGAGTCCTGTTTATGGCCGTGGGCTACTTCATCAACCGCATCACCACACGCAAGACCCGCCCGCAGCAGAACTAACAGTGTTTTATATCGGTTGGGGGGTTATTATCTTTTTGTCTTTTATTTGTCCTTTTAGGGTCGCCGAAAGCGCTTGTGGGCAACATTATATTTATAATTAGTGCTTATTGTCTCGGATTAATTGGCGAGACAATAAGCACTAACCGTTTGTGTTTTGGCCTGTTGCCGTTCTATCTATAGATGTATGTCAAGTGTTGGTGAGCAGGAGGTCGATGAGGGCAGCTAGATCGGCAATGGTCACTCCGTTCTTGTTATCGACATCGGCAGCATCGTGGTTGATGGTGCCACCACCTCCCAGCAGGTGATCAATGAGCGTAGTAAGATCTATGATGTTGACTTTGCCGTCGGTGTTAATGTCACCTTTGAGAAGAACTGTCGGGGGCTGCCAGCCCTCAGGGGGACGCAAACCGCATACTACCTGATGGTTGGAATTATAATGCCGTTCGACACCCTCACGGGGACTCACATCCAATGCTGTGGACGCAAACCAACCGTTGCTGTAGCCATACCAGCCAAAGTTGAAATGGAACTTACCTTCCATGTTATAACCGTCGCAGACGAAGGCGTGACCCACACCAGCACTGTTATCATGTGCTGCATAAATGATGGGACGCCCTGCGTCCAACTCAGTCCTTAACAAGTCTTCCCATTGCTTAATATAGATGGAATCGATAATAAACCACCATCCATCCACCATAACTCCTGGATTCATATCGCACAGAATCAAAGCCGAAAGCAATCAACACCTACTGGGCAATACCATGCCATTCCGATCCTGAAACCACGCACTCTGTAATCAATTAAGACGTTATGTGTCAATGATTAGCGGTTTCATTGTTGCCACAACTTTGTTGGATTTGGTTTTAATATTTATTAATTATCAATAGGGTGTTTTTTTTAAATAATATGCGGGAAATTTTGATATATTTTAGAAATTTAGCAATTTTGCAATCTAAATGAATATTTCTCAACCATCACGTTGTTTATTTAACGTGTTTTGGGTTACAATATTGACGAAAAATGCGAAAATTCTATCAATTTGCTTTTATCATACTGATGTCCCTTATCCTGCTGGCATCATGCTCGCAGGACAGCAAGAAATACCGCATCGGGGTATCGCAGTGCTCTGACGACATCTGGCGCGACAAGCAGAACTCGGAGTTACAGATCGGCGCATATTTCCATGACAATGTGGAATTGAGATTCGCTGCGGCCTTCGATAGCGATGAGCGCCAGATCCAACAGATTGACAGCCTTGTCGGTACAGGGATTGACCTGCTGATTGTGGCACCCAACCAGGTATCAACGATTTCGCCGGCTATTGACCGAGCCTATGACAAAGGCATCCCGGTGATTGTGTTTGAGCGCAAGACCAATACCAAGAAATACACGGCCTATATGGGTGCCGACAACTACGAGATGGGGCACCTGATGGGCGAATATATCGCCACACGATTGCATGAGCGCGGGCGCATCATCGAGGTAATGGGCCTGAAGGGTTCATCGCCCGCGATTGAGCGACACAACGGTTTCAGGGAAGCCATTGCCCAGCATCCAGGTATCCAGGTGGTCGCCACCCTGCAGGGCGACTGGACCGAGCCGACTGCCTATAACACGGTCAAGCAATGGCTTGACAAGAACAAGGGAGAGAAGATTGACCTGGTGTTCGGCATGAACGACCGCACGGCTATGGGTGCCCGCAAGGCCTTTGAGGAAGCAGGCAGTGTAATGCCGTTGTTCTGCGGTATCGATGGACTGCCGGGCGAGAACGGCGGCATCCGCCTGGTGCTGGACTCGCTGCTGGACGCATCCTACATCTACCCCACCCACGGCGACCAGTTGCTGCAACTGGCAGTGGACATTCTGGAGGGAAACCCCTATGAAAAAGAGACAAAACTGATGTCGGCACTTGTCACCCAGGATAATGCCCGCGTGTTGCTGATGGAGAGCGAGGAAATCATGCGCCAGTCACACAACCTCGAGCAACTGCATGAAAAAGCTAGCCAATATCTCGACCAGCTGGGCAACCAGCGCACGCTCATCTTTGTGGCCCTTGCCGCCATACTGCTGTTGCTGGCATTGCTTGCCGGCATCTACATGTATTACCTGCAACGTGCCCGCATCCAGGACGAGCGCATGCTGATGGAACGTGAGCAGCTGGATTTCTACACCCAAGTGAGCCACGAGTTGCGCACACCGCTGACACTCATCCAAGGTCCACTGGACCAGTTACTAAGGACCAATGACTTCAGAGGTGCGAGCGATAATGCACGCGAGCTCTTCAGCATCGTTCGCCGCAATACTCAGCATCTCACAGGTCTTATCAACAAGATGCTCGATGCCCAAGTGGGGACTCCCATCCAAGAGATGACGAGTGCACAGGTGGATGCCATCACCGTGTCACAACCCATTGCGAACCCCGCCGCAGTACCCGAGCAAGACGAGGACGCCCCCACGGTGCTCATCGTCGATGACAATGCTGACATCCGCACCTATCTGCGGTCCATCCTGCAAGGGCAATACCGCCTGCTGGAAGCCGAGGACGGCAAGCGTGGACTTGAACTCGCCCGCGAACAAGTGCCCGACCTGATTGTGTCGGACGTGATGATGCCAGTGATGAACGGCCTGGAGTTCTGCCAACAGGTGAAAAAGGACGATATCTCCAGCCACATCCCCGTCATTCTGCTCACGGCAAGAGCCCTGGAGAAACATCAGATCGAGGGTTACGAAAGCGGAGCCGACGCCTATATCACCAAACCCTTCTCCCCTGAATTGCTGCTGGCCCGCATCGGCAACCTGCTGCACAGCCGCCACCAGCTCAAGGACCTGTGGGGCATGAAACCTGCTACAGGGACATCTGCCACCCCGTCCCAGGACATCGCTGTTGCCTCGACACCCATTGAGGACGCCTTTATTTCCCGATTCAAGGAGGTGGTGGTGGAGCGCTTGTCCGACAGCAATCTGAGTGTCGAGGACCTTGCCGCCGTCATGGGACTGAGCCGTGTACAGCTTTACCGCAAGGTCAAGGCACTGACTGGCAGCAAGCCTGTTGATCTGCTGCGTAAGGCCAGGCTGGCCCAAGCCCAGAAGCTGCTGCAAGAGACAGCGCTCTCGGTCAGCGAGATTGCCTATCAGGTGGGATTTGCTTCACCATCCTATTTCACCAAGTGCTATAAGGACGAGTTTGGCACTGTACCAGGCGAGGCTCGCAAATCCTGATTCAGTTCATTTATACTGAAATAACACATAAACTTTCTTAATAAGGAAAAAATCACTATATTTGCACATTCCTTCTGGGCAGGAAAGAAAGACATTGTGGGTTTTATTATCGAGTTACTGACTCTTTTCGGACCAAACTGCGACCCTGGATTTCTGGAATAGAGAGTGCAGGACACTACCATTTTATAGGCATAAAAATGGTGTGGACCGACGTTTCATCTATTCTAACGGTTGTCGCAGACCTGGTTCGAAAGTGAAACGATGTGAGTCCACACCTTTTTGCTATTTCTACTGCACAAAGGTAGTGAATCAGCCTTAAGCAAGGCTTGAAATATCGTTCGTTGACTAATAGAATTGATACATTGAAACAAATTTGCAAGTAGAAGAACGAAAAGTGATAATCCTTTTTATTGTAATAGGTTATCTTTGCCAAAAATGACATAAACTATCATATTTTATTAACCAAAACCAACAGAACAATGAACGTACTGAAAAGATTTCTACTCAGCTTCATGCTCATGTTGACGTGTACAATACTGTATGCGCAAACAGAAATCACAGGCACCGTCGTTGACGAGACAGGAGAGACCGTCATCGGCGCCACTGTGGTGGAGAAAGGTACCAGCAACGGTACAGTGACCGACTTTGACGGCGTCTTCACCATCAAGGTCAACCCTGGAGCAACCCTCGTTTTCTCCTACGTGGGCTTCCTCAATGTCGAGATGCCTGCCAGCAATGGCATGGTTGTCACCATGAAAGAGGATGCACTTTCACTTAACGAGATTGTCGTGACGGGTTACACCACACAGCGCAAGGCCGACTTGACCGGCGCCGTGAGTGTAGTTAGCGTAACCGATCTGGTAAAACAGAACGAGAACAACCCCATCAAGGCGATGCAGGGTCGCGTGCCGGGCATGAACATCTCGGCCGACGGTAACCCCTCGGGTGCAGCAACTGTCCGCATCCGTGGTACAGGTACCCTCAACAACAACGACCCGCTCTACATCATCGACGGTGTTCCCACCAAGGCCGGTATGCACGAGCTCAATGGTAATGACATCGAGAGCATCCAGGTGCTCAAGGATGCCGCCTCGGCATCTATCTACGGTAGCCGCGCTGCCAACGGTGTCATCATCATCACCACCAAGGGCGGCAAGGACGGCAAGGTGAAGATCGACTTCGATGCCAGCCTGGCGGTACAGACGTATGCCCACAAGATGAAGGTGCTGAACGCTAAGGAGTTTGGCCAAGTGATGTGGCAAGGTTATGTGAACGATGGCCTGAATCCCAACCTGAACGGTCTGGGTTACAACTATGACTGGAGTTACAATGCTCAGGGTGTTCCCGTGCTCAACGGCATCACAATGAGCAAGTTCCTGGATCCCGCAGGCAAGACTCCCGCCGCCGATACCGACTGGTTCAAAGAGACCACCCGTACAGGCCTTGTTCAGCAGTATAACGTCTCGCTGAGCCAGGGCACCGAGAACGGTACCTCTTTCTTCTCACTCGGCTACTACAAGAACGACGGTATCATCAAGAAGTCTGACTTCCAGCGTCTTTCGGCCCGTATGAATTCAACCTACAAGCTGTTGAACGTCGGCGACCGCAAGATCGTGACCGTGGGTGAACACTTCACTGTAAACCGCACCAACGAGCTTCAGGCTCCTGGCGGCTTCCTGGAGAATGTGCTGCAGTTCAACCCGTCACTGCCTGTTTACACGACTGATGGCCAATATGCAGGTCCCGTGGGTGGTTATCCCGACCGCGAGAACCCCGTGGCCCGCCTGGACCGCAACAGCGACAACCGCTACACCTATTGGCGTATGTTCGGTGATGCGTTTATCAACATCAACCCGTTTGCTGATTTCAACATCAAGTCGACCTTCGGTCTTGACTATTCGCAGAAACAACAGCGCATCTTCACCTATCCTATTACCGAAGGCACCGTGGCCAATCCGACCAATGCCGTTGAGGCTAAGCAGGAACACTGGACCAAGTGGATGTGGAACGCCATCGCTACCTACAACCTGGAGCGCGGCTCGCATCGCGGTGACGTCATGATCGGTACCGAGCTCAACCGCGAGGACGACTCATGGCTCAGCGGCAAGGCCTATGACTTTGCTATCCTGAACCCCAACTACATGTGGCCCAATGCGGCAGTCGGCGAGGCCGAAGCCTACGGCTCTGGCGAGGGCTACACCCTGGTGTCGTTCTTCGGTAAGGTGAACTATACCTATGCTGACCGCTACTTGGCAAGCGTGACCGTCCGCTACGATGGTTCAAGCCGCTTCGGTCGCAATAACCGCTATGGTACTTTCCCCTCGGTCAGCCTTGGTTGGCGCATCAGCGAGGAACCCTTCATGAAGCGCATGGAGTGGCTCGACAACCTCAAGTTGCGCGCATCATGGGGACAGACCGGTAACCAGGAGATTTCCAACATTGCCCGTTACACCATCTTCGAGAGCAACTATGGTGAGGCTGGTTTCGGTGGCCAGAGCTACGGTACCAGCTATGACATCGCCGGTACTAATGGCGGCCAGACGCTCCCCAGCGGTTTCAAGCGCAACCAGTTGGGTAACGATAACCTCAAGTGGGAAACCACGACACAGACCAACCTTGGTATCGACTTCGGTTTGCTGCGCAACGCACTGTACGGCTCGTTTGAGTGGTACTACAAGAAGACCACCGACATTCTGGTTTACATGCCCGGTATCGGTGTGATGGGTGAGGGTAGCAGCCAGTGGATCAATGCTGGTGAGATGACCAACAAGGGTATCGAGCTGAACGTGGGCTACCGCGGCAGCGTGGGCGATTTCCAGTATGACATCTCAGGCAACATCGGCACCTATCGCAACAAGATCACCAAGCTCCCCGAGACTCTGGCAGCTGCCGGCACCTTTGGCGGTAACGGCGTCGAGAGCGTTGTGGGACATCCCATGGGCGCCCAGGTGGGCTATGTGTATGACGGCATCTTCAAGAGCCAGGATGAGATTGACAACCACGCCACACAGAATGGTGCCGGCCTGGGTCGTATCCGCTGGAAAGACCTGAACGAGGATGGTATCATCAACGAGAAGGACCAGAAGTGGATTTACTCACCCGTGCCCGACTTCACTTGGGGTCTGAACATCTATCTTGAATACAAGAATCTGGACTTCACCATGTTCTGGCAGGGCGTGCAGGGCGTTGACGTGATCAGTGACCTGAAGCGCGAGAGCGACCTGTGGAGCGGTCTGAATATCACCAACCTGAACAAGGGCCGTCGCTTGCTCGACGCATGGAGCCCCCTGAATCCCAGCTCCAACATTCCCGCTGTCAGCACGATGGACAACAACAACGAGAAGCGCGTGAGCAGCTACTTTGTGGAGAACGGTTCCTTCGCCAAGATGCGTAACATCCAGTTGGGTTACAACTTTGGCAGCAGAGTATGTGACAAGTTGCACATCGCCCGCCTGCGCATGTATGTGTCAGCCCAGAACCTGCTGACCATCAAGAGCAAGTCATTTACCGGTGTGGATCCCGAGAATCCCAACTTCGGTTATCCTATCCCCCTCAATGTCACCTACGGTCTTAATGTTTCATTCTAAAAATTCAGGATTCACTATGAAAAAGATATTTAATATATTGTGTGTCGGTCTGGTTTGCTGCAGTGCCACCACATTGTTTACGTCTTGTGATGATTTTCTTGACGAGCACAAGCCCCAGGCCACACTCAGCGACGACCAGGTAAAGTCGCCCGAGAATGCCGAGGCCATGGCCATTTCGGCCTATGCCATCTTCACATCGGCCGAGGACATTAACTCATCGTTCTCGATGTGGAACTTCGACGTCCGTAGTGATGACGCCTACAAAGGTGGTAACGGTACCAGCGACGGTGACGTGTTCCATCAGCTGGAGATCCAGCAGGGTGTGCTCACCACTAACTGGAACATTAATGATATGTGGGTAAGGTTGTATAACAGCCTGTCGCGCGTGAACAGCGCCATCGCCCTGCTCAAGGAGACCGATGACAGCTACGCCATGAAGGGACAGCGCCTGGCCGAGATGAAGTTCTTGCGTGCCTACGGCCACTTCCTGCTCAAGCGTCTGTACAAGAACATCCCCTTTGTAACCAATGAGAACTTGACCTACGACGAGTATAACGAGCTTTCTAACACTCAGTACACCAACGACGAGGGCTGGCAACTCATCATCAACGACCTGATGGAAGCCTACAATACCCTGCCCGTGGTTCAACAGGACAAGGGTCGTCCCACCAAGGCTGCTGCTGCCGCATTCCTGGCTAAGGTATATCTCTACAAAGCCTATCGTCAGGATGACGCTAAGAGCAACCAGGTGACCAGCATCAATCAAGGCGACCTGGAGAAGGTCATCGAGTTCACCGACCCCACCCTGTATGCTAACTACGGTCTGGAGGAAGACATCCACAATAACTTCCGTCCCGAGGAAGAGTACGAGAACGGTATCGAGAGTATCTGGGCTATCCAGTACTCACGCAACGACGGTTCGACCTATGGTAACCTGAACTGGAGCTACGGCTTGATTCCGCCCAACATCCCCGGTGCCACCGATGGCGGTTGTGACTTCTACAAGCCCTCACAGAACCTTGTGAACGCCTATCACACCGGTGCCGATGGTCTTCCCCTGCTCGACAACTTCAACGAGAAGGACTTTGACTTGAGCGCCGACAATGCCGACCCGCGCTTGTTCCTTACCGTGGGTATGCCGGGTCTGCCCTACATGTTCAACCGCAATTACATGATGGAGGAGACCAGCATCTGGAGCCGCAGCAACGGTCTGTATGGCTACTACGTGTCACTCAAGCACAATGTTGACCCTGCTCTCATCGGCAGCTACCTCATCAAGGGCTCTTACTGGGCCAGCTCGATGAACCGCATCGTCTTCCGCTATGCCGACGTGCTGCTGATGCGTGCCGAGGCTTATGCCCAGTTGGGTCAGACCGACCAGGCCATCAACCTCGTGAACCAGCTGCGCTCACGCGCTGCCACCAGCACCCAGATGATTTCCAACTATCCCAACTCCTATGGCGTGAAGATGTACATCAGCAACTATCGCGGCAGTTACGCCAAAGACCAGGCCGTGAAGATTGTGAAGATGGAACGCCGTCTGGAAATGGGTATGGAGAGCGAGCGTTTCTTTGACCTCGTGCGCTGGGGTGAAGCCGCTCAGGTGCTCAACAAGTACTATTCCGAGGAAATCGGCAGCTGTGCCATCTACAGTTCCGCCCATTTCACCGCCAACAAGGACGAGTACCTGCCCATCCCGTTCAGCCAGATTTCGGCCTCCAATGGCCATTACACGCAGAACATTGGCAACTGGTAATCACAGCAACATAGTTAAATTCCGATGAATAAAATAACAATAATTATGAAAGCTAAGATATTATATATATTCTGTGCGTGTCTTGCCTGCTGCGGACTCGCTCCAATGCTCAGCTCATGCTCCGATGACAACATCAGCGACCTGGAGTTGTCAGGCAACTGCATGATTGATCAGCTCTCCCTTGACAACTTCGAGGGAATCATCGACTTGCCTTCACGCTCCATCCTCGTCCGTCTGCCTGAGGTCTATGAGACTTCAGCCATGAAGGTCACTTCATTGAAGATGTCGGACGGTGCTGTGTGCAACATTCGCCAGGGCGAAACCATCAACATGGACGCTGCCAAGGTGCTGCACGTCAAGAACGGTGACGTCTTTATGGACTGGACGCTGTCGGTTCTCCACGATGAGGCACGCATCACCTCGTTTGTGATCAACGACATCTACACGGGTAGCATCGATCAGGAGGCCAAGACGATTGTGGTTTACATCCCCGCAACGCTTGACATCACCAATCTGGTGCCCACCATTACTTATAGCGCCAACGCAACTATCACCCCGTCGTCGGGTGTAGCTCAGGACTTCTCACAGCCCGTCACCTATACGGTGAAGAACAATTCGGCCGAGAGTGTATATACTGTTAAGGTTATCGCTATCAGCAAGCCCAAGGCCCTCTTCCTGGGTTCCGCTCCCACGATGAGCGAACTTGATCCCGAAGCTCAGACTGCTTGCCAGTGGATGCTGGGCAATGTTGAGAGCTCACTGTATGCTTCGTTTGCCGACCTGCGTGCTGGCACCCTCGACCTGTCGGAGTGCAAGCTCATCTGGTGGCACTGGCACGTTGACGGTGGCGTGGATGGCCATGACAACTTTGTTGCCAAGGCTACCGACGCGATGAACACCCTGAACGAGCTGCGCCAGTTCTATGAGAACGGCGGTGCATTGCTGCTCACCCGCTATGCCGTTAACCTGCCGTCATTCATCGGCACTACCGGTGACGACGAGTGGACGACGCCCAACAACTGCTGGGGTCAGGACGAGGCATATGCCGAGTTGTGCGGCGGCCCGTGGACATTCCGCATCTTTGATGGTCAGAATGGCCATGCCCTCTATCAAAATCTTGTGACTGGTGATAACCCCAACGAGGTTTATTGCACCGATGCCGGTTACCACATCACCAACTCAACCGCCCAGTACCACATCGGTACCGACTGGGGTGGCTATGACAACTATGACGTCTGGACAAGCCGCACTGGTGGCCGGGTTCTCGGCGTTGGTGGTGACGGCGCTATCGTGCTCTGGGAGTATCCTGCTCACGACGGCAAGGGTGGCATCATCTGCGTCGGTTCGGGCTGCTACGACTGGTATTCCTACACCTACGAGGCAGGTTATACCGAGAAGTTCCACAAGAACATTGAGATTATGACCAAGAATGCTATCAACTATTTAACCAAGTAATTGACTCATGAAACAGTATAAGAATATTTTCAGCGCATTGCTGCTGTGTTGCTTTATGATCGCTTCGTCGGCATGCAGCGAGGATAGCTTCGGCCCCGATCCTTCTAAGGACTGGGACGGCACAACCACATTCTTCAATTCGGTGGATGAGGCAGGCTTCCAGACCTACTACAACCCCGCAATTGGCCGTTGTGGTGACCCGATGCCTTTCTATGATGCCAAGGCTGGCCACTTCAAGGTGCTCTACCTGCAGGAGTTTGACAACAATGCCACTTTCAACTATCACCCCTTCTGGGGCGTGACTACCGTTGATGGCGCCAACTATCAGTCGATGGGCGAGGTGCTGCATACCGGCACTTCTCCCGACGAGCAGGATGCTGCCCTGGGTACAGGCTGCTGCATCTACAGCGAGAAGGATGGATTATACTATATCTATTACACGGGACATGACCGCTATGGCCGCGAGGCCGTGATGAGGGCTACCTCGTCCGACTTCAAGGACTGGTCTAAGGATGCCGTGTGGATGTTGAAGGGTTCGGCTTATGGCTACTCGGACAACGACTTCCGCGACCCGCAGATCTTTGTTGCCGACGACGGCCTGTACCACATGGTCATCTCCAGCAACCTGAAATTTGCCGAGTTCAAGTCCAGCGACTTGAAGACGTGGGATCACGTCGGTAACTTCCCCATGATCTGGGACCGCATGTGTGAGTGCCCCGACATCTTCAAGATGGGCAACTACTGGTACTTTGTGTACAGCGAGGGCTATCGTGCCTCATGGAGCCGCAAGGTGAAGTACATGATGGCTCCCACCTTCGAGGCCCTGAAGGCCTGCTTCAACGATCCCGGTGCCAACTGG
>ONKF01000035.1 GCA_900318335.1 uncultured Prevotellaceae bacterium
AGCAACGGCCTGCTGGCAATGATCAAGCAACTCCGCGCCTATGCCATCGCCTTCCAGGCACGCGACCATGGTGGCTGCTGAAACGACAACAATACATTATTAATAAATTAATTAATCAACCAACAGAATTATGTTTGAAAACCAACCAAAAGGACTTTTCGCGTTGGCATTGGCCAACACGGGTGAGCGCTTCGGCTACTACACAATGATTGCCGTGTTCGCCCTGTTTCTCAGGTCAAACTTCGGTTTTGACCCCAAGTGGGCCGGTGAAATCTATGGAGATTTCCTCATGCTCGTGTACTTCCTCCCGATTCTGGGTGGCTATCTTGCCGACAAGTTCGGCTTTGGCAAAATGGTGACCACCGGTATCATCATCATGTTCATCGGCTATCTACTGCTGTCCATCCCATTGGGTGGCGCCACAGCAGGTATTGTTGCAATGCTGGCAGCCTTGTTGCTCATCAGTCTGGGTACAGGTCTGTTCAAGGGTAACCTGCAGGTAATGGTGGGTAATCTCTATGACGATCCGCGTTATACCAACCAGCGCGACGCCGGTTTCTCGCTGTTCTACATGGCTATCAACATCGGTGCGCTGTTCGCTCCTACTGCAGCCGTCAAGATCACTGAGTATGCCCAGACACATTTGGGTTACACCGCTCCTGGTGAGGCTTATCACTTTGCTTTCATGGTAGCTTGTGCGTCACTGGTGCTCTCAATTGCCATTTACTATGCCTTCCGTGGCACTTTCCGTCACACCGAGGACAGTGACAAGAAGACCGGTAAAGCCGCTGCTGCCGCAGCCGAGCCCGAGTTGACCAAGGAAGAGACCAAACAACGCATCGTAGCATTGTTGCTCGTGTTCGCCGTTGTGATCTTCTTCTGGATGGCTTTCCACCAGAACGGCTTGTCGCTGACCTACTTTGCCGACGAATTCACCGCCAAGACCGCTTCGGGCGTGCACACTATGCCGTTCGACGTGATCAACCTGGTGATGCTCATCCTGATTGTTTATGCCGGCTTCTCGCTCTTCCAGAGCAAGACGGGCAAGGGCAAGGGCATCTCGGCCGCCATCATCGTAGCAGCCCTGGCCGTGCTGGGCTACAAGTACACCCGCGCCACCGGCTCCGTCGATATCTCAGCCCCGATTTTCCAGCAATTCAACCCGTTCTATGTCGTTGCGTTGACGCCCGTGTCGATGGCAATCTTCACTTATCTGGCAAACAAGGGCAAGGAGCCCTCGGCCCCCCGCAAGATTGCTTACGGTATGCTTGTGGCTGGCGCAGCCTTCTTCATCATGTTGTTTGCATCCCAAGGACTGCTCACACCTAATGAGCAGGCCGCTCTCGTCGATAAGGGAGAACTCGGGCCACTGGTATCCCCCTACTGGCTGATTTCGACCTATCTGGTGCTGACTTTCGGTGAGTTGTTGCTCTCGCCGATGGGCATCTCGTTCGTCAGCAAGGTAGCTCCTCCCAAGTATAAGGGTCTGATGATGGGTGGCTGGTTTGGTGCCACCGCCATCGGCAACAAGTTGGTGAGCGTCGGCGGTTACCTGTGGGGTGATCTGCCCCTGTGGATTGTTTGGACTGTCTTCATCGCAGTCTGCCTAGCTGCCGCCATCTTCATGTTCGCCATGATGAAGCGCCTGGAGAAAGTCGCCAAGTAAACCATCACCACAGCGAGCCACAGGCTCGCAATACTTCGACAAGCCCGTCCCTTCGGCCTCCCGTTGGAGTATTGCGAGTTTGTGGCTCGCTTTAATCGTTTCAAGACATGGATGACAAGCGCAATGAGGGGCGCAAGCAATGGTCACAATCACATCCCGACGTCCATGCCACCGTATCGATGAAACGCCGGATGGTCAGCCATGACTATCAAGGCAGAGCCATCTACATGATTACCCTGTGCGTGGAAGGGCGTCATCCTCGGCTTGGGAACCTGCAGGGTCCCGACGACAGTCATCTGCAGCCCTGGGTGAGTCTCTCACCACTGGGCGAAAGAGTGAAAGCAGAATGGTTGGGAATTCCCCGCTATTATCCTCAAATCAGGATACTGGCGTTGACCCTCATGCCCGACCACATGCACGGTATCCTGTTTGTTACGGAACCACTGCCCGTCCATTTGGGCAAAGTCATCAATGGCTTCAAAACCGGTTGCAACCGGGCGGCTCGGGAACTGGGACAATCCATACCACTGTGGGAACAGGGTTACACCGATGGGGTGCTTCAAGGCAAAGGACAGCTCGACCGCTGGATGAGTTACCTCAACGATAACCCGCGGCGCCTTTGGGTTAAGCGACATCATCAGGACTTTTTCGCAGTCTCTCACCATATCTCGATAGCAGGATTCACAATGAGCGCGATGGGTAACCAACGACTCCTGCAACACCCGTCAATCATGCAGGTCTACTGTTCCCGGCGCATGAGCAAGGAGGAAATAGCGCGCGAGGGTGACCGATTGCTTGCCCAGGGAGCAGTGCTTGTTTCTCCTGCTATCAGCCCTGGAGAGAAAAGCATCATTGACAGGGCTATCGAAGCAGGAATTCCAGTGATACTCATCCGCAACAACGGCTTCGACGATATCTCCAAGCCAGGCGGGAAACTATTCGATGCCTGTGCTACCGGAAAAGTGCTGCTCGTTTCCCCATTTGAGCACCACAACGATTACCACCCGTTGACTGCCGAATGCTGCCGCCAGATGAATGCCCTGGCTCGAGCCATCGCCACACGGCAGTAAAGCAGGAGCCCAATTGCGAGCCACAGGCTCGCAATACTTCGACAACCTAACTGCCATAACAATCCCGACAAACGCGACGACCACGGCAGCCTCCCGTTGGAGTATTGCGAGCTTGTGGTTCGCTTTTTTTCTTGTTCCTTGAAAAAACTGAAAACTTTATCGTATCTTTGCAACTTCAAACTATAGCACTGTAGTCTCATGGAAGAAGTAACTTATCAGGGCCTAACGTTTGAGCCTTACATCAGACGTGAAGAGATTGCCAAGCAAGTGCACCGCCTTGCCCAGGAAATCAAGCGTGACTATGCCAACGAGAATCCCCTGTTCTTGTGTGTCCTCAACGGGTCGTTCATCTTTGCGGCCGACCTGTTCCGCGCGTGCAACCTGCATGACTCAGAGATAGAATTCATCCGTTTCAAGTCCTATGAGGGCATGGAATCGACAGGCAAGGTGAAAGAAATCATGGGCCTGAACGAGGACATCACCGGCCGCAACGTGCTCATTGTCGAGGACATTATCGACAGCGGCGTGACCGCTGCCCAGCTGCGTAAGGAGCTCGACAAGCACAGTCCTAAATCGGTCAAGATGGTCTCGCTGCTGTTCAAGCCCGAAGCGCTGACCGTTGGCAAGGCGCCCGAGTATGTCGGCTTTGAGATTCCCTGCAAATTCATTCTGGGCTACGGTCTCGACTTGGACGGGCTGGCACGCAACTTGCCCGACATCTATGTGCTGAAAGAGACCTAATGTCTGGCGATAAAAGTGCAATTTATTAACATAGACACTAAATAAAAGAAATTCAAGACCATTATGTTGAACATTGTTATTTTTGGTGCTCCCGGTTCGGGCAAAGGCACCCAGAGCGATAAACTCATTGAACATTACAAACTGTACCATATCTCGACTGGTGACGTGCTGCGCGACAACATCAAGCGCGGTACCGAACTCGGCAAGACCGCCAAGGGCTACATTGACCAGGGCCAACTCGTCCCCGACGAACTCATCATCGATATCCTGGCACAGGTTCTCGACGAGAACAAGGACAAGGCCAGCCAGGGCGTCATCTTTGACGGCTTTCCCCGCACCATTCCTCAGGCCGAGGCTCTCGAACAGCTGCTGGCCGACCGCGGCACCAAGATTGACGCCGTTGTGGGACTGGAAGTGCCCGAAGAAGAGCTCATCAAGCGCATCGTGCTGCGTGGCCAGATGAGTGGCCGCTCGGATGACAACGAGGAGACCGCCCGCAAGCGTCTGGACACTTACCACAACCAGACTTCGCCCTTGAAGGCCTATTATGAGCAACAGGGCAAGTACCGCGCCATCAACGGCCTGGGCACTATCGACGACATCTTTGACTTGATCAAGGAGTCCCTCGACAACCTGTAATCTGACAAGTGTAGTTGTGTCATAATTCTCGACTGAGACAATTAATCGCACCCTAACCGATTATAATTAGCGGAGAATTATGACACAACTTCCTTAAATCATCCCGACCAAGAGAATGAGCGAGGAAAAAAAAGACAGCCTGTGGCACCGCCTCATGCAGAACATCCAGTACTGCGTGTATGGCGTGTGGGATGACACGAAGCAAGAATGGCCGGTGAAGGTGTTGAAGACTATCAACCTGAGTGTGCATTCATTCCTTGACCGCGACCTGCAAATGCGTTCTTGTGCCTTGACCTACAACACCGTACTGGCTGTTGTCCCAGCCCTGGCTATGTTATTTGCCATTGCTCGGGGCTTCGGGTTCCAGAACTTGATGCAGAGCGAGTTGTTCCGTTATTTCCCCGCCCAACGGCAAGCGCTGGAATCAGCCTTGACCTATGTCGACAACTACCTTGCCCAAGCCTCCCAAGGCGTCTTCATCGGCATCGGCCTCATCTTCCTGTTGTGGACGCTTATCTCACTGATGAGCAATGTCGAGGATACCTTCAACCACGTGTGGGGCGTGACCACCAAGCGGTCGCTCCAACGCAAATTCACCGACTATACAGCCCTATTTCTGCTGCTGCCCGTGCTGATGGTCTGCTCGGCCGGTGTCACCATTTTCATGAGCGATGCCGTGCAACACATATTTGAAGGCAACCCTCTCTCCCCCATGATGCACAACTTGCTGGGATTTGCGCCCACCATCATCTCATGGCTCATCTTCACCGCTGCCTACTACATGATACCGAACACCAAGGTACAGTTCAAGTATGCCCTATTTGCAGGCATCTTGGCTGGCACTCTGTTTCAGGGCGTGCAGTGGCTGTTCGTGACCGGTCAGGTTTATGTGTCTAAGTATAACGCCATCTATGGAAGTTTCGCATTCCTGCCTTTGATGTTAGTGTGGATGCAATTGTCATGGCTCATCACACTGTCTGGAGTGGTGCTGACTTACGCCTGCCAGAACTTTGACAGTTTTGCCTATCGCGACAAGGCGAAAGACTCCTCCCAGAACTATTCCAACCAGATGGCTGTCGCTGTTCTCGCCCTTGCCACCAAGCGGTTCAAGCAGCACGAGCAGCCCTTGACCCTGGGAGAACTCGTCAATGATTATGACATACCCGGTCCCCTCGCCGAGAAGATACTCACTCGGCTGATGAACGCCGGTTTGCTCTCGGCCGTCTATCATGACAACAGCGATAGCAAAGCTTACCAGCCAGCATGTGACCCCGATGATCTAACAGTCAACACAGCGATGAACGCCCTCAGCAACTATGGTAATTCCAATTTCATCGTTAAGGCTGACAAACGCTTTGCCAAACTGTTGGACAAAATCATCAAGTTGCGTGACACACAGCAATCCAGCACTCCCGACATCACCCTGCTGGACCTGATGAAATGACAGCAAAGGCCCCCAAATGACAAAAAAAACGGGAAAAGACGATTTTTCTCAGCAAAAAGTGTTACCTTTGCAGCCAGATTCATAACCGATGCCTGAATGGTGGAATCGGTAGACACGAGGGACTTAAAATCCCTTGGCCATTGCGGCCGTGTGGGTTCAAGTCCCACTTCAGGTACAATAAAAGCTGTTAATCAGTCGATTAACAGCTTTTATTGTTTATGGGAACGATTGCGGGTTATTTCATCACTTCCATGATAGCCTTGCCCAAGTTATCGACGATATCGCTGGCCACCATGCCGTAGGTGCCATGCTCCTGGGCGGCGAGGTCGCCTGCCAAACCATGCAGATACACACCGAGCACAACCGACCAGTCGGGCTGGTAGCTCTGGGCGATGAGGGCCGAGATGACTCCCGTCAGGACATCACCACTGCCAGGCGTTGCCATACCCGCATTACCGCTGCTGTTGACATACACCTTGCTGTCGGGGCGCACGGTCATCGTGTAGTGGCCCTTGAGGACGATGGTGATGTTGTAGATCTTGGACACGTCGAGGGCCTTCTTGAGGCGCTCCTCATCGGTGTGATGCTCACCGAAAAGACGGTCAAACTCGATGGCATGAGGCGTGATGACCGAGCGGGGAGGGATACTGCGCAAGAGCATGGGACGGCGGGCGATGCAGTTGAGGGCATCAGCGTCGATCAGGCAGGGGCGCTTGAAGTTCATGATGAACTGGTGAACAGCCTCAAGGGTATCATCGTTGACACTCATACCAGGTCCCAAGGCGACAACACTATAGGTGTGGTGCATGTCGATGGACGTGGTCACAATCTCGTTACGGTCGGGCTCGAAGAGGGCCTCGGGGACAGCGGTCTGCAGGATCTGATAACCGCAACGCGGGGCATGTACGGTCACCAGTCCGGCGCCAGTGCGAAGCGCTCCGCGGGCAGCGAGCACAGCAGCCCCCATCATGCCATAACTGCCAGCGATGAGCAGCACTGTACCGTTGTCATACTTGTTGATGAACGGGTTGCGCGGATGCATCACCTCGTGAACGTCTTCACGCTCGATGAGGTAGAAGTCGGTCGGAGTGCGGGCCAAGCTCTCGCGGTCCAGTTCCAAATCCAGCACCTTGCACTCGCCGACGAACTCAGCGTTCTCGGCAAAGTAGAAAGCCAGACGCTTGCTCTGGTAGGTCAACGTGAGGTTGGCGTGGATGATGTTGCGGCGGTCATTGCCCATGTTCCACTCACCAAACATGCCCGAAGGGATGTCGATCGACACGACATAGGCACCACTGGAATTGATGTACTGCACCAGCGACGTGTAACCACCACGCAGTGGCGTGCGCAGTCCGTTGCCGAACAGTCCGTCAACCACCACATCGTTCTCGTCGAGTGCGGGCGGATTGAAGTTGCGCACCACCTCGATGAAGTCGATATCGTCACCAGCGGTCTCTATCAGCCTATCCCGGTTGGTAAGGCAGCAATCAGACAACTGTGCCGACTTGATATTGAACAGATACACCTCGGGGCGGTAACCCTGTTCATACATCATGCGTGCCACAGCTAACGCGTCGGCCCCATTGTCGCCAGGGCCGGCAAAGATGACAAAACGCTTGGATGTGCGCCATCTCGAAATCAGCTCATAGGACACAGCCGAAGCGGCGCGTTCGATGAGGTCGAGCATCATGATGTTTTCCTTCTCAAGGGTACGGTCGCCGATTCGGCGCAAACCGTCGTTGGTGAATATCTTCATTGTGGTTGAGTGAGTGATTGAGTGATTTTCCAGTTATTTTATTCGAGCTGACAAAAATACTTCTTTTTTAGCGGATGGGATATATAAAAACGAAAAAATATAATGAAATAATTTCTTAAAAAATGCTTAAAACGCGCACTCTGCTACCTGACAGGGATTTAGCAGACTTGACACGAAAAAGACCTCTCAAGTCATGCGGCGACCACCGATAATCCATTAATTTTCTGTAATATTATAGAAAATCATAGGTGCAAATCAACGGGATAACGACTTTTTTACTATCTTTGCCCCCAAATATCAAATAACAACAAATTATCATCATTCTTCTATTTCTATGTACAAGAGATTACTTTCAGCTTTAGCGCTTGTGTTAGTAGCGACAGCCTCTTGGGCCCAGGTGCTGAATATCGGCGGCCATCGTTCGGTATATGACAGCGTCAACGGCATGTGGCTGTGCAGCCTCCCGGAAGCGTATTTCGGCAGTGACTACGCTGCTATGGTCAACTATGGAGATTCCATCAGCAATTTCGCCATCAATGGTGACACCATCGCCAGCGGTGAGGAATTCGTGTTCGAGGGCGTGCTGGGCGGCAAGAAGTACACTGTTACCGCCGACCTCAATGACACCATCCAAATCGATGGTTACATCACATTCACATGGCTGCCTGTTGTCGAGCTGTACGGCGGTGAGTTCACCGACTACTACAGCTATGCCACGGTAGTGGTCAACGAGCCCGACTCGGCACTTGCCGAACCCATGTTCGCCAAGATCAAGAGGCGTGGCCACTCGACCAATAGCGGTAGCAGCCACAAGCTTAATTTCCGCATCAAGTTCCTTAACCCCGAGGACACCACCAAGCAGAATCACCGCTTCTTCGGCCTGCGTGATGACAACACCTGGCTGTTAGATGGTGGCCAGAGGGATATGCTGCGCGTCCGCAACCGCGTGAGCACCGACCTGTGGCTCGACATGGCCCGCCGTCCCTGGTATGCCGACAGTCTGCCTAACGCCCGCAGTGGCTCGCGTGGCCACATGGTCGAGGTACTGCTCAACGGCGAGTATATGGGTTTCTACAGCATGTGTGAGCCCATCGACCGCAAGCAGCTCAAGGTAAAGCGTTATGATGAGGAGAAGGAAGAATACCACGGCTTGATTTATGAGGCCTCCCTGTGGACCCGCACCGTCACCATGAGTAGCCCTGAAGAGCTCAACCCCAACATGGCCTCATGGGACGGATTCCTGATGAAATACCCCGAATATGAAGAAGTGGGTAAAGTATATTGGGATCCCCTGTACAATGCAGTCAAGTTTGCCGGCCGTGCCGATGCCAGCATCCAGCTGCGTGCCGACAGTATGGGCTATTACTTTGACCTGCCCGTTATGCAGGACTACTACATCTTTGTCGGTTCAATCCAGGCCCTCGACAACGAGAGCAAGAACATCTTCTATGCTTGCTATGACTGCCAGGACAATCACCGTCTCACCATGTTCCCCTGGGACCTCGACATCAGCCTGGGTGGAAACATTGCTCCCGAATGGGATACTCCCGACCTGGTGCGTCCCGACCGTCCCATCAAGTGGATCAGCAACCTGCCTATGGTGGACATGATGGGTGTGAAGAAATACCGCGACGAGGTATCACAGCGTTACCATGAGTTGAGGAAGACCGTTCTCAACACCGACAGCCTCGTGAACCGTTTCCGCACCATGATCAACTACCTTGACGGCTGTGGCGCCATCGATCGTGAGGAGAGCCGCTGGAGCTATGACCAAGACATCAACTGGAAAGAACTGAACATCCGCAAGGAGATGGACTATGTTGAAGACTGGCTCCGCCGCCGCTTTGAGTACACCGACGAGTTCGAGTTCCTGCCTGCACCCGAGTATCCCCGTGGTGACGTGAACGGTGACGGTGAGGTTAACATTGCCGACGTCAATATGCTGATTGACATCATCTTGGGCGGTGAGGACAACAGCGATGGCCGCTCCGACGTCAACCTTGATCAAGAGGTGAACATCGCCGACGTCAACGACGATATCGACATCATCCTGAACAGCTAAATCGTTCCAAAACGATATTAACAAACTCACCAGGCTCCCGCCGCGCATCGGCAAGGGCCTGGTGATTGTTTTTATGACACCCTCCTGACCTGACGGGGAAGAGTCATGATATCAATAGAGGATGTGCCTCAATCGGCCTTCAGATTCATAATCGGCCTGAGCAACCGAGAAATACAAAAAACCATACCATGACAAAAATGTACTGTTTTCTTGTCATTTTCTTGTTATTTTTCATAATTATCAGGGAAAATCCGTGATTGTAGAAAAATGGCAAATGTCTTATAACTCGCTGGTAAACATGGGATTTAGGGATAAAAAAATGACGGGCGATTACCCGTCATCGTGATTCGCGTGGGGCTCGAACCCACGACCCCATCCTTAAAAGGGATGTGCTCTACCTGCTGAGCTAGCGAATCTCCCAAAAAGCGGTGCAAAGGTATTGAGAGAAAGGAGAATTAAGGCGGATACTCAGGTCTGGATTGATTAAGGGGAAGACGATGTAATCCACCTCTGGACCTGGTGATTTGCAGATGAGGTAAACGTGACCTTGATAGTCGAGGGGATAGAAGCCAGCTGGGTCGTAGTCGATATTGATGCCGTAGTCATGGCGGCGCTGCCGCTCTTGTTCGGTTTGGGGCATGGCAGCGGAGTGGAACTCGGCCGTCTGCAAGCTGCTGGGCATGCTATCGGTCATGAGCCGGATGGCGATGTAGTCCTGGTCAGCAAAGCTGAAAACGGGGCCTAATAATTCGGGATGGTCGGTCACAGGCTCATGTACCGTGGCGCCATCGAGCAAGCGTCCCTGGTGGTAACGGGCATGGATTGAGTCACTGACAAACTGGACGTTACGCTTGTTGTAATAAGCTCGGTAGATGTCCTCGTGACCGAAGAAATTGGTGGAGATGAAGTTCATGGGCTTGATGAAACGACTGTAGCCGTCATACTCGCGCTCAAGAAGAACGGCCTGGTCGGGGGCGGATACCACTTGGCCGACAGTCTGGTCATCATAGGCCTTGTAGCGGTTGAGCTCGACAAGGCCTCGAGCCGCTGTATAGCCCGCAAGACCCAAGCATACCACAATAGCGCCCAGATGTAGCCATTGCCAGCGGTGCAGCACCACATCGGCAGCGATAGTGACGATGATGAGTGCGACGGTGACGATGGGTGCGTAGGTGCGTTCGCTGGTCTGCCCGAGGGCGAACATTACCACAACAAGGGCCAAGAAGATGAATGTCCATGGGGATTGCTTGATGGTCCTGCCATTACGGACAATCATGGCCACGACCCCAATAGCGGCAGCCGCTACGGGGAGATAAAAGCGCCACATCTTCTCGGCAAAGATATGCCAGCGGCTGTGCATCAGGTCGGCAAACGAGAGGTTAACGACAATGTCACCTGCCGCTGCACGCGCCCATGCGCCAGGTGAAGCGACGATGAGGACTATACCCAAGAGATAGCCTGTAAGCGCAATAGCTGCCCGTCTGTCCCATCGGGAGCGGTTGCAGGCATAATAGAGCGCGAGGCCCAAGAAGAAGCCAAAAGAGGTAGCCTCGTTGAAACTGCCGGCAACAAATGCGCCCACAAACAGCAGGAGCGCCCTGCCCCACCCCAATTTATCGTGATGGGGCCGCATCAAGTACCACACCAATGCCAACGAAAGGGTGATGGCCCACAAGTAGTTGCAACTGCCATCGAGCCAGAGCATGGTCTCGCCAGGCACAGGATAGCAAGTGCCCACGGTGACAAGGAACATCGACAGCGCCAGCAATGAGCGCCGTCCCGTGGCCAGCAGGCTCAGCAAGTGAGCCGACAGGCCAAATACCAGGGTATTGCAGATGTTGAATGCCGTCTTACCCAGAATGGCACAAAAAAGGGCAGCCACCAGGTTGGCGGTGCGGCCATTGGCATGGCAGAACTCATTGGCATGGGAACGCAAGAGGTCAAATAACGAGCCAACGGGTGTCCACTCCCCCTCGACAAGCGAGAACGCCATGTCGTCCTCCTTGAGGGTCGTGAGCACATTCATCACCATAAACACCACGCACGCCGACACGAGGACCGCCCAATAGGCGGCATCATGCCAGCGTCGTGCGTTAGGCGACCGGGTAAGCTCGGTAGCAGTCAAGCGGGGAAATTAGACGGTGAGAATTTCCTTCTCCTTGGCGGCGAAGATCTCGTCGATCTTCTTCATGAACTTGTCATGAATCTTCTGAACCTTGTCCTCGCCATCCTTGCTGACATCCTCGCTCATGCCTTCCTTAACGGCCTTCTTGAGACCCTCGATAGCCTCGCGGCGGGCATTACGGATGCTCACGCGGGCCTTCTCGCTCTCGGCCTTGGAATCCTTAACGAGGATCTTGCGGCGCTCCTCGGTCAGGGGCGGGATGTTGAGGCGGATGACCTCACCATTGTTAACGGGCATGATACCCACGTTGCTGTCGATGATGGCCTTCTCGATGGTGCCGATCATGTTGCGCTCCCAGGGCATGATTGCAATCGTGCGCTGATCGGGCGTGCTCACGTTAGCCACATTGTCGATGGGCACGGGGCTGCCATAGTAGTTCACGCGGATACCGTCAAGGATCTTCACGTTGGCCTTACCTGCACGGATGTGTGCGAGGGTGTCATCGAGGAAATCCACTGCTTCCTGCATCTTTTTCTCGGCTGCGTCGAGATAGAATTTCACGTCGTTCATAGTGTCTTGTTTTTTATCGATTTGTTTGTATTTAGTTTATTTATTTGGTCACGAAAGTACATTATTTGCCACAACCCTGCAAATTTTTTGCCAAAAAACGTATTCGGCTTTCCCGTTTGGCTTCTTGGCGTTCCATTACAGGTGTCACTGGAACGTGAGAGACGAGAGTGTGTCGTGGGCGAGGAAGGAGGCCACCTGGGCAATGTCATCGGGAGTGACGGCCTGGATGCGTGCAATAGTGTCCTCGATGGTTGCCACATTGCCGTGGTAGATCAAACCACGGCCGGCACGCATGGCCATAAACTCCGTACTATCGGCTGCAACAATGAGTTGGCCGCAGTACTGCTTCTTGTAGGCATCCAGTCGGCGCGCGGGCAGCAGGTCCTGACCCAGTTGGGCGGTGATTCGCTCAATGACACGCAGGCTGGACTTGACGTCACCAGGGTCACAGCCCAGATAGATTTCCATCCAACCGCAGTCACTGAGCAGGGTCAAAGTCGATTCGACAGTATAGACATAGCCACGGCGTTCTCTCAGCTCGACATTAAGCAAGGAGTTCATGCCCGGACCACCCAGGATGTTGTTCAACAGCATCAAGGCATAACGCAGCGGATGGTTCATGTCGGGCACACGGGCGCCGACGATGGTGTGGGCCTGGTGGGTACCTATCTGAATCACCTTGCGGAACGGTTCTACCGGCTTGGGAGTAATGCGGTGTCGATGCGCCAAGGCATGACTCATGCCGCCAAAGGCATTCTCAGCCTTGCGGAAGACGCGCTCGGGGCGCTCGGGGCCCACCGAGAAGAAAGCCATGTTGGTGGGCACATAGAGGGTCTTGAGGTACCACATGCAGTCGTCGCGTGTGAGGCGCTCAAGATCTTCCTTACGGCCCAGGATATTGTGACCCAACTCTGTGCCCGCAAACAACAGGTCCTCAAAGTCATCATAGACCGCATCGCTGGGAGTGTCACGGTAGCTGGCTGCCTCCTCAAGGACAACGTCGCGCTCACGGTCAAGTTCCTCTTGAGGAAAGACGGACCACTGGACGAGGTCGGCCAGCAAGTCGATGGCGCGCCCCAGGTGCTGCTCGGGGAAGACCGAGTAGAGCATGGTGCCCTCCTTGGTGGTATAGGCATTCAACTCACCGCCGACGCGTTCCATGCGGTTGAGGATGTGCCAGGCACGACGGTGCTTGGTGCCCTTGAAGATGGTGTGCTCGACAAAGTGGGCAAGGCCGTAATGGCCTTCGAGTTCGTCACGGCTGCCTGCATTGATGGCAAGGCCACACCATGCGACCCTGGTCGATGTAGTGACATGGACCAGACGTAAGCCGTTGGCGAGGGTATGGTAGGATATGGTCATTCGGTACGTTGTACAGTTTAGAGTTTAAAGTTTAAAGTTTAGAGTTTAAAGAGCTGGTGGAGTTGCATTACAAGCGGGAATTAATGTGGAGCACGTGCTGGACGAGGAGCATCTCATGGATGTCTGAACGCCTGACGTCCATGTCGTCGTAGTTAGGGTTCTCGCTACGCAGGACGACCATGTTGGGGTCGGTGTGACGCCTAAGGTATTTTACCAACCTAAAGTCATCGAGTTGGATAACGTAAATCTGGCCCCAATAAATCTGGTTGGGGTTACTCACCTCACGCACTGCCACAAAGTCACCGTCCATAATGACGGGAGCCATCGAGTCACCGCTGACGCGGACGATGCGGCAGTTGGGACTCATGTTGGGCAGATTGACCCAACCGACGATATTCTCGCTGGAAAACAACTCGGTGCGGCCCGACGCTACACCCGCAGTGGCATCCACATCATAGACTGGAGTACCCGTGCCTGCCGCAGCCATGCCCGTGTCGATGCGGGCTGGGGTCTTTCCGAATGGCAGATCGGTACCATCGAGCAGCCACTCCTTAGATACACCCAAATTGACTACCAAGCGGTTCAAGAATGAATCGCTCAGCGGCATGTGGGCATTGAGATATTTTGACAAGTTGGACGTATCCACACCGATGCGCTCGGCAAATTGAACCTGTTTCACACCCATTTCCTTCATCAAGTACTTGATGCGTGCGATGATTTCGGTATTTTTCTGTTTATCCATCGTTTAGCTATTTTTAATGTGTTTTTGCAGCGGCAAAATTACCACAAAAAATTGTAATCTGCAACTTCTATCGCCAAAACAGCGCTGTTATTGGAGGGTGAAAGTGACGAAGTTTGCCGCATTGAGGTAAAAACAGTACCTTTGCGGACAAAATTTGCGGTCCATGTGGCTGCATGCCTTTTATATCAACAACCATCATGACAATACAAGAATTCAGAGATTATATGGCATCGGGGAAGCCCATTGGTGGCGGTTCACCCGTTCACATGATGTTCCACCAGCTGTCACAGGAAGCCCTGCGCATCACTGCCGAGATCAACGGCAGCTACCATACGCCCGAAGAACTTCACGACCTGCTGGAACAACTGTGGGGACGTGAAGTGCCTGCGACTGTAGGCCTGTTCCCACCCTTCCACACCGACTGCGGCAAGAACACCATTGTGGGGGAACGCGTGTTCATCAACATGGGATGCAAATTCCAGGATCAGGGTGGCATCACCATCGACGAGGGAGCCCTCATCGGGCACAACGTGGTGCTGGCGACACTCAACCACATGGTTGACCCCGAGCAGCGCGCCGGCATGACCAGCGCTCCCATACACATCGGCAAAAACGTGTGGATTGGGGCCAATGCCACCGTGCTGGCCGGTGTGACCATCGGTGACGGAGCCATTGTGGCTGCCGGGGCCGTCGTCACCAAGGACGTGGCACCTCGCACCATCGTAGGCGGCGTTCCTGCCAAATTCATCAAAGCAATAGATTGACTCTCATAAAACCGATATAACATGCTCTTTCTGATAATAGTTCTGGCGATGGGTCTGTTGATGCCTTTCCAGACCGCTGCCAACTCTCGGCTGCGCCAAGTCGTGGGCCCCGCCTATGTCTCGACGCTTGTCTCATTCTCGGTATCCACATTGGCATTGCTACTGGTATCGCTCGTGGCTGGGATTCCCATCATGCCCACCGACCAGATGCTGGCTGCGACACCCTGGTGGAGCTGGTTTGTCGGGCTCGTTGCCGTGGTAACCATCACCATCGCCATCCATTTATTTAAGGCCATCGGCCAGTTACAGGCCATGATCATACCGATGTTCAGCCAGTTGATATTCAGCTTGATGATTGACCACTTCGGGTGGTTCGGTTCACGTGTCATTCCGCTGGATGGCAAGCGCATCATCGGTGCCCTGCTGCTCATCGTGGGCGTGACGCTGGTCGTGATTCTGCCCCGTTTGGGTTCCAAGCAGCAAGTCGCCAACAAGGGCTCAAAACTCGTGTTGTGGCAACTGCTCGCGGTGCTGTCGGGCTGCCTGTCGGCCAGCATCACAGGAGCCTATGCCCAGCTGGCAAGCGCAGTGGGCAACCCGGTGCAAGCCACGACGGTGGCATTCTTTGTCGCAACGATGGTGCTGCTGCTTTTCTGCGTCTGCAACGGCAGTGTGCGCCTGGTAGGTAAAGCCTTCAGCAGTGAGTATCCCTGGTGGATGTGGACCGGAGGCCTGTGCGGTGCCATCATCGTGTTTGGCAACGCATGGCTGGTCCCCAAGGTCGGGGTCGGCGTGTTTGCCATGGCGCTGCTTGTCGGACAGCTCTCATTGAGTATGCTCATGGAGCACCACGGTTGGCTCGGTGCCCCCCGCAAGTCCATCTCATGGATTCAGATTGCGGGTATCCTGCTCATGCTCGGCGGTGTGGCATTAATCAGGTTATAAGCCACCATGAACATCGAGGAGTTGCGTGAATACTGCCTGTCGTTGCCCGGTGTGACCGAGGCGACACCCTTTGAGAAATTCTCAAGGGGAAAGTTCACAATCCTTGTGTTCTACGTGAGCGGGCACATGTTCTGCTACTTCAACATCGACGATTTCACGGCAATCACCCTCAAGGGAAATCCCCAGGAGATTGTCGAACTCAAGGAACGTTACCGAGCCATCGGCGAGCCTTTCAACGGCAACAAGCGGCACTGGATGAGCGTCGAGATGAACAGCGATGTCAATGACACGATGCTCAAGCAGCTGGTCAGGGCTTCTTACAACCTGGTGAAAGGGAACAAATAGATTCTTAACGGTTCATCCAGTACTTGCGTTCGCCGTCAGTCATTTGTTCGATGGCATAGCGCAGGGCTGTGCGGGGCATCTCATGAGCGTGACGCTCGAGGAACTGGCACAGCAAGTCCATGCTGCACCGCTTGCCCACCTCGCGCAGCATCCAGCCTACGGCCTTGTGCATCAAGTCATGCGTGTGATGCAGGTGCACCTCGGCATAGCGCAAGCACCATGACGGGTCACCCTGCTGCGTGGTCTTCCAGGTGCTTACCATGCCCATGCGTTGCCTCCACAGGCAGGGGCTTGCCGCCAACTCGTCCATGACGCCACGCTTGTCGCCCAGGCGGGAAGACAACAGGAGCCAATTGCCAAGTATCTTGGGCGCTGACAGATCGACCAGATCCCAATTGTTTGCCTGCTCGGCATATTTCAAGTACATCTTCACAATTTCATCCCTCTTGCCGATAGCCTGTTCATTATCGGCAAGTCGCTTGGTCGCCAGTTTCTCAAACTTCGCGACCAGCATCAGCAGCCCGCACAGTCTCACTTCATGCCAGCGGGACTTCAACAACTCGGGCACTTCGTCCAGAGGGGTGTCGGCCACCACCAACTTCACAACCTGACGTGTTTGCGGCACTTTGAGTCCCAGGAACTCGTCGCCCTCACCATATTCACCCGGTCCAGTCTTGAAAAACCGCATCAATACCTGCCGCTGCTCCTCATTCTGCAGCGACTCCATATAAGTGATAATCTCGTTAGCCGTCATCATGTTGCAAAGTTACACGTTTTTTCCAAATCTCATCCATGCCTTTTGTCCAAAGATTTTCACACACCAATTAAGGTGAGTCCCCAAAATAATTGTATCTTTGTAGCAAAATTCATTTTAGCTTGGTAACATCAACCAATGGAAACCCCTAATCTATCCATCGTGAGAAAGACCACTGTGGGCATTCAGTTCCTCTTTGTGGCCTTTGGCTCCACAGTTCTGGTCCCACTGCTTGTTGGTCTTGACCCTGCCACTGCCCTGTTCACGGCTGGCTTGGGTACTTTCATTTTCCATTTTATCACCCGCGGTAAGGTGCCCATTTTCTTAGGCTCAAGTTTTGCCTTTATCGCTCCCATCATTTCTGCCTCCAAGCAATGGGGCATGCCGGGCACGCTGGCGGGCATTGCCGGGGTGGCACTGGTGTATTTTGTGATGTCCGCCCTTATCAAGTGGCAGGGTCGGCGCCTGTTGAACCGCCTTTTTCCGCCCGTGGTCATCGGGCCTGTCATCATCTGCATCGGCCTCTCGCTGGCACCTGCCGCCGTCAACATGGCCCAGGAAAACTGGCTATTGGCCTTTATCTCGCTATTGACAGCCATTCTTGTGCTGGTACTGGGTAAAGGGCTCCTCAAGCTGGTACCCGTGGTATGCGGCATCATCGTGGGTTATCTGGCGGCATGGCTGATGGGACTGGTTGATTTCACGGCCGTGGCTGCTGCGTCATGGTTCGCCTTGCCTGACAGTATTGTTCATTTCAAGTTGCCCCAGTTTGCATGGGAACCGTTCCTGTTTATGATACCCGTTGCCATCGCACCCGTGATTGAGCACATCGGCGACGTCTATGTCGTGAGTGCTGTGGCCAATAAGGATTTTGTCAAGAATCCCGGCCTGCACCGCACCATGCTGGGCGATGGTCTGGCTTGCCTGGTGGCATCCCTCTTTGGCGGTCCTCCCGTGACCACCTACAGCGAGGTCACCGGTGCCATGCAAATCACCCGCATCACCGCCCCATCGGTCATCCGCATCGCTGCGGGCACGGCTATCGTCTTTTCGATTATCGGCAAGTTGAGCGCGCTGCTGCAGAGCATTCCCAATGCTGTGCTGGGTGGCATCATGATGCTGCTGTTCGGTTCTATCGCTTCGGTAGGCATTCAGAATCTGGTCCACAACAAGGTGAACCTGGATGAGACCCGCAACATCATCATTGTGAGTGTTACTTTGACCCTGGGAATCGGTGGCGCCATCATCCCGATGGGTTCCTTCTCACTGAGCGGCATCGGCCTTGCCGCCATTGCAGGCGTCATCCTCAACCTCGTCATCCCAAATACCAAAGAGGCATGATGCTGGGTCATGAATAACCCTGCATCATGAATGCATGACCGCAATCCTTACTGGTAATTACAACCTTGGAATGAATGCAACGGCCCCCGGGTGTCGTGTATCATTCTTGAGGCTTTTGCCCGTCTTGGGGTTTTGTGGGCTCGGGCGTGTTCTTCTTGATGTAAATGGCTGCTGCCTGGACTATGATGGACAAGGCATAAAACAGCAATCCAAAGAAGATTTCACCGAAGGCCGAACTAAAAATACCACCACTCCCCAAAATGAAACCGGCCACGATAGATATCACACCGATGATGATGAGAAAAATCGAGATATACTTCAGAATCGAGGCAAATGATAATTGGAAATCTGTCATAGCGAACGTATTTTAGGTAAATAATTATGGCAAAGATACAACAAAATGATAAAAAAGTTCTCGGTTTTTCAGTCATTTTCTTCATAAATTTGCAGACAGTAAAAAGACTTTAAGGATAATGAAACGATTTCTCAAATATGGCCTGATAGTACTGATGATGGCCTTAGCGGCGCAGCCTTGCTATGCAGGGCGCTTTATCGATGACTCCGTCAAGGTTGATGGCCACATTAGGCACTTCGCCATGTATCTGCCCGACGGCTTGAAGGATGATGCGCCACTGGTGTTCATCCTGCATGGCTATGGCGCAGGCATCTGGCGGGAGAACCCCATGCTGGCAGCGGCCGATCGTCACGGCTTTGCCGTCTGTCTGCCCCAAGGGCTGAAAGACCCTCAAGGGGAGCCCAGCTGGAATGTGGGCTACCCCTTCCAGCAAGGGTGGAAAGTGGATGACGTGAAAGCCTTGTGCCGCATGGCGCGTTATGTGCAGAAGCGTTACCGTCTTAGCCATGAAAACACATTCCTGACCGGTATGTCCAACGGCGGGGAGATGTGCTATCTGATGGCCTACAGCAAGCAGAACACATTCAAGGCGGTTGCCCCCATAGCCGGATTGACAATGATGTGGATGTATGAACAACTGGAAGCTCTGAGACCTATCCCCGTGATGGAGATCCACGGTACCGAGGACCGGGTGTCGGAATGGACTGGTGACATAGAGAACAAGGGCGGTTGGGGTGCTTACCTGCCTGTTCCCGTGGCCATCGGCTACTGGGTTGCCCGCAACCGCTGCACCCACGAGGAAACCGAGCGCGTGGAGAGCCTGAAGGGCACCGAGGGGCATCCTGTCATCAAGCACCGCTACAGCAGCCCGACAACTGGATGTGACGTGTGGCTATACGAAGTCATCGGCGGTGTCCACTCCTGGCACACCACCGACATCGACACCGGTGAAGAAATCTGGCAATTCTTCTCAAAATACCTCAAGTAGAGCGGGACCATCTAAACAAGAAGCTGTGTCATAATACATTTGGGCAAATGTATTATGGCACAGCCACTTATTTTTAGGGTGATGGCCTTATTTCATCATTTCCTGAACGGCGCGCTCGAGCTGACGGTCGTGGCCATTGAGGTAATCCTCGGGGGTGTTATAGACCTCGATATCGGGCAAGAGCGGGGTATTCTCGCAGTAGTTACCCCTCATGTCACGGCAACCCACCTGCGGAATGCCGAAGATTAACGAACGGTCGATGAGGTTCTCCCACCACACGGCAGTCATTGTGCCAGGCACCGGGGTACCGATAAGTTTGCCAATTCCCAATTCCTTATAGACAAAGGGGAACCCGTGGCCGTTGCTGTAGTCGTCCTCGCACATGAGCACGCATGAGGGCTTGGTCCACTTGTTGAACGGGTCAACACCGACAACCTTGCCATGAGGCACAAAACTCTGGTACTGCTTGCCGCTGAGCAAGGTACACAAGTCATCATGCAGCCAGCCACCACCATTGTGGCGTTCATCTACGATGACGGCCTTGCGGTTACGGTTCTTGTCACTGAGCAACTCGCGATAAACGGTGCGGAAACTCTCACTGTTCATCTCCTTGACGTGGACATAGGCCAGCTGACCGCCCGAGAGGCTGTCCACCAGGGCGCGGTTGCGGTCCACCCAACGCTTGTAGAGCAGTTCCTGCTGCTCACCCTTGCTGATGGCCTTGACGGTGACATCAAACCGCTTCTTGGTCGTCGGGTTATACACTGTGACATGGATGGGCTTGCCTGCCTTGCCGTCGAGCATCCAGTTGTAATCCTCGCCGGCGGAAATGCTGATGCCGTCAATCTGCTCGATGATGCAACCGGCAGTGACGCCCGTCTTCTTCACGTCAAAGGGGCCACGCTTGATGACCTCCTCGACACGCAGGCCGTCGCCCTGATAGGTGTCGTCAAGGAAGAGACCCAGAGCGGCCGTCTTGAGCGTGGGGCCAGCGGGATTGTAGCGGGCACCCGTGTGGGAGCCGTTCAGCTCACCCAGCATCTCACTGAGCATGTCGCGGAAGTCGTAGTTGTTGTTGATATAAGGCAGGAAACGCTTATAGTTCTCACGGTATCCTTCCCAATCCACACCATGGATATCCTCAACGTAGAACTTGTCCTTGACCTGCTGCCAGATGTGGTTGAAGATGTACTCACGCTCCTGATAAGGACGGTAGTTGAAATCAGCCTCGAAGCTGACAGGCTCGGGCTTGCCCTTAGCCAGGTCGACCTTCTTGATGCCGCTACCCGTGCACACAAACAGATTCTTAATGTCTTTATCAGCCATCATGGGGCCATAGCCCACACCCTTCAGGACAATCTCGGTCTTGTTCTCGCGCAGGTCATGTTTCCACAAATCCATGCCACCCTCAAAGGAAGCCTGGTAATACAGCGTGTCACCACCCTTAGAGAGTACGGCATCGCCCAGACGAGAGGAGTTGACCGTCAGGCGCACGATGCGGTCGCGGCAGTTCTCCAGGTCAAACTGCAAGGGAGGCACTGCGGGTTTCTCATCGGCGGCAGCGCCTTTTTTCTTCTTGTTGTCTTTCTTCTTCTTGGCAGGCGCGTCTGCCTTTGCCTTGTCGGCTTCCTTTTTCTGCTCTTTCTCGGCTTCCTCGCGCAGGACTTTCTCTTCCTTGGTCATCCTGAAACGCTCATAAGCATCGAGGTCAAAGAACATGATATACACATCGTCCTCGGCACCCCAGCTGCCATGGCTGCGGTAGCCGGCGCGGTCGCTGGTGAAAATCATCGCCTTGCCTCCAAGGACCCACTTGGCGTTGCCCTCGTTGTAGCCACTCTCGGTCAGGTTATGCACCTCACCGTTGCCACTGGCATTGACCAGTGCGACATCCTGGCTGTTCCAGCCGCCCGTGCCGATGTAGGACGAGAGCAGCCAGCGGCTGTCGGGGCTCCACTCATACCACACATCGCCATCACTATAGGAGTAGATGTACTTGCCATCCATGAGGGTGCGCACGGCCTTGCTCTTCACGTCAACGGCGCGCAAGGTGGCACGATCCTCAAGAAAGGCAACGCTCTTGCCGTCGGGGCTGTAAGTAGGCTGGATGCTGGTGTGACCCGTATTGGTCAGTTGTTCCTCCACGAGTTCGGTGGCATAGGTGAACAGTTTCTCATCCTTGTTCTTGATGGAGGACTGGTAAATTTTCCACATGCCGTCGCGCTCGCTGTCATAGACGATGCTGCGGCCATCGGGCGAGAAGTCAATGGTACGTTCCTGCTCGGGTGTATTGGTAACCCGCTTGGTGGTCTTGTAGTCAACCGAGGTCACATACACATCGCCATGCATCACAAATGCCACCTCCTTGCCACTGGGCGAGACGCTGATGGCGGTTGCTCCGTCATTCTTTATCTGGCGGATGAGTTCCTTATCGACATTGTCGGCCGCGATGGTGATATCCACACGTTTGGGCTCGGCGCCCTCGCGCAGGGTATAAATCTCACCGTTGTAGCCATAGCACAACATGCCATTGGCCGCTACCGTGAGAAAGCGCACGGGATTGCCCTTGTGGTGAGTGAGTTGCACCGCCTTGCCGCCCAGCGTGTTTTTATAGACGTTGAACGTGCCGTCCTGCTCGCTCAGGTAGTAATAAGCCGAGCCGTCGGGAGCCCAGCGGGGCGTGCGGTCCTCACCGTTGAAGTCGGTGAGCTTGGTGTACTGCCCGCCTTGCTTCAACCAGATGTCGCGGGTGATGGACGAGGTGTGATGCTTGCGGAAGGGGTCCTCGTAGCCCTTGATATCGTGATAGAGGATATCTCCACGGCTGTTGATGCTCAGGTCCTGCATGGGCAAGGCCGAGAACAGGCGGGGCCTGCCACCGCTGACGCTCACTTGATAAACCTGGGGGAACGAGCGGTCGGCAAACAGGATGGACTTGGCCGTGGGCATATTGGTAGCCTCGAACAGCACAGTTCCATCGTCGAGGAAGGTCAGCGGTGTCTCGTTGCCGCTGTCGGTGGTGAGACGACGGGGCGAGCCACCATCCTTGTTGACAACATACACGTCAAGGCTGCCTTCACGGGCCGACGCAAATGCGATGCTTTGTCCGTCGGGGCTCCACACGGGATAGGCATCGTAGGCAGCATTGGAGGTCAACTGACGGGCTAAGCCACCCTGCGACGGGACGGTAAACAAATCTCCCTTGTAGGAAAACGCGATGGTCTGCCCATCAGGCGAAATGGCGTTGAAGCGCATCCACAGCGGATTGGTCTGGGCCGTGGCGCCAATTGCCATTAATAAGGCGGCAATCAAGGCCGTTTTTCTGTTACTTTTCATATTGCTGAATCATTTTGGATTTGTTGATTGTTGCAAAGGTAGTTAATTTTTTCCCATTCTTGACAATAATATTGATACAATAACTGATTATTTAATGATATTATGTAATTTTGCGTGATATGAATTTGAACTATTAATAGTCATTAATTAAACCTATAGGAATCGTTGAAGATGATTGACCAGATTATTGAATACAACAAGGAGTTTGTTGCCAACAAGGGTTACGAGCAGTATATAACCGACAAATACCCTGACAAGAAATTGGCTGTACTCTCGTGCATGGACACAAGGCTCACCGAGTTGCTCCCCGCAGCCTTGGGACTGAAGAATGGCGATGCCAAAATCATCAAGAATGCCGGAGGCTTGGTCATCTCGCCCTTTGACTCGGCGATGCGGAGCCTTATCGTCGCCATTTATGAACTGGGCGTGCAACAGGTCATGGTGGTGGCCCACAGCAGCTGCGGCGCCTGCCACATGAGCTACGACCACTTCCACCACGAGATGCTGGCCCGCGGTGTGACCGACCAGACCCTCAACACAATCCGCCAGTGCGGCATCGACCTCAACCAGTGGCTTGAGGGCTTCAAGGACACCCCCACGTCGGTCCGTAAGACCGTCGCCACTATAAAAAATCATCCCCTGGTGCCCAGTGACGTTGAGGTCCGCGGTTTCATCATCGACTCGGTAACCGGACAATTGGAAGAAATCTCATAGGATTTCCAATAACAGCATATCGCAATGAAAAAGATTTTATTCGCGTTGGCAATCCTACTGGCAGTGGCCGCTTGCAACAAGCAGACAGACGCTGGCACGGCGACCCAGGGCAGCGAGACAGTAACTAACGACACAATAAGTAAAGAAATGATGCAACAGAACATGAAAGAAGTACAGGCTTACCTGAAGGAATGCGGCGCATTCTTTATTGCCACAAACGACGGCGACCAGCCCCGCGTGCGTCCCTTCGGCGTTTCAGAAATCATCAACGACCGTCTCTACATCATGACGGGCAAGGTCAAGGACGTTTACAAGCAGATGGCCAAGAACGGCAAGTTTGAAATCTGCGCCCTGAAGCCATCGGGCTCGGAATGGATGCGGCTAAGCGGGACACTGGTCACCGACGAGACGCTCGCGGTCAAGGAGGAATTCCTGAACCGCAACGAGAGCCTCAAGTCGATGTATAAGGCCGACGACGACAACATGGCAGTGCTCTATATTAAGGATGCCACCGCCCGCTTCTTCTCCTTTACAGCCCCCGAACGAACAGTACAATTTTAGTTTAAGTCAAGAAATATGAAACGTTTTATTTTATGCATAATGGCTATGTTGGGTGTAATGGCGATTTCGGCCCAGGATGTGTATGAGAACGAGGTGATTAACAATATCATGGCACGGCGCTCGGTGAGGCAGTACCTCAACAAGCCGGTGGAGCATGACAAGCTGGCTGCTGTAGTACGGGCTGGCATCAACGCCCCCAGCGGCATGAACCGTCAGCCGTGGGTCATCCGCGTGGTAGAGAACCAGGAGCTGATTGCCCAAGTGACCGAGGTCTATAAGCAGGAAAACCCCGATCAGGTAGCCCGTGACCCTAATTTCAAGAACATGTTCCGTAATGCGCCCAACCTGATCTGCGTGTGCACACCGGCTAAGGGCGGCGGTGAACTCGATGCCGGACTGCTGGGCGAGAACATGATGCTGGCAGCCCAATCCCTGGGGCTCGGTACCTGTTGCCTGGGCGGTCCCGTGCGTTTCCTGCTGGCCAACGAGAAGTGCCGCTTCTTCCTCGAACGCCTCGACATTCCTGAGGACTACAAGCTCAACTACATCATTGCCATCGGCTATCCCGACGAGCAGCCCGCAGCCAAACCCCGCGACGAATCCAAGGTGAAATACATCGAGTGACACGACGATGAAAGAGAACAAACAACAGATCGCGCGCATCCGCCAGATGGAGCGCTATCTCAATGCGGCCACGGCCGCCGTGAAACGCCTTGACACAGCTCTCGACAAGTGGGAAGCCGTGCAGGAGGCTATCGCAGCACTGAAAGGGTACTACGGCAGTGACCAGTGGCGGCAGGACTTTGCTGACGACGAGGCAGGCCTGTTGCCCGACGGGCTCAAGCGCGGCGTGCTCAGCGAGGACGGCATCTGGGACCTGCTCAACAATGTTAACGAATTAAACCAGCGCCTCAAGCGAGTCGCTAAGAAAAAGAACAATTGACAATGACACTTCAAGAAGCCATACAAGCCCGCCACAGCGTGAGGGCATACACAGGGCAACCATTGACCGAGAAGGATGCCCAAGCGCTGCAAGAGAAGATTGACGAGCTGAACCGCATGGGGCAGTTGCACATCCAGCTGATACGGAATGAGCCTAAGGCGTTTTTAGGTCCTTTTGCCAAATACGGCAAGTTCCGCAATGTGACCGACTACCTCGTCATGGCAGGAGTCAAAGCCGATGACCTGGACGAGCGCATCGGTTACTATGGCGAGCAACTGGTGTTGTTTGCCCAGACCATCGGACTGAATACCTGCTGGGTGGGCCTCAGCTATACCAAAATTCCAGACACTTATGTTCTCAACGAGGGCGAAGTCATTCAGGCCTATATTTCCATTGGATATGGCGCGACACAAGGTGTGTCGCACAAGATCAAGCGCATCGACCAGGTGAGCAACGTCAGCCCACAGACACCCGACTGGTTCCGCCGTGGTGTGGAGGCCGCCCTACTCGCCCCTACTGCCATCAACCAGCAGAAGTTCTCGTTCGAGTATGTGGGAAATACCGATGGGCTTCCTCAAGTGCGCGCCAAGAAGGGCTTCTCGCTCGTCGGCTACACCCACATGGACCTGGGCATCGCCAAATACCACTTTGAAATCGGTGCCGGCCGCGAAAACTTCCGCTGGGCGTAATACTACAACAATAAAGTTATTAAGGCATTCACTTTTTTAATAAAAAGGAAAACAATAAGTACAATAAGTACAATGGCATACGCACCCTTGTATTTATTGTACTTATTGTTTTCTCTTTCGTCGTTAGTAATGGTTACAGGCTAACGCGTTGATTTTGGAGTGAATGACGCATACTCATGAGTTCTTGGATATTGCTGATAAATGAGATGATGCCAATAGTCAACAGCAACGAGATGGCAGTTACGGTGACTAATCGAGAGTTCCCACACAGCCATTCCAGGAAAAAAAGATGATGCGTATCGAAGTTGAAGACAGGGACATCGGTCGGCGACGTAAGGAGATAAGCGATGGCTATACCTCCAACGATAATACCTGCAAGAAACGCTACTACCATGGCCAGTTTGTAGCGACGGAGGGTTGCTTCTTGATGCTGCTTGATGTACTCCACGGCGTCAAGGCGTTGGGACAGCGATGCCATGAAGGTGTCTTGGTCATCGAAATGAGGCGTCTGTGCGAGGAAAAGTTCCTCGAGGGCTTTGTCTTTGTTCATAACTCCAGTATCTGTTTCAGTTTGTCACGTCCTCGTGAAAGTTGTTGCTTGACAGCATTGTCTGATGCGTCGGTAATCTTTGCAATCTCCTTGATGCTATATCCGTTGAGATAGTAGAGAGTGATTGCAGAACGTTCCTTGGGCGGCAGGGTGCGCAGTGCAAGGTAGAGGTCTTGATGCACAAAGGAAGCATCGGCCTCAGTGCCGCCGATGAGCGTCCGCGCCTCGTCGATGCTTTCCATCGTCCTGCAACCCGCCTTGTGGTTAAGGAAGGTGTTGTAGGCAATCTTGAAAAGCCACGAGCGGAATTTCCCTTTATTCTGATAACCTGACAACGACAAGTAGGCCTTGACCAGGGCATCTTGAGCCAGGTCGTCGGCATCGCTCTTGTTGCCACAGCACAGGGCGAGCAAGAAACCTCGCAGGGCCTCTTGCTCACGCTCGACATGCGCTATGAATACTTCGCGGGTCACAGGTTAAGCTTGTGTCGTAACCCTTTTCTCCTCGGCCTCAATTTCCTTGGCAAGCATCTTCTTGCCAACTCCATAATTGATGAGGAAGGCAACGCCCACTCCAAGGGAAATGAGTCCAAAGCATATCGCAGTCATCGGGTCGTCGGTACCGCCAAGCTGGTTCTCACCCAGGAAAATGCCAAACCCGATTAACCCAATGCCAAGCAGAGTGGTGAGACTGCCCCACAGCAGTTTTGTGAGCAGTTTTTCCTTGAGCAGTTTTCCTTGAGAGGATATCTTCTTGAGCAGTTCCTCAATATCCATGTCTGGGTTCTTCTCTATGGCAGCCAGCGCAATCTGCGTGCGGGCATTAGTCTCGTTTATTCTCCTACGGACAACCAGCCACACCACCACAATGGGAAGAATACAACAGATTGAAATCGGCACCAAAATTTGAGCTAAATGTTCCATTTTTATGTATTGCATTTAAATTGTTTAACTTCTGTTTTCTTGAACCAGTTCACATATATAACAAGCGAGGACGCCAAAAGGTGACATCCATCGCAAGTTTTTTTGAAAAAATGGACTTTATGCCACTATAGCAGTTCCTGGATGAAGGTATTCATCATTTGGTCGTGACAGCGGACGTCGCGGTAGAGAGCCAGTTGGTTGCGGGTGCGGTCCAAGTTGTGGGTGGGATACTTGATTTTGTAATAGGTGTCGCCGTTAATGTAGTCGGTGAGGAAACGCACGCACTGCATGAAGGGGAACAGCGCCACGGCATAAGGCAACAGTTCAATTTCGATGGGAGCGAGGAAGTCGCGTGCCGACTCCAGATAACCTGTGGTGAAAGCCTTGAAAATCTCTTCGTTGAAGCCCACGTGTGAGAGATCGGGGTCATCCTCGGCGGTGAAGTTGGCTCCCGTGCGCAGGAAGTCGCCGTAATCCGAGAAGATAAACGACGGCATCACGGTATCGAGGTCGATGACGCACAGCACTTTGCCCTGTTGGTCAAAGAGCATATTGTTCACCTTAGTGTCGCAGTGGCAGATGCGCTTGGGCAAACGACCCTCGCGATAGAGGCGCTCGGCCTGGCACATCTCCTCGGCATCGCGCTCCAGTTCATCGATGATGTCGCGCACCTCAGCCAAACGGCCTGCGGCATCGTTCTTGACGGCCTCGTGCAACTGGTTCATGCGCAGTTCCATATTATGAAAATCGGGAATGGTCTCGCCCAACTGTTCGGGCACATCGACCAGCATCTTTTCAAAATTGCCAAAGGCCTTGCCGCAGTCATAAGCGCTCTCAGGGGTGACGGCCTCGTTGGTCACGGTATCAGGGATGTACACCATCACGCGCCAGTAGCGATCGGCCTCGTCGCGATAATAGGTCTTGCCACTGCGGGCCTTGACGAACTGCAGCACACGGCGGTCGATGTCGGGGATGCCAGTGGCCTCTAATTTGCGGCGGAGGTGTGCAGTGACCACCTCGATGTTGTGTTGCAGCAGGTCCACGTCCTGGAAGATGGCGTTGTTGATGCGCTGGAGCACATAGTCGGGTGCATCACCATCGGTCACAACGTGATAAGTGTCGTTGATGAGGCCGTTACCCAGCGGCATGACCTCCTTGACAGTGCCTGATATCTCAAATTGCGCCAGAATGCCAGCGGTATCGATTGTTTCCATTTTTTTTAGTTTTTAGTCCCACGTTTCTATATGGTCCAACAACTTCTCACTCCTAACTCCTCACTCCTCACTTCTAACTCCTCACTCTTAGTGCTTTTCCCAGTACTTGGCGCCCTTGGCTTTCAGTTGTTTGGTGAATTCCATAGCCGCGGCGCGGGTGGCGGCCTCGTCCTCGGGCTTGGCCCAGGCATGGCGGTATCCACGGAACCTGCTCCACTCGCCTCGGGTGAAATCGGGCACCTGTACAGGCTTGTTG
>ONKF01000021.1 GCA_900318335.1 uncultured Prevotellaceae bacterium
CCGATTTTCTTGAATACAGGTGGGAATAAATAACTGTAATTCATAATTGAAACCTCTTTAAATTGTTGAACATGGTTGTCTTTGTAATCGATTACGGCGGCAAAGGTAAAGTAAACTTTTCAAAATGACAAGCAAACTTGACAAAAAGTTATGAAAAATTTACAAAATGGAGATATTCAGGTGTTTTGGGGCTTGTCTAAAGGCCGAGGTGGTCGCGCAGGATGTCGAGGGCTGCAGTGACGTCGTCGGGGCTGACGGTCTGGTCGATGCGGTAGTCGCCGATATTGGCCAGCAACGTGCAGGTAATCTCACCGTCGCGGCTTTTCTTGTCGTGGCGCATCAGGTCCAGCAGTTCGTCATAGTCGTCGCAGGTAAACGGGAAATCGCGGTAATTGTCGCGTACAAAGTTGCCCAATAGGTGGACATCCTCGCTGGGGAATTTCAGCAGGATGTGTGAAAGGACAGCCTCGGTGACCAATCCCCATGCCACGGCATAGCCGTGAGGCACGGGTTTGCCTCGTTTCATCGCCAGGCTCTCGAACGCATGACCGACGGTGTGCCCCAGGTTGAGGGCCTTGCGCTCGCCCTGTTCATTGGGATCACGGGCGACAATGTCACATTTGACCTGCACTGAGTGACGCAGGCGTTCCAGCAAGTTATTGTGGTCGATTGGAGCGTTGAAATCATGTTCCATCAGGCGAAGGAACTCGTCATGGTCGCTCAGCATCGCGTGCTTGATGACTTCGGCAAAGCCTGATTTCATTTCCTCGACGGGTAGGCTGTCAAAATAGCGTGTCGAAATAATCACGTCACTGGCAGGTGCAAAGGCCCCTATCTCGTTTTTCAGCCCATTGTAGTTAAATCCGGTCTTGCCCCCCACGGCAGCATCCACGGCACCTAATAGGGTGGTGGGCACATTGATGAATCTCATGCCCCGCTTGAACGTCGCTGCGGCAAATCCTCCCAGGTCGGTCACCATGCCGCCACCCAGGTTGATGACCAGCGAGTGACGAGTTGCCCCAAAGTCTTCCAAGGCATCCCACACGCGGCAGACCGTTGCCAGCGACTTGCCCGTGTCCCCGTCGGGAATGACAATCATCCTCTCCTGCCCCAAGGCAAAGCGGGACGTGTTGACATCAGCAATGCACACGGTCATGTTGGGGGCCATGTTTACCTTTAAGCGTTCAATGGCCTCCTCGACATCGTTGGTGAAGATGAGATTCTGTTGCATAATCAAAAAAACACGAATTATACAAATTAATTAAGGAGGATGTTAATTCGTATAATTCGTGTAATTCGTAGTTAAAACTGTTTAGGCCTTGACGAGCGTCAGCGCCACGAGCAGTGATGGCAGGGCGGCAGCCAGCTCATCCATGTTCTTATAAACGAGGTCGGCACCAGCCTTGTACAGGTCCTTCTCGGGGATGGGGCCCGTCGTCACGCCGATGGTGAAGCAACCGGCGGCATGGGCAGCCTGAACGCCCAGCGGGGCATTCTCAATGACGATACACTGGTTGGATTTCTTCTCGGACTTGGCCATCGCTTTCAGATAGGGCTCAGGATTGGGTTTGCCCTTGCGCACGTCATGTCCCGTTACTTTCACTTCACCGAACAGATCGGGAAAATCCTTAGAGATGCGCTCCAGCAGGGTGTCCTGTTGTGATCCGGTCACCAGCACGTTCTCCACGCCTGATTCCTTCAGTGTCTTCAGTACCCGAATGGCACCTGGCATTATGGGAGCTTCGCCCAGCTCACGGAAATAGCGCGTTTTCACGCCATACAGGGCGAGGGCCTCGTCGTCGGTGATGTTTTTGCCAGCACCGGTCTTGAACTTTGTCTTGATGATTTCGCTACCGGTCATGCCTTCCATCTCGTAGAACTCGTCGCGGGTACACTTAATACCGTTTTTCTTCATGAGTTTCACCCAGGCCTGGGTGTGCAGCTTCATTGAGTCATAGAGTACGCCGTCACAGTCGATGAGAGCGGCGTGAATGTCAAAGCCCTTGTGACCTGTATATTTCAGGTACTCGGCTATCGTCTGTTGTAAGGTCATTGGATTGATTGATTAATATAATTGTACATTTTTTTATCTCACAGTGATGTGCAGGCATCCCGACTTGCGCTCAAAGATGGCATAACAGCGTCCCTTCTGCCGGAAGTCCTGCACGACCTCGGCAAGGATGTTCTTCAGATCCTCAAGTGACACCACCATGCTCGGGTCCAAGCAGTCAAACTTTACCCAACTGATGTCGAATGTCGTGCCATAGCGGTGGCATGAGTTCTCGGTCGCGGCCCGATTGCGGCGCATGAGCTTGGACACGCTATAAACCGTGCGCGTGACACTGGTTACCTTGATGCGGTAATCCTTGCCGCCGCGCTTCCTGATACTGTCTTGAAAGGCATAGCCGATTTCCTTGAGCAGCTGGGCAGCTTTGGGCACGAGGTATGGAACCGATGCGCTCAGGTCATCGAGCATATAGGCTTCACACGAGAAAATCCTGATGAGGGGTTTGTCGATACGGTATGCATCGCGCAGGCTTGTGATGGGCTTGATGCCGTTCTTCTCGGCTGCCACAAGTTGTAGGGCATTGCTGTCGTTGAAGATTTGCTTGAGAGGGCGCTGCTCGATGTAAGTGGGCAGGCGGTGTATTTCGGCATTGGCGATGAGGCCCATGCTGTCACCGGTGATGCTGCGGTTGATGGGCATGGGTGGCGGAGCCTTGTAGTCCCATGCCGTGGTATCTTGTTGCTGCTTGCTGCCATGTCCGCACGAAGTGGCGCTTGCCAGGGCAAGGCCCATCAGCAATAGCAGCGGTAGCAGACGCAAGATGTCTCGGTTCATTTCTTTATATTACGGTAGTTTCTTGTTTCAGCAAGCAAAGTTACATATAAATAATGAAAAATCCGTCCCTATTAGCATCAAAATTGCCACATTTTTTGTAATATTGCACCTTCAAAATGGCAGAACCCTTGAAATACAGCGTGCTTTTCGTCTGTCTGGGCAACATTTGCCGGTCACCGGCGGCCCAGGCGGTGATGCAGCGCATGGTGGATGAGCGGGGCTTGACCGACCGTTTCTATATCGACTCGGCGGGTACGGGTGGTTACCACATCGGCGACCTGCCCGACAAGCGTATGCGCGTTCATGCCCGCCCGCGCGGCTATGAGTTGACCCATCGGGCAAGAAAGGTTAAATCGGCTGATTTTGATGACTTTGATCTTATAGTGGGAATGGATGCCGCCAACGTGGACGACCTGCGCTACAAGGCTGCCACCATCGAGCAGCAGGACAAGGTGGTGATGATGGGTGACTACATCCGCCAGTTCCCCCACTATGACTATGTGCCAGACCCCTACTATGAGGGCAGTGAGGGCTTTGAACTCGTGCTCGACTTGCTGGAGGATGCCTGTGACAACCTATTGAACCGAATAATAGAAAAAAACAAGATATTAAAATGAAGAGATTCAAATTATTAGCAATGCTCTCATGTGCCCTCGTCGCACTCGCAATGAGCGCCCAGTCGCCCATTGCCGTGAATTGGCACATGGGACAGAACAACACCGCTGACAATAACTACAGTTCGCGGTTTGTCATCAAGAACGTGTCCAAGCAGCCCCTGGGCAACGACTGGCAGTTCTTCTTTAACCAGTTCTCCCGCTCGGTGACCCTGCCCGCTGGTTGTCCTGTTGACATCGACGAGGTATCGACAACCTATTACCGCGTTAAGCCCAATGCCAATTATAAGCCCCTTGCCGCTGGCGACTCGCTCGTGATTGAGATGATAATGGGCGGAGCCGTCATCAACAAGTGCTATATGCCAGCTGGCGGTCATGTGGTGATGGGTGGCGACATGACGCATCCCATCGCAGTCAAAATCAACTGCTCGCCGCTCGACAAGCCTGGCCAGTGGCGTGACCACAAGGCCTATCCTGACGGCAACTATATGTATAGCTACAACGAGGCTATCAACGGATTTGGCGATGGCTACACGGGCAATGACTATGACATCTTCCCTGCCCCCAAGCAGGTGGATATCGAGGACGGCTTTACCCAGTTGGGTACCATTGTGAGCATCAAGACGGGTAAATTCCTCCAGTGGGGTGGATATAGCCGTGCCAAGAAGTTCCTCACCAATGAGTTGGAGAAACGAGGCATCTATGTCTCGAGCGGTCAGAAGACCGTCATCCAACTATTGCTCGATAAGAAGATGAGCAAGAACCGTGAGTATTACAGCCTGCGTGTGCATGACGGCCGCATCATCATCCGTGGTGTCACGAGTTCGGCCTTGATGAACGGTGTCAAGACCCTCATCGCCGCTCTGGACCACAGCAAGGGCAACCGCCTGCAGAACTGCTTCGTCATCGACTGGCCCGACTTCAAGTATCGTGGTTTCCATCTCGATATTGCCCGCAACTACATTGGCGGCCTTACTGAACTCAAGCGCTTTGTGGATCTGCTGGCCTATTACAAAATCAACACGTGGCAGTTCCACTTCACCGACGACGAGGCTTGGCGCCTTGAGATTCCCGGCTTCCCCGAGCTGACTCAAGTGGCCTCGCGCCGTGGCGCTACCCTCGACGAGAAGGGCTATCTGGCTCAGATATTTGATGGCAACGGCAATCCCGATGACTTGAGCCAGAGTGCCAACGGCTATCTCACCCGCAGTGAGTTTATCGACCTGCTGCGCTATGCCTGGCAGCGAGGCGTGAACATCATTCCCGAGATTGAGACCCCCGGCCATGCCCGTGCCGCCATCATAGCGATGAAGAACCGTGCCACGAGCAATCCCACTGCCGAGCAATTCCGCCTCTGGGACGAAAAGGATGCGAGCGTTTATACCTCGGCCCAGAGCTATCATGACAATGTGCTCAACGTGGCCAGCGATGACGTTTACCGCTTTATCGACCGCGTGGTTGCTGAGTTGCAGAAGATGTACAAGGAGGCAGGCCTCAAACTCGAGGTGGTTCATCTGGGTGGCGACGAGGTGGCTCGTGGCGCATGGGACAAGAGTCCTGATGTGCAGGCGCTCATGCAGCGCGAGGGGCTCAAGAACCAGCACGACGTGCACGCCTATTTCCTCAAGCGTATCAGCGGCCTGCTCGAGGCCCGCAAAATCCGCATCGAGGGTTGGCAGGAAGTGGGTCTCGACAACACACCCGAATACAATGCGCTGATGACCCATCGCGTGGCGGGCGTGAATGCATGGAGCACAGTGGGCTCCCACAGTGATGTGCCTTACCGCCTGGCCAATGACGGCTATCCCGTCATCCTGTCTAATGTGACCAACTTCTATATGGATATGGGCTATAGCTGGCACCAGAACGAGCAAGGTCTGCACTGGGGCGGAAAGGTCGATGAAATCGATGCTTGGAGCGCATTGCCAGCCAACATCTATGCCAGCGCGCGCACTGCCGTTGATGGCACTCCCATTGACATCTCTACCGCTGCCGATGGCAAGGTAAAACTCGAAAAGCCCGAAAACATCATCGGTGTTCAGGCTCAGTTGTGGGGAGAAACCTTGCGTAACTTTGACCAGGTGCAGTACATGATGTTGCCCAAGATGATGGGCGTGAGCGAGCGCGCATGGAATGCCATCCCCGACTGGAGCAAGGACCTGACCGACACCAAGGCCTATAACGAGGCCCGCCACCAGTATAACCTCAAGATCGGCACACGCGAGTTGCCCTTGCTGCACAGTATGGGCTTCAATTTCCGCGTGGGGCCTCCGGGTATCAAGCTGGTTGACGGCAAGTTGCTGATTAACACCCAGTACCCCGACGAGATGGTGACCTATACCCTCGATGGCAGCGAACCCACCATAACCTCACCCCGCTGGACAGCTCCTGTCACCATCAAGAACCAGCCGCAGGTTATCAAGGCAAAGGCCTTCTATCTGGGTCATGAGAGCGTGACGACCTACTTGTTCAAGTAACACCAGACTACTGGTAGAAGGAAGACAATAAGTACAATAAATACAATGTTGTGAAGCGGTGTTTACGCTTAGCACCTGTTGTATTTATTGTATTTATTGTTTTCTTTTTGGTAGAGATGAAAGCTTGTGTTAATATGCAAAAAATCATGAAAATTTGTTGTTAAATCAAAAATTTCGAATTTTTCAATGTTAAAGTCATGACTAATGGTTTAACAATTGAAAAATAATGTGTATGTTTGTAGTTCAATCTACAGCCAACTTTCGCTTACAATTATTACCTAACAATAAAACCTATTGAAGAATGAGAAAACAGTTACTATTGCTACTCTGCCTAAGCCTCTTGTCGCTGCCGGGACTTGCCCGTGTGGTGACAGGCATGGTGACGCAGTCGAGCGACGGCGAGCCGATTATCGGCGCGTCGGTCAAGGTGCACGGCACAACGCGCGGCACGGCGACCGACTTTGACGGCCATTTCTCGATTGAGGCCAACGACGGCGACGTGCTCGACGTGAGCTACGTGGGCATGAATCCCAAGAGCGTGAAGATTGGCCCGGGCCAGACCGTGGTCAATATCGCCCTTGAAGATAACGCCCAGGTGCTGGGTGAGGTCGTGGTGACCGCCATGGGCCAGACCCAAGAGAAAAAGAAACTGAACTTTGCCGTTCAGTCCCTTGACGAAGAGGCGGTGACCGCTGGCGGTTCCACCAACTTTGCCAACACCCTGCAGGGCAAGATTGCCGGTCTGCAAGTGAACACTGGCGGCAGTTCGCCCAACTCCTCGACCCAGGTCATCATTCGTGCCATCTCGTCGATGAACAACTCCCAGAGTAACGAGCCGTTGCTCATCGTGGACGGTATGGCCATCCGTGGTGGTGGCTCGACGCTGGCCGACATGAACCCCAACGACATCGAGAACATCACGGTCCTCAAGGGTGCTGCCGCATCGGCACTCTATGGCCAGGAAGGTGCCAACGGTGTCATCATGATCACCACCAAGGGCGGTGGCAAGGGTGGCGAAGTCACCGTTACAGCGTCGGCAACACTGGAATTGAACACGCCCGCCCGTCTTCCCAAAATCCAGAGCACCTTCATTCCCGGTGCCAAGGGTATGTACAAGGAGAACATGGGCAGCGGTGGCTGGGGCCCCTACATGAGTAAGGATGACACCTATTACAACAACTTGAAGGATTTCCTCAAGACGGGCATCATGCAGAAATATGATGTCAGCGTCAGTGGCGGTACCGAGAGGTTCTCGTCCTATGCCTCGGTTTCCTATAGCGACAACCAAGGTATTGTTCCCAAGGACTACCGCCGTCAGGTGAATGCCCTCATCAAGGGCACTTACAAGCCCAGTGACAAAGTGACGATTCAGTTGAGCGCCAACTTCATGAACCGCAAGGCGCGCGGCTTTGGCAACTCGATGTCCACCATCTATAATTGGGGTATCAATAAGGACATGAGCAACTATCGCACACTGGAGGGACACGTTAACTGGTGGGCATACTACGATCATTGGGAGAATCTGCTCGACACTGAGCGCATCAACGGTGCCGTGTCGCCCTACTTTGGCCGTTACATGGACTGGAGCGAGACCGAAGGCAACCGCTTCATCATCAACGGCCAGATTAGCTATGAGCCAATAAAGAACCTGGTATTTACAGGCAAGATGGGATATGATAAGGGCTACTCGATGTATGACTCTTACACTGTGCCCCGCCTCTATGACGGCGACCTGGTGGATCCTACCGCCGAGGATGTGCAGACCAAGCTCTCGGATATGCAGTCCCGCTATGGTTCCTACAGTTTCCAGCCCTCACGCAGTTCATTGCTCAATATGCAGTTCTTGGCCACCTACCAGCATACCTTTGCCGAGGATTATACCGTGAGTGCCCTTTACGGTCTCGAGTACAAGGAGACGCATGGCTTGGAGTCATCGATTTACAATGAGCACTTCCAGCTTGGTGGAGAATTCTACAGCTTCAACAACACCGATTTCACCAATGGTGACCTGCTTATCAGCAACCATCCCACGTTGTACCATTCGACTTACAACAAGTATGGCCACTTCGGCGAGTTAAGGTTTGACTACAAGGGCATGGCGCAGCTTTCGGTCACTGGCCGTATGGACGGTTCGTCGGCCTTTAAGCAGGCATCCAAGACCAATTATTTCTATCCCTCGGTTACGGCAGGTGTCATCTTCAGTGAACTGTTCAACCTGAGCAATAACTGGTTCAGTTACGGTAAGTTGCGCGGCAACTGGGCTAAGGTGGGTAAAGACAGTCCCCGATACCTGTTTACCGACACCTACAAGCAGTGGACGCTGTTCCCCGATGGCGGTTACGGAGTGGATCCCACCACATCACGCGCCATTGACCTGGAGCCCGAGATGACCAAGTCGTGGGAGATTGGTGCTGACTTGCGCTTCTTCCACAACTGGACACGCCTTGACATCGCCTACTACTCGACCACTGTAGATAATCAGATTGTGAGTGTGCGTGTTTCACCGGCTTCGGGAACGATTCTGCAAACCCGCAATGAGGGAAGCCTGAAGAATCACGGTATGGAAATCTCGTTGAATCAGGACATCATCAAGGCAACTGATTTCACTTGGTCGGCACTGGCCAACTTCTCGTTCAACCGCAGCAAGGTGCTTTACTTGCCTAACGATATCACCGAGATTCAGGGCACGCAGTATGGTGACATCTTCCCCGTTGCCCGCCTGGGTGAATCCTCGACGGGTATCTCGGGTAAGGACTACGTGCGTGACCCGGACGGCAACGTTGTGTGTGACGAGAACGGTTATCCCATCATCAATGCAGCCAAGGGTCTCTACATCGGTAATCGTGAGCCTGACTGGCTGCTGGGTGTAGGTAGCACGTTGCGTTATAAGAATGCGACACTGTCCTTCCTGTTTGATGGCCGCAAGGGTGGTGACGTGGTCAACGTCACGGGCCGTAGCCAGATTACCAACGGCATGAGCAGCCTGTATGACCGCTATCGCAACCGCGAGTACATCATCGACGGTGTGCAGGCCGTGGCTGGTCCTGATGGAACGACAACCTATGTCAAGAACACGACACCTATCGTGCTTGACTCCTATTTCATCAACACCTATTACTCGACTGTATCGTCCAACTTCATTGAGGACGGTTCCTATATCCGCTTGAGTTATGTGACGCTGAGCTATGACTTCGGCAAGCACTTCAAGCGCACTTGGCCCGTCAAGGGCTTGTCGCTTACCGCTACAGCACGCAACCTGTTCCTGCTGACCAAGTACCGCGGCAACGACCCCGCAGTGCTTGCAGGTACTGGTGGTGGTACTGGTAGCGCCGGTATCGACAACTACAACGTGCCCAGCACGCGCAGTTTCAATTTCACGCTTAAAGCAACATTCTAAACAGGAGGCCAACGATTATGAAAAAGATTAAATTTATAGCATTGTTAATGCTGGTTGGCCTGGTGTCGGTTGGTTGCAACGATATCCTTGACGATAACATCAACCCTGACAGGGGCCATAAGATTGAGGCTAAGGACGGCCTGCCGGTCATCATCTATTATGCCCAGCAGATTGTCTACGACCACAGTGAATATTACGCCTACTTCTCCCAGATGCTTACCACTGGCGGCAAGAGTTCGGTGGGTGCATATAGCTATAAGTGTGAGTGGGAGATGTTGACGATGAACCGCCACCCGATGTGGCGCCGCCACTTCTATGACATCGGTAAGAATACCGATAACCTGGTGAAGAATTCCCAGGCTATCAATTCGCCCAACTATGAACTCATCGGGCGCACCATCATGCTGATGTCCACCCAGTTGACGACCGACGCCTTTGGCGACATTCCCCGCAGTGAGTCCTATCAGAGCGTCGCTCCCAAGTATGACACCCAGGCCTCGGTCTATGCGTGGATGATGCAGGAGTGCGATGACCTCATCAGGATGTATGAGGATCCCGCGATAGTCGATAACCCCGATAATCAAGTGATTGACGCCTCGGTGGACCGCGTCTATGGCGGAGACCTCGAGAAGTGGAAAGGCCTGGTATATGCCATCAAGGCAAGATTGCTGCTGCGTAACATTCCCAATGTGGATCGCAGCCCTGCCATGTGCCAGAAGATTATCGACGCGGCCGATGCTGCCATCAACCAGTGGCGCAAGGGTGACGTGTTTGATTATCAAGGCGGCCGTGACCCATGGTTCGGCAATGAGCCGCGTTACTACTGGGATGGCGGCACCGGTACACAGAATGCCGTGTGGAGTGTTGCCCAGCCCGTTATCAACTCATGGGAATCGCGTGCCAATCTCTTGGGTAGTGCTATCCCCAGCAAGTTCTTTATGGTTGATCTGTTAGGTATCAGTAAGCCCGACAACGAGATGACTTGCGGCATGTTTAATGCCGAGGGCGCCCATGACGGCTTTGCCAATGACCCGCGTTGCGGCCTGCTGATGATTGCACGTACGGGTCCTGCCAGCCCCTCGGTGACCAGCGAGCGCATCAAGATGCGTTACCTGGAGAACAACATCGGTATGGGTACCTCTTACAAGATTGCCAATTATCCTAACCTGTACATGGGTGCCTATGCTGGCGCTGCCGATGCTTATAATCCCATCTTCACGATGGAGGAACTGTACTTCATCAAGGCCGAGGCCATGTACTGGATGGGCAACAAAACTGAGGCTTGTGCCCTCGCCAAGGAGGCCACCCAGTGGAATATCCAGCGTCATCTTGCCGCATTCCTGCGCCTCTATCCCAACGAGAATTACAATGCCAACACCGACAACAAGTACCCCGGTAACTCGGTAGCGGGCGGAAAGCCCGGTTTCCAAGCTGCTGAGTACTGGAACGCACAGGTTGCTGCCTTCCTCGATAACGAGGACTATTACAAGGGTAAGAACGTGGCTGTGCACAAGGTGACCGACCGTGGCAACAAGCACTGGTACTTCAATCCCAGCGAATTCACGTTGAGCGACCTGATGCAGCAGAAGTACATCGCCATGTACCTGCAGCCCGAGCAGTGGACCGACATGCGCCGTTACCATTACAGTAACAACCGCAACCACTACGGCATCGGCGACAATCAGGAAATCGTTTATCCCACCCTGCGCAGGCCTTACAACCTGTATGCCGCCTACTGGATTGACGGCTTGACCGAGGAGCAGAAGGAGAACACCTGGATTCAGCGCATCAACTACGACCCCGAGACCGAGGAGAAGTACAATCGCCAGGAGCTCGAGCGCCTGGGTGCCTACAAGAACTACAAGTGGTTGCAGGAACCCATGAACTGGGCCCACAACTATGGTGAAGTTTCCTCGCTGACGCAAGAGTAGTTAATAGTTAATAGATAATAGTTAATAGTTGACAACAATTATGAAACGATACAATATATATGGCCTCTTAGCTCTGATGGCATTGCTCACCGCCTCGTGTGCGATACACGACCCGTTTGCCGACAACGGACAACTCGGTCAGGTGTTGCCCACGGTCGATTGGGAACAAGGTTCCACAGTGGTCAAGGCGGGCCGTTATGCCACCTTCAAGGGTAAGTACTATACCACCAGCGAGAAAGCGATTGACCATAGTGAGGTGTGGTGCCTCATCAAGCGTGAGCAGACCGCCACAGCGACCAGCAAGTTGACGACCTCGCTGGCTTATACCAAGAACTACTCCCTGACCGACACGGTGCGTTCCAGCCAGATGGTTGCCACCTATCCCCACAGCAAGGCCGAGTGGGACGGTTACGAGTATGTGTTGACCGACAGTTTCCCCACCTCGCGCACCCTGGCCCCCGTGACCTGGGTCAATCCCGAGGAGTGGGATCAGGAGAAGTTTGACAGTTATTATCCCTCAACGTTCCAGCAGGAGTTTAAGGCCTATATGGTCAACGCGTTGACCAAGGACAGCACCTACTACAACGACCTGCGCAACGTTTATATCAAGTACAACTTCCCCATCGAGTTGTTTGAGCAGCTAAATGCCCAATACAATATCGATTTCCCGACCGACACGACCACCGATGACAAGTCCAACGCCTGGTTCACCACCGATGAAGTGGATCATTACTACTACATCACTGTGGCCGACGACGGCAGCTCGGTCTATCACGAGATTGCTCAAGAGAGCGACGCTCCATCGGGCGTGAATGTCCAGCCAGTCTATCAATCGGCTTTCTGGCTCTTCTCGCGCTACAGCGACGATACGGGCGGTAAGATCACCACGGTGCGCCGCCAGTACATGCCCTATTTCAAGAGCATGCTTGAGACGATACCTTTCACGTCGTGGATTTACAACACGGCCGACAAGGCCTATACGGTGAACTTCAACCGCACTTACTATCTGGAACCCCAATTCCGAGTATATGATACTGATGGTAAGGTGGGAGTGACTACCGATAACAAAGAAGTAACACTCAATTAGTTAACAGTTAATAGAGAATAGTTAATAGTTAACGCTCAAAATTGAAAGAAGATGAAGACATTCAATAAAATAGTGTTCCTTGCCCTGATGGCGATGATGGCCGTGTCGTGTGTCGACAAGACTCCCGACTATGACAATTTTGCCACCAAGGATGTGGACTTCACCTATCGGGTGGACGATGACCGTTATGGCCTGGACTTCTATGTAGTATCGACAGTGGAGTTTACCAACACGTCTTCCAAGTCGGGACAGGTGACGTGGGACTTCGGCGACGGCACGACCTCGACCGACATGAATCCTTCCCACAAATATGCCAAGGCTGGCATCTATCAAGTGACCTTGACGGTTGAGGGTGTGGGAAGCCGCACCTACCCGCTGCTCATCTATGACATCGCTCCGCTGCTCAGTGTCGCCGAGCAGAGCGCTACACCCGTGGTCATCAACGATGTGAACGTGAAACTCGACATCGAGCTTCCCAATCCCGAGAACTTGACCTGCAAGTACCTGTGGACTTTCCCTGATGGCACCCGCGACGAGCAGGGTAACCTGCTTACCACATTTGAGGGTTATAGCCATGAGGATGGAACAATCGACAATCCCGGCAAGTTGACGTTCAGTAACATCGGTTCGCAGCGCATCACACTGCAGACGTGGTTTGACATCTACGGCGAGAACCGCCGCCTGGAGGACAGCTATGTCAATGTGCAGGTGGGCTCGTCGATTCCTGCCCCCACGCTCTACTATGCGACTCAGGGCGGTAACATCATGGCTGTGAAACTGGTGGATCTTTCTCAGTTGCCCCCTGGCACCAAGAACTTGCCCTTTGATATGGGTGTAAGTTCGGGTAATATGCCCACTACACTCGTGTTTGCCACCGAGAAGACGGTGACCGACAGTGCCACGATTGAGCAGGACAACGTGTATATCCTGGACTGCGGCAAGCAGTATTACTACATTAACGATGAGGCCGGTAACCTGGGTGACGGCAAGATCACCGTCATGAGCGCCGACGGCTTGACAACCAATGTCATGGTCACCAATGTGGGCGGTCCCGCCTTCAACGACCCGTTCCAGGGTTGCACCGACGGCACCACCCTCTATTATACCGACCGTAACACGGGAATCCGCACTCTCCCGCTCACTGCGCGTGGCGAGACCGAGCAGACCAACTACACCAGCACGGCTGGCTACTTTGTGATCAACAACCAGTTGAGCTATTATGGCCAGGGTATTGCCTATGGCGCTATCCACACGGGACTCTACCTTGACCGCACTGGCATGTTCTGGTGGAGCAAGAACTATTCGGGTAACGGCATCTACCGCTTCAGGACTTCAGATATCGGCAAGACCGGTACAGGTGTTCCCATTCCGCATCCCATCGTGCTCGAGACCACCCAGCCGCGAGCCTTCACGCTCGATGAGGACCTGGGCTACCTGTATGTGTGGATGACCAAGGGCACCACCCCTGGTGTGGGCTTTACCCAGTATGCCATCCCGGCCGAGAATGCCACGGTGACCTATGACAAGTACATCAACTTCATCACCATGGAGGCCGATCCCATCAACACGACCGATGCCGAGGGTGTTTACACCACCCAGTTTGCCGTGGATGCCCAGACACACTACGTTTATTTCGGCTTCCGTGCCGCCACGACCGAGAAGACCTACACCACAGGCCTTTACTACTTCAATCCCGCCGATGGTAAGGTCTATAACTTCAACGGCAACAAGGACAAGATCCTGGGTGTATGCATCAACCCCCGATTGACTAACTTGTTTTAGTTAATAGTTAACTTAAAAAATGAATCGAAGAAGATTGACCCTGATAGCATTACTGGCGGCGATGGTCGCCAGTTTTGCCATGACGGCAGCCGATGTCATTCCCAAGCGTGAGCAGCGTGGCATGTGGATAACGGCATACCTCAGTGACTGGCCCAGTGGTGCCATCACCGAGCGCAATACACCCACGGTGCAGAATGCCTGCCGCAAGATGCTCGACACCCTGCGCGTGAACCACATCAATGCGGTTTATTACCACGTCAGGGCCATGTGTGACGCGATGTACAACTCGGCCTATGAGCCGTGGTCCAGCTACGTTTCGGGCGCCCGCGGAGTGGCTCCGGCGTTTGACCCCCTTGAGTACCTCGTTCAGGAGGCTCACAAGCGGGGCATCGAGGTCTATGCCTGGGTCAATCCCTATCGATACGGTCACGGCAGCAACTTGTGGGGTGAGAGCCCGCTTGACTATATCCACACCCATCCCGAGTGGTTGTTGACCACGAGTTATGAGACGGTGCTCAATCCCGGCCTCCCCGAGGTGCGTCAACGAGTCGTGGATGTCTGCAAGGACATTCTTGTGAAATATGATGTTGACGGACTGGTGTTCGATGACTATTTTTATAATCAGGACAATCCCTCGTTCACCCTTGATGCCGACCTGTATAATGCCTACAAGGCTGATGGCGGCACAATGTCCCAGGGCGATTGGCGCCGCGAGAACGTCAACCAGATGGTCAAGGATGTCAACGACATGGTTAAGACGACCAAGCCATGGGTGCGCTTCGGTATCGGCCCTGCTGGCGTGGCGTGCAGTTCACAGGCTGTCGCCGACCAGTATGGTGTGGAGCCCAGCCCCGGCTCCGACTGGCAGTATAACCAGATTTACAGTGACCCGATGGCATGGCTCACGCGCGGAACGGTCGATTTCCTGGCTCCACAGGTCTATTGGAAGACCACGGGCACTTTTACGGGTGTGACAACATGGTGGGGCAAGATGGCTGCACGTTTCAACCGTCATGTCTATATCAGCCAGTGGGTTCCCGACGAGGAGGGCTGGACGCTGGACGAGTTTGTCAAGCAGGGTCATGTCATGCGTGAGGCAATGGCCGCAGGCGGTAATCCAGGCATGGTTTACTTCCGTTACGGCACTTGGCGCAACAAGAAAGAGATGATTGATGGCCGGGTGCGCCAGTTGCGCACGTGGCTCAAGGACAGCCTCTATCCGACCATTGCCCTCAATCCCGCTCCCGCGTGGCTCAAACCCAGTCAGACCTATACCACGGTGACCAACCTGGATTATAGCGACGGCACGCTCTCGTGGGACAGCATCCCCAATGTGCGGTATGTCGTCTATACCATCCCCGATGGGGTGGAGGACCGTGACTTCCATTGTCAGGCATGCTATATCGATGGCGTGAGCTATTGGGCCAGTTACACCTTGCCTGCTGCCAAGCGCGAGGGCTACCGCTATGCCGTGACGATTCTTGATCGCTGGGAGAACGAGTATGCGCCTGTCATGCCTGGCGTGGAACCCACTCAGGCGGCCCAACCCGTGCTGCTCTATCCCGATGATGGCGCCGAGGTGCCTGAATTGTCATTCCTGCAATGGAAGGGCGATGGGTCTAACTATGTCGTGCAGATTTATGCCGACGCGATGATGGACTCTCTCGTGGCTCAGGTAGAGGTGGACTCGATGAGTTGTCCGTTGCCCCGCATCCCGTGCCTCACTGCTGGCACCTACTGGTGGCGCGTGGTGGCGCGTGGCCTTAACCAGTGGGATAATGCCAGTGAGTTGCGCCAGTTCACAATAGGGCAGATGCTGATCACTTCTCCTGCCAGTGCTGCCGCGTCGGTGCCGTTAGAGCCGGTGATTGCTTGGACTGAAGGTGCTCCGGGCACGTCCTACTTGCTGGAATTGTCCATGGCCGCTAACATGAACAATCCTGACACTGTCGCCTTGAACGAGGCGCGATGGCAGGTGCCCAAGTACTGGCTGTCGGGTGCTACAACCTATTATGCCCGTGTCACCGCCACCTATGGCGCTGCTACCATCACGACCCCGGTATCGTCGTTCACGACAGTTGAGGTCATTCCGCCCGTGCCTGTTTACTTGTGTCCTGCCGAGGGTGAAACAGTGCTTTACTCGACCGATGTTGTGCGCTTTGCTCCTGTCGAGGGCATCCAGTCGTTAAGGGTGCAGATCAGCAGCAGCGAGTCGTTCCCCACGCGCACAACCTACAACGGCACGCTCGAGAGAGGTACCTTTGAGACGCCGCAGTTGGGCAATATCAAGGGCACCGGTAAGTTGGTTGACGGAAAGACCTATTATGTGCGTGCACGTAATGCCTATCGCACGCTCGCGACGGGCAGTAACATCCAGTATACCGACTACAGCGAAATCCGTTCGTTTGTCTATCACGAAGCCATCCAGGGTGACGTGAATGGCGACAGTGAGGTAAACATCGCCGACATCAATGCGCTCATCGACATTATCCTTACTGGGGGCAGTGGTGATGCCCGCTCGGATGTCAATGGTGACGGTGAGGTGAACATTGCAGATGTCAATGCGGTGATTGATCTCATCCTTCAATAACGTTAAAGAGTTGTAAATGAATAGATTGGTTTTCATAGTAGTATTGATGATGGTGTTCATGGCTTGCAAGCGTGATCCCAACAACAATTATCCGCCCGACAACACCGATGTCGAGCTCACCTCGACCAACCTGCCCATTGTGTGGATTGAGGTGAAAGACCGGACGATTGACCGCTACCAGCGCATCGATGCCTACATGAAAATCATCGACAATGGCAAGGGCCGGCTTAACTATGCCGATCTTGAGCAGTATCCTGACCAGCGTGTTGACTACGAGGGGCACGTGGCTCTGCGCTACCGTGGCAACTCCACCTTTAACGATAGTCCCAAGAAACCTATATCGTTCCGCACCCTGGACCAGCCGATAAAGTATGCCTCGAAGCAGAAGGTCAAGATTTTAGGGATGGGTAAGGACGATAACTGGGCTCTGCTTGCCCCTTACTCCGACAGGAGTATGATGCGTAACTTGCTGGCCTATGAATTGGCACGTCCGTGGATGGAATATGCCCCGCATGGCCGCTTTTGCGAGGTGTTCATCGATGGCACCTATTATGGGGTGTATATCCTGTGTGAGGTGGTGTCCAAGGGCAAGCACCGTCTTAACCTTGCCTCTCCCAAGAAGACGGGTGACGCCCTCACTGGTGATTACTTGATTGAGGTGGACTATGACGACGACGTGCATTACCGTTCCAAGCATCACCCTGTGGACAGCAACGGCCGTCCGTTGACCAATAGGTTTATCCATATCCAGTACAAGTCGCCTAATCCCGATGACCTCAACAAGGATCAGATCCAGTACATCAACAGCCGCTTTGACCAGATGGAGGACGCGCTCGCGTCGCCCGGCTATCGTGACCCTGTGACAGGTTACAGCAAGTATATCGATGTGATGTCGTTTATCGACTACCAACTGGCCATGGAATTGGGTCACAACGTGGATGGCTACCGCAAGAGCTGTAAACTCTATAAGCGCCGTGACAGTGTTGACGGGCGTTTCAAGACGGTCGTGTGGGACATGAATCTGGCCTATGGTAACTGCAATCTGCACGATGGATGGCGCACCGATGGGTGGGTGTATGAGTGCAATGACCTGCTCTATGCCCATGGTGAGGACTTCCTGATACCCTTCTGGTGGGGGCGCCTCAACGCCGACGAGAACTATCAGAGAATGTTGCGTGAGCGCTGGGCGCAGTACCGCAGCACAACCTTGACCGAGGACCATGTCATGGCCGTTATCGACTCGCTGGCCAACGAATTGACCGTTCAGGGCGCAATCGAGCGCAATAGCCAGGCTTGGCCCCGTTGGGGCGTGTGGGTGTGGCCTAACCATTACGTCTCTAAGGACTTTAACGACGAGGTGTCCTTCCTCAAGCAATGGCTGCATGACCGCATTGCGTGGATGGACCAGGCTCTTGGGTTCAAGGACCCTAATTTAACCAATTAAAAATCAGAAAAGATTTTGAAAATCAGGTTTTTTTTTGTTTCTTTGCTATCTTGATAATTCACTTAAACTAAAATATTAATAACCAACTGATTATGAAGAAATTATTACTCCTGCTACTTGTTTTGGCATCTGCTGTTGCCAGCGCTTGGGCAACAACCGATGGCGTGAAGTATGAACCGGTTAACGATATCAACATCGTGAACCTCTGGATCCAGGATCGCGCCCACACCCCCGAGGTGTGGGGCAGTCAGCCCTATTGCAACACCTATGCCCGCACAGCGGTGATGCACGACGGCTTCATCTACATCGCCCGCTCTAACGCTAACACGGTGATTATGGGTACCGACACCCTGTTGCAGAGTGTGGTTTACAAGCTGGATGCCGCCAATGGCCATCTGGTGAAGGAACTGCCGTTGACTCTGGACGGGGCCATCTATGGTGGCGCTGTATTGAGCAGCAACACGGTGGGCGTGGATAACTTCGGCCACCTGTTTATCGCTCCTTATACCAGTGAACTGGCCACCGTGTCACCCATCTATCTGCTTGACGGCGAGACGGGTGAACTTGAACTGGTGGCAGAACTCGAGAAGGGCGATGTGCTGGCACGTTGCGACTACATGGACGTGATGGGTGACTTGACCCGCGAGGAAGCCGAGTGTAACATCATGACCGTGGGCACAAGTTCGGAGGTCATCTACCGCTGGCATGCCGACCAGGGTAGTGACTTTGAGGGCGGATTTGAGGGAGACCCCTATCTGGCCATTCTGGACTTTTATCCCGAGACGGTGACCCAGTGGGGTTATGGACCTGTCGTGAAGATGATTCTGGGCGAGGACGAGGATACCCGCTACAGTGGCGAACTGTTCTACGTCGACGGTTTCACCACTTCACCCATCCTCTATGACGTGACGGGTACCAAGGTGGATGATTTTGAGAACGTGGATCCTGCCCTCTGGCCGATGGATGTGGGCGCCAATGGTGTGTGTGAGTTCACCCTTGAAGGCCGCAACTTCATTACCTATGTGGCTGCTCAGTACACCGGTGTTGACGAGGCCACTATGGTCAACAAGGCCTGCCAGAGCTACATCTGTGAGTTGGGCGAGGGCATGACACTCGGGGGTATGCAGCGTTACTGGATGGTCCCCGACGAGCTGGGCGCCATGAGTGATGGCGGCACGCGCGTGCAGAGCATGAACGTCGAGTACGGCACCGACAGCGAGGGCAACGAGGAAGTGACCCTGTTCATCTTCAAGTGCTATAACGGCATGGCCGTTTACAAGATTGGCAAGAATGTGAGTGGCGGTGAGGAGCCTGGCGTGCCCGGTGATGTGAACGGTGACGGCGAGGTGAGCATTGCCGACGTCAATGCCGTTATTGATATGATCCTGAACGGCAACCCGAGCATGAATGGTGACGTCAACGGCGACGGCGAGGTAGGTATTGCCGACGTTAATGCCGTTATCGACTTGATCTTGAACTAAAACCGGCGAGGTTGTGTCAACACAGCCTCACTTTATCCATAGCCGCGGACCACACGGAGCGTCAACCACGTCCGCGTCGGGTCCGCGGCAGTTTTATTCATCCTGCAAAACCTCAATAACAATGAAAAAATCAGTACTTCTCCTTATGTTTGTGCTCACCGCCGCAATCAATGCGCTGGCGGTGACCGATGGCCAGACCTATGCTGAGGTCAATGGCATCAAGATTGCCAACCAGTGGATATTTGACCGCGTTCACTGTGGCACGGATTATACCGACAACGTTATCTGCAGCCAGCGTGCCCGCACGGCGACGATGGACCAGGGTATCATCTATGTGGCCCGCAGCGAGGAACTCCCCGTGATTATCGGTACCGATACCATTGCCCAATCGGTTATCCACCGCTTCTCGGCTGCCGACGGTCACCAACTCCCCGACCTGCCCTTGACGCTTGATGGCGCCCCCTATGGCCGTTTCCTGGGCGTGGCCAGCATCGGTAAGGACAGTTTCCACCACATCTGGGTGGCTCCCATGACAAGCACGGTTCAGCAGTATGTGCCTGTCTATCTGGTAGATACCGAAACTGGCGAACTCACCCTGGTTGTTGAAATGGACAAGGGTGATGCTCCGCAGCGTACCGACTACCTTGATGTTATCGGGGACCTGAAGCTTGAGCAGGCCGAGTGCAACATCATGACGGTGTCTGGTTCGACGGCCGATCCCGGATTCCCGACCCTGTACCGCATGCATGCCGACCAGGGCGGCGAGTGGGAAGGCGGCTTTGAGGGTGACCCATATATGGACATCATCAATTTCTACCCCGAGACCAAGACCGGCTTCTCGCTGGCTCCTGTCATCAAGATGATCGAGGGTCCTGACGAGGAATCGCGTTACAGTGGTGGAATGTTCTATATCGACTGCTTTGACACAGCGCCTGTAATTTATGACTTCTCGGGTTCGGTCATCGACTCCTTTGAGGATACAGACCCCGCCTTGTGGCCTCAGTCCCAGCCCAACGGTTGCATCGAGTTCCAACTCGAGGGCCGCAATTTCCTGGTATATGTTAACGCCGACATGAACGGCAACGGTCACGGTTGTCAGGCCAACATCTGTGAGTTGGGCGAGGGCCAGTCTTTGGGTGGTATGACCAAGTACTGGAAGATTCCCGCCGACAGCCTTGGCAAGGTCAACGACAGCGGTCTGCGTGTACATTGCTTTGCTGTGGAGTATGGCATTGATAGCGAGGGCTACGAGGAAGTGACCCTGTTCACTTTCAAGGCCTACAATGGCATGGCTGTTTACAAGATTGGCCGCAACGTGAGCGGTGCAGGGCCCCAGCCCGGCGTGCCTGGTGACGTGAACGGCGACGGCGAGGTGAGCATCGCCGATGTCAATGCCGTGATCGACATGATTCTGTCAGGCATTCAAGATCAATCCGGTGATGTGAATGGAGATGGCGAGGTGGGCATTGCCGATGTCAACTCGCTCATCGATATGATTTTGCAAGGATGAGAAAGCAGTCTATCCTACTGGCGCTTGCCGCGATACTGATGGGCACGGTCACGGGTTCTGCCCGTGACCAGTGGACCATCGGTGACAAGGCTTATGATGTGGACACGCTCATTTTCCCGCATCTGGTGGGGCCTGGTGTGACAGCAGCCAAGTTTGACATCCCGGCCTTGCCGCTCAAGGTGAGTGTGACCGAGATGGACCTCACCAACCCCTATATTGTGATGGAGACCTGCTTGGGCGGCGAGAAATCGGTAGCCTGTGAGACACCCGTCAACATGGCAATACGCAACACGCGGCCCGGTCATGAGGTGGTGGCTGCCGTCAATGGTGACTTCTTTATGACTTCTCCCACCAACGAGGTGGGATTGCCGCTCAGCGGGCAGGTGCGTGACGGTGAGCTGGTGCTCAGCAGCCACAACCGCGCTTGCCTCGTTCTTGACGAGGGCAAGCATCCCTTTATGGACCGATTGACCTTTACGGGTCAGGTAACGAGTGGCAGCACTTCGTTCCCGCTTAATCTGGTGAACCGAATGCGCTATGCCTACGAGAACATTGCCGCCAACCAGTCCATCCTCTTTACCCGCAGTTATGGCCCAGTGACCTATGACGGCTCCACTTCGGGCAAGATGATTGTCCTGAAACCTACTGGCGAACCCTTCCGCTGGGCAGCCAATGGCGCTGAGCAATGCGTTATCGAGGCTATCGTTGACGCCCAGGGCTCGATGGCGATTCCTGACGGCAAAGCCATTCTGTGGCTCAAGGGCACCTATGCCAACTATGCTGAGTCCTTGCACGAGGGCGACCCGATGACCGTCAGTTTCAGGCTCACGCTCAACAATGGCCCCCAGGACATCCAGATGGATCAACTCATCGGCGGCAGTAACCACATCATCATGCAGAATGGCCAGTTCATGGAGGATTGGGCCGAACGCCATCCCCGTACCGCCATCGGTTTCAATGCCGACAGCACACGGCTCTACTTTGTCGTAGTGGATGGCCGCCATCTCACCTCGACGGGTGTCACACTGCGCGAGATGATGGGCATCTTTGAGGCCCTCGGTGCCGTCAATGCCGTGAACCTGGACGGCGGCGGCTCATCGTGCATGGTCGTCAATGACGAGGTCATCAACCACCCCAGCGACGGCTCGGTGCGGGCTGTGGGCAACGGTTGCCTGCTGGTGTCCATCGCTCCCGAGGACGAAGCCATCGGCATCATCAACTATGAGCCCAGGTGCTACAATCTGTCGATATCGGCAACCACCAGATTTGGTGTCTGGGGCTATAATCAGTATGGCGTCCTCAAGACGCGTGACCTGCAGGGCTGCACCTTCTCGTGCGACCCGTGGGTGGGCAGCTTTGACGAGCAAGGCTATTTCCATGCTGTTTCAACGCCTGCGTCGGGTAACCTCTATGTGACCTACAACGGTATCACCGCCAGTCAATCGGTCACCATTATGGAGGCACAGTGGCTACTGGTGAGCGACAGCGTGGTTATCGACAGGTTTCACCCCTATGCCATCAACATCAATGGCGTGAGCGGTTACGGGTTGGACAAGGTGGACCCTTCGGTCGTGGATTGGACTTCGGCCGATGAGGGGGTCTGTACCGTGGATCAGCAGGGTATTATCACCGCTGTTGCCGACGGTCAGACCTTTGTGGGCAGTTCCAATCCACTGTTGCTTGATTCCATCATGGTCAACGTCGAGAATCCCAAGGCACGCATCACTACGGTTGAGAATGCCCCCATCGACCCCACAACCTGGCAGATCACCCAGAGCGGAGGCAAGGACCGTGTGATTACAGCGCTGGATAACGGCATGCAGATTGATTTCACGGGTTCCTCGTCGCGCAACCCCTATATCAAGATTTCCAAGTCAATGAGAATCTGGGGCGTGCCCGATAGCCTGCGCCTGCGCATGGAGCCAGGAGACTTGCAGCTCAAGACGGTCAAGATTCTGCTCGAGAATGCCTATGGTGGACGCGTCACAGTCGAGTATCCCGTTACGGCTGCTGACGGCAAAATCACCCTCGACATCCCCGTGACCGACATCTGCGAGGCCGCCGACCTCGGCAATTTCCCGCTCCACTTGCTCTATTACTACATCACCTACGAGCCGGTGACGGTAGGCTCGCCTTATTCACTTAAAATCCCGGGTATAGAACTCGTCTATGCCAATATGCCTCAAGATGAGCCGCAACCCGTGGTGGGTGACGTCAACGGCGACGGTGAGGTCGGCATTGCCGATGTCAATGCCATTATCGATCTCATCCTCATGGGTGGGGGCTATCAGTCATCTGCCGATGTCAACAAGGACCACGAGGTGAACATCGCTGATGTCAATGCCGTCATCAATCTCATCCTCGGGTGAAAGGAGGGATTTTTCATTGATGTGTTTTTGAAGCTTTATAATAATCTAATACATAGTTAATTGATGAAACGTGAGGAATTTATGGTGGAAGTGTGTGCCAATGGGGTGGAGTCCTGCATTGCTGCACAAGAAGGGGGAGCCGACCGTGTGGAACTGTGTGCCGGCATCCCTGAGGGCGGCACGACGCCCAGCTATGGCGAAATCAAGGTGGCAAGGCGTGTGCTGACCACAACACGCCTTCATGTGATTATCCGTCCTCGAGGCGGTGATTTTCTCTATACCGACTTGGAGGTCGAGCGTATGGCTGCCGACATCGCCGTGTGCCGTGAGTTGGGCGTGGATGGGGTAGTGTTTGGTTGCCTGAATGCCGATGGCGCCATCAACGAGGCCCAAAACCGTTACTTGATGGAGTGCTCGCGAGGCATGAGCGTGACTTGTCACAGGGCCTTTGACCGCGTGTCCAATCCCGAGCAGGCCCTCGAGACCATCATCGGCCTCGGCTTTGACCGTATCCTGACCTCTGGCCAGCAACCCAAGGCGATACAGGGTGTGGAACTGTTGGCGAAACTTAACCGTCAAGCTGCTGGTCGCATCATCCTCATGGCCGGCAGTGGCGTGACAGAGCAGAACATACGTGAATTGTGTGATGCAACGGGCCTGCACGAGTTCCATTTCTCGGCTCGGGAATCAAGGGCCAGCGGGATGCGGTATGTCAATCCTAACCTGTACATGGGCCGTCCTGGCGCTAACGAGGCAGCCCTCGATTACACCACGGCCCGCCGTGTAGCGACCACTATTAGCCAGCTCATCGACTGATAGCCGGCATTAAAAATAATTGTTTCCATGTTCATATTGGGGAAACTTCCCAAAAAGTGTTACCTTTGCGAATCTTTATAACGCAAATGCTAATATTTCATAACCAGATAAACAGAAATGAAGCGATTTTTATCTTTCCTGATCATTACTGTGGCTGTGGCATGCGCGATGCAAGCGAGCCAAGTTACCGTGTCTGAAGCCCGCCAAGTGGCAGGCCAGTTTTTAAAGGCAAAATCTACGCGGTTATCGGCCCCGGCAGGCCATGCAACAATGAGTCTTGCTTATACTGCCGAAGCCGGGCGCTTCTACATTTTTAACCGTGGCGAGGCTGGCGGCTATGTCATTGTCGCCGGCGATGACAGGTTACCGCAGGTGCTGGGTTACAGCCTGTCGGGGACATTCACACCTGGCAATATTCCTCCTGGCATGCAGGATTGGATGGCTGAGATGAACCGTGAGATTGCCTATCTGGAAGCGCACAAGGACACTCCTGTGCATCAGCCCGTCAAGAGAGAGACTACGGTGCCGCCATTGATGACCACACTGTGGAATCAGGAATGGCCCTACAATCTGTATTGTCCCACTTACACGGTAGGAAGCGGTGAACCCATGCGTGCCGTTACGGGTTGTATAGCCACAGCGATGGCCCAAATCATGAACTACCATCAGTGGCCGGAGCGTGGCACGGGTAGCCATTCCTACCAATGCAATGTGAACGGTACCGACCCGACTACGCTTAGCGCCGATTTCAGTCAATCGGTTTATGAGTGGGACAAGATGTTGGACACCTATGACCAAAACAGCAGTGAAGAGTCTTGTGCTGCTGTCGCAAGGCTGATGAGCGATTGCGGTATCTCTGTTGACATGAGTTACGGCAATTCGAGTGGCGCGTCAGAAACAGATGTGCTCACTGCCCTGTCCCGTTACTTCGGTTATAGTGGCAAGCAGTATCTGCTCCAGCGCGACTTGTTTGGCGCAGCCGAGTGGGACCAGTTGCTGGTTGACGAACTCAGTGCCCAGCGTCCGGTGCTCTATTGCGGATATGCCTACTCGCAAGGCTCATTGGGTGGCCATGCATTTGTGTTTGATGGATATGATGGCGATGGCTATTTCCATGTCAATTGGGGATGGGGCGGACACTATGACAACTATTTCCTGGTGTCAGTATTGGCTCCCTCTTCAGATTCTAATTTCAAATATGGTCAAGATGCCATCTTCGGTATCGCTCCGCCTGCAGTAGCCGCCGATGTGCCAGATGTGCTGTATATCCGTGGCCTGATGCAACCCGACATGTACAGTGTGCCTCGTGGTGAAATAGCAAAAGTGAAGTTTTCTGAAGTTTATGTGCAAGGCAATCTGGTGGATACTGTCGGTTATGATAATATGGGATACTGGTCGATACCTTACGATACCATCCCCATGGAACTGCGTGTCATCGACCAGGATGGCATTAACCGGCAGTCATATCGGTTCACTTATAAAGTGCTCATCGACAGTTGGTGGTCAAGGGAACCGAGTATCGATTTCATTCCCGACGAGTCTCTTGCCGATGGTGAGTACAAGATTAAAGTTGTCTACTCGACCCATAAGGACGGCAACTATGATTCATGGGTCTGTGATGATTACGGGAATGACGCATATTGCGACATGCTCCTGAAGGATGGCATGGTTTATATGTCGGATTGCACTTTGGCCTCAAAGTATTTCCTTATATCCATGACTCCCGATCAAAGCATCTTTGCCAACGAGTCCTTTGATGTTGATGTGACACTCAGTTATCCTCAGGGATATGGTCCAGCTCCCGCACCGACCACTGGAAATGTGCACCTGTCATTGATGAAGGACGGACACGAAGTAGCTACCAGTGACCCGCTGACCATCTCGTTGGCTTACGGCACTTCAGCGACTTATACATTACAGATGATGGCGCCTGCCGAGTGGGGACGTTACCGGTTGATGCTGGTGGATGAAAGTGGCAGGAGGTTTTCGCCCGATGTCGACTGGATAGAGGCGACTGGCGAAGAAGGTATCATGAATATCATTGTGGTGCCCAAGAGTGACGAACTCGTCGAGGACTTTGAGACGATGACGGCCAACAGCAGCACGAGTGACAAGAATGTGCAGGGCCGCTTCACCTCATGGAGCTTCAATAAGAGCGGTGTGCGTGCGCCCGGAGAAGGCAAGTGCTACGGCACCAATTCGGTGATGATGAAGAAACCGAGCACGTTCTATAGTGTAGAGCCTGTCAGCCATCATATCTTTATGGCTGCTGCGACATTCTTCAACAACTCGTCGACGGATGCGAAATTCACCTTGGAATTTTCTCTGGACAATGCGGAAACTTGGGTGAAAGCCCTTACTATTGACGATACTGATGCCGCTATAGTTCCTGCCACAAGCGCTACTCAAGTCATCTGGCAACTCAACCTGTCACAGCGTGACCAGGTGTTGTTCCGCATTGCCATGACTGGTGGTGGATCGGCTGCGGCCTATGTCGATGACTTTATCCTGCGATACAAGGATTCGTCCGTTGCTGGTGATGCCAATTTTGACGGGGAAGTCAATATTGCCGATGTGAACGCCATCATCGATATGGTTATTAACGATATCGTCAATCTTGATGCCGACGTCAATGGTGACGGAGAGATAAATATCGCCGACGTGAATGCCGTTATCGATATCATCCTGGGGTCTTAAAGGATTCCTCAAGTGATGGAGATGATTAAAGACAACCTCATGACCGCTGGCTATGAGGTTGTCTTTCTGTTATTGGGAAACCGACGGGAAAATACTTGCGATTCATTATTGTTTTTCAGCAATTTATGGTTTCTTGAATAATGCTGTTAAAATCCTCGCTAAATATATCGCTTATTGAAATTATTTCAATATTTTTGCCCGTAGGAAATATAGCGGTTGTTTTTGGGCACTTCAAAATCACAACAACAATCCGCTATATTTTAAAATTCAACTAATTATTTTTTTACCAAATTCATGTATTATTAACACCATCAAATTTTTCAAATCATGTCTAATAAAATTTCAATTCACATCATGATGTTGATGGCTATGTTCTTGTTGAGTGCGCCCGCATGGAGCGCTCCACGCGACAAGCAAGCCATGCTGCAGTCGGCCAGAGAAGCCTTGATGACAATGACCTCAGGCGGCCATCGTTTCAATGCCTCATCGCCCCTGATCGAGTCAAGGACAACCAGTGCCTACACCCTTTATGAAACTCGCCAAGGTGACTTTGCCATGATTGCTGCCGATGACCGCCTGCCGGCAGTCCTGGCAGTGGGCAACGGTCCATCATCGGTTACAGCGCAGCCCAATCCGGGATTTGAGTGGTTCTGTAAAAGTATCGAGCAAGTGTCACGCATCCTCACCAGTGGAAACATGACCTTCACGACCACGCTGCCCGATCCTGCCAAATATCCCGCCAAAATGGATGCCCTGATCACGTCGCAATGGGGCCAGGATGCACCATACAGTTATTGGTGCCCGACTGGCTATGGCGAAATCTGTGACGACTACACCCCCGATGTTGTTCATTGCTGTGTGGGATGCGTGGCTACCGCACTGGCCCAGTTAACCCGCTATTACCGCTTTCCCGCCCATGCCGCGGGCACGGCCAATTTCATGATTGGCGACAAGGAAGCCAGTGCAAGTTTTGACGCAACCTTTGACTGGGACAATATGCTGGACACCTATCCCGAGGGGCAGTACACCGAGACCCAGGGACGTGCCGTAGCCCTGTTGTCCTACGTCTGCGGACTGATTAGCGGGATGACCTATGCCACCAACGAGTCTGGGTCGAGCAACCATTCAGCCCTGGCGGGTGCAAAGAACTACTTCGGCTACAGTCAGGATGCTTCCATCGTCGTGCGCAGTGACTACGGCGAGCCGGAGTGGATGGACATGGTTTATAACGAGTTGAGCCATCAGCGCCCCTTGTACTATCAGGGAGTCTATCTCAAATTTGATCCCTCGGTGGGCCTGTTGGCTGCCGGCCACTCATTTCTCATCGATGGATACAACGAGGAGGGACTGGTTCACGTCAACTGGGGATGGTATGGCAACTATGATGGCTACTTTGACATCGCTTTGCTTGACGTGCGAGGCATGCAGTTCAATGCCTATCAAGACATGGTCATCAATTTTGTGCCCGACCCAAGTCTGGTGGGCCTCACCGGGGATGTCAATAATGACGGCGAAGCCAATATCCAGGACGTGACCGACCTCATTGACTATCTGTTAAACCGCGACTCGATGCTGATTAATATGGCTAATGCCGATGTGGACGCTGACGGAGCCGTCAACATCTCGGATGTGCCGGAACTTATGGACTATCTGCTCGGGCAGCATTGATTACATTCTATAGCAGGTTGATGGCTGTGTCGATGGCTTGGTCGGGGGTGACCCAGATAATGGAGGGGTCACGGCGGTACCAGGTGAGTTGCTTCTTGGCGTACACGCGGGTGTTTTTCTTCATGCGCTCGATGGCGGTATGGCGGTCCATCGTGCCGTCAAAGATAGCAAACATCTCCTTCATCCCCACGGTGTTGAGTGAGTTGAGGTGTCGCAGGTGATATACCGAGCGGGCCTCTTGCTCCAGCCCCATCTCAATCATGCGGTCCACCCGCTTGTTGATGCGTGAAAACAGCAGTTCGCGCTCGATGTTGAGGGCGAGTTTGATGATGCGGAAGTCGCGTTGCTTGGCCTTGCCGGTGCGCAGGGTGGAGTAGGGCACGCCCGCCTGGCGGCATATTTCCACACCGTGGCACACTCTGCTGGTATTCTTGCGGTCAATCGTTGCGGCATACTGCGGGTCCAACTGTTCCAATTCCTCGACAAGGCTCTCCAGGCCCTCCTGCTGCAGTTTCTGCTTGACAGCGTTGCGCACCTCGGGCGTGACGTCGGGCAACTGGTCGATACCGCGGCACACGGCGTCAACATAGAGCATCGACCCGCCGCACATCACCACATAATCACCCTGTTGCCACAACGAGGGCAACAACTGTAACACGTCGGTCTCAAATTGAGCGGCGTTGTAACTCTCATCCAAATCCTTGAATTCCACAAAGTGGTGGCGTGCTGCCGCCTGTTCCTCGGCCGTGGGGGCGGCTGTGCAGATGGGGATGCCGCGGTAAATCTGGCGGGAGTCGGCGTTGATAATGTCACAATGGAGATGCTTGGCCAGTCCGATGGCCGCAGCAGTCTTGCCCACTCCAGTGGGTCCCGTGATGACAATCAACGTCTTGTCCATATCAGGTTTTACAGGAATGACTTACTTCTCGTTGCGGTAATTGTCGAGCAGCGAGGATGTTATCGCGAGAGGCGCTTTTTTGTCCTGCGCCTCTTTTTTCTTGTTCTTGTGCAGCGGGTTAGGCTGATGCAGCACAAACTCGCAGTAATAGGAAATAATGAGCGTGGTCAACGGCAAGCCGATAATCAGTCCGATAAAGCCCATCACATAGACCCATAACGACAACGACAGGAAGATGATGGCGGGATTAAGGCCCATCTGTGACTTCATGATGGTGGGGATGAGCACCATGTCCTGGATGACCTGGCAGATGATGTAGGCCGCGATGACCCAGGCAAACATCACCCAGAAACTGCCGCCTGTTGCCGCAGTGGCAACCAGGCACAGGAAGGCTGCGATGGGGATGGAGATGAGTTGCAGGTAGGGTACCATGTTCAATAGACCCACAAACAAGCCAAAGGCGATAGCCATGGGCAGTCCGATGATGTAGAACTCGATTGCGAAAATCACTCCCACAAAGAAGGACACTGCGGCCTGTCCGCGGAAGTAGCGGCTCATCGTGTCGGCCACGTCGCCAAAGATGCGTAACGCCATGCGGCGGTATTTGCCGGGGATGGCCGCCTTGAATGCGCGTGACAACTTGTTGAAATCCAGTAGGATGAAGAACATGTACAGCAGTACAATGAACCAGGACAGAATGTTGAAAATCACGCTCATGGTGCCACCCACCACCGACCAGGCGCCCGAGGCGGCCTTGTTGATGAGGTCCATCCACTGTTGCTTGCTGAACATCTCGTTGATCTTCTCCAGGTCGATGTAACGCTGGATGAACTCGTTGATTTCGGCAGGGACATAGGGGATGCGCAACGAGGACTTGGCGTAGGCTGCCAGTTGCTTGGACATCGCGCCAAACTCGTCAATCAGGTAAGGGATGACCAGCCAGCACAAGCCGGTGATTACCGCAATGACAATGAGCAGGGCAATCACCACCGCAAAGCCGCGGGACTTGATGCGCGCCTTGCGTTGGAGCCACTCGACAAGAGGCTCGATAAGATAGGCCAGAATAAAGCCCACCACAAAGGGCATCAACACGGGACTCAGATAATTCACGAGCCACACGCCCACAGCCACGCTGATAAGGGTGAGCACCATTCTCACCACGCGGTCAAAATCGTATTTCTTCTGTACTGTTGTCTGTGACATATCTGGATAATCGGAATATAGCCTAAAAACCTAACACCTAAAACCTGATATCCACCTCCACGGGGCAGTGATCACTGCCGTAGATTCCGGTGTGGATCTTGGCATCGGTCAGTTGCTCCTGCAGGCGGTTGCTCACCAGGAAGTAGTCGATGCGCCATCCCGCATTCTTCTCGCGTGCCTTGAAGCGGTAACTCCACCACGAGTACACATCGGTCACCTCGGGATTGAAGAAGCGCCACGTGTCGGTGAAACCGGCATTGAGCAGCACAGTCATCTTCTCGCGTTCCTCGTCGGTGAAGCCGGCATTCTTGCGGTTGGACTTGGGGTTCTTCAAGTCTATCTCCTGGTGTGCCACGTTCAGGTCTCCGCACACGATGACGGGTTTCTTCTTGTCCAGCTCCAGCAGATAGTTGCGGAAAGCATCCTCCCACGTCATGCGGTAATCCAAGCGGCGCAGGCCGTCCTGGCTGTTGGGCGTGTAGCAGGTAACCAGATAGAAATCAGGCATCTCCAATGTGATGACGCGTCCCTCGTGGTCGTGTTCCTCGATGCCTATGCCATACGTCACGCTCACTGGCTCATGGCGGCTGTAAATGGCAGTGCCCGAGTAGCCTTTTTTCTCGGCATAGTTCCAATAGGAGCGGTAACCCTCAAATTCCAGGTCGAGTTGCCCCTGTTGCATCTTGGTCTCCTGCAGGCAGAAGAAGTCGGCGTCCAGTTCCTTGAAAATGTCGCCAAATCCTTTACCCACCACGGCTCTCAGGCCGTTCACGTTCCACGAGATAAATTTCATTGCTGATCGACGGTGTTTATAATGAATTGTCGTTAACTTTGGTTGTACGTTGCAAATATAGTGCAAAACTTGGGTCAAATCACCATAATGGAAGATAAAAAACTGTAATTTTGCGCTTGATGATAGAAAAGTTCCACCCTCTCGACGTTGACACGGCTGCCATGGAGCTGCCGCGGCGCTTCACGTGCCCGTTCTGTTATGAGCCGCATCCGTTGGCGCTGATGGCGGCCAAGCATGTGCAGCAGTATGTCGCCTCGCGTGACGATTGGGCCGATGAACTGTCGGCTGGCAAGATGCTGGGCGTCCTCGTGGTGAGGAGTGAAGATAGCCAATTGGGATACCTGGCTGCCTTCTCGGGCAATCTGGCAGGCAGCGTGCGTCACGACTTTTTTGTGCCCCCTGTCTATGACCTGCTTGACCCGCAGGGGGAATTCAAGCAGGGCGAAGCCCAGATCACGGCTATCAACCATGAACTGGAACGCATGGAGCAGTCTCCCGAGCTAGCCGATATCAGGCGGCGTGAGTCGCTCGCACGGCAGGAACAGGCCGATGAAATCGGGGATTTCAAGGCGCTGATGGCGCGCCACAAGCTCGAACGGGACGAGCGGCGACAGCGTGGGAACCTCACCCCCGAGGACCAGGAGGCTTTGTTAAACCAGAGCCGCTATGAAAAGGCCGAACTCAAGCGCATACGCCAGCGCCATGAGGCAAGAATCAGCGAAATCGTCGAAGAAATGGACGTTTTTTGCCGTAACATGGCAGCGATGAGGGCGCGCCGTAAGGCCATGAGTGAGGCTTTGCAGGAGAGGATTTTCCGCCTTTTTGTCGTGAGCAATGCCCGAGGCGAGCGCCGGGATCTGGTCGAGGTGTTCAAGCCATTGGGAACCTTGCCGCCTGCCGGTGCAGGGGAGTGTTGTGCCCCGCGGTTGCTCAACTATGCCTATGCCAACCACTTGCTGCCCGTGTGCATGGCCGAGTTCTGGTGGGGCGCGTCGCCGGTGGGCGAAGTGAGGCATCATGGACATTTCTACCCCGCTTGCCGAAGCAAGTGCAAGCCCATTCTCGATTTCATGCTCCAGGGGCTGGATGTAGAGGACAACCCGTTGGAGCAACCGATGGGTGATGCAGGCCTTGACATCATCTATGACGACCGGTGGCTGACCGTGGTGAATAAGCCCTCGGGGATGCTCACTGTACCCGGCAAGGCACTGGAGGACTCGCTGCTCACCCGTTATCAGGCAGCCCACCCCGAGGCGACAGGACCTATCGTAGTGCACCGCTTGGACCAAGAGACGTCGGGTCTTGTCCTGTTTGCCAAGGACAAGGCATCACACAAGGCCCTGCAGCAACAGTTTGAGAATCACACCATCAGTAAACGCTATATCGCCCTGCTCGATGGCGTCGTGCAACAGGACGAGGGCGTTATCGACCTGCCCATCCGTCCTGATGTGGACGATCGCCCCCGCCAGCGGGTGGACCATGAGCATGGCAAACCCGCCGTGACACGTTACCGCGTGCTGGAACGTCGAGGGCCAGTTACCCGTATCGAGTTGGAACCCCTCACGGGCCGCACCCACCAGTTGCGGGTCCATGCCTCCCATCCGCTGGGACTGAACTGCCCCATTGTGGGCGACCGCCTCTATGGCACAGCCTCCTCGCGCCTGATGCTGCACGCACAGTCTATCACATTCACTCATCCCGCCACAGGTCGGGAATTATCCGTTGAGGCCCCTCCAGAATTTTAGGTTGAAAGCTAAAAACTGAAAATATTTACATTTTTTTTGATATATGCCTGTTTTAGTCAAAAAGACTGAAACAATGCTAATTGTTTACAAAAATAAATTAAAACATTTTGAAGTTTGCAATCGTAACTCTATATTTGCGGGGTAAAAGAAATGCATTTAAGCGTTTTCCATAGCAGTGACCATAAACTAAATTGCCTATGCTCAAACAATTACGCTTTGGATTATTGACATTGTTGACCTTGACAGCAGTGTTGCCTCTGGCAGCACAAGTGCGTCATGTGACAACAGTCAACCCACAGTCCAAGCAGTCCTATATGGAGGTCTATGAGTTTGACTACGTGGACATCCAGCCGCAGTTTCCCGGCGGTGAGCGTGGGCTCATCAACTTCATCAACAAGACCCGCGAGTATCCTTACCATGCCTACAAGAAGCGCATCCAGGGCCGTGTCCTGTGCAGCTTCATTGTGGGTACCGATGGCAAGGTGAGTGACGTGCGCGTGATTCGTGGAGCGGGCGACGAGAGTCTGAACCGTGAGGCCATCCGCGTCATCGGTGCGATGCCCAAGTGGAGTGTGGGCAAGGTCGGCAAACAAGCCGTCCCCGTACGCGTGGTGCTGCCCATCAACTTCAGGTTGTAATCATCAATGATATAGATAAACCCAAGATATAAACCGTCAATATTGGCGGTTTTTTTGCGCATTTACAGGTTATGAAAAATGAAAGCCTTTTTCTATAGTTTATGTCAGTTTTTGACATTTGCTGGCTTATGTCGGTTTTTCTTGCAATTTGTTGTATATTCAAGATATTGTGTGTAATTTTGCCACACTAAATAATCAGGATAAGGATATTGAACTATACTAACCGATAATACTATTTATTCTTTATTCTTTTAAAATTTTTATTATATGAAAAAAATTCTCGTATTAATTGCTATCGTGTTTGCAGCTATGCAACTCACGGCAGCCAATGTTGACCTTGTTTCTGCTCAGCAGTCCGCACAACGTTTCCTGATGAGCCAGACCGCCAAGGGTCGCTTCATGACCTCGGCCCCCACAGTTAAGTGGACCCATGAGGTGAAAAACTCAAGCAATGCCGCTCTGGCAGCTTATTACATCGTCAACACCGAATGTGGCTATGTCATTGTATCTGGTGACGACCGCGCCAAGACAGTCCTCGCCTATGGTGATGGCTCACTGTCCAGCCTTAACGACCTTCCCGAGGCAGTACAATACTTCCTCGACATCTATCAGAAGCAGATGGAATACCTCCAGGCTCATCCTGGACTGGTCGTGAAGAAAATCGCCAATACCCGTGGCGTTTCTGTTGAACCCCTGCTGCAAACCGCTTGGGCTCAGGATAAGCCTTATAACAAGCAGTGCCCCAAGGTGGGTTCCACTTATTGCAAGGTGGGCTGCACCGCAGTGGCTCTGGCTCAAGTGATGAGGTTCTGGGAATATCCCACTACGTCACCTGCGCTGCCCGCTTACAAGTGTGAGGATTCAGGCATTAATGTGTCAGCATTACCCGAATACACCTTTGATTGGGATAATATGTATGACACCTACTATGGAGTGGATCTTGACCGACTGCCCCAGGTGAATGAGGATGCTATCGCTTACCTGATGCGTTATGTGGGTCAGGCTGAGCATGTGGACTATAATACCGACAAGACAGGTACCAGAAATCCTGAGATTCTTACCGCAATCAATACTTTCGGCTTTGACGAGGGCGCAAGCATCGTGAAGAAGTGTGACTCTCCTGATACTCAAGAAGAACTCAGCCAGGGTGCATATACCGAAGAAGAGTATTACAATGATGAAGAATGGGCTGAAGCAATTCAGGCTGAGTTGCGTGCCGGCCGTCCACTGATTTATTGTGCTTATGACATGTCGTCTGACTCGACCGGCCTGGGTGGCCATGCCTTCAATGTTGACGGCTATAATGCTGAGACCGACATGTATCACGTTAACTTCGGAATGAATCCGTCGTTGAACACCTATTATGCACTCAATGCATTCTCAACTGATGGTTGGATGATCGTTTACGACTTCTGGCCCATCTTCTTCGGTGGCGTTCAGCCTCCTGGCTTATCGACCGATCCCCGCATCTTGGTTAGCACTCAGGACGTGTCAATGGAATGCTATGCTGGAGAAACCGCTACCGACACCATCACTGTCAATGGTCAATATCTGACCGAGGGCATCAGTGTGGCTCTCAACGACGAGAACGATGTCTTCTCTATCAATGTTACCTCTATCGCTCTTGAAGATGCCGGTAATGCCTCCATTGTTGTGACCTATGCACCCCAGGCCGTAGGTACCCACACTGCCACTATTACCCTGAGCAGTGAGGGCGCTGCCGACAAGGTGGTTCACCTCGTGGGCACTGCTACCAGCGCACCTCTTGTAGTCTATGATCCCGTGATGCTCCCCGCCGATGAGAGCAAGATCACTGCCACCTCGTTCCGCGCCGACTGGACTGACCAGACTGTGCCTGAGAATGTTGCCAGCTACACCCTCGAAGTGAAGGAGAAGCCAGGTGCTGGTGGCGTGCTTGTTGATGTGGATTGGAGCACAGCATCGGGCAATGCCGAAGATTATCTGCCTGAGGGTTGGACCGTAGGTGATTATTCTATCTTCTTTGATGAAGGCGGTATCGCAATCACAAGTGATAGCTACATTAAGACTGATGTCCTTGACCTCGCTGGTTGTGATAAGGTTACCATTGTCATGAGGGCAAAGAACTACTCTCCCTGGTTCAATTCCACCATCACGGTGAAGACCAGCATTGATCAGAAGTATTTGGAACTGACCTCGGATTATACCGATTACACCATTGTCTTGAATTGCGCTGAAAATGATCAGGTTGAGTTCTTCGCTAACGCTTATTACCCCACAATTCAGGCCATCAAGATTTATGCTGGTGAAGTTACCGCTCCGCAGATGCGTGCTACCGAGGAGGGCGATGCTTCATCGCGCATTATCACGGGTATCACCGATAAGTTCTACACCGTCAACGACCTCACCGCCAATGGCACTTTCCGCTACAAGGTGAAGGCTGTCTACAACGATGGCACCGAGAGCGCTTGGAGTAATGTTGAGGAGGTAACCCTGGTGGGTCATGCTTATTCCATCGGCGACGTTAACCACGATGGTAATGTGAACATTACCGATGTTACCGCTCTGATTGACTACCTGCTGGGTGATATTACCGCAGCGCCTGCCGAGGCCGACGTCAATGGCGAGGGTGGTGTGACCATCACCGACATGACCGCTCTTATCGACTTGCTGCTCGGCAGTAATTAATGAGTCATAATCAAGGTTACGTCACGGCGTAGCCTTAGCAACTGAATAAAAAGCCTGGAGTCAAGCCGCTCCAGGCTTTTTGGCGTTTTTTGCAAGGGAGAAATGAGTTTTTTCGCCAAAATATTGCTGAATGCCGAAAAAAGGTATAAATTCGCATAATTTTTTGAGTAGGAGTCTATGAGAAAAATGCTAACCATTAACTATCAATCATTTAACCTCATTATTATTTGTAATATTCACATGAAGAGGATACTTTTTTTAGCAGCATCGCTTGTGATGGCTGTCATGTGCGTCTCGGCAGCCGATGTGGACTTGGCGATGGCTCAGGCCGCGGCCCAGCGTTTTGTTGATAACAATGCCGCAGGAAAGCGCTTTTCGGGACGGCCGGCGGGCAATCTCAGGCTATTGCATGCCGAGTCCAATTCAGTCAGTGCCGGAAAAAATGTCTATTACATCTTTAACACTGACAACAGTTTTGTCATTGTGGCTGGTGATGACCGTGCTCAGCAGATTCTTGCCCATGGCGAGCGTCCCCTGGACATGAGCCAAATGCCCGAGAACATGAAAAACTGGCTTACCACCTACAAGCGCCAGATAGAATTCCTGCAGTCCCACCCCGATGTGCAAGTCGATGCTCCCGCGCGGGGAACGCTCAGGAGCATCCCCACGGTCGCCCCCTTGCTCACTGCCGAGTGGGACCAGATAGACCCTTACTGGAACCATTGTCCGGTTTATAACGGGGAGTATTGCTTGACAGGATGTCCTGCCACCTCGCTCTCGATGGTGTTCTACTACTGGAAGTATCCCAAGGATCCCACTCCCGAGGTGGAGAGTTATATCAACCTGGGTACCGGTGGCCGCTTGCCGGCGCTTCCCTCGATAACATTTGACTGGGACAATATGCTCGATAAGTATGAAGGCGTGGATTATACCGAGGCCCAGGCCGATGCTGTAGCTTGGCTCATGCGCTATATTGGCCAAGTAGAGCACATGGATTACACCCCTGAGGGTAGTGGCGCACAAGGCACCGACATCTTGAGGGCTGTCAAATTCTTTGGCTACGACGAAGAGGCTAAACTGTTGACCAAGTCGTTTGCCGATAACTTCGGCAACGAGATTGAGCAATACTTCAGTGATGAGGAATGGGCCGATATACTCCAAAAGGAGCTCTACGAGGGTCGTCCTGTAGTGTATTGCGCCTTTGATTACAATAACGAGCGTGGCTGGAGTGGCCATGCGTTCAATGTCGATGGTTATGATGCTGTTGACAACACCTATCACGTCAACTTTGGTTGGAGCGGCATCGGCAACGGCGACTATGTGTTGAATGCTTTTTCATACAGGGATTATACCTTCAATATCGAACAGCAGATGATTACGGGCATTCAGCCACCCATCATTGAACCCACAATCAGGGTCAATGCTTACCAGTTGAATCTGCAGTCCTATGTGGACCAGACTGCCACGGCATCGATATTGGTCAGGGGTAAGGAACTCCAGAATGACATTACGATTACTGTCAATGATGAAAACGGGGTGTTCTCGATTGATGAAACCCAGGTCAGTGTCGCTGATGCCGACTCGGGCAAATTGGTCACAATAACCTATGCTCCGCTGGCCAGTGGCCATCACAGCGCTACCATTGTGCTCAGCAGTCCTGATGCCGACGATGTGACGGTATCGCTCAATGGCGAAGCCTCTCTTGAGACTTTCAGGCCCGTGATGCTGGCCCCTGTCGAGGAGTTTATCGGCCTGACGCAATTCCGTGCCGACTGGAGTGACGTGACCCTGGATAAGTATGTGACCAGCTATGACCTTGAGGTGAATACCAAGCCCGGTCTCGCGCTTGTCGGTGAAACCGACTGGAGCGGTAACACCGAGATTCCTGGCAATTTTGCCGACTATCCTGGTGACCTGCTGCCCGAGGGATGGACATTTACGGGTACCGGCCTGTGGTATGAGGATGGCGGAGTATCGATAAATAACAGGAGCACATTTATCACACCGCCCTATGATATCGCTGGCTACGAGAAGATGACCATAGTGGTGAATGCCAAATCATCCATGACCTATAGCAATTCCAAGTTTGCTGTTTCGACCAGTATTGACAGCATAGAGTTTACTGCCACTGGAGGCACGCCGATTACCGAATATGTTGCCGTGCTCAATTGCAACGAATTGGAGCAAGTGAAAATTGCTGGCAAGAGTGGCTTCCCCGTGTTCGAGAGCATCAAGGTCTATGCTGGAGAGTTTGATGATTCCCTGTTGCGTGCTGCCCACGAAGAGGGTGGCGCCAACTCGCGCTACGTCACAGGTATTACCGGCAAGCACTACACGGTTACCGACCTCACGCCCGGTGGTATGTTCTACTACAGGGTCAAGGCCTACTATATTGATGGCACCTGCAGCGCTTGGAGCAAGAGTAAGAATGTGACCCTGCGTGAGAATGGTCATGCCTTTGAGTTGGGCGACGTGGACCATGACGGCAAAGTGACGATTACTGATGTCACCGTTTTGATTGACTACCTGCTGGGAAGCCAGGAAGATGCTTGTCTTATCTGTGCAGATGTCGATCTTGACGGCATAGTAACGATTACTGATGTCACCGAATTGTGATAAAAGACTGTCTAATAATGTGAAATAATATGTTGGGGTCCATCCTGCATGGATTCCAACTTTTTGTTGGTGGATATGCGGCCCGATTATCAAAAAAGAATTACCTTTGCATCTTTAGGCGCGGACTGGATTAATGAATGTAAAACGGAGATATATCATTCTTTTAGCATCAATACTTTACCTAGTGGCGATGGCAACTCACGTGCCCTACAGTGTGGACCAATACAATCGCTGGACTAAACTGAGCATCTCCGAGCTAATGCATCGTGGGCAGCATTTTTTACAGGATCTGTGCCAAGTCGATAGTGCGCTTGTGTGTTACACCATTGTGTCAAACCGGGTCACTGATAAGAGTCTGAGCCGCGACTCGGTGTATCTCGTGGCACGCGCCTTCAATAATTTGGGCTATATTTATGGCGCTTACTACTTCGACTATGAGAAGGCGTATGAGAGTTTGAACCGTTCGCTTGAAATCTCTGAACAATATGGCTTTGAGGTCAATAAAGCCTATGCCTACATGAACTTGGCCTCGTTGATGGATAGCCGCGATGAGCTATTTGGTGAGGAAACGCTCTCGAATGAAGCACTTGACAACACGAAACTCGCTTTTAATCAAGCTGTTAAGGTCAAAGAATGGAACGTGGCCGTGACGAGTGTCTATAATATGTTGACCATGCTGGACAGCAAGTCTGGCATTCGGCCGATTAAGCCCGAATTGGACCGTTTTAAGCAGTTGCCACTCGACCAGAGCGTGGAGATGTGGCAGTGCACCCTCATGTTTTGCCAAGGCGTGGAGGCTTTTCTGGAAGGGCAATATTCCCAAGCATTGGATTTCTACAAGCAGATGGCGCTACAGTCCGAGCGCGTGACGACTAACCGCCAGCAGTGCATCATTAGGGCTCGAATGCAGCAGGCTGAAGTACTGGCCGCCTTGCACCGCTATACCGAAGCCGTGGCGTGTCTCGAGCAGAATGTGGCCGATGCGCAAAGTCAGGGTTTGGATACCGACCTGATCAACACCTATCAAGAAATGATCCGAGTCTATGAGGCAATGGGTGATAAGCAGAAAGCCAACGAGTTTGAATACATATACCTCAAGACACGTGACAAGTTTATCCACAAGAGCCACGCCGAGAGGTTAGAAAAGTCGCGCTTTCTGGATGAGATGCGTCGTGTCAATGAGCAAGTAGCGCAGATTCAAGCCAAACATGAACGTGCCCATCAGTTGCTGCTCATGATGAGCCTGATCGCCGCCATCATCCTCATTGCCCTGGTATTGCTTGTTCGCAGCAATATCAAGCAACGCAACTACATCAGGCACCTCTATGAGAAAAATGTTCAATTGCTTGATGTCAAAGTCGCCGATACTGTGCCGGCAGCGCAAGCCGAAGGCGAGCAGGAGGAAAACGCACCCAAGTATCAAGGCCTGCTTGACCAGGAGAGCAAGGACCGTCTTTTTAACCAGATTAAACGGGTGATGGATGACATGAGCATCATATGCAAGCCCGACTTCTCTCTACAGCAGTTGGCCGACCAAGTGGGCAGCAATTATAAGTACGTCTCCCAAGTGCTGAACGAGTGCTACGGCAAGAGTTTCAAGCAGGTGCTCAACGAGCTGCGGGTGAGAGAGGCGTGCCGCATGTTTAACGATACCGAGCGGTATGGTAACTTGACCATTGAGGCTATCGCTGCGAATCTGGGGTTCAATTCCCGCAGCAATTTCACGGTAACATTCAAGCGCATCACTGGCATATCACCATCTGATTTCATGAAGATGGCTAAGGAAAAAATAAGCAGATGACAGAGGGCTTGATTCACTGAAAGAAGTCCATCAATACACGGTTTTTCGTTCTGTTTCACTGAAACAGAACATAGGTACTGACCATTTTCTTGCCAAAGAGAATGGCCTTTTTTAATTTTGCGAAACAAAATCTTGAGGCCATCATCCGCCCAATGCCAGCAAAGCCAAGACAAGTGGTGATTCTGAAAGAAGATCCAAACATAGACAAAATTCAGCCATTTTATAACCGTTTAAATTAAGTATTTATGAAAAAGATTTTCTTACTTCTAGCAGCAATGACTCTAGCCATTGGATCATCGGCTAGTGTGCAAGTGAAATCACAACGTGCCATCAAGAATCATCGTCCCTTATCTCACAACGAGAAAATTGCAAGGGGCAACAGTCTTAACATGATTACCACCCAACCCGAGGGCGAGTTGAAAGTTTACAAACGTTCTGGTCAGACGCTTGATGGCTATGGCGGTTATGTGACCCCTACCACCCAGAGCGGTGAGTGCAACATCGTGTATGCCCCTGATGGCGTGACCATCTACATACAGGACCCCATCTCGGGTTATAAGACCGGCGCATGGGTCGAGGGAACCATCGACGGCAACACTATCACGGTGCCCCTAGGACAAGAACTTGAGTATGACAGTTACTATGATGCCTATGTGGTGCTGACCTTCGGCACAACCTATTACTATTACGACAATGGAGGTAAATATATCGAGGTCGATGATACAGGCTATGAGGTAGCCTCCTTTACCATCGATGGCAACACCATCCGCCTCAATGGTTCGGCTGGCGACGTTTATGCCTATGGCGACGATGCATATATCGCCACGGGACTGGCAGCCAAGTGGAGTGACGTTAATAGCTGGTCCGGAGACCTGGACATGCTCACCGTGTTGACTGAGGTTCAGACACAGCCCGATGACCCTGATCCCATTGATGTGCCCACCGTGATTTCAGAGACCCCCGAAGGAACACTCCTCACCTATCACCGTACCGGTGGCTACATCTACCACAAGTTCCTGGAGACGGGTATCACCGAATTTGAAGACGATATGAACGTTGTCTTTGCCGAGGATGGAAAGGTTTATATACAGAATCCGATCACTACGCTTACCAATGGCAATTGGGTTGCGGGCACCTACGACCAGGAAACTGGTATCATCAGCATCCCCACCGGCCAGTGTGTGTCTTGGATGGCCAACTATGGCTACGGTGGCCTGCTGGTATGGGGACACACATGGTATGAGCAGATCGGATGGGACTATGACTACGACGAGCCCGTTTATTGGCTCTATGGCGCCTATGACCCCGATGTGACCGAAATCCGCTATCAGGTGGAGGGTAACACCATCACGCTGCTCGATGGCCAGGGCGATGTGTGGGCACCCTATCCCGAGTGGGGCAACACCACGGGCCCGTGCCTGATTTATACCGACACTAAAGAATGGGCCAATGTGCTCCAGTTCAGCACTGTAGGCGTTCTCACCGATCAGGGACCTGCCGTTCCTGCCAATCCCACTGCCGACAGTTGGTATGACTGTGGCGACGAGTATGGTGCCAGCATCTTCAGTTTTACCTTGCCCACCACCGACATCAATGGCAATCCCATTAACCCCGAAAACTTGAGCTACAGCATCTATCTCGATGATGATGAGATATTTACCTTCGACACGTTCTACTATTATTATGATGTCGAGAGTGACATGACTGTTATTCCTTACAGTATCTATTCCAATGGCTATGACATCACCGACGATGCGGTTTATATCTATGGCACCAACTATTGCGATTGGCCCATCTTCACCTGGCGCATCGGTATCAAGGTTTACTACACTGTGGGCAGCATCACCAACGAGAGCGACATCGTTTATTTGGAGGTATACCCCAACCCGAACCCTGGCACTGCAGTCAACGAGGTGAATGCCGGCAAGACCATTGCTGGTGTAAGGTACTACAATGTGGCTGGTCAGGAGATGGCCGAGCCTCAAGGGCTAACCATCCAGGTAACCACTTTTACCGATGGAACAACGAGCACCGTTAAGGTGGTCAAGTGATTACGTGTCAAACAAGATGATTATTATTCATTATCAACCTAATAACAAATTGTCATGAAGAGATTTTTGTTTTTAACTGCCCTTGTCGTTGCGGCTATGCAAATGATGGGCGCCAATGTGGACCTGGCGACGGCCAAGGCAACCGCACAACAGTATGCTGCCAGCAAGATGGCTAATGGTAAGTTGATGGCTCCGTCGGCTATTGACATGAAACTGGTCAAACAGGAAATGAATTCCGACAAGCCTGGTACGGCGGTGTACTACATTTTCAACACTGCCGATCACTTCATCATCATTTCGGGTGATGACCGCGCAAGAACCGTGCTCGCCTATGGTGACCGCTCCATCAAGGATATTAACAGCATGCCCGCCAACATGAAGTACTGGCTTGGTGTTTATAAGAAGGAACTGGAGTACTTGCAGGCACATCCCGAGATTGCCGCCGATCAGTCGCTCAATGCAGGCGGCACCAGGGGTGTCAGCGTGGAGCCGCTGCTCACCGCCATGTGGGATCAGCAGGAGCCATACTACAACCACTGCCCGGTGTATAACGGCCAGTTGTGTGTCACCGGCTGCCCCGCCACATCGCTGGCGATGGTGTTCTACTACTGGAAATTCCCCGTTGGCCCAGTTCCCGCAGTGAGTGGCTATAACAACTACAGCTATGGCTTCCAGGTCGAGCCCTTGCCCGGAACGACTTTTGACTGGGATAACATGATTGACGATTACACCCATGGCTATACCGAGGCACAAGCCGATGCCGTGGCATGGCTCATGCGCTACATCGGCCAGGAGGAGCAGATGGACTACACGCCTCAGGGCAGTGGTGCCTATGGTAGTGACATACTGCGTGCCGTCAAGTTCTTCGGTTACAACAACGAGATGGCTGAGATCTACTACAAGTACTCCTATAACAATAACATGTGGGCTGCCATGATACAGGAGGAACTGGTGAACAACCGCCCCATCGTGTACTGTGCTTATGACAGCTATGCAGGTGGTCATGCCTTCAATGTTGACGGCTATGACGCTAATGACGACACCTACCACATCAACTGGGGCTGGAGCGGCGACTACAACTGCTACTGTGCTTTGAACGCCTTCAGTGACGGCGAGTACAACTTCACCAACGACCAGCAGATGGTCATCGGTATTCAGCCGCCTTATTTGGGCCCGACCATTACTGCCAGCGCCTTGAATATGGCCATCGAGTCCTATGCCGAGAAGTCGGCCACCCAGGTACTCTCTGTCTTCGGCTACTACCTCGACCATGACGTGACCGTTACCCTCGACGACCCCAATGGAGTCTTCTCGATTGACGTTAACCATATCGCCTTGAGCGAGGTCGAGAGTGGCAAGGACATCACCATCACTTATGCTCCCCAGGAGGTAGGCACCCACAACGCTACCATCACCCTGAGCAGCGAGAATGCCGAGGACGTAGTCGTCAGCATCGTGGGCACCTCAGTGTTTGAGAAGCACGACCCCGTGATGCTTGAGGCCAATGAGGACTTCATTAAGCTCACCGAGTTCCGTGCCGACTGGACCGACGAGACCCCCGACAAGAATGTCGAGAGCTACACCCTCGAAGTAGCCACCAAGCCCATCACCGCTCTCCTGGGCGAGACCGACTGGAGCGACCTCACTTACAGCAGTTCCAGTGTGATTTCTCACTGGCAGGACTACTTCCCTGAGGGTTGGACCTATGATGGCCGCCAGCTGTTCACAGGCAATGGTTACCTTCAGTTAGGTTCTGGCGGTGGCATCATCACGCCGCAATATGACCTGACGGGCTACGAGAAAGTAACCGTCGTCCTGCGAGCATCGGGTTACAATACCTGGCGCACTGCCGGCGTGACGGTTTCTACCAGTCTCCAGTCAGAACACGTGGATTTGACACCTGGTAATTTTGCCGACTATATCTTTGTGCTGGATTGCACCGAGAGTGAGCAGATCACTATCCGTGGTGACTATTACCCCAATGATTATGGCCAGATCGAGAGCATCAAGGTTTATGCCGGCGATGCCAGCGAGCCTTCGAAGCTCAGGGCCGTGAACGAGGAAGGCGATGCTACCTATCGTCTTATCACAGGCATCACTCCCGACAAGTTCTACACGGTTAAGAATCTGACTGCCGGTGGCACCTTCTTCTTCCGCGTGAAGGCCCACTACACCGACGATACCTGGAGCAACTGGAGCAAGGCTAAGACAGTTGTCCTCGCTGGTGAAGGCCACGGTTACACGATAGGTGATGTGGACCATGACGGCAAAGTGACAATTACTGATGTTACCATGTTGATTGACTACCTGCTGGGAAGCCAGGAAGATGCTTGTCTTATCTGTGCAGATGTCGATCTTGACGGCATAGTAACGATTACTGATGTCACCGAATTGGGCGGAGGCAATTAAGGCTATCGTTCTTATCAGGACGCGATTTCAGGGTTTGGGCATTCATGTGCCCGAACCCTGTTTTTCTTTAAGTGATGATGCCCATCGCGGTAATGGTATGATAGCTCAGCGGGTGTGTGTATGGGTATTTTGCCTTTTGATTTGCATAGGCGGTTGATTTTGTGTATCTTTGGGCGCACATTTCATCGATTAACGATACTAACCCTTACATACTATTTTTTAACCGGTATTATTTATGAGAAAAATGCTACTTCTTGTCGCCCTCATGATGGCGACGATGCAGGCGATGGCGGCCGATGTTGACTTGGCTGCTGCCCAATCAATGGCTCAACAGTTCTTGATGGGCCACTCCAGCAAGCGGGGCTTTAATGCCACGACGCCCAACGTCAAGAGTGTACATCAGGAATTGAATTCCTCCAATGCCAGTAAGACGGCCTATTATGTCATCAACACCGACATGGGCTTTGTCGTTGTC
>ONKF01000036.1 GCA_900318335.1 uncultured Prevotellaceae bacterium
TCGGTCGCTTCGTGTTTTTGATGTGGTACCTCCGGGGATCGAACCAGGGACACGCGGATTTTCAGTCCACTGCTCTACCACTGAGCTAAGGTACCTTTTAAAAGCGAGTGCAAAGATACGGCGACTTTTTGACGTGACCAAATTTTTTGGAAGAAAAAATTGAATTTTCTTTTCATAGCCACATCAACAACGCCCGTAACACGCTATTTTTCAGCACTATACAATGCAAACCACTGATTTTGCCACACGATGCTGTAACCTGCAGTTGTCATCCAGTGGTTAATGGCATCCATCTTTTCCTGTTGCAGGAACTTGTCATCCACGATGGAATAGGCTGTCAGATAGTCGTCGGTGGCCTCGCTCCAATAGGGACCCAGGTTGTTGAACTTTTGCCGCAGGATGAGAGGTCGCTCGCCTTCCAGGGCTGCGAGACGGGCTGTGAGGGCGTCGGCACTGAGCAACTCAGGCCATGAGCAGCCAATAGCGGGCACTGTGCGCGTCAAGTGGTTCATCATGGGGATGCTGCCGTAGCACAGCAGGGTGTCGCCCTCATGGACGTAGGGCTGGAGCCCAGCCAAGGTTTCGTTGATGACTTGAGCCCGCTCGGGGGTGGTGTGGATGAAAGCCGCGCAGTTGTCGTTGATGGTCGCTGTCTTGTGCCACAGGTGACCGCCGTCAAAGTAGGCACCCACGGCCAAGGTCTGCATCAAGCCCACAGCAATGAATGCCATCGGGAAGATGACGTTCTCGCGGCGTTGCCACAGGAGCGCTGCCACAGGAGCCGCCATCCAGGCGATGATGCCGCCGTTGTTGGTCGCTCCGTCGCTGCCCAGCGGGAACACCAGCAGCATGAACAAGCTCAGCCATGCCGCAAGGGCACGATTACTACCGTGGCAAATGATCCATATCAGTCCAGCCACACACATCACCCACAAGGGGTGCATGATGTGGGACTGGTGCCACATGAAATAGAGTGATGCTATCGCCACTGCAATCCAGATGAGCCAACGCAACCACCGATTGCCGATGTAGCGCCAAGCCACCCACAAGGGCAGCCACAGCACAGCCATCTTGAGTCCCACCAGCAGGCATTGCTTATAGAAACCCAGCATTTCCATGACCATGCCGCCAGCGTTATGGCTTGCAGCCCCACTGCGGCCCGTAGCCACATTCAGCAGGTCGGCCATGTTCTGCTTGAAGATATCCCAATGGCCCAAAGCCATCATCATGCCGATGACCGCTCCGGCTCCGACAACAACACCCAGCAGCATGGCTCCGCACTGCCGCCAGCTGTCACGCCACGGATTCTTATTATAATAATGAGCCACAAACGGCATTACCGCCAGGCCCACAGCCAGCACGTTGGGGATTCGGGTAAACGTGTTCATGCCCACGATGATGCCAGCCAGCAACAAGCGATACCAGCGACCCTCAGTCAGTCCCTTGAAGGTCAACGCCAGGGCAGCAACCCACAGCAGGGCGCTCATCAAGTCGTTATTGAAAGTGTAAGGAAACTGCACGAGCGATGCCACTACCATGAGGAAGCCCAAGATGACCGCTGTGGCAGGCAGTATGCGCTTGAATGCCCAAGCCAGTATCGCCATGGCACCCACATTACACAGCACGCCGGCGGCACGCATCGCCATCCACTTGCCGCCCTCGGGCAGCAAAGCATCGAGCACACCGCCCACTAAACCGCTCAGGTAGTACATGAAATTGTACTCCACACTGGCCGGGTTCTTGAAAATATGCTCAAAGAAAGTGAGGTAATAGCCCGTGTCGCACAGGTCCAAACCGAAGGTCGCGACCGCCAACTGCCACAAAGCAAGCAGCACGATAGTCACAGCCACACTCGTCTTGTAATGGCCATTAATCCACTCGACAGTATGTTGCAGGCAGGGCATCATGATAAACGCAAAAGTACACAAAAAACGGTGTTTGACATTAAGTTGACCGCATTTTTTGTCCCCGATTGGCAAAAAAGCAGTAAATTCGCTCGTTAATTAGAAGTTAGGAGTTAGAAGTTAGGGAGTCAACTAAGAACTAAGGACTAAAGACAAAGAACCAATGGAAGGCCTGCTGCAATACATCTGGCAACACAAGCTGTGGCTCAGCGAGGACATGGTGACCAACGATGGCCGCCGTGTGCGTGTCCTCGACCCTGGCCTGCTCAATACCGACTCGGGACCAGACTTCTTTAACGCCAAGGTCGAGATTGATGGCAACACCTGGGTAGGCAACGTCGAAATACACGTGCGGGCCAGTGACTGGAAACGGCACCACCACGACGAGGACCCGGCCTATGACAGCGTCATCCTGCACATCGTGGAAAAGGACGACGCGCCCGTCTATCGCATCAACGGGGAACTCATCCCCCAGGTCGAGCTCAAGGTTTCGCCACGGTTCAACGAGTCCTATGACCGCCTGGTCAATGCTAAGGTTGAGTTGCCCTGTGCCGCACGGCTTCACGAAGTACCCCAACTCACCATCACCGAGTGGATTGAGGCTCTGGCATTTGAGCGGCTACACGGCAAGGTGGACCGCATCCGCGAACTTTACGAACGTTACCACGGCAGCTGGGAAGATATCTGCTATGTGCTATTGGCCCGGACGTTGGGGTTCGGCATCAACAACGAGGCATTTGAGCGGTTGGCCCGCGTCACGCCGCTACGCCTGCTGCACAAACACAGCGACTCCATCCTGCAAGTGGAGGCCTTGCTCTATGGCCAGGCGGGACTGCTCAACGGAGCCCACGCCGAGGAGGGCTACTACCAGCAGCTAATGCGCGAATATGCCTTCCTGGCCAACAAATTCTCGTTGCGGCCCATCGAGGGAACGGCATGGCGCCTGTTCCGCAGCCGTCCGCAGAATTTCCCTTACCGCCGCATAGCCCTGTTGGCACAGTTTGTCCACGGCGGTTTCAACCTGATGAATGACATTCTCAATGCCAGCGACACACAAGCGTTGCGGCAGCTGTTTGACATCGAGCTGAGTGGCTACTGGACCACACATTACTCCTTTGGCAAGCCATCACCCAGTGCAGGTCGCGCCTTGTCCAAAAGCAGTATCGACATCGTGCTCATTAACACCGTTGCCCCACTCTACTACGCCCGCGGCGAGATGACCGACGATTACGCCATGACCGACCGCGCCATCGCCTTGCTCGAGGACATCCGCCCCGAGCAGAACAGTATCGTGGCGATGTTCAGGGGGGCTGGCATCAAGTGTGACGATGCCCTGACCAGTCAGGCCCTCATCCAACTGCGCCGCAACTACTGCGAGGCCCGCAAGTGCATCTATTGCCGACTGGGTCACCGCCTGCTCGCCACCGACGCCCGCAATCAATAACAACTGAGTATTCTGAAAACTCCGGGGCTAACGCTCTCGATATGAAAACTCGGGCCAAAAGTCTGATGGTGGACTTTTGACCCGATAGTTTTAGAATATATTATAATGAAACGCTCAATTACCGTTCAGGAGCATGTCGATGAGGGCAGTCATGTCCGTAATGGATACAACGCCGTCACCGTTCACGTCGCAGTAGGCTGGAACATCCTCGCCACCGAGCAACTGGTCAATAATATTGGTCACATCATTGATGGCGATGCTGCCGTCACCATTGATGTCGCCAGGGCCAGCACCAATAAACGGCACAATATGCGAGAACTTGCCCCACTCCCATGCTGTTCTATAATTCTCAAGTGACTCATAGGGCACAAATAATGTTACCTGATCATATAGTGCATCAGCATCAAGGCCTAAGTAATTATAATAATCGTAGTCTTCATAATAAAATATATCACATGCATACGGAGGAGTGACTGCATGAACAACCATACGATTTAGATTCACGCATCCAGCGAATGCAGATTGCCATATTTGCGTAATCGTACTTGGCAAGTCCACACTTGTAATCTCACATGGGCAGCTATACGTCGAAGCAAATGCCTTATAATATATTTCTGTCACTGTAAAGGTTTTATCCCTGAAGACAATTTCACTAGGAATTACGAGACTGCCTGAATATGGAGGGGTATAAAGGTGAGAATCCTCATAGGAGGTAGCAGAGACTTCAGTAACCCTATCATCCCAGTAAGGGTAATCACATGAATTAAAACGATAAGATATACCATCAACACGGCACACAGCGTAAGCAAGGCTTTCCATATAAAACACCTCAATGCTAACTATTTCACTGGGCAGTTTTCCTTCAGCTACAGCATAAGCTTCAACAACGCACATAGAACGACTGGAAAATGTGATTTCTCCTCCAGTGTACTCTCTCCAATCAGCGGCACTATTGAATCGATAATAAATGGAAGCATCTGCTTGATCTTCATTCTCAATGCTCTCAATATACGATTCAGTCCATGCAAAAAAAGCATTATAATCTGATTCAGGAAACCCTTCTCGAATGCCATTGTTATAACCCATGATAAAACTTGGTGCTGCCGTCTGTTCCATGTCTTGGGCACTCATGGCTGTCGAGAATGCAGCCATCAACATCAACGTTAAAAGTAAAATCTTTTTCATGACAATCATTTTTTATGAGATTAGTTAGCGTTCAGGAGCATGTCGATGAGGGCAGTCATGTCCGTAATGGATACAACGCCGTCACCGTTCACGTCGCAGTAGGCAGGAACATCCTCGCCACCGAGCAACTGGTCAATAATATTGGTCACATCGTTGATAGCGATGTTGCCGTCACCATTGATGTCGCCAGGGCCAGCACCGATAAACGGCACGATATGCGAGAACTTGCCCCACTCCTCATGTGCACGATAAGCCTCGACAGACTCACTGGGCACAAACAACGTCACTTGATTATAAAGCGTATTTCCATCGAAGCCTACTTGAGCATATTGATCGTACCAATAGAGCCCAACATAGTCTTCACTAAACAGGTCAGCGGCATCGGGTGGAGTCACAGCATGGATGGTCATGTGTTCCAAGTTGACGCATCCAGCAAATGAAGAACTACCAACCTGAACTACTGTGCCAGGCAACTCCACACTCGTGATATCGCAATGGAAATCCACAGTACATGCAAAAGCAGCAGGACGCAGACCAGCTACTGTATAGGTTTCATCCCTGAAAACCAATTCACTCGGAATGATGATATCTCCAGTATAGGGCTGAGAGGAAAGCCCTGACTCACCACTGCAACAAACATAAACATCGGAATTTGGCATTTCATCATACCAAGCACCAGCCGAGTTACTATAATCAAGGTAATAATGAATGCCGTCAACAATACAACCGGCATAAAGGACATCGTCGATAATAGATACAGAGCCAAAGACCACATCACTTGGAAGCTTGCCATCGGCCACCGCATAGACTTCAACTGTTGTTTCTCCAAGACCCATTCCGACAATCGGACTACCCGTATACTCCTCCCATTCAGACGGACCATATCCCTTATCGCGCCGGTAGTAGATAGTACCATCGATTTCGTCCGCATTGGTGACCACGACAGATCTAAACATAGTTATAATGTAATCGATATAGTCAGCCTGCTGCTCACTATGCCAATGCTGGACATCCCAGGTCTCTTCAAGGATGGGTGCGGTCGTTTGTTCCATGTCTTGGGCACTCATGGCTGTCGAGAATGCAGCCATCAACATCAGTGTTATAAGTAATCTCATTTTCATAACAGTAATTTTTTATAGTTAATATCGATAGTTATCGGCACGAAATTACAATATGACACTAACAAATGCAACAGATTTCACGTCGTGAACCTGTTGCATATCATTTTTTTCTGTAAAAGTGTCTAATTCTTTTACACTTGCTGACCTTTGAATGTTATGAAGTGCCTAAACCGAATCAGGGACAGATGAGGGTTCATCGACCTTGAGTCTCTCGTCGGGGTTGAAGTCATCGGTCAAGGGAATCGTCAGGCTATCCTCGTCGAACTCAAGCATGGTGGAGTCAAACTCCTCGACAGGAGCGATGGACGAGCAGCCCGAGTAAAGGGCAGCGTCGAGGGGCTCCTTGCAGGGCTGGAAGCGCTGGTGGTAGCGCTGGAACTGCGGGTCACTCAAGACGAGCTGCAAGAAGCGTCCACAGATGGGCAATGCCGTGCGGCTACCCTGCCCCAGTGCGCCCCAACGGAAGTGAATCTGGCGGTATTCTCCACCCACCCAAGAACCGCAGACGAGGCCGGGCGAGACAGCGACAAACCAAGCATCGGCATGACGGTTACTGGTACCCGTCTTACCACCCAGGTCCACGTCATAGAGGGGACGGGTGATGTAGCCATTCAGTGCCATACCTGTGCCTCCGGCATCGGTACGGCAAGCCAGAAGCATCTGCTGCATGAGCCATGCCGACCGGTAGGTCATTGCACGCTCCTGGTGACTCGGAGCCTTATAGATTTCCTTGCCGTCGCGGTCCACAATGCGTGTGACGATAACGGGGTCGCTGCGCATGCCGTCGTTGACCACGGTGCAATAAGCATTGACAAGTTCCATCAGGTCCACGTCGCTGGCGCCAAGTGAAAGGGCAGGCTTGGGCTCCATGGGCGACTTGATGCCCATGTCATGGGCAAGTTGGGCAATCTCGGCAAAGCCCACCTCGGCACCCACGCGCACCGTAACGCTGTTGATACTCTGGGCAAAGGCTGAGCGCAGGGTCATCTCGGCACCCGAGAAGGTGCCATTGGCATTGGTGGGACGCCAATGCTCCAACTCGTGTTTATCCTCGTTATACACCAGTGTGTCGATATACTCGTCGAGACGGCGGTCACAGGGCACAAGTCCCCGCTCCATCGCGGCGGCATACACAAATAGCTTGAAAGTGGAGCCCGGCTGATGCTTGGCGCGTACCTTGTCATATTTCCAAGTGTCAAAGTCCACATCGCCCACCCAGGCCTTGACATGGCCGTTACTAGGTTCCATGGCGATGAAGCCGCAGTGCATGAAGTGGAGCATATAGCGCACCGAGTCCATTGAACTCATCTCCATGTAGAGGGAGTCGTTCTCGTAGTCGAACAGGTGCACCATGTGGGGCTGGTTCATGTAGTAGTTCACCGAGTCGAGGTCATTGGGATAGCGCGCCAACAGCTCATGATAGATGGGCGTGTTGCGCGCCTTGTCCTCAACAAAGTTGGCAATGGGCTGGTTATTGTCGTCGAGCCAGCAGTCCTGAGTGCCCCAATGGTTCTTGAAGTTCTGCTGCACGATCTTCATCTTCTCGCTCACGGCCTGTTCGGCATACTCCTGCATCTTGGAGTCGAGCGTGGTGTAGATCTTGAGACCGTCGCGTTCCAGGTCAAGTTTCAGCCCCCGTGCCTTGGCGATATCCTCGATTTCACGGGCAACGGCTTCACGGAAGTAGGGGGCGACGCCGTCATAGTTGGTCTCGAGTGTATATTTCAGGTCGATGGGCAGCGAGGAGACGCGTTCATATTCGGCCTGGGTGAGGTCGCCATGATCGACCATGTTCTTCAACACCTGGTTGCGGCGGCGCAGGCTGTTCTTGGGGTTGATGCGGGGATTGTAGGTGCTGGTGGCCTTGAGCAGTCCCACAAGCACGGCACTCTCCTCGAGTTTAAGCTCACGTGGCGTTGTCTTGAAATAGGTGTTGGCAGCCGTCTTGATGCCGTAAGCATTGCTGCCGAAGTCAACCGTGTTGGCATACATCTCGAGAATCTCCTTCTTGCTGTAGAAGATTTCAAGTTTGGTGGCGATAATCCACTCCTTACTCTTCATGATGAGCATTTTCACCCCGGGAATGTAGCCGAGCAGACCCGTCGAATAGTCACTGCGGGTGCGGAACATGTTCTTCACCAGCTGCTGAGTGATAGTGCTCGCTCCACGGGGACGTCCGTGAAGCACCATATCCTTGAGCGCGGCACCCAAGCCGCTGAAGTCGATGCCGTGATGGCTGTAGAAGCGCTCATCCTCGGTATCGATAAGAACCTGGAAGAATTGCGGATTGATTGAATCGTAGGGCACGGGGGTGCGGTTCTCGTCATAGTACTTGCCGATGGTCTTGCCGTCGGCACTGTAGAGATAGCTTGCCTCGGGGTTGCGAGGGTGCATGATGCTGTGGGTGCTGGGCGACTTACCAAAGAGCCACAGCAGATTGATGTCAACAGCGATGAGATAAAGCAGGAACAGCACGATGAAAGTGCCCAATCCGGCCAATGTCTTGACCCACCAGGGCCGTCCGCGGTACAATCCCTTGTACCACACCTTGAAGCGGTGCCAGTAGCGTATGATGATATTGCCTTTAGTTTGATTATCCATACCGATATAGAAGATTAATTAAGATTCTTGTCTTGAATTACTGATTATTGGCACTCTTGCCTAAACGGCGCTTGAGGAATCGGGGGATGAAACTCAAGTGGCGCACGATGGCCTTGGCGGTGCCATAATGATGGCTCATGATACGGAACCGTTCCACAAGCGATGCACGGTGATGCCGGGTGGTCATGCCATCGGCAAGGTAGCTGATAATGGGCTGGGGACCGGCATAAGCGTTTGCCTCAGACTTGCGCAAAACCCTGATGCACCAGTCATAGTCGGCACTCAACTTGTACTGCAGGTCATACTGCGGCACCAGGTCACGTCTCGCGACAAAGGCCTGATGGCACACGACCATGCCGTTGAGAAAACTGCCGGCCGTCAAGCGCTTGGGAGCCGTCAAGTGACGCATGCCCACCACGTTGCGGTCCTTGTCCACCAGTTGTGTCTGGCCATAGATGACGCCAGGATTATCGGCCGCAAGTAGCGCCAACCTCGCCAGCACAGTGTTGTCGGCAAATGTGTCACCGGCATTAAGAAAAATCAGGTAACGGCCGCGTGCACGTGCGATACCCTTGTTCATTGCGTCATACAATCCATTATCAGGCTCACTGAACACGCGCAGGGCCGCAATGGATGCCTGACGAACGATCGACAGCGTGTCATCGGTCGAGGCACCATCGATGATCAGCATCTCATAGTCGCTGTTCGTCTGGTGCTGCACGCTCTGCATCGTGGGTGCTATGACACCCGCGGCATTCCACGTTACAGTTATGATAGAAAAAAGCGGATCCATGCCTTAATAATGGTTATATTGAATGCACAAAATTACAGTTTTCTGAGATAATTCACAATCAAATGACCATTTTTTGCGTTTAATACCTATAATAATCGCGAATATGACAAAGAAAAATAGAGTTTTTAGCATCTTCATGACCCTCCTGATGGTGGTCATGGCGGCATCCTGTGACAAGATTGACAACAAGGCGATTCCACGTTACACCGTGCGCATCGACCTGGGTGGTTTCGCTTTGTGGAATACCTATGGCGTGAACGGCATAGGCGATTACCGCGTCTTCAACCGCGACAAGGGCATTCCAGCCAATTTCCCTTACAACGTCAACACCTATACCGGCTTTGGAGGTGTGTTGCTCATGATGGGCCTGGACGGTCCTATGGCCTATGACCTGGCTTGCCCCGTCGAGTCAAGCCAAAGCGTCACCCTCTCAATTGATCCCGAGAATTTCGAGGCATTTTGCCCCAAATGCGGGTCGCGCTTTAATCCGCTGACGGGAGCCGGCGGCCCCTTGCGCGGTGTCGCAATCAACAACAAGTTGGGCATGCGCATCTATCATGTCACACCCAACAACGGAGGCTACTTTATCAGCAACTGATCTTCACTCCATCCAAGCCCATAGAAAACTTGAATTGTTCCACGGTTAGAAGGAGGAAATAACAGGGTAAAAACGGCACGAAATCCACTTTTTCAATAAAACAGGCCCGCAAGGTTGCAAAATGCAATTTTGCGGGCTTGGCAACTGCACCCAATGAACAGTTTAGGTGACAAAAGTTCAAAAAACAAATCTTATAGGATGCCATTTATTGTTAAAAAGTGTAAATCTTTTCATTTTTAATTTCCAAAAATTAAACATTAGAGTACGCCGCGACCTCCCATTACAAGGGGATTTGCGTGGAACAATTTGTTAAAACCGCTGATTTTCCAAAATGTTTACAAGTGTTTAAATAGTTTGGTCAGCAGTTGGGATTGGGCTACCTTTGCAGCAAACAAACAGGACGCACGGCGTCGATATCGTTCTCGATGCCCTTAAAGAAAAGGCTGCCGATGTGCTGATTTTCCAGTCCACTAAAACAATTATTATGAGTTTAATTAAAAGTAAAATAAGTTTATCTGCATTATTCGTTCTTTTAACAATCACCATTACCAGCTTCTCGGCACAAGGACAGCAGTTGTCCAACCGTCGCCACGGTACCGTGCTTGAACAGCTTGAACAAAACAGCCGTAACAACATCGTTGACCAAGTCATCAATTACGCATACCGCTTCCGTGGTACGCCTTATCGTTATGGAGCCATGTCCCCTCGCGGATTTGACTGCTCGGGCTTTACCAGCTACGTATTCAAGCGCTTCGGCATCAATCTCGACCGTTCATCTCGTGGTCAGATTTTTGATGGTGTACGCGTGAAGAAAACCGAGTTGCAACCTGGTGACCTCGTGTTCTTCCAGGGCCGTTCGGGCCGTGGTGGTGTGGGTCACGTGGGCATCGTCACCAAGGTGAACGACGACAACACGTTCCACTTCATCCACTCGGCTTGCAGCAGCGGCGTTACCGAGAGCAAGAACACCGAGTCCTACTACAGCCGCCGCTACGTCGGTGCCTGCAGGGTATTGTAAAACAAACCATTTTAGAAAACATATCACAAGAAGGACACTCCCAACCGAGGGAGTGTCCTTCTTTCTTTATTTTCCCAATACCTAAACTTGACTAAGTACACCTTTTTTATGTATATTTGCGCCCAGGAAAAACTTGATGATGACTATGAAGAGACCGATATTCATATTGATGATGCTCGCCTTAACGATGATACAGGCTTTAGCGGGGCACGTGCTCATCGATGGCGCACTGGAGCAGTCATCCATTTATCCTGGCACGGTGCATACGTTTCAGGTGTACGTGCCTGACCAGTACGACGGCAAGCGGCCGGCGGCACTTTATGTCGGGCTTGATGGCGTGTTGTGCCATGCCCCTGAGGTCATGGACTCGCTCATCGCAGCCGGCAAGATGCCCGTGACCATCGGTGTGTTCCTGCAGCCAGGAGTCGTCAAGGCCAGCGATGGGAGCGTGCTGCGCTACAACCGCTGCTACGAGTTCGACTCGACCACGGGCCTGTTTGCCGCTTTCCTCGAGAACGAGGTACTACCCGCTGTGGAGCAGATGACCACATCTAAAGGTAAACCTATCCGCCTGTCACGCCGCCCATGGGACAGGATGATCTTCGGCCTGAGCAGTGGAGGCATCGCGGCATTCAACGCCGCCTGGCACCGTCCCGACTTGTTCGGCAAGGTGTTCACGGGAGTGGGTACCTTTGTCGCCATGCGTGGCGGCAACGACCTGCAGGCCCTGGTCCGGAAGACCGAGCCCCTCCCCCTGCGCGTGTTCATCCAGGACGGCAGCAATGACGCGTGGAATCCGCTATTCGGCCACTGGTACGAGGGCAACCAGATGCTCGCCAGCGCTTTGCAGTGCGCCGGCTATGACGTGCAGTGCGACTGGAGCGACGGAGGCCATAACGTGACACGCTCCACCCAGATATTCCCGCAAGTGATGGAATGGTTGTGGCGGGACTGGCCCGCACAGCCTACGGTGGGAATCACCCAAAATGATTTCCTGCAAGCCCTGCTTGTCGAGGGCGATAATGGCTGGGCCAAGATAAGTGGAGGTGTTAGCAAAGAGCCAGTCAAACGCATCATCTATCCTGACCTGACCACCGTGGCATGGATTCAGGACGAGAATGAAAACTGCGTGTGGCAATTCATCCTGCAAGACAGCCAGCTATCCTACGGAGAACCTTTCTACTGGCTGCACAACGATGATCCCTCCCAGTCGCTTGAAGTGAGGACAATCACATTTGACGGAAACGGCAACCTGTGGGTCGCCACCAGGATGGGCGTCCAGATATGTGACCAGAACGGCCGCGTTCGCGCCATCCTGCGCATTCCGCAAGGCTGTTCGCCCGTCAATGAAATCATCATCGGAAACGGTGTTGTCACCCTGAGCACAACCGATGCCACGTGGCAACGACGCTTCAATGTCACGGCCCCAACACCCGGAGTGCGCCCGCCCAGCCAGGGTCAAGGCTAACCTTGCACAACTAAAAACTCAAATCATTAGAGCGAATACTTAGAACTTTTTACTACCTTTGTAGTTTGAATCTAAAAAAAAGTGACTCATGATGCCGAACAACAACATAAATCCCGAGATGGAAGACCAGATGATTGAGCAGGCCTACCAGAACTTATTGAACGGTTACTTGTCGAGCAACCACCGCAAGAAGGTGGAGATTATCGACAAGGCTTTCAAGTTTGCCCGCGACGCCCACAAGGGAATCCGCCGCCGTTCGGGCGAGCCCTATATCATGCACCCGTTAGCCGTGGCGACCATCGTCAGCCAGGAAATCGGCTTGGGCTCTACCAGCATCAGCGCTGCCCTGCTGCACGACGTTGTCGAGGATACCGACTATACTGTCGAGGACATCCAAGCACAGTTCGGCGAGAAAATCGCCCGCATTGTTGACGGATTGACCAAGATTTCGGGTGGCATCTTTGGCGACAAGGCATCACTGCAGGCCGAGAACTTCCGCAAGCTGCTTCTCACCATGGCCGAAGACGTGCGCGTCGTGCTCATCAAGATGGCCGACCGCCTTCACAACATGCGCACCCTCTCGTCCATGCCCGCCAACAAGCAATACAAGATTGCCGGCGAGACGCTCTATATCTATGCCCCGCTGGCCCACCGCCTGGGCTTGTATGCCATCAAGACCGAGCTCGAGGACCTGAGTTTCAAGTATAACCATCCCGGTGAGTACCAGCGCATCTCAGAGCTGGTGATTGCCAGCGAGGAGCAGCGCAACGAGCTGTTCGCCCGCTTCTCGGCACCCATACGCGAGCGCCTGGACAACATGGGACTCCAGTATGAATTTAACGTGCGCGTCAAGTCATGTTTCTCGATCTGGAACAAGATGCAGACCAAGCGTGTCCCCTTTGAGGAGGTCTATGACCTCTATGCGGCGCGCATCGTGTTTGCCTGTGACGACGAGAGCAAGGCCAAGCGCATGTGCTGGAACATCTATAACGAAATCACCGAGGTCTATACCAAGCATCCCGACCGCGTGCGTGACTGGCTCACAACGCCCAAGGTGAACCAGTACCAAGCCCTTCACGTCACCGTGATGGGTCCCGACGGCAACTGGGTTGAGGTGCAGATACGCAGCCAGAAGATGGACGAGATTGCCGAGCGTGGTTTCGCCGCCCACTGGAAATACAAGATCGGTGAGGGCGAGGAGGAGGAAGAATTGGCAAAATGGCTCAGCACCATCACCGACATCCTCAAGGATCCCGAACCCAATGCCATCGACTTCCTTGACACCATCAAGCTCAACCTGTTTGCCAGCGAGATTGTCGTGTTCACCCCTAAGGGCGAAACCATCACGCTGCCCAAGGGCGCATCGGTGCTCGACTTGGCATTCACAGTCCATACCGACATAGGCACCCACTGCATCGCCGGCAAAGTCAACCACGAGCTGGTGCCCCTGTCCTATAAACTCTCCAGCGGTGATCAGGTGGAAATCATCACCAGCAACACCGCGGAGGCCAAGCCCGAATATGATAAGTTTGTCGTTACTGCCAAGGGCAAGACCCGCCTCAGGTCCGCATTGCGCCATCAGCGCCGCCTGACCATCGACAAGGGTGAGAAACGCTTCATGGACTTCCTTGCCAAGCACAACATCGAGTTCAGCAACGAGGTGCTCTCCCAGGCCATCGGCCGCCAGCGTGTAGCCAACAAGGAGGAACTTTTCTTCATGATAGGCAACGACGAGATCATGCTCAACGAGGACATGGTCATCAAGAAGGAGCAGGGCACCCGCTTCAACTGGTGGCGCCGCAACCCCTTCAAGGGCAAGGAGACGCCCAAGGAAACCACCAGCGACCCCGACGAGGCCATCAGCACCAAGGCCATCTACCGCCTGGTTACCCGTGACGGGGTGAGCAACTACCAGATTGCCGATTGCTGCCATCCCATCCCCGGCGATGATGCCGTGGGTTTCCTCACCGAGGACAACAAGGTCATCGTGCACAAGATGGACTGCAGCACCCTCGCCCGCCTCAAGGCCAGCTACGGTTCACGCCTGCTGCAGACCCAATGGGAGGAATACAGTGACCGGTTCCAAGCCACCATCCATATCATAGGCATTGACCAGAAGGGCATCCTCCAGTCAATCGTCAACATCATCTCGACCAACATGTCGATCAACATGAAGCGGATGAGCGTGACGGCTGACGACGGCGTGTTCAAGTGTGACCTGGACGTGCTCGTGAGCGATGTCACGGTGGTGACCAACCTGTGCCGCGAAATCAAGAAAGTCAAGGGTGTCAACAGCGCGATGCGCATGAATTGATGCCGTTATTATTACCTGTGTGCTTTCTTGCCGAGGAGGCACCAATAATCCAACAACGAGATGCAAAAGCCCAAGATTAATAATATCATTGTCACCCTGCTCTTGATCCTGTCGGTCCTGCTGATAGCGACAACACTGTTTTTCAGCCGTGAGGGAACAAGATCCTACAGTTTTGAGGTGGGCAAGCCCTGGCTCTACTCGCGCTTGGAGGCCGACTTCCAGTTCGACATCGAGTTGGACGAGGCCACCCGCAAGCACATCACCGACAGTGTGAACAAGAACTTCTCCAAGATCTACACGATGGACCGCAAGAAGGGTGAACAACAACAGGCCCTGCTCTACCGCGCGCTTGGAGGCCGCCCCGGCAGCCAGCAGCTCCTGCAGGCCATCGGCCAGCTCTATAACGACGGCATTGTGGATAACGATGCGGCCAACGACATACGCGCCGGCAAGCAACTGCGCTTTCTGGTGGGCAACAATGAGCTGCAGGTAGTCGATGCTACCAACATGAGAACCGTGCGACAGGCCTACTCCTGGCTGACCGATTCACTGAAGGGCAATGCCGCGCTGCAAGATGCCCTCAAGGACATCGAGATCAACGACTATCTGGTCCCCAACATGAAGGTGGATGTCGAAGAAAACGAGAAATGGCTGGGCGAAGACTTGAGACATGCGCTGCGCTCCCCCGGCACTGTCCAGCAGGGCGAAGCCATCATCACACGCGGTGAGATTGTCACTCCCCAGAAGGCTGCCGCCATCGAGAGCTACCAGAACGAGCTCGCACGCCTTGCCCGCCAGCGCAATGTGGACCAGACGATGACCCTCTTGGGCCAGATGCTTATCGTGGCAACACTGATGCTCGCATTCTATTACTTCATGAAGCAGATGCGCAAACAGGTGTTTGCCAGCCGACGTAAGATGGTGTTCCTCATCTCGTTCATCACCTTGTTTGTCATCGCGGTATTCCTGTGCGTCAAGTTCAAGTATGCCCTGCTGTATGTTATCCCCTTCGCCCTGGTGCCCATCATCGTGTCATCGTTCTTTGATGACCACACCTCATTCTTTGTGCACATTGTAACGGTACTCATCTGCTCGCTCATCGCGTCCAGCCACCAGGCCGAGTTCATCATCAACCAGTTCCTGGCGGGTATCATCGCCATCGTGTCGGTCAAGGAGTTGACCAAGCGCACTCAACTTGTCCGCTGCGCCGCGTTCATCTTCCTGGCCTACTGCGTCACCTACATCGCCATGACTCTGATTGCCGACGGTGACCTGGACAACCTGGACAAGTACCACTTTGGATACTACCTCATCAACTGCGTCATTCTCTCGTTTGCCTTCCTGGTGATTCCCATTGTCGAGAGAGTGTTTGGCTTCACCTCATCAATGACACTGCTCGAGCTCGCCGACATCAACAATCCCACCCTGCGCCAGCTGTCCACTGTGTGCCCCGGCACATTCCAGCACTCGCTGCAGGTGGCCAACCTGGCTGGCGAGGCCGCTTTCAAGATTGGTGCCAACATGCAGTTGGCCCGTGCCGGTGCCCTCTACCACGATATCGGCAAGACCAAGAATCCCGCCTTCTTTACCGAGAACCAGATTGGCGAGAATCCGCATGACCATCTCGTCCGCCCCGAGGACAGTGCCAAAATCGTCATCGACCATGTGGCCAACGGCTTGAAGATTGCCGAAGACGCCGACCTGCCCAAGGTCATCAAGGACCTCATCGCCCAGCACCACGGCAAGGGCGTCACCCGCTATTTCTACTACAAAGCCAAGGAAAGCCGCCCCGATCAGGAAGTGGACAAGGCGCCGTTCACCTATCCCGGCCCCAACCCGCAGACCAAGGAAGCCGCTATCCTGATGATGGCCGACGCCTGTGAAGCCGCCACCAAGAGCCTGAGTGACCACAGTGAAGAAGCCATTGCCGCCATGGTGAGCAAAATCATCGACAGCCAAGTGGCCGACGGACTGCTGCGCGAGGCCCCCATCAGCTTCAAGGACGTGGAGACCATCAAGAAACTGTTTGTCGAGCGCCTGAGGACGGCCTACCACATGCGCGTGTCCTACCCCGACGACGTCAAGCGCGAGAATGCCCCGCAGCCGGCCGAGGAAGCCTCAAGCGGCAATGAGACCGAGGCAAAGGCAAATTAATGGCCCGCTGCGGGCAATAAAATAGCCTTCTATCGTGTTTATATAATATAGAAAAACGTAAAACAAACGCTGTTACCACATCATGGTATTGCAGACCATACTACTCGTTGCGGGCGTGGCATGTCTCATTGCCGCGTTAGTGCTCGTGTTGTGGCCGCGTTGGGTGGCCGCAGTGCCAGCCTATGCGGGATTGTGGCTCATGCACTGGAGCTATTACATCGCCGTGCCCACGGTGACCTTCATCTTCTGGGGCATTGCCACACTGATCACGGTAGGACTGTTCTACCTCTCGCCCAGCGGCGAGCCCGACGGGAACCGTTCCAGCAACCTGTATGTGGGATTCACTGCCATGGCAGGCGGCATGCTGGGCATCCTGCTTGCCCCTCGCTTGATGGTGCTGGGTGTCGTCCTTGGGGCGGCATTCGGGCAGTTGGCCTATAGCCGCACTCCCGCCGGAAAGTGGATGCTCAATCCGTCCACCTGGTTTGTGCGCTACTTTGCGGCCAAGTGCCTGCCCGTCATCGTGGCGGTCTCGATTGTGTGCATCGCCATCATGGGAGTGGTAATTGAATGAAAAACGACAACCGAATGAAACATCGACTCAACTATATCCTCATCACGCTCATCATGGCACTCACTACGGTTGCCACGGGTTGGGCGCAGAACCGCCAGGAAGTGCCCGAGCGCAACCCGCAGAGCAAATTTGCCATCAAGAAAGTGGACTTTGACCATGTCCGCGAGGTCATCTCCAGTCCCAACAACGCCTACTATTACCCCAAGCTCATGAAGGCCTACAACAGCAACGACACCACACTGAGCATCGAGGCTTGGAGGAACTTCTATTATGGCTACACCTTCCAGGAAGACTACAACCCCTTCCGCGAGAGCATCTATAGCAACGTCGTCGAGCAGCTCTACTACAAGCAGCCCCACTCCAGAGCCGAATGCGACAGCATCGAGAAATATGCCGAGAAATCGCTCAACGACAACATGTTCGACTTAAACCAGATGAATTTCTACATCTACGTCCTCAAGGAGAAGAAAAAACATGCCCGTGCCGCCGTCTGCCAGTACCGTCTAGACCGCCTCATCGCCGCCATCATGTCGAGCGGCAGGGGCACCAAGGAGGAACCCTGGGTAGTCATCGCACCTGAGCACGAGTACAACATCATCAACTTCTTGGGCTTCGTGGCCACCGACCATGAAACACTTGAAGGGGGCATCGACTATATCAAGGTGCAACCCGTCGCGGGCAAGAGCGCCGAGGGCTTCTACTTCGACATCTCCCGCATGATGCAAATCGCCGCCCTCAAGTTCCCCGACATCTAACCACCCATTAAAAAACCACAAATTTCGCTAATTACACGGATTCGGAAAATAAGTATAATCCCTTATATTGTATCAAGCTTCGCGGCTTAGCGACTTCGCGTGATTATTCATCAAAGATTTCTCAACAAACTGAGTCAGATAACCCAAATATGACTCCAATCGCTTAGAAAACAACACGGCAAATGCCGGTCAACATATTTTCAAGGCCGGGACCCTTTTCAGTCTCAATCATTTACAGAAGTCTACTTATAAATAAACTAATCATTGACAATCCAAAACAAACAACGACTATGAAGAAGACAATTTTAATGGCGCTGTTAGCCCTGCTGGGCATGTCCCAGGCAGCGGCACAAGAGTACGAGTACATTCCCTTCGTGCGCGAGGGAATTAAATGGGTGTGTTATTATGATAACATAGGCCAATTTCCATCATACGACCAATACTATAGTGAA
>ONKF01000017.1:0-8403 GCA_900318335.1 uncultured Prevotellaceae bacterium
GGGCTATCGTGCCTCATGGAGCCGCAAGGTGAAGTACATGATGGCTCCCACCTTCGAGGCCCTGAAGGCCTGCTTCAACGATCCCGGTGCCAACTGGCCTAAAGACGGCCATGAGGGCGTACTCGACACCCGCGCTTTCTATGCCGGCAAGACGGCAAGCAATGGTCAGGACCGCTACATCTGGGGTTGGTGCCCCTACCGCACGGGTAACACCATCCATGATAAGAACATCAACGTGGGTGCTGGTGGCGAACCCAACTGGTCAGGTGCGCTGGTATGCCACAAGATTATCCAGCATGCCGATGGCACGTTGACCCTGGGCGAGGTTCCCGCTATCTCTGCAAAGTTCAACAAGGAGCAGACCGTCAAGGTGATGACCAGCAACGGTGCCCAGATGAGCGGTGCCAATGGCACCCTCTCGGGTGACAACGCCTATGTGCTGTACAACCGTCTGGGAACGAGCAACCACATCTCATTCACGGTGACCACTTCCAACAACTGGGACCGCTTCGGTATCTCGCTGGTGCGCGGCACCGACTCTGAGCTTTATTACACGATGATGGTCAACCCCGAGGACGAAAACCACCGCAAGGTGAACTTCGAGCAGGAGGGTAGCAAAGGCAAGGGCTTTATTGAGGGTATCGATGGCTATTGGTTCGAGCGCCCCGCCGACAACGTTTACCACATCAACATCTACACCGACAACTCGGTCATGGTGATGTACATCAACGATGTCTGCGCTTATACCAACCGCATCTATGGTATCCAGAAGAATTGCTGGAGCATCAATAATTATGGTGGCAAAATCACCATCTCGGACTTGAAGGTGTTCCAGTAAACGGAAATAATAGTACCTTTACGACCATGAACAGATTCTTAACTATACTGGCAGCCGTGCTCGTGGCCTTCTCGGCCACGGCACTGGCTCCCCAGATGTTGAGCGAAAACCACGCCATGCTGCGGGTTGACGTTACGGGCAAGTACCTGTTACTGCCCGTGCAGGAGAAAGAGGAGAACGCCTACGTGCGCGTTATCGTGAACAACGAGCAGGTGCAGACGCTCAATGTGCGCTTTGCGGTGGACAAGGTGGACTACTACGTGCCCCTCGACATCCAGCGCTACGGCAACAAGAAGGTGCTGGTGGACATCTCTTTCCATGGCGACCGCCGCACGACTGGCGCCGTCAAGGACTTTGTCTGCTGGCGCGAGATGCGGGTGGCCGACACGTTTGACGACAGCAATCGCGAGCGTTTCCGCCCCGCCTATCACCATACCCCCGCCTATGGCTGGATGAACGACCCCAACGGTATGTTCTACAAGGATGGTGTGTGGCACCTGTACTATCAGTTCAACCCCTACGGCTCGCAGTGGGAGAACATGACGTGGAGTCACTCGACCTCGACCGACCTCATCCACTGGACGCCCCAGCCCATCGCCATCGAGCCTGATGCGTTGGGAACCATCTTCTCGGGCTCCTGTGTGACCGACGGCAACGACGTGGTGGCCATCTATACCAGTGCCGGACAGAACCAGACGCAGTCGATTGCCGTTTCGCACGACAACGGCATGACGTTCGACAAGTATGAGGGCAACCCCGTGTTGACGAGCGATGTGCCCGACTTCCGCGACCCGAACCCCTTCTGGAACAGCGACATCAATGCCTGGAACATGATTCTGGCAGCTGGTCAGGAGATGAACATCTACAGTTCCAAGGACCTGAAGAACTGGAAGTATGAGAGTTCCTTCGGCAAGGAGTACGGCAACCACGGTGGTGTGTGGGAGTGCCCCGACCTGATGAAGATCGACGGCAAGTGGGTACTGCTGTGCAACATCAACCCCGGCGGTCCCTTCGGAGGCTCGGCAACGCAGTACTTTGTGGGCGACTTCGACGGCCACAAGTTCACTTGTGAGTCGATGCCCAAGGTCACCAAGTGGATGGACTACGGCAAGGACCACTATGCCACGGTATCGTTCTACAACGCGCCCGCTGGCCGTCATGTGGTCATTGCGTGGATGTCCAACTGGCAGTATGCCAACCAGGTGCCCACCCGCCAGTTCCGCAGCGCCAACTCGATTCCCCGCGACCTGGGTCTGTTCACCGACGGTGAGGAGTCCTACGTCAGCGTGAAGCCCTCTCCCGAGATGCTTGCAGCCCGCGGTGCCAAGGTGAAAAAGCCGACCGAGACCTGCGAAATCGTCGTGGATGTGAAAAACTCGATGGAATTGACCCTGTCCAACGCCAATGGCGAGCAGGTGGTGATAAAATATGATGCGGCCAAGCAGACCTTTGCAATGGACCGCAACGCCAGTGGTGATGTCAGCTTCAGTGAGGCCTTCCCCGTCGTGACAGTAGCTCCTACCCATGGTGCCATCAAGCAGCTGCGCATCTTTGTTGACCGTTGCAGCATCGAGGCCTTTGATGCCGACGGCAAGATGGCGATGACCAACCTCGTGTTCCCCACCTCCCCTTACACCAACATCAAGGTCAAGGGCGGCAAGGCCACGATTTACCAAATCAACTACTAACAACCAACAACTACGAATTGCACGAATTCAACTAATTATTAATCGGATAAAATATATAGTTGGTATAATTAGCGTAATTAGTGGTTGATCAACTTAAAACTAAAAAAATGGCAAAGACGAATAAAATCGCGATCATCTCGGTCATGCTGTGCTTCTTCTGCATGGGCTTCGTTGACCTCGTGGGTATCGCCTCCAACTACGTGAAAGAAGACCTCCAGCTCTCGGACTCGGTGGCCAACATCTTCCCCTCGCTGGTGTTCTTCTGGTTCCTCATCTTCAGCGTTCCCACGGGCATGCTGATGAACAAGATTGGCCGCAAGAAGACGGTGCTCCTGTCATTGGTAGTGACGATTTTCTCGCTGTTTATTCCGCTGTTTGGCAACAGTTTCCCTGTGATGCTCATCGCCTTCTCGCTGCTGGGCATCGGCAATGCGCTCATGCAGACCTCGCTCAACCCGCTCGTATCGACCGTGATGGGTGGCGGTAATCTGGCATCGACGCTTACCTTCGGCCAGTTCATCAAGGCCATCGCCTCGTTCCTCGCGCCTTATCTGGCCATGTGGGGAGCCACGCAGGTGATTCCCAGCCTGGGGCTCGACTGGCGTGTGCTGTTCGCCATCTACTTTGTAGTAGGCGTTTTCTCGACTGTACTGCTGGGTGTAACCCCCATCCACGAGGAGAAAATCGAGGGCAAGCCTTCGACCTTTGTGGAATGCTTCAAGCTGTTGGGTGAGCCCATCGTATTGCTCTCTTTCCTGGGTATCATGTGCCATGTGGGCATTGACGTGGGTACCAACACCACCGCCCCCAAGATTCTCATGGAGCGTCTGGGCATGACCTTGAACGAGGCCGCATTTGCCACCTCGCTCTACTTCATCTTCCGTACCATCGGTTGCTTGACGGGCTCGTTCTTCCTGCGCGTGCTCAAGATGAGAACGTTCTTCATCATCAGTGTCATCATGATGGCCCTGTCGATGTGCGGAATGTTCTTCGGCCACGAGAAGTGGATCCTGTACACCGCTATCGCCCTCGTGGGTTACGGCAACTCCAACGTATTCTCCATGTGTTTTGCCACGGCTCTTGAGTCGATGCCCAAGAAGCAGAACGAAGTATCTGGTCTGATGATCATGGGCCTGTTCGGCGGCACAATCTTCCCGCTGTTGATGGGCTTCGCCAGCGACGCAGTGGGTCAGGCTGGTGCCGTTGCAGTTATGGCCATCGGTGTCATCTACCTGTTCACCTACATCAAGCAACTCAATCCCTCTAAACTTTAAACATTAAACTTTAAACTATAATATGGACAAACGTTATGTAGTGGGTCTGGGCGAGGCCCTGTGGGATGTTCTCCCCGAAGGTAAGAAACTGGGCGGTGCCCCCGCCAACTTCGCCTATCATGCCGGACAGTTCGTCGGCAGTGACAACTCCATCGCGATCAGTGCCCTGGGCGAGGACAAACTCGCCGAGGAGACCATCGAGGCCCTGGAGGAGCATGGCCTCAAGTACCTCATGCCGCGTGTGCCCTATCCCACCGGCACGGTGCAGGTAACGCTCAACGAGGAGGGAATCCCCACCTATGACATCAAGGAGAACGTGGCATGGGACAACATCCCCTTCACGCCCGAAATCGAGGAAATCGCCGCCAACTGCCGCGCCGTGTGCTACGGCTCGCTGGCCCAGCGCAACGTCGTGTCGCGCGAGAACATCCACCGTTTCCTCGATGCCACCCCCAACGACTGCATGAAGATCTTTGACATCAACCTGCGTCAACAGTTCTACAACAAGGAAATCATCCAGCAGTCGATGCGCCGTTGCAACATCCTCAAGATCAACGATGAGGAATTGGTAATCATCGGTCGCATGTTTGGCTATCCCGGCTTGGACATTGAGAACAAGTGCTGGCTCATCCTGGGCAAGTATAATCTCGACATGCTCGTGCTCACCTGCGGCACCAACGGCTCCTACGTCTTCACACGTGGCCAGATGTCGTTCCAGGAGACCCCCAAGGTTGAAGTGGCCGATACCGTCGGCGCCGGTGACTCGTTCACAGGCTCCTTCTGTGCCGCCATCCTCAACGGCAAGCCCGTCACCGAGGCCCACGAGTTGGCCGTCAAGGTCAGCGCCTACGTCTGCACCCAGAACGGCGCCATGCCCACCTTGCCCCCCGACCTCCTCGCTGCTGCCCAGTAGTTAACAACAATTCCCAGAAGCCCAGGACATTCTGAATCTGGGAACTGAGTCAATCATTAAGGCGCTGTATATTTCTAAATATATGGCGCCTTTTTATTGGGATTATTGAAATTTTACGGTCATACTTGGCTTGATAATCAATGAATTACAAAAAACGGTGTCATTTTTTTGGAGAAAAGTGAAACTTTTTTGCAAGGTCGTGCGTCTAATGAGTAAAAAGAAACTTAAAACAACAAACGATTATGACTAAGAAATTATTTATGATGAGCCTGATGGCTCTGGTAGTGATGACAATGACATCGTGCTTGCACGTCAAGGTGGGTGATAAGGATTGGTCAGTAGGTGGCGGACACCGCAATGACACACCGACCCAGGTGCACCAGGTGGGACAGGAAACGACTATGCAGCCGTTTGACGAACTGAACGTGTGTGGTCCGTTCAATGTTATCCTGAATCAAGGTGAGGCTTCAAGCGTGCGTGTCGAGGGTACCGCCGAGCAACTCGGTAAGATTACCATCTATGTTAAGGATGGAGGCCTCTACATCGACGAGCGCGAGTCCAAGTGGAATAATGATGACTTCAAGGGCATGAGAATCTTTGTCTCAACGCCCAACATCAAGAATATCGCCCTTGCAGGCTCAGGCAGCGTGACAGCGCCCAATGCCTTGACGGCTAATGGTCTAATGCTCGAAGTGGCAGGCTCGGGCGACATTACCCTGGCCGAACTGAAGTGCCACAACCTGAGAATCGAGATTGCCGGATCAGGTGACGTGACCACCGGACCCATCGAGGCCGATGAGGTGAATACCGAGGTTGCCGGGTCGGGTGACATCAGCATTGCCGGACTGACTTGCAAGACCTTGCACAACGAGATTGCCGGGTCGGGTGACATGACCTTCAACAACCTGAATGTGGACAAAGTCATTAGTGAGATTGCCGGGTCGGGTGACATCTATCTGCTTGGCAAGATAGGCTCCCACAGCGAGGAAATCGCCGGCAGCGGAGGTGTTCACATCAATGAGAAAAAATAAGTCGGGAATGACCGCTTAAAGTCCCAATTGCAAGAGCAATTCGGCAGTAGTACTATGGCGCACGCCGTTGAGGTCACGCAGATAAGCGTTGACATCGGTGGGCGCCATTTTGCGTGCATTGTTGAAGCGCTCGGGCCGTGTAATGCGGGTGAACACCACACGCTGGATGTCGCTCTTGTGGCAATGGCCCACACTGTAACCCATCTGCTCGGGATGCTTCCCCGGACCGTTAGAGGACCAATAGGCGACCGTATCGCCCTCACATCCCAAGAAAATAACGCTGTGACCCGCCTCCTGGTCGGCAGTCTTGTCATCGTCGCAGCCGATGATGGCTCCGCTGTCGCTGCCACGGCTCGCGTTGCGGTTCCAGAAGATTTTCATCAGGTCACCCGGCAACGCGCGTTGCCAGACATCGAGGGAACACCACTCCTGATCGGTGAGGTAGCGCTCATCGGGCGTCTCACGGTTGCGCTCACTCATGGCACCGCGATAGGCAGTAAAACTGTAACCGGCGCCCAATTCACGCACCAGCACGCCCAGGCTGGGGCCGTTGGCATTGGCACGTCCCCAGAATCCCACGCCATCGTCCTGGCCCATGCCGTCAGGATTCAATTCATCGGCGATACCGACGTAGGGTTTCATGTTAATCCACGCTTCACGCTTGATTTTGTGCTTCGTGTCCCAGATGAGTAGGGCCTTGATGAGCACACCATAGGTCGCGCTGGAACAGAATGACGGTTGGGCCAACATCGGGTCAAACCGCGGCCGCTCGTCACCCGGTGACATCTGGTAAGCCTCGTGCAGGCCACGCCAAGTGGTCTTGGCAAACAGTTCATTGGGACGGCCACCCGTGTAGTACCCGCCACGCTCAGGGAACGAGTCGATGGCAGCAAGCATTGCCCGCTGCCAGCTCTGGTTCACCTTGTCACGGGCGCCTGCCGTACCAGCGAGGCACAGCAGCACCAAAAACATAAAAACCGCCCGTTTCATCGCGTTTTTTTACTCTTCGTATCGGCTTGCCACCACATCCCAGTCGATAATCTGCCACAGAGCGGTAAGATGGTCGGGGCGGCGGTTCTGGTAGTCGAGATAGTAGGCATGTTCCCACACATCCATCGTCAGCAGCGGCCGCAGGCCATGCTGGATGGGATTGGCGGCGTTAGGCTCCTGGGTGATTTTGAGATTGCCCTCGGCATCAGCACTGAGCCATGCCCAGCCCGACCCGAACAGGGTTGCTCCTGCCTTGGCAAAAATGTCCTTAAACGCCTCAAACGAGCCAAACTCCTCGTTAATGGCCTGAGCCAAGCGGCCCGTGGGCGCATTATCGGCAACGGGGGCCTTGAACTGGGAGAAATACAAGTTGTGGTTCAAGATTTGGCCCGCATTGTTAAGCATACCGCCTTGAGCGTCAAGCACGACCTGCTCAAGGGGCTTGCCTTCCAACCCGCTACCCGGCAACGCGGCATTGAGGTTGTTCACATAGGTTGCCAAGTGCCTGCCGTGGTGAAATCCCAGCGTCTGGGCACTAATCACAGGCTCTAAAGCATCGGGCGCGTAGGGCAGAGCCATCAACTCAAACTTTCCATCTACAGGTATCGTCTGTTTCTTCATCATCATGTCATTTAAAGATTAGGGATTACAAAGGTAGTTCAACTCGAGGGCAAAACAAAAAGAATGAGTCCTTTTTTTAATAAAAGCGCTGGCACAAGCACCAATGGGCACACGCATTGCCCATGCAGGACCATATAACAATCACAGGGATTGCCACTGAAGCAATCCCTGTGATAAAGATTATTAATTTCTACTGTAAGCAGAGATTATTTTGCGACATTAACACGTCCGTTGGGATTATTGGCGCCACCCTTCATGATCAAGTTAAGAGGCCATTGGGTTCTAGCAGCAAGACCGTCCATATCCTTGAACACGCGGATTGTGCCTACGGGAACCATCTGTTCGTACGGGTCATTCTTCTCCTGCAGATAGAAACCGTCGTAGTAGTCAATGATTCCGTTCTCGCTGATGGTACCTGAGATAGCATAAGCCATCTTGTAGGTGGTTACGCCATCATCGTATTCACCATAGATATTGAAGAATACAGTGAAATTATTGTCCTTACCCGAAACATACGAGTCAAGCGAATAATCATAAACTGTATTGCCAGCGAACTGGGCGCTCTCATAATCTACAGTATTGTTCACCATATCCTGGTTGGAGAATTTAACATAGTGGTCAACGAAGGTGTCCCAGCCGGGATCATCATACCACAGAGTAGAATACTCAAGCACACAGGTACTTACCACATAGCAACCCTCGATGTTAGGAGGCGTATCACCATCATAGATGGGCATGTAGGGATCCAGCGGGTTGTCGGGCATTACATCATCCTGGCTATTCACAAAGGTGATGCTGTCAACAGTAGCAACCTGATAGGTATAAGCATTCTGTCCCTGCTCGATGGTTACGGCATCTGAGGTGTGGTTAATAGCGGTTACCTCTTTCAACAGATATTTATGCTGAACGTCGCCCTGGTTAACAATCACATAGTCCTGGGCAAAGCCTACGGCGCAGAACATGCCGAGGGCGAGAGTCAAAATACACTTTTTCATTTCTTCACGATTTTATAGGTTTTACCATTCACATTAACCATATACACACCCTG
>ONKF01000017.1:8415-100320 GCA_900318335.1 uncultured Prevotellaceae bacterium
GATGCTGCTGCCATCATACTTCATCATGGTGTTGTCGGCAGCGATGTTGTTGAGACCCGAACCCGGGGTCCACTGATAGGTGAATTTCCACATGTTGGGAAGGCTGTAGTAGAATACATCTGCTACGTCGGTAGTAACTACCACTTGATCCTCGGTGAAGGTCACATTGGGCTGAATGGTCAAGTCATAGGTGCCACAGATTTGGCCTGTGTGGTCCCACAACTGCAAAACCCATTTTCCTGAGTCTGCATTGGCGTTGAATGCAAACGCCACTCCTACAACAAGGAGCATTAGGTGTTTAAGTAAATTAAATTTTTTCATAAAATAACAATTAAAAAGTTAATTAAGTTCCCTGCTCACGGCCGATTCAAACAGGGTGGAAATATAAACGTTGAAGTGCGGGCCGCTCACGCCATCTACCACAAGCAATCATGCGGAACAATGAGCATGACACTTCTTTTTCATCAGGTTTCGATAATGTGCATCAACAATAGATACATCCTTAAGATTTGCGCAAATATATAACATTTTTTTAGAATAACAAACTGTTTTACAAAAAAATTATAACTTTGTCGCCAAAATGGACATAAAATACACACATATTATCAAATTTAATCAGACGAGGACGTTATATGTAAGCGACCTGGACGGGACCCTGTTGGGCAGCGACTCGCAACTGTCGCCTGGAACCATAGCCACGCTTAACCGTATCATCGGCGAGCGGGGTGGCTTGTTCACCGTGGCTACGGCGCGCACACCGGCTACTGTCGTTCCATTGATGAGCAAGGTGAACGCCACATTACCCTTTATCGTCATCGGGGGATCGGCGATGTGGAATCCCGTGACTGGCGGCTATGAGCACACGCGCGGCATTGACGACCAGACGGTGGGTGACGTGACCAATGTGTTTGACCGCCATGGAGCGCATCCCTTTATCTACAGGCGCCATGGCAAGAGCCTGCTGCACACCCATCACTACGGTCCCCTGTCGCCCCAGGAGGAGCGCTTTGTAGCCGAACGCCAACACCTGCCGTTGAAACGGTTCTTCCTCGACGACATCAATTACCGCCACAGCGATGACGAGGCGCTACTCATCTTCTCAATCAACAAGTATGCCGTGTTGAGTGCCATCGCAGCCGACCTGCGGGCCACGGTGCCCAGATGCATGGTCATGGCCTATCACGACATCTTTGACCCCAATGAGGGGTACCTCGAGATCTATGCCGCAGGCACGAACAAGGCCGCCGCCATCCGAGAACTCGCCCAGCAACTGGAAGCCACCAGAGTCGTCGTGTTTGGCGACAACCGCAACGACATCGCCATGATGCAGGCTGCCGACCACAGTGTGGCGGTGGGTAACGCATTTGACGAGGTCAAGGCCATCGCCCACGAGATTATCGGCCCCAACACCGATGACAGCGTCGCCCGCTGGATCGAGCAAGACCTGGCGATAAACTCTAAACTTTGAATAATCTACCTTATTAACTAAAAAAAAGTACTACCTTTGCACCGTATGGCCAACCTGCGCAACATCTATGACTCACGACGCATCTGGAAGGTGGTGTTCCTCGCCATCTCCCTGCTGCTTGTCGCGCTGTTCCTCTACATCTCCAACAATCTGGTCAAGGACCTTGCCGAGCAAGAGCGTGAACGCATGGAGATCTGGGCCGATGCCACCCAGGAACTGGCCACCATGGGCAGCGGCAGCGAAGTCGATGACGAGGGTAACCCCATCGGCACCAATGCCACCGATGTGGATTTCCTGCTCAGCATCATTGAAGCCAACCACAACATCCCCGTGCTGCTTGTCGATGATCAGGACAACATCCTGCTGCACCGCAACTTCCGCCTGCCCGAGCCCGAGGACAGTCTTGCCTTTGAGATCTCTCCCGTCAATTTGGAATACCTCAACAAGAAACTGCGTCACCTCAAGGGCTCCGAGAACAAGATAGACATCAAAATCGACGAGCACACAACCCAATACCTCTACTACGAAGACTCGACGCTGCTGCGCCGCCTAGCCTACTTCCCCTACATCCAGCTGGCAGTGCTAATCCTGTTTTTTGCCATCGCCTACTTTGCCCTGATGAGCATCAAGAAGGCCGAGCAGAACAAGGTGTGGGTCGGCTTGTCTAAGGAGACCGCCCACCAGTTGGGCACCCCCATCTCGTCGCTCATGGCATGGACCCAGTTGCTCGAGTCGATGGGCGTGGACCAGAGCATCGTCACCGACATGGACAAGGATGTGAAACGCCTCTCGACCATTGCCGACCGCTTCTCCAAGATCGGCTCCATGCCCGACAAGGAACTCGTGCCCATCAACGAGGCCGTGACCAGCAGCCTGGAATACATGCGCGCCCGCATCCCCAAGCGCGTCAACCTCTATATCCACACCAATGATCAGACCAATAATGGCGTGATGCTGAGTCAGACGCTGTTTGCCTGGGTGATGGAGAACCTCACCAAGAATGCTGTGGATGCGATGGACGGTGAGGGACAGCTCGACATCACCGTCGAGGACAGCCCCAACAACGTCGTCATCCTGGTTAAAGATACCGGCAAGGGCATTCCCCGCAAGAATTTCAAGAACGTCTTCAATCCCGGCTTCACCACCAAGAAGCGTGGCTGGGGTTTGGGCCTGACCCTCGTCAAACGCATCATAGAGGAATACCACAACGGTCAGATCTACATCAAGGAATCGGAAGTGGGCCACGGCACCACATTCGGCATCGAACTCCCCAAAGTCAAATAAGATCAACATGAGCTCTACCGACACCAATACCTCACGCATCACCATGCTGGGCACGGGCAATGCCATGTGCGTCAACTGTTACAACACGTGCTTCTACCTGCACACGCCCCGCGGCGGCATGCTCGTGGATGGTGGCGGCGGCAACGGCATCCTGCGCCAGCTCATCGCAGCCCACATCCCCTTCGAGAGCATCCGCAACATGTTTGTCACCCACAGTCACACCGACCACATCCTGGGAGCCATCTGGATGATGCGCAAGATTTCGCCCATGATCTTCAAGGGCAAGCACAAGGGGCCGTTCACCATCTACTGCAACGACGTCGTGAAGCAGGCCATCTACACGATGGGCGAACTGATGATTCCCCGCAAGATTTTTGATTCCATCGGCCAGACCATCATCCTGCGCGAGGTCCATGACGGCGAGTCGCTCGACATCGACGACATGAGAGTCACCTTCTTTGACATCGCCTCGACCAAGGTCAAGCAATACGGCTTTGAAGCCAAACTGCCCGACGGCCAGCGCATGGTCTGCCTGGGCGACGAACCTTACAGCATGCAGAGCGAGCCCTATGCCCGCAACTGCGACTGGCTCATGTGCGAGGCCTTCTGCCTCTATAAGGACCGCTTTGTGTTCAACCCCTACGAGAAAAGCCACAGCACCGCCCTCGACGCGGGCATGCTCGCCCAGGAACTCGGCGTCAAGCACCTCGTCCTCTACCACACCGAGGACACTCACCTCGACACCCGCGCCGCCACCTACAGTGCCGAGGCCGGCCAGTACTACAAGGGTCCCATCCTCGTCCCCGCCGACCTGGAATCCTTCGACCTCAAGTAGTTCCACCGCGACATTCTTCTGCTACGATTCATCAAACAGCAACTCAGGCATAGATGCTAAGGCATTATGTCACAAAAACTTAGCGACTTTGCACCTAAGCGTGAGGTTTTTTGTCAGAAGATTTGGTGAACAGTAACGTTATTCACAATTTCTCATAAAAAATGCTGAATTTGCGGGAAATGGATAAAATGACTACCTTTGCAGTTCGGTATTATATCATGGGCAAGCATTGGATATACTGGTTGATGACGGCAGCTGTGGGCATTCTGCTCGCAGCGTGTGCCAGCATCGGGTCGCCCGAGGGCGGTCCGCGTGACTACACACCACCACAAGTCGTCAAGACCTCTCCAGCCCCCGGTGCACTCAATTTCAAGGGCAACAAGGTGGAAATCACCTTTGACGAAATCGTCAACCTCAAGGATCAGCAGAAGAAGGTCATCATCTCCCCTGCCCCGCGCACCATGCCGCTCATCCGCACGGTGGGCAAGAAGGTAACGGTGGAATTCCGCGACCCCCTCGAGGAAAACACGACCTATGTCATTGACTTCTCTAACGCCATCGAGGACAACAACGAGAGCAACCAGCTGGACGGCTATACCTTCGCATTCTCGACAGGCGATCAGATTGACACCCTTGCCGTATCGGGTATCGTGCTCAGAGCCAATGACCTGGAGCCGATGCAGCACGTCATCGTCGGCCTGCACAGCAACCTGGACGACACCGCGTTCACCAACTTGCCTCTGGAGCGCGTGAGCCGCACCAACGACCGCGGCAAGTTCACCCTGCGCAACCTCAAGCCTGGCAGTTACCACGTGTTTGCCCTGAATGACGTGGACGGCGACTACCGCATGGCGCGCACCGAGGACATCGCCTTCCTGGACGAGATTGTAGTGCCCACGACCAGCGAATACACGTCCCAAGACACCGTGTTCACCTATGACCGCCGCGTTGACACTGTAATGACGGCGACCCACACGCTATACCTGCCCAACGACCTGCTGTTGTGCATGTTCAATGAGGGTTACCGCTCCCACTACGTTAAACAGACGAACCGCCCCGCCGACAATAAGCTATATATGCTCTTCGGCGCCCCCAACGACAGCCTGCCGCAGCTCGAGGTGTTGCGACCTGCCGAACACGAGCGCGACTGGTACCGCGTGGAACGCACGGTCGATAACGACTCGCTGTTCTACTGGATCACCGACTCGGCGATGATCAAGACCGACACCATCATCGTGGCGATGACCTACTTACGCACCGACACCGCCGACCAGCTGCAACAGGTGACCGATACCATCCGTTTCGGCTACCGCAAGCCCAATTCCCAAATCAAGGAAGAGGAAAAGAAGGCCAAGGAGAAGGCTGACCGCGCCAAGCGCCTTGCCGAACTGCTCGAGAAGCAGGAAAAGGCCGTAGCTCAAGGTAAAGAGCTGGACGAAGGTCAACTGGAGGAAATCAAGGAACTGCAGCGCGTTGACCCCGACGAAACGCCCAAACTGAAGATGGATCTCGCCAAGAGCGGCACCATCGACATCGGGGACTCAATCATAGTCAAGTTTGATGCGCCCATCGCCAGTATCGACCCTGGCGGCATCCACTTTGAGGTGAAACGCGACACGCTGTGGGTACCCTACCCCGGTGCCGTGCCCCAGTTGCGCCCCATCGATGACTGCAACCCGATGCGCTACTGGCTACCCATTGCCATGCAGCCCGACTCGACCTACCGTCTGAGCATCGACAGCGCAGCGGTGACATCGGTCTATGGCCTGCATAACGACCCGCTGAGCAAGGAATTGAAAATCAGGGGTCTGGAGGAATATGCCAACGTGTATTTCAAGGTCAACGTCAAGAACGGAGCCTTTGTAGAACTGCTTGGCTCGGGCGAGAAGGTCATGCGCACCGTGACGGTCAAGAACGGGGCCTTTGAGATAATGAATGTCCCCGCCGGCACCTATTACCTGCGCCTGACCATCGACAGCAACGGCAACGGCGTGTGGGACACGGGCAACTACAAGAACCACCTCCAGCCCGAGGAAGTGTACTATTACCCCAAGAAACTGAAATTGCGCCGCAATTGGGACCTCGACGAGAGCTGGAACATCTATGAGACCGCTCTCGACCTGCAGAAACCCGAGGACATCCGCCGCAACAAGCCTGAGCAGGCCAAGAACAAGGTCGAGAAGAAGCAGGACAAGAAGCAGGAGGACGAGGAAGAGGAGGACGAGTTCAGCACCGGCATTGGCGACGCCTACACGGGCAACAAGTACAACGATGCCAAGCGCAACCGCAACAACCGCCTCCAGCGGTAACTCCAACAACTAATCAAAAGACAACCCGCACAACTTGGCATCCGCACACAAATAATAAAAGGAAAACAACAAATACAATTTATTGTGTATGGGTGGATTGCGGGCGTTGCCCGCGGTGTATAGGTGAATTTGCGGAGAGTAGAGACATCAGCCCATTAGTGTAATTAGCGCAATTTGTAGTTTATAAAACGATGGCGGATGCCATAGTATTGTGCTTATTGTCTTCCCATTATCCGTGTTGTTTTAGAAGAAAGAACCCGCCAGAGGCAGATGTGTGGACCTCCGGCGGGCGTTTTAGGATCAAATGTATGTTTCAAACAATAACTGAATTATCTGAGTGTTCTGAAACCGTACAGCCGTAACAGTATTCTAAACGAGTGTGGATATAATCAGAAATATCGGACTATTTAGTTGTTATGTTTGAAGTGTCATTCAGTGAGCGGTCTTTCTTGAGCCAGATGGCGAACCAGACCACAGCCACAGCAATCACGGCGATGACTACCCAGGGCGAGAGGTCCTGGCGGCCCAGGGCGAGAGGCGAAGCCGTGAGGAAAGACACACCCACCACGGTCATGAACACAGCGGGTATCAAGGTGATGATATAGGCCTTGTGGTTGCGGGCCAGATAGACGGTAATCATCCACAGGGTGAACACCGACAGGGCCTGGTTGGACCAGCCGAAATATTGCCACAGCACGTTGAAACCGTTAGGATTCTCCAATTGCCAGATGAGCAACATCAATGAGGCCAAGAACAGGGGCACGCTGATCATCAAGCGGCGCACCATGCTCTTCTGCTCAAAATGCAGCGCCTCGGCAATGATGAGGCGTGCGCTGCGGAATGCCGTGTCGCCACTCGTGATGGGGGCAGCCACCACACCCAGCACCGCCAGTGTACCGCCGAAGATGCCGAGCCAACTGGCGCACACGAAGTTAACCACCTCGGGTGCTGAAAAATACTGGATCAAGGTCTTGCCGTCGGCCAACTGCACCTGGGCCATGAATTCATTAACAGCCTCGGGGCTGACCACCTCTTTCCAGCCACCATAGTAGAAGAAATAGGACGAGACGGTCGCCCAGATAAGGGCCACAAGACCCTCGGTAATCATCGCGCCATAGAATACCGGTCTTGCCAGGTGCTCACTCTTCAGGCAACGGGCCATGAGGGGGCTCTGGGTAGCATGAAATCCGCTGATGGCGCCACAGGCGATGGTAATAAACAGGCAGGGGAAGAAAGGATTCTTCTTGAAGAAGGCGCTAACGCCCAGGGTGTCCTTGCCGTCGATGACGTGACTCTGGGTCCACTGTGACAAGTCGCCCATGTTCCACAACTCGGGCAAATGAGGCATCTTGACGAACAGCCCCACGAGCAGTCCAGCCGCCATCACCAGCAAGGCGATGGCAAACAGGGGATAGATGCGGCCGATGATCTTGTCGATGGGCAGGAGCGTGGCCACTATATAGTAGCAAAAGATGGCAACAATCCACCAGATGGTAGAGGCCTCGCCACCCCACATATCCTTGAGGATGAGCGCTGGGCTATAGACAAACACGGCACCCACCATCAGCAGCAGGAGCACAGTGAAAATAAGCATCACGGTACGGGCACCGCCACCCAGGTACTTGCCGATGAGCGTGGGCAGGTTGGCACCATCGTGGCGCAGCGAGAGCATACCGCTCATGAAATCGTGCACCGCACCGGCAAAGATGCAGCCCAACACGATCCATAGATAGGACGCCGGACCAAACCACATACCCATGATGGCACCGAAGATGGGTCCCGTTCCCGCAATGTTGAGGAACTGGATCATAAACACTTTCCACGTGGGCAATGCCACATAATCCACACCGTCGGCAAGGCGCACGGCAGGCGTCTCACGGTCGTCGGGGCGCATGATGCGCTCCACCACAGCACCATATACCAGATAGCCCAACACCAGGGCCACAAGGCTAATAATAAAGGATATCATCGTCTATTGAAATCATTAATGTTGGGGCAAATGTACAACTTTATCGTGAAAAGCAGAGAAATCACAGCACAAAAACTGCCGCCGCATCGTGTGAAGTGATGCGGCGGCAGCATTTATCGGGTTATCAGGTGTTAGACTGAACTAACACCTAACGCCATTACCAACCGGGGTTCTGCTTGGTGCCTTCCTTGCTCAGAGTAATCTGGTTGCTGGGAATCGGGCACAAGTAGTACTTACTGTTGAAGATGCGGTCCTTGCTGACGGGGATGATGTAGCCGTTAGCATCCAGGGTGAAGGCCTCGTCGAGGTCGGGCACACCACCCAGGTAAGCACCGCGGTTGATGTTGGGATGATCCTGGGTGTCGAGGAGGTCGAGCTGATGCCAGCGGATGAGGTCCCAATAGCGGTACCAGTTGTCGGCCATCAACTCGCAACGACGAGCACGGCGGATTTCCCACAGCAGGTTGCTCACGCCCATGTTGTTGTAGGGGTCGGCAGCGGGAGTCATGGTCATACCGGGCAGACCAGCGCGAGCCTGCAGCTTGTTGATGCTGATATCGAGGTCGCTCTGGGTGAGGTTACCCAGCTCGGCCTTGGCCTCGGCATAGTTCAGATAGATGACAGCCAGCCAGTAGATGGGAGCATCGGTGTAGTTCTTGCCCGTGTTGATGCGGTAGTCCACTTCCATTGCGGTATTGTCATACTTGGCAATGTTGTAGCCAGTCGATGAGGTCATCAGCATGGAGTTGGCACGAATCCAACCATGGCCCTTGAAGCACAGATACGGATCGAGCAGGACGCTCAGTCGCTTGTCGCGCTTTGAGAGCATGTTCTGGATGCTGTAAGCATTGTTGGTGGGATCCAGCACGGGATGGTCATCGGTGTTGAGCGAAGTGGTAGCCAGGGGCTTGCCGTCGAGGAACAAGAATGCCTCAACAGCATCCTTGCTGATACCGCGCTGTTGTGAAGACGAAGCGGTATAGTCGGCAGTCGAGTGCATCACCTGATCCTTCACATAGTTGCGGAAGAAGATGACCTCCGAAACCTTGCTCAGGTCAAGCGAGTTATAAACCTCGCCATAGTTGGCGGTGAGGCTATACTTGCCCGAGTTCATAATCTGCTGTGAAGCGTCAACACACTCAGTGAGGTACTTCTGGGCACGGGTAGGATCGGCAGCCTTGCCGTTCTCGTCGGCAGTGCGGTACTTGCAATAGGTACCCTCAAACAGGCAGATGTCGCTCTTCATGGCAAGTGCCATGTCCTTGCTCCAGGAATTCTTGCCACCATTGCCCAGGTGCTGGATAGCAAAGTTCAAGTCCTCAAGCACGAAGTCCATGACCTGGTCACGGTCGGTGCGGGGACCATAGACTACATCACTCTGAGCCTCAGGGTCGAGAATGACCTCCTTGAGCAGAATCACGTCACCATACATGCGAACGAGCTGATAGTACTGCCAAGCACGGTTCAAGCGGCCAACAGCCATGTAATAGTTCTTCTCGCTCTCAAGCAGGGTCGAGTTATTCAAGCCGGTCAACATATAGTTGCAACGGCGGATCTCGGTATAAGGATCACTCCAGTAGCTGGAAGTGCCAGGAACGGTGGTGAACATCCAGTCATCAAAACTCGGATTCACCTGGTCATCACTGAGGCTCTTGAAATAGAACCAGCCAGAACCACCGCCAGTACCGTAGCCCACGTAGTTGCCATAGAGGACATTACTGTAGCTGGCTACCTGGTTGGCGTTATTCCAGAATTCCTGGCCAAGCTCGAACTTGGTGCGCTCGCTCTTGGAAAGCATATCATCGCATGAAGACAACGACAGCACGGCAACGCCCAGTCCACACAATATAATTGATTTCAATGATTTCATATTATGTCTTAGTTATTAGTTTTTAGTCCTTAGTCCTTAGTTTTCAGCAATTTAGATTACATTAAAACTTTAAACCTTAAACTTTAAACTTGTTAATATTACTTCACGATAATCTCGCAGATGGAAACGCGGTTCCAGCTCAGTTCATCAAACATGTTGCTGATGCCCTGACCCTGGGCGTTGATGCGCTTAGCATCGATACCATACTTCTTGACAAGCATATCCTTCACGCTGGCGGCGCGGCCGTTAGCGAGGGTGATGTTGCGCTCCAGGGGACCGTCCTTGGATGCATAACCGTTGATGGTGCAGGTAGCCTCGGGATGGCTCTTCATGTAAGCGGCGATGCGCTCCACGTTGGGCTGCTGGTCGGCATACACTGCCATCGAGTTGATGGGGAAGTGCACCAGGATAGTCATGTACTGCAACGACTTGTCAATCATGCCGCTCTTGCTCTTCTGGCAGTCGGTCAGATCCTTCTGCAGCTGGCTGTTGCGGTTATTGGCAGCATTGAGCTGGTTCTGCAGGTCGGCGATGCGGGCCTTGTAGGTGTTCTCGGCATCGGCGAGCTGAGCACGCAGGTCATTAATCTGGGCATTCAGGGCGCTGTTGTCGGCGGGAGCGGCAACAGAAGCGCTGCGGGTAGTGCCGAAGGTCACTTGCAGACCCACCGACCAGGTGCGGTTGATGGGATAGGTGCGGCCCCAAGTGCCATAGCCAAGTGAACCCTGGCCGGCATTCATCTCGGGATCGATGGGGAGCTTGCCACTGCCCTTGTGGAGCAGACAGAGGTTGTTCACGCTACCGTAGAGACGGAGCTTCTCGATAAAGGCCTTGCGGGTCAAGTTCTCGGGCAGGGTATAACCCAGCGTGATGTTCTTGAGGCGCAGGTAGCTCATGTCCACGAGGTACTTGGTCTGGGGATAGTAGTTGTGGCAACCACCCTGGCCAGAAAGGCCGACCACGTTACCAGCGAACTCGTTGCCGGGGAACAGGCAGGGGAAGTCGTTGCTCTCGCTGATGTTCACGAGGCCGTTGTCGGGATCATAGATATTGTACTTGGTCTGGTTGGCATAGATGGCCAAGTCAGCCTCACGCATCATCGGGAAGACGAATGCCGACTGGGTCCACATGTCGCGCTTGCCCACGCCCTGGAAGAACAGGTCGAGGTCAAAGCCCTTGAAATTACCACCGACGTGGAAGCTGTACTCATAGCGGGGCATCATGTTACCGATGACCTTGAGGTCACCATGGTCTTCCTCGGTGCCCTTACCGCCGTCAATCGTGCCGCTGTGGTCAAGATCCTTATACTTGATGTCACCAGGGCCAAACACGAAGGTCTGGGTCTGGATACCAGTCTGGTCGGCTACGCCGGGAGCATAAATCCAAGAGCCGTCAGGATTCTTGCCGGTAAAGTCGTTAACAGTGAAGTAACGGTCGGTCTCAAAACCCCAGATGTCACCCCAGGTCATGCCCTCATAGGCATAAGCACTGTTGCAGGGGTGGCCAATCAGGTGAGAGTCGTTGTTCCACTTGGTCACCTTAGTCTTAGCGTCACCGACGCTGGCGGTGAAGTAAGCGCCAAAGTCCTTGTTGAACTGCTTGCGCACGTTCAGGGTTGCTTCCCAACCACGGGTGCGGAGCTTACCGTTGTTGGTTACAGGAGCTGCAGCACCAACACTGGGAGGCAGTGCAGTGCCAGGACCCAGCATGTCGCTGGTGGTGCGCTGGTACCAGTCAAAGCCCATGGTGACCACGTCACCGAACAGACCCAGGTCAATACCGGCATCCATGGTGGTGATGCGTTCCCAAGTCAGCGAAGAGTTCACCCAGCTGGGCAAGCCCAGGGCGGTCACCTCAGCGCCATTCTCGTTGAGCCAATAGATATCGCCCTGAGCAATGGGGCTGATGAGCGACTGGAACTGGTTCTGTCCAACGGCCTCGTTACCGATGGTACCATAGGAGAAGCGCAGCTTACCGTTGTCCACAATGTGGCGAAGACGGTCCCAATACTTCTCCTGGGTGAAGCGGTAACCTACCGAGCCCGAGGGGAAGAATGCCCAGTGGTCATTCTTGGGGAAGCTTGATGAACCGTCATAGCGTCCGTTCAACTCGAGCAGATAGATGCCCTTGTAGTCATAGTTGATACGTCCGAAGTAACCGGCAGTAGCCTTGTCATAGGTGCTGCTGTTGATGTTCCACTTGGTCTGGTCGCCATAGGTCAAAGCCAGCTCAGGATACTCTTCACTATAGAGCTGGGGCCTGTAAGCGTAGAAGTAGTCACTGCTATAGTTGTCACCATTGACACCCACCATGACGTTGAAATTGTGAACATCATTGAAGCTCTTGTTCCAGTTCAGGGTGGCGTTGGCAGCCCACTTGTTGCTCTTGCTATTGTCACGCCAAGCATTGGTATTGCCGGCGTTCACGATCCACTGGGGGGTCACACCGCTCCAGTTGTAGCCATAGACGGTGTGGTCACTTGAACCGCTGTTCATGTTACCGATCTCATAGGTAAAGTCGGCCTTCAAGGTCAGGTCCTTGGTGATGTGTACAGTGGTGAACGCGGTCATGCTCAGGCGGTCCATCGTCACGTTCTTGCGGGCAGCCTGCTTCTGCATGGCAATCACGCGGAAGTCGAGCTGTTCACCGGTGGCGGGATCGGCAATCGTGCCGCTGGGGATGAAGAATGAGCCCCAGCGCCAGATGTACTGATACATGTTGTTCCAGGTATCGGCACGTGAGAAGTGGCGGCGTGAGAAGTTGATGCGTGCACCAACGGTCAACCAGTCGGTCAAGTCGGTCGAGATGTTGGCAGCGGCATTGTAGCGCTTACGCATAGCCGGATTCCACTTCATGTTGTCCTCCTTGTAGTTGTAACCGAAGGACAGATAGTAGGTAGTGCGGTTGCTGGCACCACGAACCGACACGTTGTGACCCTGTGAAGGAGCGGCGTGGTTGTACCAGATGTTCTGGATGTCATAGTCGGCATAGTACATGGGCTGGCCGCCGTCAAAGCGGTAATCACCCACGTTGCCGTCGCTCTGCCAAGCATTCATCTTGCCATAGCCGCGCTTCTTGCCGCCGTTCTGCTGCTTCCATGCCTCGGCATAGGGCAGCAACTGGTCGAAGTACATACCGAAGAGCTCGACAGCGTCAGAGCCGGCACGCTTCTTGGCCATGATGGCCGACTTCAACTGAGTGGGAACATCGGGGAAGTCGGGCAGATAGGTGGGATCATCCCAACCGAAGTTGTTGCTGTAGCTGACGGTGGCACGCTCGCCCTTCTGACCACTCTTGGTCGTGATAAGCAGTACACCAAATGCTGCACGTGTACCGTAGATGGATGACGAAGCAGCGTCCTTGAGTACCGAAATCGAAGCGATGTCGTTGCCATTGAGCATCTGCAGACCGTCCATATCGCTCACGACACCGTCGATCACAATCATGGGAGGAGTTGACTGGTCGTTGCTCAGCGTACCGACACCACGGATGCGCATGGTGGGATTACCGTCGATATCACCGCTGGCATTGATAATGCTCAGTCCGGGAACAGCACCCTGCAGGGCACGGGAAACATCCTGCTCGGGGCGGGAGTTGAAGGTCTTGTCGACATCAACAGTCGATACGGCACCGGTGAGGTTCACCTTCTTCTGGGTACCGTAACCCACAACAACGAGTTCGTCGAGGAGGGCCTTATCCTCGGCCATAACAATGTTCATGCTGGCTGCTGCACGCGTGGTCACGGTCTTGTAGCCGATGAACGAGATCTGGAGTTTGGCATTGACGCCTGCTCTCAACGAGAAGTTACCGTTCACATCGGTAGATGTGCCACGGGTCGTTCCAACCTCGACAATGCTGGCGCCGATGACGGGTTCTCCCTGTTCATCGACAACGCGGCCTGTCACAATGCTGGTGGCGGTACTGGCCGCCACCTGGGGCGCAGGTGTTGCTTGGGCCTGGTAACAGGTACCTCCCAACATCAACAATGCGCCTAAAAGAGCTAAATGTCTTTTCATAAGCACGTTTGAATTTGTTAATAATTATGATGTTACTTAAATTGTCTTCTCTTGCCACTGGAAAACACTTCAAACAAACAGTTTGGGTTTATCATTAATAATGTGCAAAATTCTACATTTTTTTTGAAATAGCAAAGAAATAGGCCGTTTTTTACAAATGCAAACGTTAAATTTCTCAAAAAACTGTACAAGACACCAAAAAACCGACCTCAGTTTTCACTGAAATCGGTTAGATTCTACCAATCCATTAACCCGAAAACGGATGATGCCTTTGGTTTTGCAAATTCTTAGGGTATGCGGCAGCAATGTGCCCTACCAGGTTCATTCACCTTGCGGTGGAAGGGCTTATTTCCCCTCTGGGGCGGCTTGAGTCATGGCCGTGTTGATTGCGGTATCCAGATTGGGTCCAGAGTAGGCCACAAGACCAGTCGCATCAATCACGGCATACCATGGCATGGAATTGATGCCTAACAACTGGATACCCGGTTCGAGAGGTCCTCCAGGAGCCCAGTAGTGCTTCCACGGCTCGCCTTCAATGGTCTTGTGCCAGCGCAGGGTGTCGCTCTCGGTCAGAACATCGATGATGGTGACATTCTGGTCAAGTTTGTTCAACTTCTCGTTGACTGCCTTGCGGTTTTCCTGAGGATTGGCCCACAGATTGATTAGGGAGGTTTTACCCGTGAACTTGATTTCCTCAAAACCACCGTTGTGTTTAAGCAGCGTGAGAATCATCAGGCGAGGCAGATTGTTGCTCTTGCGGCCTGATGGTGTCTTTGTCAATGACGATGTGAGTGACTCTGGACGCACCTTGATGTCGATGCTGCTGAGTAACTTATCGACCGCAGCACGGTCGCTGTAATTGCTGTAATCCACGACGAGCAGCACCGTTGATAACAGATCAGAGGGATGCTCACGCACGTATTTCCCGATTGCGGCATCCAGCCGGCTCGGGTTCGGATCGCTGTAGAAGGCCGCATGCTCGTCACGGAAGAGCTGCCACTCCTCGTTCACCTTGTTGCCTCCCACCTTGATGTGCTTTCCAATACCGGCATCACCCTTTATCTTCAAGTGGTCACCATTGACGGCCACCATCACGGCTAACGGGTCGCCACGATGGTTATACACGGTCACGATGGATGGCTGGGACGCTTTCCCCTCATAGGTGAAACGGCCCTTCTTGTCCAAGTTTGTCCACTCATCAACCACGCCAGAGTCGCCGCGGAAGACCACCTTGACTGCTGTGCCGTCGAGATTGACCAAATTGCCGTCAATCTTGAAACTGTCGCTGCTGCACGAGGCGAGCGACAAAACCGTGAGCACGAGAAAGATATACTGTAAATGCCTCATCATCTGCAACTCTAAATTATAACTGCTCTCAAGGCTCACGCCAGTCGCCGTGCTGCTTGATGAGCTCGACAAGGCGTTCGATAGCCTCTTCCTCGGGGATATTCATCTCGATGCACTGCTTGCCCTTGTACAGACTGATGCGGCCTGCTGCGGCACCCACATATCCATAGTCGGCATCGGCCATCTCACCGGGACCGTTGACAATGCAGCCCATGACGCCAATCTTGAGGTGGGTCAAGTGGGCGGTAGCCTGTTGCACACGCTTGACCGTCGTCTGCAGGTCAAACATCGTCCTGCCACATCCAGGGCACGAGATGAATTCGGTCTTGCTGGTGCGCTGGCGGGCAGCCTGCAGGATAGCAAAAGCATATCGCACCACCTCGCCATTGCTGTGGCAGTTGGGAGCCTCAAGCCAGATGCCGTCGGCACGGTTGTTCAACAACACAGCGCCCAGGTCGGCACCAGCCTTAACCTGCAACCACTCGTTAGAGCTGTCACCATAGGTGTTGCGCATCACCACCGGGCAGTTGATGCCGGCAGCGTCCATCGCATGGGTCAAAGCCTGCTCCTCACCAGGAATGTTCTTGCCCACCGGAGTGATGACCAGCACCGTGTCATCGCGTCCTTTCAGGAACTCCAAGCGATGCACTGGTGTTGTCGCGGGCAGTTGCAGGAAGCGTAACCGCGTCTCGGGACAACGTTCCCACTCACCCAGCGTGAGCAACGGATACACGTTGCGCTCGCCGCTCCAGCGGTCCAGGGGCACCAGGAACTGATGCATGCCGTCAATCAAGCCGTCGGCACTGTAATAGAAGTCGGGTTGCAGATCGACGCCATCGAGTTCATCGGGACGATAACTGGCAATCACCACGGGAGGCTTATTATCACCAATGCGGTCGCCCACCATCACAGTGCTGCGGCGCACGGGACTCAAGGGGTCATACCCCTCGGCATAGTCGCCCTCGATAGGCTCATGGCCCTCACGCGAGGCGATATAGTCAACCAGCTTGCGGGCCACAGGAATCTCGAGCTCAGGTTCCTCACTGAGCGAGACACGTATCGTGTCGCCAAGACCCTCGGCCATCAGCGCACCTATACCCACCGCACTCTTGATACGGCCATCCTCGCCAAATCCCGCCTCGGTCACGCCCAAGTGCAGCGGGAAATGCATATCCTCGCGGTCCATGGCATCGACCAGACGGCGCACCGCCTCGACCATGACCACGACATTAGACGCCTTCATCGAAATGACCACGTCCATGAATTTCTCCTCGACAAGCACCCTCAGGAACTCCATCACGCTCTCGACCATGCCTGCCGCAGTGTTGCCATAGCGGCTCATAATGCGGTCGCTCAGAGAGCCGTGGTTCACGCCCAAGCGCAATGCGGTGTGGTGCTCACGGCACACGGCGAGCAATGGCAGTAATGCCTCGCGGATACGTCCCAGTTCAGCCTGGTACTGCTCGTCGGTATACTCTATCTGCTTGAATGTGCGGGCCGGATCGACAAAGTTGCCTGGATTGATGCGCACACCCTCACACACGGCAGCAGCTGCGATAGCAGCCTGTGGATTGAAGTGGATGTCGGCAATCAGCGGAATGTCACATCCCGCATCCCGCAGCTCACGGGACATCTCGCCGATGCTCTGGGCCTGCTTCACGCCCTGGGCCGTGAGGCGGACGTAATCGGCACCGGCATAGGCGATGCGCTGGCACTGGGCACCACTGGCTGCGACATCATCGGTAGGTGTATTGGTCATAGACTGCACACGCACGGGCCACTCGCTGCCCAGGGCGACTTGGCCCACAGGGACACTGACAGTGGCACGACGGCGATAGTTGAACGTTTTATTCATATATCTTGTCCTTACTTATTGTTTATAGTTCTTAGGTTTAGCCAAAAAATCTCATGGTCAACGATACACAGGCAAAGCCCACGACCACGCCAGCCAGCACCTGCACCAAGTCATGGCGCTTGAGCACCAGGCGTGCCGACCCCAGGCCACCAGCCAGGATGATGATGAAGCTCAGCAGCCAGAAGAGGTCAAACGCACTCAGGTCCTGCACGTGAATCTGATACACGAGGGCGATAAGGCCACCGATACCTGCCATATGGGCACTGATTTTCCACTTGAGGTTGATGAGCGCCATCACCACTACCGTGAGTGCCGACCCCACCATGAACATCATGAACCAGCGTGGAGAATGGCAATAATACAGGTAGTAGGCCGCCCCAAAGTAACACAAGGCGGTAAACAGGTAGGGGATTAAGCGTTGCTCCCTTACCTCGACGTGCAGGCTCTTGACCAACTTGAAGTGGCGCATCACGCTCAAGAAAATGAGCGGCAAGATGCACGTGATGCCCATGCACACGAGCAGCACTGCCACTCGAGTACCGTAAGGCAGCACACACAGCACCGACACCGACAGTACCAGAAAGACACCATAAGTCGGCATCAGTATCGGGCTGAGCGCTGTGGACATGACGTTGGCCAGACCGGCGATGAACTTGTTGACTGTATATCTTTTCATTGATTTCTAATCCAATGGAATCTGTTACCCTAACCCCTCTAAACTACTTGGCCATCTTGCGGCGCACGGTGCTGCTGGGTATCTTGAGCGCATCACGGTACTTGGCCACCGTTCGGCGTTCCAGCTTGTATCCCATCTCCTTGAGACGGTCACACAGGGCGTCGTCACTTAACGGGTGTCTCTTGTCTTCTCCCTCGACCAGTTTCTTGAGGTCATCATACACCTCGTGCCTGGACGCGCCATTGATATCCTCGCTGAAGAAGGACTTCAGGCTCTTCACGCCCCAGGGGGTCTGCACATACTTGTTGCTCACGGCGCGCGACACCACCGAGACATCCTTGCCAATCATGTCGGCAATCTGTTGCTGTCCCAATGGTTTCAAGTCACGTTCATCACCACTCATGAAGTAGTCTGGCTGACACTTGACAATGGCACTCATCGTATTGAACAGCGTCTCCTGGCGCTGCTTGAGCACCTCGATAAACATGCTGGCACGCTGGTAGGCGTCCTGTATCTGCTTTTTCTCCTTTGCTTCCTTGACGCTCAACACATTAGAACTACGGTAACGTTCATTCATCAAGGCATAGCTCTCGCTGATCTGCAGTGAGGGGATGTTGTTGCGCAGGGTAACTGTCAGGCGCTCTGTCTCTTCGTCAAGCTCCACGTCAAAGTCGGGAGTGACCTGGTAACTCGAGTCGGAGCGGGACCCTATGGCATTACCGGGAAAAGGATTGATGCCACGGCGAATCTGGTGCTTAAACACCTCTTCCAAGCGCTTTTCATCCACTCCCATGCGTCTGCTCAGTACATCAAACCTCATGCTGGCCAACTCGTCGAAGTACTTCTCGACAATCTCGATGGCAAGTTCCACATCGGGGGTGTGAGGCTTGCGTCGCAACTGCAGCAGTATGCACTCGCGCAGGTCGCGTGCCGCAACGCCTGGCGGGTCTAACGACTGGACCACATCCAGCATCTCATCCACCTGGTGGGTATCCACGACATAACCGTCGTTAAATGTCACGTCATCGGCGATTTCACTGGTCGTGCGATGCAAGTAGCCGTTTTCCTCGATATTTCCCACAATGGCACGTGCGATCATCAACTGGGTCTCGTCAAGTTCCAGCTCGCCCAACTGATCAATCAGATAGTCGGCCAGCGTCTTTTCACTCACGGCAGTTGGGGCGTAATACTCGTCATCGCGGCTGCGGTTGTTGGCAAAGTAGCGGTACCATGCCATCGTGTCGTCGTCACCGTTGACCTCGGAATTCACCTCATCGTTGGGCACACGGTCATTGTCGCGTTCATTATCATGCTCGCCACTGCCGCTATAATCATCGTTGTCGTCTTGCTTTTTCTCGAGGGCCTGAATCTCATTGACCTTATTGTCAATGAACTCGGCCATCTCGGCATCGTTTTTCTCCAGTACCAGGCCCAACATGCGCTGTTGCTCCAGCGCTAAGCGTTGGGTCTGCTTCTGTTCCAGTGTGAGTCCCTGTTTTGCCATTGTCGTTAGAGGTTTTTATTTCGTCTTAACCCACAAAGGTAATAAAAACTTCTCAGTTACTCCACCATGTCTGCCACATTTTTGTTTTTATCCCATGCTATTCTTGATTTAAGGGCACAGCACTCCCTGTGTGGGGCAAGGAGTTATCGGTAAGAGGGATGGATTACTCCATGGGGATGGCCTTGATGGTTCCGAGCTTGCGGACCGAGACCTTGTCGGGTTTTCCCTTGTAATAGACTTTACCGGTACCGCTGCCGTTGACCTTGAGGTTTCCGCCATCGACATAACAGCCTATCGACCCGGTGCCCATGATGCGGCAGGAGACGTTTTTAGCCTTCACTTGATCGGCCTGGATCTCGCCCGTGCCCACGAGTCTCACGGAGAGGTCGTCACACCCGCCACTGGCTATAATCTTGCCCTTACCGCTCAAGAGCTGCAATTCGAGTTTGGATGCCTTCAGGCCACGTGCGATGATTTTGCCGTTATCAAGCAGTCTAACCTTGAACAGCGGCATCATGGGCAGTCCAGACAAGCGCAGGGTGCTGTCGCCAGCGTTCTCGACCTCCTCGAGCGATGACGAGTAGATGGTCATGACGGGCAGTTGGGGAGGAAGTTTGGCTCCGTCCACAAACTGAATTGTCACGCGTCCCGATGCCGACACGCTAAACATCATCATATCGGCTACCTCCTGGGGACAGGTGAACACGGCAATGCCAGCCGAATCGGGATTGCAACGGTAATTAACGTTGATGCCGTCAACAACTGCCAAGCGCTTGAAGTCACCTATTTTCACTTCGTGGCGAGTTGCCTGAGCACCAGCCATTAACGAAGTTATCACAAACATCAGAGCACTAATCAACAATCTGTTTTTCATCTTCTTCAATACTTTGATTATCTATAGTTGGCAAAATGTCTTTCTCAATATGGTCCAGGATGGCATCCAGCTCGGCACGGGTATCGGCTTGGAGCATGGCAATGCGAGTGGGACGGAAGTTGCGGATGCCCTTGAACAGCGGGGTGGCAGCCAAGTGGCGGCGAATGTGCAGGATGCCGCGGTACTCGTCGATGCGGTCGATGCTCTCGTCAATCTGGCGGCGCACGAGCGCCATCTTCTCGGCATTGGTGATCACGGGCACCTCACCCGTGAGCAGATACTGCTTCATCTCCCTGAATATCCAGGGGGCGCCGATGCTGGCACGCCCCACCATCACACCGTCAACGCCATAGCGGTCGAAGCACTCCTTCAAACGCTCGGGCGTGGTCACGTCGCCATTGCCGATGATGGGAATCTTCATGCGGGGATTGTTCTTCACCTCGCCGATAAGGGTCCAGTCGGCCTCTCCTGTATAGATTTGGGAACGGGTGCGGCCATGGATGGTAAGGGCGGCGATACCGCAATCCTGCAACTGCTCGGCAAGTTCCACGATGATTTTGCTGTTGTGGTCCCAGCCCAAGCGGGTCTTGACCGTCACGGGCAGGTCAACGGCCTTGACCACGGCACTCGTTATCTCGAGCATCAAGGGGATGTTGCGCAACATGCCAGCACCAGAACCCTTGCCCGCGATTTTCTTGACAGGACAACCCCAGTTGATATCGATGAATTCGGGACGTGCGGTGGCCGCAATACGCGCAGCCTCAACCATCGAGTCAAGGTCACGGCCATAAATCTGGATAGCGGCTGGGCGTTCACCAGGGGCAATCGCCATCTTCTGGATTGAGCGCTCGATATTGCGTATCAGCGCGTCGGCACTGACAAACTCGGTATAGACCATATCGGCGCCCTGTTCACGGCAGATGAGCCTGAACGACTGGTCGGTGACATCCTCCATGGGTGCCAACATCACTGGGCGCTCGCCTAAATCTATATTCCCTATTTTCATCGTGAATTTGTGCCTTGGACTTTGTTTTACCCTGCGAAATTACGACATTTTGCCCAACTGCACAAACTCTTTATCCCATTTAGACCAACATTAAAGGAGTTTTTAATGCAATTTACACCAATTTAACGAATTACCTACACGCAATGCCCCCACGCTAAGATGCCAAGCCGCAAAGGTTTTAAGTTGGCTGCAGCAGCCCTCTATTATTGTCGGCTGATTTGACCGATTGAATGGATTGACAGAATGTCTATTATAAACCATAGCATTTATCCCGTCCATTCAAACAAAACAGCCAGGGGATTCCCTGGCTGTTTCACATAGCATAATGGCAACCGCTTTTCTTACCACTGTGGCGCCAACAAATAATTGATGAGTGTGGTCGCGTCACTGATATTGACGTCATTGTCCATGTCGCAGTCAGCAGCCTCGAGACTGATGCCGGATGCATCACCCGAAAGCAGGTAGTTGATGAGAGCGGTCACATCAGCGATGCTGACCATGCCGTCAATATCCACGTCACCACGCATCGCTACCGTCTGGGCAGTGACCGTGAAGTAATAGTCGCGGTCGGCTACAATGTCGTAGTCGGGCAACTGCAGGCCGTTGTTCCAGTTATTGAAAATCAGGTGATAATTGCCACCGTTGGTGTCCAGCAAGAAGACCTTGTAATTGAAACCGCCCACGATAGAATCGCCCACACTGGCCTCGCCAGGCCATGCACCGAAGAGTTCGCTGTCGCCCCAAGCATACAGTCCCAGAGCATCCCAACCCGTCTTGTCATTCACGAAGATATAGTGCTGCGATGCGGGAATCTTGGGCAACTCGCCACTGATGCTGAAATCGTCGATACTCAGCGCCATAGCACCCTGTGCAGCGTCGCCGCTGGCTACACTGATGTTCCATGCCAGATACAGGTCACAGCCACGAGAGAGCGTGGTCGGCAGTATAGCGCTCACGGGAACGGTCTCGCCAGGAACGGTCTCATAACCTGCCGTCTCGCTGTCAGGAGCAAAGTAGGTGTAGAAGTCGTTGCCTGCGCTGGTCCAGTTGCGACCGTCGATGGAGTAATACAGCTGCACGGCAAAGCCTGCGCTGTTGTTACCCTTGCGGTATTTCTCAACGTTATAGGAGATGTTTACGTTCTCAATATCCTTCTTGCCTGTATTGAGCAAATGGGCATACACGTTGACACAGCGGGTTCCGTTAGCAACACCCGTCGAGATGCCACCCAGGGCACGGTCATCACCAGCATTGTCACCGAAGTTCCATGTGCCATTCTTTGCGTTGCTGGGCAGACTGACGCCACCACTGTACATCGTCTGGTCGTCGGCCTGATCATATCGGCCCACAGTGCGCGGAGCCGTGAGGATGCGGTCGATGCGCCATGCCTCGGGCAACTGGGCGGTGGCCTCGTCACCCATCACGTCAAAGTTCTGGCTGGCACTCAACGTCTCCTCGTTCAACTCGATGGCAGGATAGGTCACCACCTCGGTCTGGGCTGCAGCAACCTTAACATTAGCAGTCTGGGTGAAATCGCCCATGGTCGCTGTCACGGTGTATTCGCCATTGCTGCCATTGCTGGTAAAGGTGCCGTCAACCAGTTCGCCACCGTCGCTCAGGGTCATTACCACAGGCTCAGGAGCCTCGATTTCCATGCCGAACTGGTCGCGCAGGGTCACCTTGTAATGAACTTGTCCTGCGGTGTGGTCCACGTAGTTGGTGAAACCGTTCAGGGCACGGCTGGCATAGCCACGCATGGCAGCCGCATCGCTGCCGCTCAGGCCGTTAGGAGCCCACGTGATGGTTGCCGGGTCAATGCCATAAATGAGGCCAAACTCCATTGCGGCAGCCATATAAGTGGCCTTGAGCGTCGGGTGACGGTCATCGAGGAACCACGTCAGTGTACCCTCGCTGCCCTCCAGATCATAAACCTCCTGATAAGCCACGCCCACGGGGCACAAAGTCACGCCCAAGTCGACGGCCACATCCTGATAGTTCTTGACAAAGGTTGAGTTGAAGGCAGTATAGTTTTCCCAGTCACCACTATAAGCCCAGTTGACAGGCACGATGATGATTGCATTGGGGTTGGGGCAATACTCGCGGATGTAGTCCACCCAGCGCTTGACGTTGGCACGGAAGGTCTCAACGTCGGTGCGGGGCAGCGAACTCTGCTCCTGCAGGATGATATGGCTCCAGGCCTCACTGCGCACGAGCATCTTAGCACCGGGGTTACCGTCCTCGGCCACGCCGTCACCCTCGTCCCAATGGGTCTTGAGCGATTTGCCCAGCAGGGTGTGCTTGGTCCAATGGGCATCCTTACCCATGGCCAGGGCAATGCCATTGAACACGGCATCCTGGTCATTGTAGTAAATGAGGCTGTTATTCAGCGACAGCACCTTCACCTGCTCGGGCAGTTCGGGAACGAGCACGACATCGGCGGGCTGAAGCGTCATCGTAGTGGGAGTTGAGGCGGCCAACTCCAGGCTGTATTCACCCGTTTCAAGATTGAAGGTCACATCATAGGTACCCGGAGCGGTCGAAACACGACCGGTTGCACCCTTAATGAGCGTGCCATGGGTGTTATCGCCAGTGAGGTCGCTCTCGGCACCCCAGACGCCACCCATACCCAGACGCTGATAAATGCGCCAATGGCTGTAGCCGTCACCCACGGCGGGCATGGTCACTTGACCCTTGAAAGTCTTGCCCTCGACGAGTTTCAACTCGCCCGAAGCGTCCATGTAGTTCCAACCGTTATTGTCACCGATGACATAGACCGAGGTCAAGCCCGTATCGTCGTCATTGCTCTCGAGCAGCAGTGCAGCAGCACCATCGGCAATGGTGAGGACAATGCGCTTGCAGACGAATGCGTTGCCGCCACAAGAGATATTGTCATTGGTACCAAGGACGAGGCTATAGGGGACATCCATCTGGATGCTGGTGCCGTTACTGCCGTAATTGCAGGCGCTGCTCCAACCCGAATCGGCGACCTTGAAGGCGCCACTTAACGTCTTGTCATAGAGCACATAGGTGCCATTACCCTCGTCGCTGAATTCCCATTCACTCACTGCGCCCCAGCTGTTAACCTCGCCACGCAGGTAGATGCCTGACGGATTGAACGGGGGGAGTGACGGGTCAACATAACCCGTGTAGTTGTCAGGATCGGTAATCTCGGTGGCTTCCTCCCCTGTCAAGCACAAGTAATAGTCACGGTTGGCAGTGATTGAGGCAGTCACCGTGTTGCCATTGCCATCGGCAAAGACGAGCGAATGGCCGTTACCGTCCATATCAAGCGACCACACCTTGTAGGTCACGCCATTGACAACCGCGCTGCTGGTAGCAAGCTGTGCCTCGCCACCGTCAACGGTCATGTACAAGTTGTTCCACTTGGTCACATCCTCAACGTGGATGTAGCAAGACTGGTCCTGAGAGGCAAAGGTGGCATCGATGACCACATTGTCAATAGATAAACCCATCGCTTTGTTGGGGCTCGAGCCGCTGGCAACGCTGATGTTCCAAGCCAAGTAGAGATCAGCACCGGCTGCGATGTCCACTTTAAGCTGCTTGCCGGTGATGGATGTTGTGCTGATGGGCACGACGTCGGCACCGATCGTAGCAGCATCGGGAGCAAAGTAGGTGTAGAAGTCCTCGCCAGCATTGTTCCAATTGACACCATCGGTCGAGACATAGAGTTGAATGGCAAAACCTGCGGCATTATCACCGTCACGGTATTTCTCAATGTCATAACCGAGGTTGAGCTTAGTGATGGCCTCATCGGCCGCATTGTGCACGCAGGTCATCACATTGATGCATCGGGTACCGCCATCCACCGTGGTGGACAGACCACCCACCGAGCAATCACTGGGCACACTGCTGGAAACAAAATTCCACGTGCCGTTCTTGGCGTTGCTGGGCAAGCCCGTGCCGCCAGTGTACATCACTGAGGTTGAAGCGGCGCTGTAGTTGCCCACAGTGCGCGGTGCGGTCATCTGACGCTCGATGCGCCAGCCCTGTGGCATATCCAGGGTGGCTTGCTGGCCATCCCACATGCCATCAAAGTCTTGGGTCAACTGGGGTGCAGCAGCGGTGAGCTGGAGCGCGTCCTGGGCCCAAGTGGTAGTGTGCCAAGCGCCCATGAACAGGACGATGGCAACAAGCTTGAGTAAAGTCGATAATTTCTTCATTCTACCAGTTGTTTAAACATGAATAATGATTATGAATCTGACACAAAGGTATTTAACTCCCATGACATCATCAATATACCGACTTGAAAATCAAACCCCATTATTTTACTAAAACACTATCATCCAGCAGCTTACAAGAACGTTTCCCATCCAAAAATCTAAATGGGTTTCAAACAAGGCGCAGAGGTGATGCCGCCAGCGCATCACAATGAACCATAACAACAAGAAATCCCGATTTCATCGATGAAACCGGGATTATTCATTCCTGTGACAAGAAGAACTTTATTTCTTCTTCTCTGAAATCTTCACGGGCTCTTTGCTGGAAGAGTTCTGGAGAGAAGTCTTCTTGGAACCAGCTATCTTCATGCCTTGAACCTTCTTGGGGGCATTCTTCTGGCCTGCGGCATTCTTGCAGTCGTCGCACTGCTGGTCGGCGGGCTTAGTGCAGGGCTGACCATCCTTGTGGTCCTTGCACTCATGCTTCATGCCTGCGGCCTTCTCACACTGCTGGCCCTCGCCCTTCTTGCAATCGTGCTTCATGCCTGCAGCCTTCTCGCACTGCTGGCCCTCGCCCTTCTTGCACTCATGCTTCATGCCTGCGGCCTTCTCACACTGCTGGCCCTCGCCCTTCTTGCAATCGTGCTTCATGCCTGCGGCCTTCTCGCACTGCTGGCCCTCGCCCTTCTTGCAATCGTGCTTCATGCCTGCGGCCTTCTCGCACTGCTGGCCCTCGCCCTTCTTGCAATCATGCTTCATGCCTGCGGCCTTCTCGCACTGCTGGTCCTCAGCCTTCTTGCACTCGTGCTTCATGCCTGCGGCCTTCTCGCACTGCTGGCCCTCGCCCTTCTTGCACTCGTGCTTCATGCCGGCGGCCTTCTCGCACTGCTGGCCCTCAGCCTTCTTGCACTCGTGCTTCTGCTCAGCGGCAGCAGCCTTGGCTTTGCAGTCGTCGCACTGTTGGTCGGCGGGCTTGGTGCAGGGCTGACCATCCTTGTGGTCCTTGCACTCATGCTTCTTCTGAGCAACTGCCTGAGGCATCTCATAGCCGGTGGGAATGCCTTGACCCGAGGGATCCTTGGACAAGGACTTCATCTGGATGCGGTCGGGTTCCTCAACGACCGTTGTAGTGGTAGTTTGAGCCATTAGCGCGCTTGTGGCAACAGCCATAGCGGCAAGAGTCAATAAGAATTTCTTCATGATTAATTAATTGAATTGATTATGTTTGTAATTGATATTCTGCGCCAAAATTAGCAAATAAAACCGAAATAATAGACGATTTAAGGTTTTTTTGGTTTAATAGTGAGCTAAAATTTGAATTTTGAATGTAAAACGTGTACTTTTGCACCCACTCTATCAACATTATTTATAATGAACTAAAGAAGCATCACATGTCAACTTATACCGTATCAGACCCCCGAAAGGTCACCACCAAGCGCATTGCCGATATGCGCCTCGCTGGCGAGAAAATCGCCATGATTACCGCCTATGACTTCACCATGGCAACCCTTGTTGACCAAGCCGGCATCGACATCATCCTCGTGGGCGACAGCGCCAGCAACGTCATGCAGGGCAACGCCACCACAATTCCCATCACTATCGATGACATGATTGTATATGGCCGCACCGTGGTGCGCGCCGTCAAGCGTGCGATGGTTATTGTGGACATGCCTTTTGGCACCTATCAGGGCGACCCCATCGAGGCCCAGCGCAATGCCGTGCGCATCATGCAGGAAACGGGCGCCGACGGTGTGAAACTGGAGGGTGGACGTGAGATGCGGGCCGCCATCGAAATGATCCTGCGCGCTGGCATCCCCGTAATGGGCCACCTGGGACTTACCCCGCAGAGCATCAACAAGTTTGGCACCTATTCCACCCGCGCTCAAGACGAGGCCGAGGCCACTCGCCTGCTGGCTGACGCCAAGGTGCTGGCCGAGATCGGTTGTTTCGGCATTGTGTTGGAGAAGATTCCCGCCACGCTGGCTGCTAAGGTCACCCAGTCCATCAACGTGCCCACCATCGGCATCGGTGGCGGCGGTGCATGCAGCGGACAAGTGCTCGTGCTGCACGACATGCTGGGTCTGAACCGCGAGTTCAAGCCCAAATTCCTGCGCGTGTACAATAACCTGGGAGAGCAAATCATCGATAGCGTTGGCAACTACATCACCGACGTCAAGAGCGGCGATTTCCCCAACGCTGACGAGCAGTACTAAAGAAAAATAAAGTTCCTGATTTAGGGATTTTACATCATATAGACAGTCCGAGTATTCTCGGCTGTCTATTTTTTTTGTGGCCGGCGGCGGAGGGTTTTACGGAAGAAATGGGTAATCAGGGGGATAGCGAGGATGAAGGCCAGAATATCGCACACGGCCTGGCAGATTTCCACACCCTTCAATCCCAACCAGTGAGGAAGAATCAGAATCAGGGGGATAAAGAAGATGCCGTTACGGGCCGCGGCAAGGATATTGGCGGGGATGCTGTGACCGCTTGTCTGCAATGTCATATTGCACACGGTAACCACTGCCGCCATGGGCAATGCCACAAGCTGCCATCGCAGGGCGACGGCTCCCACAACAACCACATCGGGGTCGTCACGCAGGATATCCACCAGCTGCTCGGCAAACACAAAGGCGGGACCGCACATGACCAGCAGCACGGCCAGGTCAAGCAGGATGGTGAAGTAAAAACCCTTGAGCAAACGCTTATACAGACCCGCACCGTAGTTGAAGCCGCAGAAGGGCTGATACCCCTGTCCGATGCCGATGATGATGGCAAAGATGATGAACGCGAGCCGCGATACGATCGACATGCCCGCAATCGCCGCGTCACCATACACGCCCGCTGCCACATTGAGCATCAACGTGGCAACACTGGCCAGCGCCTGACGTGTGAGCGACGGCGTGCCTCCCTTGAGAATCTCTTGCTGGAAATGCCACTTGGACGACGCCTGTGACAACTGGATGGGGATATTCTCGCCACGTCGCGACATCACCCACAGGACGATGAAACCAAACAACTGGCTCAACACTGTGCCTATTGCCGTGCCCAAGATGCCCATATCGAGGGTGAACATGAACAACGGCACCAGCAACACATTGAGCACGGCACCAGAAATCATACCATACATCGCCTGGGTGGCATTACCCTGGAAACGCATCTGGTTGTTGATGACCATCGAGGCAGTCATGATGGGCGCTCCCAGCAGGATAACACCCATGAAGTCCATCGTATAAGGCAAAATGGTGGGCGTGGAACCCAAGATGACTGACAGGGGGCGAAGGAAAATGAGGCCGAGTGCCATGATGACCAAGCCACAGATGATGCTGCCAACAAACGAAGTAGCGGCCATCTGCCGTGCCTCGTCGATGCGCCGTGCGCCCAAGTGGCGCGACATATAGGTGCCCGCTCCCTGACCAAAGAGAAAACCGATGGATTGGATTATCGCCATCACAGGAAACACAACACCCACAGCAGCAGTCGCCTGGGTGTTGAGCAGTCCCACATAATAGGTATCCACCAGATTATAGATACTTGTGACAAGCATACTGATAACGGTAGGAACCGCCATCGCTGGGATGACGCGCCTCACGGGTGCCGTTGTTAAGAAAGTATAGTTGTCCTGCTTGCGCATCAAGTTTTGGTTATTTTTTTGAGGGTGCAAAGGTACAAAAAAGTTTCGAGTTAGCAGTAGTCAGTACCTAAGTTTATAGTACCCATTCATCAGTTGCTGACATTTTTCCAGGGAACAATCACCCCCTATTGCCAACTATTCATTTTCCATCAGCCACTTGATGCCCTTGACCACACGCAAGGGAGGATTTTTAAAATGATTACCGGGGTTGAACTCAAACTTCACATTCAGGCCCCGTTCGGCCAGCAGGAGAGCCAATGCCTGGGTGCGTTCCCCCACAGTCTGCAACACGGCGTTGCGTGATGTGCTCTCCTTGTCGCCCACCGACAGATACACGCCCTGTAACGGCAGGGCGGGTTCATTGGCCCGGGCATAGTCCAGCCACCCGGGATACCACATTGACCCCGATGCCGACAGGATGCGGGAGAACAAGTCGGTGTGATAGGCAGCCCACACGGCAAACAACCCAGCCAGGGAATATCCGGCCAGACAACGCCATGCGGGTGGCGCGTCGAGCAGGCGCTCAACCTGTGGCACCACATCGCCCGTGAGGACGGGCAGCCATTGAGGGGCCTCGCCTGCAAAGTTGTCATCCTTGGAAACCACCGTTTCGACAGGCCACGGGGACAATTCCTGGTTCCAGTGCAGGCCGCTGATGGTCACCAGATTAAATCCACTACAGCCCACCTGCTTGCAGGCATCAAGCAGTAATTGCCCATTCTCATGATAATCAATGGAATAGACCAGTGGCGCACTACCATTGACCAAATGGTAGAGGCACACCCTGCGATGCCCGAAAAACAATTCCCGTATCTCCATAGCGGCAAAATTACAAAAATATCATTTCCATTGTTCCATTATGACCAATTAATAGAACCGTCACTGACGATGTGCTGTGCCTATAACAGGTGCCAGAACTGCATTCGTTACTGGCATTCTTACTCTATATCTTAAGGACTTAGGACCAAAAACTGAGGATTAGGGATGGGAAGTGGAAACTTTTTCGTACCTTTGCAAGTTCAAACGGATATCAACACATTAAATATAGAAATAATAAGACAATGGAGAAAGAGAAGAAATTTGCCCGTACGCTGGTGACGACAGCGTTGCCCTATGCTAACGGTCCTGTCCACATTGGCCATCTGGCTGGCGTGTATGTGCCTGCCGACATCTATGTGCGCTACCTGCGTCTGCAGGGCGAGAACGTGCTGTTCGTCGGCGGTAGCGACGAGCACGGCGTGCCCGTGACCCAGCGCGCCCGCAAGGAGGGCATCACCCCCCAGCAGGTTGTGGACCGCTACCATAAAATCATCAAAGACTCCTTTGAGGAATTTGGTATCTCCTACGATATCTACAGCCGCACGACGTCCACGACGCACCACCAGTTTGCAGCCGAATTCTTCCGCAAACTCTATGACGACGGAAAGCTCATCGAGAAGACCACCAAGCAGTTCTATGACGAGCAGGACGGCAAGTTCCTTACCGACCGCGACGTCGAGGGAGAGTGCCCCTATTGCCACCATCCGGCAGCCAAGGGTAACCAGTGTGAGGACGGTTGTGGCCGTGACCTGGACCCAACCGAACTCATCAACCCGCACGCCAAGGACAGCGACCATCCCCTCGTCCTCAAGGACACCACCAACTGGTTCCTGCCCCTCAACGAGTATGAGGGCTGGTTGAAAGAGTGGATCCTCGAAGGTCACCAGGAGTGGCGCAGCAACGTCTATGGCCAGTGCAAATCGTGGCTCGACAATGGATTGCAGCCCCGTGCGATGACACGCGACCTGGATTGGGGTATCCCCGTTCCCGTCGAGGGCGCCGAGGGCAAGGTGCTCTACGTGTGGTTTGACGCCCCCATCGGCTACATCAGCAACACCAAGGAGCTGTGCGAGGCCCAGCCCGAGCGTTGGGGTACCTGGCAGCAGTGGTGGCAGCAGCAGGACACACGCCTCATCCACTTCATCGGCAAGGATAATATCGTGTTCCACTGCATCATCTTCCCGACAATGATGAAAGCCCACGGCGACTATGTGATGCCCGACAATGTGCCCGCCAACGAGTTCCTCAACCTGGAGGGTGACAAGATCTCGACCAGCCGTAACTGGGCTGTCTGGCTGCATGAGTACCTCAAGGACTTCCCCGGCAAACAGGACGTGCTGCGCTATGTGCTCACCGCCAATGCTCCCGAGACCAAGGATAACGACTTCACCTGGAAGGACTTCCAAGCCCGCAACAATAATGAGTTGGTGGCTATTCTGGGTAACTTTGTGAACCGTGCTCTGGTGCTGACCCACAAGTTCTGTGGCGGCATCGTTCCCGAGGTGGGCGAGCTCACCGACATCGACCGCGAGGCCATCGAGGAGTTCAAGAACGTGAAGGCCACATTGAGCGACAACATTGAGCACTTCCACTTCCGCGAGGCCCAGAAGGACGCCATGAATCTTGCCCGCATCGGCAACAAGTACCTCGCCGACAACGAGCCCTGGAAACTCGCCAAGACCGACATGGCCCGCGTGCAGACCATCATGCACCTGGCCCTGCAGATCACGGCCAACCTGGCCATCGCCTTCGAGCCGTTCCTGCCCTTCAGTTCGCAGAAACTGCGCACCATGATTGGCATGGACGCCGCCGACTGGAGCCGACTGGGTGACATCGACATCCTGCCCGCTGGCCGCACACTGGAGCAGCCCGTGCTGTTGTTCGAGAAAATTGAGGATGACGTGATCGACGCTCAGATCCAGCGTCTGGAGCGCATCAAGCAGGAGAATATCATCAACAACTTCAAGCCCAAGCCCGTCACCACCTCGTGCACCATCGACGACTTTGCCAAGCTCGACATCCGCGTGGGCACCGTCCTGGAGTGTGAAAAGGTGAAGAAGGCCGACAAACTGTTGAAATTCACCATCGACGACGGCATGGCAGGCCGCACCATCATCAGCGGCATCGCCAAGTGGTACCAGCCCGAGGACCTGGTGGGTAAGCAAGTGTGCTTCATCGCCAATTTCCCGCCCCGCAAGCTCAAGGGCATCGAGAGCCAGGGCATGATCCTGAGTGCCGAGGACGCAGGCGGTCGCCTCGTCGTCATCGGCCCGACCGGTCCCGTCAAGCCCGGTTGCCAAGTCGGATAATGCTATAGCGGCAAGTACCGCTCGAAGTTTAGGGATTATAGATTAGTGGTTAGAGAGTTCTCTATCCACTAATTTTTACTATTATCCCCATGGGAGAGCACTTTACTCGATGACATCAGGCTTGGTGTCGGGCAGATGGGTGCTGAGGATGCGTTGTGGCTTGGGATAGAGGTTGTTGGCACGGTTGCCCAGGTTGTTGGCAAAGCCCAAGACAGCGCCATTGTGGGCGACGAGAATGTAGCCGCGAGGGCCGTCGAGGGCGACCGACTCTCCGCGCAGGTAGCGCAGGGCGGTCGGATAGTCCACTTCACAGACGGGGAAGGCACCCGCAGCTCTCACTGTTGACATGGCAAGCGCATGATGAGGTACCGTCTTGCGTCCCATCACTGTGGCCAATTCCACACCGGCATGCAGCACGTTTAACGAGGCACGCAGGGCTGCCACCTCGCGGTGGATGTCCTGTGGTACGGCGATATAGAGGTCGCCCTGCGGTTCGATGGCATAATCATCAGGGCTTGAAAGCCATTTTTTGCCGATTTCATCGGCTTTTTTCGGCAATTTTTCCTTTATTCTGATATCTTGTCTGAGTCCCTCACCGTCCTTGCGGAATATTGCCATAAACAGCCCCTCGCCATCCACACGGTGAGGCATGAAGCGGTAACAGTGAGCATCGCTGCCGATGGCGGAATGGATGTTCCAAGACGGCTCAACGGGCACCTCCAGCGATGAGGCGCCTAATTCATTAACGATGTACTCGGCCATCAACTCGTTTTCCTCACGGTTATAGGTACAGGTGCTGTAGATGAGCAGTCCACCAGGGCGCAATGCCTGCCACACGTCGGCAAGAATGTCGCGCTGGCGCTGGGCGCATTGCTCTACCAGAGCAGGCGACCACTGGGCCACAGCCTCGTCATCCTTGCGCATCATACCCTCACCGCTACACGGCACGTCGGTTGCGATGACGTCAAAGAAACGGGCCAACTTGCCTATCTGAGCCGGAGTGTTGCTCGTCACCATGCAACGGGGATCACCCCAACGGATGACATTGTCGGCCAGCACGCGTGCACGCTGCGGCACAATCTCATTAGCAACCACGAGCGATTGCAGCGGCAATGCCTGGATGGCTGATGTGGTCTTGCCACCAGGGGCAGCACACAGGTCAAGGTAACGCACGGGCGATTGAATAAAATGCCTGATGATGTGGGCGATGAACATCGACGAGGCATCCTGCACATAGTATCGCCCCGCGTGCCAGTCGGGGTCAAACGTGAACGCCGGCCGGTCAGTGAGATAAAAGCCCTGGTCACACCATGGCACACGGCGGGAACCAGCGGGAACAGCAGTCCCACGCGCTCCGTTAACACGCACAGCGACACTGGGCTGACTCGACGTGATAGCATCGGTCAACCGCTCCCATTCGTCAGGCAACAGCCCACGTAATTGCTCTATAAACGCTTCAGGCAGATTCATCGCCACAAAAGTAACATAAATGCCGAAAAACCTCCTTTAAATTATAGTTTTTTAAGGATTGAAAATTTTGGCAAATGGGCGTTTTTTTGTAATTTTGTACGTTTTTAGACACCCCCGATTTCAGAGGGTATAAAAGTGAAAAAAACTACATTTTTATGTCAGAAGAAAACAAATATATCGAAGAACAAGAAGAGAAGAATTATTCTGCGTCTAACATCCAGGTGCTGGAGGGTCTTGAGGCCGTCCGCAAGCGCCCGGCGATGTACATCGGTGACACCCACGTGAAGGGTCTTCACCACCTGGTGAGCGAGGTCGTTGACAACTCCATCGACGAGGCTCTAGCAGGATTCTGTAACCGCATCGACGTCTATATCGGCGAGGACAACAGCATCACCGTCCGCGACAATGGCCGCGGTATCCCCGTCGATGAGCACGAGAAGCTGCACAAGTCGGCTCTCGAGGTCGTGATGACCGTGCTCCATGCCGGTGGTAAGTTCGACAAGGGTTCCTATAAAGTGTCTGGCGGTCTGCATGGCGTGGGCGTGAGCTGCGTTAATGCCTTGAGCGACTACCTGCGTGCCGAGGTGCGCCGCGGTGGCAAGGTCTACATGCAGGAATACAGCCTGGGCAAACCGACAAGCGAGGTCAAGATTATTGGTGACTGCCGCGAGGAGGAGCATGGCACGACCATCATCTTCCACCCCGATGCAGGCATCTTCTCGACCACCGTATATGAGTTTGAAATCCTGTCCAATCGCCTGCGCGACCTGGCTTACCTGAATGCCGGCGTGACATTGACGATCACCGACTTGCGCAACAAGGACGAGAACGGCGTGGCCCGCAGCGAGACTTATTATAGCGAGACCGGTCTCGACGAGTTCGTGCGTTACATCGATGGCAACAAGGAAGCTCTGATACAGGACGTTATCCACATCAAGAGCAAGAAGGGGGACATCCCCGTTGAGGTCGCCATGACCTACAACACGTCGTTCAACGAGAACATCTACTCGTTTGTCAACAACATCAACACCATCGAGGGCGGCACCCACCTGACGGGATTCCGCCGCGGTTTGGGCTCAACCCTGAAGAAATATGCCGAGGACAACAAGATGCTCGAGAAGGCCAAGGTCGAAATCAAGCCCGAGGACTTCCGCGAAGGTCTCACCGCCATCATCTCGGTTAAAGTGCTCGAACCCCAGTTCGAGGGCCAGACCAAGACAAAACTCGGCAACACCGAGGTCATCGGTGCCGTCGAGACCGCCGTGCGCGATGCCCTGAACAATTACCTGGAAGAGCATCCCACCCAGGCCAAGACCGTTATCGAGAAGGTCATCCTGGCCGCCCAGGCACGTCATGCCGCACAGAACGCGCGCCTGAAGGTGCAGCGCAAATCTCCGCTTGCTGGCGGTGGACTGCCCGGCAAACTGGCCGACTGCTCGTCGAAGGATCCCGCCGAGAGCGAGCTCTTCCTCGTCGAGGGTGACTCGGCAGGTGGCAGCGCCAAGCAGGGCCGCGACCGCAAGTTCCAGGCCATTCTGCCCCTGCGCGGTAAGATCCTGAACGTCGAGAAAGCCATGGACCACAAGGTGTTTGAGAGCGACTCGGTAGTTATCATCTTCCGTGCCCTGGGTGTGACCATCGGCACCGAGGAAGACCCCAAGGAGGCCAACCTGAGCAAGTTGCGCTATCACCGCATCATCATCATGACCGATGCAGACGTCGATGGCGCTCACATCGACACACTGCTGATGACCTTCTTCTTCCGCCGCATGAGGCCCATCATCGAGAACGGTTACCTCTACATCGCTACCCCACCCCTGTACCGTGCCCGCACCAAGAAGGGCGGCAAGGAGGAATACTGCTGGGATGAGGTGCAGTTGCGCAAGTTCATCGACACCTATGCAGGTGGTAACGAGGACGGCGTGACCGTGCAGCGATTCAAAGGTCTGGGCGAGATGAACCCCGAGCAGCTGTGGGAGACCACCATGGATCCCGAGCACCGTCTGCTCAAGCGCGTCAACATCAGCGACGCCGCCGAGGCCGACCGCATCTTCTCCATGCTCATGGGTGAAGACGTGGAGCCCCGCCGCAAGTTCATCGAGGAAAACGCCACCTACGCCACAATCGACACTTAATTCAACCTCCAGCCTTTGGCTACGCGGGGCGTAATCCCCGCGACGATATATTATTTTTTTCTGCTACAATCCCCTGGTGCCGCACTTGCCACACCGGGGGATTTTTCTGCTCCTTACACCCGCATCACATTATTTACTCTTATCGAGCGGCCAGAGGCAAAACATGTAATCAGGTCATGCCTTTGTTAATTATTCAAAAAAAATAAAGTTAAAACATAACAAAATTGTGTGATTTTTTCTAAAAAATAGGCATTTTGGACACTTTATGGGCATTTTTCTCGATAAGTTGTTTGTAGTATTAATTATTTTTTGCAATTTTGCCATTTGAAATTCTTGATGCAATGGTAAAGTCTGTTAAAATGGATGCTTCAACTTGTTATCAAGCCAATTAATAACATTAAGATATTAACCAATTCATTAACTTCAATTTTTAAAAGCAAGTGCGTATGAAAAAACAATTAGCACTGTTGGCCGCCCTGGCTATCGCCTGCGGAGCTCCCGCTGGGATGACATCGCTTCCCAGCACGGGTTTCACAGCCAAGGGTACCAACCGCGGTACCGCCACCGATGTGGACGGCAAGTATTCAATCAACGCCAATCGAGGTGACGTGCTCATCATTTCCTACGTGGGCAGCAAGCCCATGGAGGTTACCGTGGGCAGCAGTGCCATGGACATTGACATGGCAGCCAATGACCAGGTCCTCGATGAGGTTGTTGTAACCGCACTCGGTATCCGCAAGGACAAGAAGTCGCTGGGTTATGCAGTCGATGACTTGAAGGCCGAGGAACTGATGCGCAACAAGAACACCAACGCCATCAACTCACTTGCCGGTAAGATCGCCGGTGTAAACATCACCCAGTCGTCTGGTGCCGCAGGTTCGGGTGCTCAGATCATCCTGCGTGGTGGTACATCACTGGAGCGCGACAACCAGCCGCTGTTTGTTGTGGATGGTGTCATCTATGACAACTCCACCTCGATTATCGGTAACTCTGGCTTTGATGGCATGACCGGTGTGGCAACCACCAACTCCAACCGTGTGATGGATATCAATCCCGAGGATATCGAGAGCATGAGTGTACTGAAGGGCCCCGCCGCAGCTGCGCTTTACGGCTCAAAGGCTGCCAACGGTGTTGTCATCATCTCCACCAAGAAGGGTAAAGAAGGCCACGTGGAGGTTAACTTGAACGCTAAGTTCATCACCACCTGGGCAAAATACCTTCCCGAGACCCAAAAGAAATACAAACGTGGTTATGTATGGCAACACTACAATGAAGATGGTTCTTACAAGGATTTCACCTATGATGACAAGACCTATTCATCGTGGGGAGCTCCCGCCGCTCCTGGCGAGACCGTGTATGATAACATCGGTAACTTCTTTGAGAGAGGTAATGCTTGGGACACCAACGTGAGCGTTAGCGGCGGTACCAAGTACAATAACTTCTTCCTGAGTGGTTCATTCTATGATCAGGACGGTATCATTCCCACCACGGGTTATACCAAAACCACCTTCCGCTTCAATGGTGAGCAACGTTTTGGCCATTTCACCTTTGGTGCCAATGCCGCCTATAGCCAAGCCCGCACTACAAAGACTCTGACCAGTGCCGCTCTTTACGGTGATAACGGCCAGGGTACGATGTACACAGTGTATAACTGGAACCCATTTGAGGACATGAGGAACTATCTCAATGAGGACGGTTCGCGTGCCACCTTGCGTCCTGACTTGATGCCATGGGAAGAGCGCAATAATCCTTACTGGATTCTGAAGAAGGACCGTCTGACTGATGATACCGAGCGTTTCACCGGCAACTTCAACGTGAAGTGGGACATCTTTGACTGGTGGTGGATCAGCTACCGCATGGGTGTTGACTCTTACACAACCGAGAACACTAACAAACTCGCTTCTGGTGGTACCCACAAGGAGAACTGGAAGAACGGTATGTACAGTGAGAACTCTATGCGTTACCGTTACCTGTCCAACAACCTGATGACCAACTTCAACAAACAGTTCGGTGACTTCAACTTCAACCTGCTGTTAGGTGGTACTACCGAGTACACCAAGCGCCAAAGGAACTCCCGCATGGCTTGGAACTTCCAGGTACCCGACTTCTTCTCGTTTGACAATGCGCTGAAGGAGGATCGCGATTTCTCAAATTACAAGAGCCGCAAACGTTTGGCTGGTGTCTTCGGTGAGTTCCGTATTGATTGGCGCAGCGCTCTGTTCTTGACAGTGACTGGCCGCAACGACTGGTCTTCTACTCTGCCCAAGGAAAACCGCAGCTACTTCTATCCTAGTGTGAGCGGTGCTATTGTGTTCACCGAACTGATGGGTGACTCTCGTCCCGATTGGCTGACCTTCGGTAAACTCCGTGCCAGCTGGGCTAAGGTAGGTAAGGATACCGATCCTTATGTAACAAACACCTATCTATGGCCCGTGGGCACTTACCTGAATGGTATGACCGGTGTGGGTAACACTTGGACCACTGGTAACCCCTTCCTGAAACCTGAGATCACCAAATCGACCGAGGTGGGTATTGAAATGCGCTTCTTCAACAACCGCCTGCACTTCGACTATGCTTATTATACCAACAACTCCATCAACCAGATCATGGAGCCTCGTCTGTCTAACTTCATCGGTTACATCCTACGTAAGGTGAACGCTGGTGACGTTTACAACAAGGGTATGGAGCTCACGATTGGCGGTACACCCATCAAGACTCGTAACTTCACTTGGGAAACCAACCTGATTATGAGTGGCAACCGCGGTACGGTGAAGAACCTCATCGACGGTGTGGACATCCTCTACGTGACCGACGTACAGGTGGGTAGCGCACGTGCTGCCTCATTCAATGGCGGTAACTTTATGGCCATCAGCGGTAGCGAATTAGACCGTGACCCCAAAGGCAACCTGATTCTTGATGACAACAACATGCCCACTGGTGGCAAGAACGATAAACTGGAAATCGGTAACCGCGAGCCCAAGTTCTCCGGTGGTTGGAACAATACCCTGACCTGGAGGAACTGGACTTTCAACATGTTGTGGGAATTCCGTGTAGGCGGCCATGTTTACAACGGCACCCTTTACTCGATGGTTACCAATGGTACTGCTGCTTTGACCGAAGGTCGTAACCACCTTTCAATCACTGGTGTTCACCAGACTGGAACTCAAGATGTTGTTGGCGAAGATGGCAAAACGACTAAGGTTCCCGTTTACTCAGATCCTACGACTTATGAATTTGAGGCCGGTAAGCTCTATGACTATAATGGCAAGCAGACTCCGGGTGAGTGGATCATCAACAACTACTACACCGATTATTACTTGAAAGAGAGCACAAACTTCATGAAGAAGGTTAACGCACTGCGCCTGCGCACCATTTCGCTCTCTTATGCCCTGCCCAAGTCATTACTGGCACGCACCAAATACATCAAAGCTTGCTCGCTGACCGCTACAGGTACCAACCTGCTGCTGTTTACCAACTACGATGGTGATCCCGAGGTAGCTGCCGCTGGTGCTGGTTCGATTGGTTCAAGCTCCGTAGGTATCGACTACTGCGGTGTTCCCTCAACGGCAAGTCTCTCCTTCGGTGTCAACATGACCTTCGGCACTGACTATGAGGCTCCCGCCCGCGTGAACAATGTTGAGCTTGAAAACCTGAACGGCCAGATCAACGACCTGCGCAACCAGCTTGCTAACGCTCAGAACGCCAGCAACGCCCGCATTGCCCAGCTCGAGAATGACCTCGCTGCTGCCAACAAGGCTCTGGCTAACTGCCGCAATGACCTGAATGCTGCCAAGAATGCCGCTCCCAAGGTGGTTGACAACAGCAAGCAGTACATGAACGTCCTGGTTCACTTCCCCGTGAACAAGACCGGTATCACCGCCGACCAGCGTGCCAACGTTGAGCGCGTGGCTGCTTACCTGAAGAGCCATCCCGGAGCAACTTGCGAAATCAAGGGTTACGCTTCGCCCGAGGGCAACCAGGAGAACAACATCAAGCTCGCTAACGGCCGCGCCGCCAGCGTGAAGGATATGCTCGTTAACAAGTATGGTATCGCTGCCAACCGCATCAACGCTGCTGGCCAGGGTATCAGCAACATGTTTGACGAATTGAGTTGGAACCGCGTTTCCATCTGTGAGATCATCGTGAAGTAAGATTAACAAGTTTAAAGTTTAAAGTCTAGAGTTTAAAGCAATTAAATTACTGAAAACTAAGGACTAAGGACTAAAAACTAATAACTAAGACATAATATGAAACTATTCAAATCAATTATACTGTGTGGTTTGGCTGCAGTGGCATTGTCGCTCACTTCCTGCAACGATTGGCTTGATGTGAACAATGACCCCAACACGCCGACCTCGGCCGATGCCAGCTACTCGACCCGCATGACCTTCATGCAGCACTACAGCATCGCTGCCTACATGATCCCATCGTCCAACACTGCATACTATTGCGGACAGTTGGCTACATATACTGGTGCTCAACAGACGGCGGCTATGAATTGGAACCTGGGTGGCAGCAACCGTGCCAATAATGCCCAGCAATGGTTCCTCGTTCCCGTGGGTGGTAATCTGCCCGACCTCTACAATAGCGCTATGGAAGACGGTGCTTATCACTATGCTGCTATGGCTTGCTATTTCAAGGCTTTCGGTTTCATGAATTTGGCTGACCTCTTCGGTGAGGTGCCCTTTGATGAAGCCTTTGGCGATGCAGTGGCTCCCAAGTACAACACTGGTAAGGAAGTGTTCATGGGTTGCATCAAACTCATTGATCAGGCTATCGAGCTCTTCCAGAGGGAACAGGATCCTAATGCACTCCCCCTTAGCGATGGCGACATGTGGAACGGTGGCGACACTGGCAAATGGATTAAGTTATGCTATTTCCTGAAAGCACGTTGGCTCAACCACTTGAGCAAGAAACAAGCTGGTAGCTATACCGAGGGTAAGTATGACCAGGCTGCTATTCTGGACTGCCTCTCCAAGGCCATGCAGAGCAATGCAGACAACACTGTTGTTTATCACGAGGACAACAACAGCACCACCCATGACCATGAGGGATGGGATGAGCCTGTTGACTATTCAGCACTGTATTCGTGCATCGGTATGAACAACAACCGTATGTTCGTTTCCAAGTGCTTTTATGACAACCTGACAAACTTTGCCGGTAATGGTGTGGAAGACCCCCGTGCCGACAAGTTCATTCCCTGGGCTCGCTCAGTCAAGAGTGACGATACTCCTGACGAAATCAAGTGGAGTGAAGATGGCAAGTGGCGTCGTTCGCTGGGTGTTGACCTGACTACCAACATCATCAGCAACGGTGGTCCTTTCCCCTCACTGTACAGTGGTAACATCCCTGGCTGGTATTGTAACACTACAGATAATGCACGTCAAGGCGACACCATCTATGTACAGGGTCAATCTGGCTCAACTGGCTACGGTGGCGGCAAGGATATGCTCATGCGTAGAACAGCTGGCTATGACGAGTCAGCTATCTCTGGCGTTTTCTGGACACGTCCCACTTCTCCCACAGTGGTTGGTTCTTATGCCGAGGCTTGTATGATCAAGGCTGAGGTGCTCTTCCGTCAAGGTAAGACCACTGAGGCTTACAACGCCTATCGCGAGGGTATTAAGGCAAACATTGAGTTTGTTAACGACATGTGCAAGCGTTGGGTCGCTGATGATCCTACATTGGTTTCCTGCCCCTCCTTCACTCCGATGGAGCAGGCCGATATTGACAACTTCCTGAACAACGGTATCGGCACCGCTAGTGACCTTACCATGGGCAAGATTATGACTCAGAAGCAGATCATCGTGTTCTTCACCACCGAGATGTGGCTTGACATGCGCCGCATGGACTACAATCCCGAGTACTTCTTGGGATGGCAAAAGCCGTTCATGTATCTGAATACCGCTAGTTACAAAACCTACTGTCCCGACGGCAAATATCCTCGCCGCTGGAACCAGGCTTCCTACGAGAAAGACTATAACACGACTAATCTCGATGCCATCGGCGATCTAGTGCCTGGTGCACGTGATCTCCCAGTTGGCGAGAATGGCAAGTGGTATCTCTCGGATCAGATCTGCACCCTCCCCGTATGGTGGGACAGCGACCAGGAGTAATCCCCCACTCCATTGATTAAAAACGACCGCCGAGGCTACCACAGCCCCGGCGGTTGTTTTTATCACCCAACAAGCTCTATCAAAGAACTCTTTCCTTCTTATTGGCGTCGTCCGGTAGAGCGTAGGGATTGCGTACAAAAGGGGACCAACAGCGGCCATTAAGGCCGCTTCAAGGGGACGGTTCGGTTTGTAACAAAAGATTGATCTTTTGTTGCTAACGGAACCGTCCCCACATGATAGGCTAGTGTAGAACTTATATGCGATTTGACAGCTAGAGGGGACGGTTCCTCAGTCACAAAACTCTGCGAGTTTTCATGACAGACGAACCGTCCCCGACACAGCCACCTAATGGTGGCTTATGGCAGTGCATCAACCAAAGATTGAAAAGTTTTACTGGACACCGATGGCCCTAATCCTCGATTGTAATGACTGGCGCCTTCTCCAGCAGGCTACGGTAGAGGCCGGTCATCTTTTGATAGAAATTGGGATAGTCCAAATTGTCCTGGAAGTCCTTCTGAGCCTGGGTGCCCATGCGGCTACGGCCAGCGGCATCATTGATGAGCTGATTGATGGCTGTGGTCAACGCGGACTCGTCGCCTGGAGGCACGAGCAGACCGTTCACATTGTCCTTGACATACTCGGGCTGGGCTCCGTTGTTGCTGCAGATGTGGGCACGGCCAGCCATCATATACTCCAAATTGCTGATACCCAATGCCTCGGGCTGAATGGACGGCAATACACCGAAATCAGCCTGCCGCAGGTACTCCAGGATGTTGTCCCTGAAGCCTAACAATGTGACATTGTTTACCATGCCCGCGGCAACGATAAACCCCTTGATTTTGGCCTTATATTTGGGCTGTCCCTCACCGATAATGGCCAGGTGGTACTTTGCCTTATCCACGTGGGATAAAGCGCCCAGAAGCGTGTCTAAACCTTTTTCTGGGGCTAATTTTCCGTGATACATGATCAACGACTGGTGACTGTCGAGTTTCAACTCGCGTCGCAGGTCGGGCACCTGGGTGCCGATCTGGCTGTCACAGACGCTGTCACGCAAGACGACAGTACGGTCGGCATATTGCTTCTTGGCCTTGCCCAGGAACGCTTCCCGCGCCATCTCGGACGAGAAAACAAAGCAGTCAATCGACTTATACAACTTGGTGTACATGTAGTTCTTCTTGGGCTTGTAAACGCCATGAACACTCACCACGACCCGAGTGTCGCGGTTTTCACTGATGCGGCGAGCCATCACGGCCATAAAAGCATCCTTGAAGCTATGCACATGGATGATGTTCTGCCCCTTGCGCAACAGGCGGGCAAAGCGCACGGGACTGTCGATGTCGGTCACCCCCTTGAGTGGCAGGATAGAGATGGGTATCTCCAATCGACGGTATTGCTTGAGCACATTGGGATGCTTGCGGCAGACAACCTCGACATAGAAGTCAGGGTCATTGCGCAGCCGTTCCACCAGGTCATAAGTATATTGCTCAGCTCCTGTCCAGTGCTTGTTGGAAACAATATGGAAAACGTTTATCATTAGGTTGATTCAGTTTGTTAAGGTAGGCATGAATTGAAAATATCCATGCGGCGCCACGAAGATAGTCATTTTTTTAGTAATACTTCATCAACGGGCCAAAAAAAATCAGTCAACCTTCACAGGCAGACTGATTAATCTTGCTTAAATGTATTAAACGAGTGATTCACTATCACTCAAAGTCAAATAACACTTTTCAAGGATACTAATTCCATTCTCGTATTATTAATGCACATTTCTTTATCAGATAATAATCCCTTCATAAAACTTAAAGCCATGACTGTTACATCATCATCCATTAACAATCACAATGCAAAATTACGAATAAATCACATGTGCGGAAACACTTGTTAACCGCCCCTTGGCTTTTTATTGTCGCATATCAATTTTTTTGACGATTTTACACCACAAAAACACCGATTTCATCGAAGAAAATCGGTGTTTTTTGAATATAACAATTTTAAATTACAATTGTTGATTTCGCCACGCATTTGGACTGATTCCCACCTGCTTTTTGAACGTGCTGGAGAAAGTGGATTGAGACGTGAAACCCACCTCGCTGGCGATTTGCTCAATGGGCATGTTGCGGTCGGCCAGCATGAGCGATTGGGCCTCCTGGATGCGCATCTGGGCTACCCATTCATAGAAGGTCATCTGCCTGACCTCGTTCAGGTATTTGGACAGATAACTGCGGTTGGTACCTATCTCGCGGGCGGCCTGCTCGATGGTGACCCCCTTGGTGCGGTAGCCGCCACGGGCCCGCCAGCGCGCTTCCTTTTCCTGCATCACCTCAATCAGGGAATCGCTAAATGAGCTGCGTTGCACATTCATATCACCCTCTTCATCGCCAGCATCATTCATTGCGCTAATCTCCTGTGCGTCACTACCGTCCTCACCATCATTAAGTGCTGCTGCCAGCGACTTATAGGACGATGAGAAATTGATTATACAGATAAAGGTATAGATAATCATAATGATACCCAGAGCCACCTGATAAACCCCAACCCAGCGGGGTAACCAGCAGACAAACGGCGCCGAGAGCAGGAAAACGAGGATACCCGCACCCACGCCCGGCATCCAACGTATCATATTTTCCACCACATCAGAATAATAGGTTCTCAGGTTATTGATGGCCTTGCGATAGACGACAACACAGGAATAGATACCACTACACGTGATGATGAACAAAAACACACAGCACAACAACAGTCCTCGCACCTGCCACAGCCTATTGGGCAGGAAGTAGTTGATAACCAATATCGTGACAAAGGCAAGAAGCACCACAGCCGCAATGACTTGTTGCCTCCGGTCAACGGAACCTGGGCTGATCATTGTGCAATAACCCATTGCGAACAATAATGTAGCGAGATAGAAAACCAACAGGTAGACCGATACCGACAGAATGGGATCACCCACTTCCAAAACCCGCATCACCCACTGGGACAGGATTTCGACACCGAACAGCAAAAATGCTATGGCACAGGTCAGCTTGCCCTTCTGATAATAGATGTGGGACTGGGTTTCGGGCGTCTTGATCACAAGCAAAACCAAACCCAACAGAATGGGGATCACCCACCCTATCAGCACAATGTTGAGTTCTAGTTCTTGTGAAATCATAACAGCAATTCACACTTTAATTGATTCCTGGCTGCAAAATTACAACAATGCCGCGTATTTTGTTCAGCACAATCGTCATTTCGGTGGAAAAATGCTTGATTTTTTCGTTTTTTTCATAATTTTGTCGGCAATCACACGAAACAGGCTATCTAATGACTCTATATGAATACTCCCAATTAGGCTGTGTCGTCGAGACTCTGTTCTGCGGCATCACTCTACTATTTATAGGTAATGTGAAGGCTAAGCTGTCATCCTGGCTCTCATGGGCCAAGTGGGCTGTGGCCATCGTACTCGTCATGGTTGGCATTTTCACTCTCGTACAGTATGCGTTAAGCTTAAACGAGAATTATCCCAAAGTGAATACCGCCCTGAACATCTCCATGCTCTACACGGTAACCTTTATGTTGGCAGTAGCCTTTATCCCGCTGGCCAACAGGATGCACATAACCAATACCCGCATCATCCTCACGGCAATGATATTCTTGTTGAGCGGGGTGCTGGTGTGGATATCGCCATGGTGTGAACCATCACTGGCAACCATCATGATTGTGTCCTCCCTGGCATTGTATTTCATTGAATTAGTGAGGATTATCTTCGTTTTTGCCATCAGTTACAAGATGATATCCAGCCGACGCAATGAACTGAATGCCGAGGAAAGCTTCCGCTTCTCCTACCTTAACCTGCTGTGGCGCTGCGTTTTCTCGCTATCATTGTTTGCCATGCTATATGTGTTCCTTGTCATGTGGTCAGAGCATGCGCTGGCCGTCTATAACTTTGCGACACTGCTACTGTGGGCTTATGTGTATGTAACGTTTGTCAACCTGATTATCAATTACCGCAGTTCAACATCAAGGGCCGAAACGCAAATAACACATCTATCTGTAAACCAAATAGTTACAAGCAACACACGACTAATGGAAAACTTAGGTGCCAAGGTGGACAAATGGGTGGCATCGGGAGCTTATTGCCACAAGGGAGTCACCATGGCTCAAGTGGCCGAGCAATTAGGCACCAACCGCACCTACCTGTCACGTTACATCAACAGCTACTACGGCTGCAACTTCAATGCCTGGCTCACCCGATTGCGTATCGACGAGGCTAAGCGGCTGCTGGTCTCCTCCCCCACCCTGTCGATCGAGAAAGTATCGCTCCAATTGGGTTTCACATCCAAATCCCATTTCATGAGCACATTTAAGGCCCAAGAAGGCCTTACCCCCGGCCAATGGCGTGACCAGCACGCCTAATAGCAAGCAGGAGGATATGCCACAGATGGCACACCCTCCTGCTATTTAGTCAATTGGGGCTACTCTCCCCTACTCTATCGGCTTTTACTCCTTATTCTCTCCTCCGTTAAAAAGTTCCTTAATACCTCCAATGGAACCTAACAGATTGGTGGCCTCGTAAGGCAGATAAACCGTCTTGGTCTTGTCACCGCTGGCCACAGTGTCGAGCATCTGGATATACTTCTGGGCCAGCAGGTAGTTGGCGGGATTGGTGCTCTTTCCAACAGCCTGGGTAATCTTGTCGATGGCGATAGCCTCGGCCTCGGCTTTACGGATGCGGGCCTGGGCCTCACCCTCGGCGCGCAGAATCTCGGTCTGCTTGTCGGCCTCTGCCTGATTGATGCGCGCGGTCTTCTGACCCTCGGACTGGAGGATGGCAGCCTGTTTCTGACCCTCGCTGGTAAGGATGGTAGCACGCTTGTTACGCTCGGCCTGCATCTGCTTCTCCATAGCCTGAAGAACGGTTTGAGGCGGCTGAATGTCCTGCAGCTCAACGCGGTTGACCTTAATGCCCCACTTGTTGGTCGCATCATCAAGGACGGTGCGCAGCTTGGAGTTAATGGTGTCACGCGAGGTAAGCGTCTGGTCCAGCTCGAGTTCACCGATGATGTTACGCAGCGTGGTCTGGGTCAGTTTCTCGATAGCATTGGGCAGATTATTGATTTCATAAACGGCCTTGAAGGGATCAACGATCTGGAAATAGAGCAACGCATTGATCTGAGTAAGAACGTTATCCTTAGTAATCACATTCTGCTTATCGAAGTCATACACCTGTTCACGCAGATCGATAGAGTTGGTGGTACGATAGCGGCCGTGCTCATAGGCGATAATCGTTTTGGGTCTGTCGATGAACGGGATGATCAGGTTGATGCCCGGCTTGAGCGTGGCGTAGTATTTACCTAATCGCTCGATAATCTTGGTTTCGCTCTGGGGAATGATCACGAGAGCACTCTTAACAAGAATCAGAGCCAGTAAAACAATGACGATGAAAAAAATGGATAGCGGTGTCATAATATTTTAATTTAGTGTTTGTATTTAAAACTTATAGACATTAGTTTTCGGCTTGCGTCTGTTCAACAACAGGCTCAACCGTGAGGATGATGCTGTCCATCTTAACGACGCGCACGCGCTCACCCTTATTGATAGCGGAACCACCAACGCCGACAGCCTTCCAATCGTCGCCGTCAATAGCGACACGGCCATAGCCATTGGCCTCGATAGGCTCGCTGACGCGACCCACCTGGCCAATCATGGCCTCGGCATTGCTGAGGCGCTCCTTGTGAGGTTTGTGAAGTTTCTTGATCAAAGCCGGACGCACCAGCAGCAGACTCAAAGCCGAAACGACGGCAAAGAGGACAATCTGAACACTGAGACTTGCACCGCATCCTGCAAAGATTGCACTCACGGCAGCTCCAATAGCAAAGCACAGAATGAAGAAATCTCCTGAGGAAAGCTCGAGGATCAAGCAGACAATGCTAATGATGACCCAAATGAGCCAGAGGTTGGAAGTGAAATAGTCAATCATAATATCTAAATTTTATATGTTTGTAATGTTATCTTCAATTCTAACGTGTGTGACGTAGAGGTTCCATTAGACTTCCTCAAAGGTATAGATTTATCATCATACATGCAAATTTAATGCCAAAATTCTTTAAAAATTCGCCTACAGATACCCGAACGAATCAAAATAAGCGATTCTCAAGGGGTAAAAATGCGTTTTTACCCTGTTTTTCAGGGATTTTAGCGATTTTCGACTTTATGTCAGAAAAATCGGGTGGGGGAGACAAACGCCCCTCGGGGCGCCCCAATGGCCCATCTCCTGCAACATGGGCCGCCATGAGGCTAATTCTTGCCGATTTTTTCTTGTTTCTCAAATAATTGTGTTATCTTTGTCTCCCGTTTTTCAAGAAGCATCAACTAATGACCGAAATCAATTACATGTTACAAGGTAAAGTCGAGATGCCGTCCCTCAACGAGGAGGCGGTGCGTGACTGGATCGTGGCGGTGGCCGAGCAACACCAGCAACGGGTGGGGTGCTTGACCTATGTCTTCTGTGACGACGACTACATCCTGGAGACCAACCGTCAATTTCTGGGTCACGACTACTATACCGACATCATTACCTTTGACTACACCAACTCTCGCCACATCGCGGGCGACATGGTCATATCGCTCGACACCGTGCGCAGCAATGCCGAAATGCTAGGCGCTGACTATGAAACCGAGCTCATGCGTGTCATTATCCATGGCGTGCTGCACCTGTGCGGCATCAACGACAAGGGCCCTGGCGAGCGTGAGATCATGGAGCAACACGAGAATGCCGCCCTGGCCATCCTTCCCGATAACGTATTCAAGAAATGAGGCACGACTATGATGTGATAGTGGTGGGTGCCGGTCATGCCGGCTGTGAGGCTGCTTGTGCAGCAGCCCGATTGGGTTCACACACCCTGCTCATCACCATCGACATGAACAAGATTGCCCAGATGAGCTGCAACCCGGCTGTAGGCGGAATCGCCAAGGGCCAGATTGTGCGCGAAATCGATGCTATGGGCGGCCAGATGGGTATCGTCACCGACCGCAGCAGCATCCAGTTCAGGATGCTCAACCGCAGCAAGGGTCCCGCCATGTGGAGCCCGCGTTCCCAAAGCGACCGCCAGCAGTTCATCCTCGAGTGGAGAAAAGTGCTCGAGAACACGCCCAACTTGTATATGTGGCAGGATTCCGTCGATGAATTCATCATCGAGGGTGGGGTAGTCAAGGGGGTCAAGACCGTCCTCGGCATGACTTTCCAGGCCCGTGCCGTCATTCTCACGGCAGGCACATTTCTCAACGGATTGATGCATGTGGGTCCCGTCAAGACCCCTGGCGGACGTGTTTCAGAACCGCCTGCGACCGGTATTACCGAACAATTGGCCTCACTTGGCTTCACCGTAGGCCGCATGAAAACCGGAACGCCACCCCGTCTGGACGAGCGCACCATCGACTTCTCCCAATGCATCAAGCAGGAAGGTGAGAACGATTTCCACCACTTTTCCTACCTGCCTGGCGTGACCTCACAGTTGCCCCAGCGCCCCTGCTGGATTGTGCACACCAACGAGCAAGTGCATGATGTGTTGCGCGAAGGACTGCCCCAATCACCGCTCTATAACGGCCAAATCACCAGTATCGGTCCCCGTTATTGCCCCAGCATCGAGACCAAGATCGTGACCTTTGCCGACAAGACATCCCACCAGCTATTCATCGAGCCCGAGGGCGCGACAACCCATGAGATGTACCTCAACGGGTTCTCTTCGTCACTGCCTTGGGAAGTGCAGATCGAGGCCTTGCGCCACATTCCCGCCCTGCGTGATGTGCATGCGTTCCGCCCCGGATATGCCATCGAGTATGACTTCTTTGACCCAACCCAGCTGACACATACCCTCGAATCCAAAGTGGTGAAGAACCTGTTCCTCGCCGGCCAGGTCAACGGCACCACGGGTTATGAGGAAGCAGCAGGGCAGGGGCTCATAGCCGGCATCAATGCCCACCAGAATGTGACCGGAGGAGAGCCGTTCACCCTGGCTCGCAACGAGGCATATATCGGCGTGCTCATCGATGACCTGGTAACCTGTGGCGTGGATGAGCCCTACCGCATGTTCACCTCACGCGCCGAGCACCGCATTCTGTTGCGACAGGACGATGCCGACATGCGCCTGACCGAGCGCAGCTACCGGCTGGGGTTGGCTACAAGCGAACGTTACGAACTGATGTGTTCCAAGCGCCAGCAGATTGACCGCCTCACCGAGTTTTGCCGTAACTATACCGTCAAGGCTGCCCTCATCAACCCCACGCTCGAGGCCCTGGGCATGCAACCGCTGGCACAAGGGCAACGGCTCCATGACCTGTTGTTGCGTCCACAGCTGAACATGTCCATCCTTGCCGAGGCTCTGCCCGACCTTCAAGCCCAGATTGACGGACTCGAGACCGCGCGCCGCGATGAAATCGTCGAGGCTGCCGAGATTGCCATCAAGTACCGCGGTTACATCGAGCGCGAGACGCAGATTGCCGACCGCGTAGCCCGACTCGAGAACGTGACGCTTAAGGGCAAGTTTGACTATTCCCAAATCCATCAGATATCTACCGAGGCCCGCCAGAAACTCCAGGCCATCGACCCCGACACCGTAGGGCAGGCCTCTCGCATTCCTGGCGTATCGCCCAGCGACATCAACATCCTGCTCGTTTTATTGGGCAGATGATTTGTTCCACGTGAAACAATTTAACCATAAACCATTGATATACAAATGAATAAGCAAGAATTAGAAAAAGTAAAAAGTGTGGTACGTAACATACCCGACTTTCCGGTTCCTGGCATCCAGTTCAAGGATCTGACCACCGCATTCAAGGACCCCGAGGCCCTGCAAATCATGACCCGCGCCATGACCGACATATACCGTGACGCCGGCATCACCAAGGTTGTAGGCATCGAAGCCCGCGGCTTTATCGGCGGCGCCATCCTCGCCACCCAGCTGAACGCAGGCTTTGTTCCCCTGCGCAAGCCCGGCAAATTACCTGCCGAGGTCATCCAGAAGTCCTACTCCAAGGAATATGGCACCGACACCATCGAGGTGCACCGGGATGCCATCACCCCCGACGACATCGTGGTCATCCATGACGACCTGCTCGCCACCGGCGGCACCATGCTGGCTGCCTATGAGCTCGTGAAGTCGATGAACCCCAAGAAGGTTTACATCAACTTCATCTGCGACCTGGCCGACCTGCACGGACGTGACGTCTTCCCGCCCGAAGTCGAGGTAACATCGCTCTTCACTTTCTGAACCCGATAGGGTACAAGCAGGAGTGTCCGCAAGATGACCGACGAACTGAAACTTAAGTTGTCATTGCTCCCCGATGAGCCTGGCGTTTACCGCTACCGCAATCGGGAGGGCACCATCATCTATGTGGGCAAGGCCAAGAACCTGAAGCGCCGGGTAAACTCCTATTTCAACAGGGAGCACGCGTCGGTGCGCACGACTATGCTCGTGCGTAATATTGCCGACCTAGAGTACACCGTTGTCAACACCGAGGAGGAAGCCCTTGACCTCGAGAATTCCCTCATCAAGGAATACCAACCCCGCTACAACGTCCTGCTCAAGGATGACAAGAGTTATCCCTGGATATGTGTTTCGGGCGACCTTTACCCGCGCGTGTTCATTACACGTGACGCGCGCGCCAAGGGGGACCGTTTTTATGGCCCGTATCCCAAGGCCGAGGTCGCTAAGGTGCTTATAGACACCATCAGGCAGATTTATCCGTTACGCACCTGCCGCCTGATTGTTTCACGTGAAACAATCGCCGAACGTAAGCACCGCCTGTGCCTGCAGTACCATATCCACCGCTGTGAGGGATGCTGCCAGGGGCTGGTGTCGCCCGAGCAATATGGTGAGTACATCAGCGAAATCAAGCAGATCCTGAACGGAGACACCCATGTGCTGATGGATGTGCTCATGCAGCAGATGCAGCAACTGGCAAGCGAGTTGAGGTTTGAAGAAGCCGAGATCATCAAGCGGCGCTACAAGCTGCTGGAGCACGTCAGACGGCGCTCGGTCATCGTCAGCCCCACCATCCACAACATCGACATCTTCGGCCTGCTCAGGGACGAGGATGCCGCCTATGTGAATTACATGCACATGAGGGGTGGGGCAGTGGTCCAGTCATTCACTCTCGAGTACCGGCTGTCCACGCGCGACGAGAGCGATGCCGAGCTCATGTCAATGGCCGTTGCCGAGGTGCACAAGCGCTTTGCTACCACCTATGCCAACGACCGCGTCAGCGAGGCTGTCACCAACGTCATTCCCGATGTGGAGTTTTCAGGACTCAGCTTCGCCATTCCTCAACGTGGGGACAAGAAGAAACTGCTCGACATCGCCATCAAGAATGCCACCCAACACCGCACCGACCGCCTGCACATGATGGAAAAACTCAATCCCGAGCAGCGCACGACACGAACTTTGACCACCATCCAGCGCGACCTGCGCATGACGGTGCTGCCACGGCACATCGAGTGCTTTGACAACAGCAACATCAGCGGATCAAGTCCTGTTGCGTCATGCGTGGTCTTCCGCAACGCCAAGCCCGCCAAGAAGGAGTACCGCCACTTCAACATCAAGACCGTTGAGGGAGCCGATGATTTTGCCTCGATGCGTGAGGTGATTTCCCGTCGCTACAGCCGCTTGGTCCAAGAAGACCAGGAACTGCCACAACTGCTCATCGTCGATGGCGGCAAGGGACAGGTCACATCGGCACTCGAAGCGCTTGCCGAGATAGGCCTGCATGGCCAGATTACCGTCGTGGGCATCGCCAAGCGTCTGAACGAGGTCTATTTCCCTGGCGACAGTGTGCCCCTGTTTATCGACAAGAACAGCGAGACGCTGCACGTCATTCAGCGCCTGCGCGACGAGGCCCACCGGTTTGCCATCACGTTCCACCGCAAGCAGCGCAGCAAGGGGCAAGTCCACAGCGCGCTCGACGACGTGCCGGGCATCGGTCCCAAGACCCGCACACTGCTGCTCAAGCAATTCAAGTCGCTCAAGCGCATCCGTGAGGCCTCCGAGGACGACCTCGCTGCCGTTATCGGTCCAGCCAAAGCCCGCAATCTGGTCGAAGCGCTAAAGGGGGCGGAACAACCCAAGGAGTAGGGGAGGGCTATTCAGACCGACTGCAGATTTTTCACCGCATTTTCATTGCCAATAAAATAAAGTCACTAAATTTGCCACTATGAAACGATTGGTGATATTCGGAAACACCTACCAGCAGAGTAACATCAACACCGTGCTCAGGCTGTTAGACTATCTGCGGCAGCAAGGCATTGGTGTCGCCGTCGAGCAAGAATACATGAGGTTCCTGAGCGGCAAGCAGTACATCGGCCTGCCCACCTTTGACGCCAGCCAGGTACCCGATGCCGACATGGCCCTGTCGCTGGGCGGTGACGGCACATTCCTCACCACGGCCATGTGGGTGTCGCGCCAGGGAATGCCTATTCTAGGTATTAATTTAGGCCATTTGGGCTACCTCACCGCGGGCAACCTGGATGAGAACAGCAGCCTGATTGACGATGTCCTGGCAGGCAATTACCGCATCGAGGAACGCACCATGCTGCAGGCCTCGTGCGATGCCGTCAGGATCGATCACCCCTGGGCGCTTAACGAAATTGCCGTCCTGCGTCATGACACCTCATCGATGCTCGACATGCACACCCTGCTGCGTGGACGTGAACTTACCACCTACCGTGGTGATGGCCTCATCGTGAGCACCCCGACCGGCTCCACGGCCTATAACCTGAGCGTAGGCGGCCCCATCCTGGAACCCACAACGTCATGCCTGGTGCTGTCGCCCATTTCGGCCCACTCATTGACAATGCGCCCCCTCGTGGTGCGTGACGATAGCGAAATCGCCATCTGCACCCACTCGCGCGCCCCGCAATACGAGGTCAGCATCGATGGCGAGGTCACACTATGCCCCACGGGTTCTACGCTGACCATCGGCCGGGCCCCTTACTGCGCACGCGTCATCCAGCTCAAGACCAACAACTTTGCGAGCACATTGAGGCAGAAACTCCTTTGGGGTACTGACAAGTTATAGCGCCATTACCGTTCTATAAGAAAATACAATAAAGGCAACAGATTCACGAATCCATTGCCTTTATCTTTTTTATTAACCACCAAATTATTCCTGATAAAGTCTGCGGTGCATCAGTACCGACCGGTAGATGTGTATCATGTGGTCGGCGAGGACTTTGCCTGTAAAGCGCTCAGAGTTATCCTGGGCTGCCTGGAGCAAGGCGGCTTTCTTGTTTTCATCCTCGAGGACGTCGCTCAATGCTTCGGCTCCGTCATGGAAATTATCGTAGTAAATCACGCCATCACCACCAAACTCACGGGCCTTGGCACTGTCCTTACAGATGACCACGGCACCAGTGCGCTGTGCATTAATCAGCTTGAAGCAGTCGCGGCTGCGATCGGTATTGGGGATAATGACAGCCTGAGCCATCTTGGCAACAGCGGTCAAGTCGGCGTGGTGCACCTTGTCCACTTGCTTGAAGCGGTGGAAGATGTGCAGGTCGTGAGCCTGCTCCTTGATGACGTTGTCAAAGTGGTCGGTACGGTAGCCTAACAGCACAATTGATATCTTGCGGTCGCGCAACTCATGAACCAGCTGCATGGCCTCCTTGATGTTGTCGTCGCTATTCAATCGTCCCTTGTAGAGGACAAACTTCTCAGGAAGATGATACTTCTTGCGCAGGATATCGTACATGTTTTCGGGCACCGACTGGTCACAGCCCGAGAAGAAGCAGGGATGAACCACCTCCACATTGTCGGGAGACACATGATAGTGGTCGATGATAATCTGGCGGTCAACCTCATTCAAGGCAATCACACGCTTGGCAATCTTGCAGGCCTTGCGGGCACGACGTTGCATGAGCATGCGGTCAATCCATCCGTGCGCATTCTTGTAGAGCGGGTCAAGCATCGTGAACACGGTGGGGAAGTTGCTGCCCTTGAAGCCCGACGAGATGCCATCGTCAATGCCATGGAAGGTGTTCACGCCATGGCCCTTGGCCGAGTGCACGATACCGTTACCAGTATACCAGCGCTCCTTGTTGTGGATGTGGTTGCGGGGGAACTTCACGCGCACGCTGTCCTCGTTGAAGATCGGCGTCAATCGCTTGTTATGCTCGTTCTGAGGAGAATAAAGGATATAATAATTGTCGGGATAATTGACAGCAAGCGCTTTGATGAGGATGCGACCATAATAGGACGTATCATCATTCTCCATGATAATCTTGCGGCCTCCGTAACCTACTACCATATTCTGAATTCAATAAAGTGATTATTCTAAAAATTGATGTAAACCGGTTGCGTCTTCATGACACAAGATGCAAAATTACTATTTTTTTTCTTTTGATACACTTTTTCTTGGGTCTTTTTCTTGATTTGAGTTAACTTTGCAGGAAATAACGATGATTATGAGACGAATAGCCACCATTTTATGCGCGATGCTCTTGTTGGCATCATGCGCCGCCAAGAAGAATGCGGCCAGCGACAGGCTGCATCCCGATCAAGTGTTTACCATCACCGAGGATGACATCGCCCGGGAGACCCGACAGATCAACGGACTCATCCAGGGCGAGTGGACCTATAAGGGTCCCAGCGTCGACGTGAGCGGCAGGAACCTGCTTGCCGGCATCGGCAAACCCATTGCCAAAGGCAAGTTGAAAAAGAAAATCAAGGAAGCGTTCAAGAAGATAGGACTGGACAAGGCCCGACCCCAGTTTACCTTTAATGTGGACGGCACATGCGCCATCAAGCTGCTGGGCAAGAGCATCAAGGGCACCTATAACTACAATCCCGACCTGGACAAGTTATCCATCAAGTGGCATGGTGTGCCTGTCAATGCGCGGCTCAAGCGTGATGGCAAGAAGAAACTGCACATCACATTTGATGCCGATAAGCTGCTGTCACTACTCTCGCTTGCGAGCAATTTCAGCGACAGCTCCGCAATCAAGGCCCTTACAATGCTCATGGACAATTACGAGGACGTGATGGTGGGCTTCGAGCTTAAGAAGTAACTCCATAATAGACACAATTCACTAAAAACCATTGGTGCCCGGTAAAAGACGCATCGGGCACCAATAACTAAAAACAAAGAGGAAGGCTAATGTAGCCTTCCTCTTTGTTATCATGTCTATAAGCTGATGCACTCTCAACGGCGGGGGGGCTGGTTCATCATATGCTTGCCCTGGTTAACCGCCTGCTTCTTGGTCAAGCCGGGCTGGCTCTTGCTGCCAGGCTGACTCTTGGAAGTGCCATACTGCGAACCACCCATACCGGGCTTGGGCTGCGACTTGCTGTCGGGAGCGCCAAAGGTGCGACCGTTGTAAGCACTGTGGTCAAAGTAACGGTTTGAACCCTTATACACCTGGTATCCAGGAGGAGCTGCGCGATAATAGCGGTCCTTGGGATAGTGGTTATAGACGGTGAAGACAAACTTCCTGTTCTCCCACGACACGGGGCGATAGAAGTATTCCAGCTGCAGGTAACGCTGGTACTGCATGGGGGAGAGCACATATTTCAGCTCATTGTTGCGGCGGGTCCAGAAGGTGCCGAAGATGTCATCATACACGTCCAGACACATGATGTAGTCCATGTTGATTTCAAACACGGCATTGTACTGGTCATCGCTCAGTCCAAGTTCATAGGCCATCTTGTCGGTCAGGAAGAACGCCTGATCGCGGGCTGACTTGTAACTCATCGCGTTAGCGGCCGAACCTAAGGTCAGCACTGCTACCATTGCTAAGATAAAGCGTTTCATAGTGCGTATGTTTTTAAATTGTTATTAAATGTTTGTTGCCCCAAAGTTAGCCTCACCGATGAATTGTTGCAAATTTTTTAGACAAATATTCATAAATAATCGACTAACTACCCACTAAACTGCATGTTTTATGCCATCTGCACCTGGATTATTCCCAGGTGGCTCCACGGCCAGTCAAGGAGCATTATTCCATAGACAAATGAGGTGCTTTTCCCGATTTTTAGCCTCAAGTGCCTCTCATTTCGGTGTTTCTTATTAATTTTGCGGATATGATAAACTTCACGCCATTAGTCCGCAATCATTTCCTGTCGCGCCTGCAGCAGCAAGTGCGCTACATTAATCACGCCGACTCTGTCCAGCAGGGTGAGCTGGTACGCCTCATCGAGAAGGCGGCACTGACGCGTTTCGGCCGCAAGTACGATTTTTCCTCCATCAGGACCTATAAGGAGTTTGCATCGCGCCTTCCCCTGTTCTCCTACGAGAACCTGGAACCCTATATCATGCGCATGGTCAAGGGCGCCAAGGACGAGTTGTGGCCCGGACAGTGTTTCAACTTCGCACAATCGTCGGGCACGAGCGGCCGCAGCAAGTATATCCCCATCACACGCGAGTCATTCCAGTGGAACCACTATTATGGCTCCAGCGATGTGGTTTCCCATTACCTGAACCTCAACCCCGAGAGCCGCATCTTCTCGGGTAAGGCGTTCATCCTGGGCGGCAGCTTTGCCAACAACCTGCAGTTGCAGCGTGGCGTGAGGGTAGGGGACTTGAGCGCCAACCTGATCGAGAACATGAACCCGCTGGCCAACCTGATACGCATCCCCTCCAAGCAAGTTGCCCTCATGGAGGATTGGACCGAGAAATTGCCACGCCTTGTCGAGGCCAGCATCGGTGCCAACGTGACCAACCTGAGCGGTGTGCCATCCTGGTTCCTGACGGTTATCAAGGAAGTGCTCAACAAGACCGGCAAATCCAGCATACACGAGGTGTGGCCCAACCTGGAGGTGTTCTTCCACGGCGGCATCGCCTTTGAGCCTTATAGGCAGCAATACGAGGCGCTGTGCGACATGAGCAAGATGCACTTCCTGGACACCTACAATGCCAGTGAGGGATTCTTTGCCGTGCAGAGTGATTGGGACACCGAGGCGATGCTGTTGCTGCTCGACGTGGGCGTGTTCTACGAGTTCCTGCCCGTTGAGGAGAGCGACAGCGATACGCCCGAGGTCTATCCCATCTGGGAAATCGAGGCAGGCCGCACCTACGAGCTCCTCATCACCGCCCCCAACGGCCTGTGGCGCTACCGCATCGGCGACACCGTGACCATCGAGCAGCTCAATCCCGTCAAGATCAGGATTGCCGGCCGCACCCACAGCTTCATCAACGCCTTCGGTGAGGAACTGATGGTACACAATGCCGACTCGGCCATCACATCAGCCTCGCGCGAAACCGGAGCCCAGGTGCTCAACTACACCGCTGCGCCCGTCTATGCACACGATAACGAGCGCGGCTACCACCAGTGGCTCATTGAGTTTGCCCACAAACCGGCCGACGAGGCTCGGTTCATGCAACTGCTGGACCAGCACTTGCGGGAGGTGAACAGTGACTATGACGCCAAGCGCACGGGCGACATCTTCCTGGCTCCACCCGCACTGGTTGTCGCACCCACGGGCCTGTTTGACCGCTGGCTGGCCTCAACCGGCAAGTTAGGTGGACAGCGCAAGGTGCCCCGATTGAACAACAACCGCGATACCATCGACCAGATGCTTGCACTGATGAAACACTAACACGATATGTTCAGGAGACTCATACATAGCAATATTGGGGCTGCGGTGCTTAATATGCTGGTGGCCTATCTCGTGTGGATGCTCTCGCGTGTGGCATTCTTCGCCGAGAACTGGTCGTCGTTTGCCCCCTATATGTCATGGTCGCTGTTCAAGAGCATGCTGCACGGCGCACTGGTGTTTGACACGTCGGCGCTGCTGTATGTCAACAGCCTGTACCTGGTGCTCATGCTGCTGCCCTTTCACCTCAAGGAGCGCAAGGGCTTCCACAAGGGCCTGCGGTGGCTATTTGTGATCACCAATGCAGTGGGCATAGCCATGAACCTCATGGATGCCGTCTATTTCCAGTACACGGGCCGGCGCTCGACGGTGACCGTCTTTACCGAGTTCCAATCCGAGGGCAACATCATGTCCATCATCCTGACCGAGTTCCTCCACCACTGGTATCTGGTACTGGCGTTTATCGCTCTGGTTTTCATCCTGTGGCGTTGCTACACGCGTCCACGGCTCGAGGTTTACCGCTTTGGGCACCACTATTATATCTCCCAACTCATTGCCCTGCTGGTGATGATTCCGCTGGCCATCGTCGGCATTCGCGGCAGTGTCACTGCGGGCACGCGCCCCATCACCATCAGCAATGCCAACCAGTTTGTCAACCGCCCCGTCGAGGCATCGGTGGTGCTGAACACTCCGTTCTCGATGATACGCAGCATCGGCAAGAAAGCCTTTGTCACGCCCGACTATATGCCTCGTGAACAGATGGAAGCCATCTACAGCCCCGTCCACAACACGAGCGGCGACGATGTCCAGAACCGCTTGACCAAGAATGTGGTAATCCTCATCGTCGAGAGCATGGGCAAGGAGTACATCGGCTCATTGAATCCTGACCTGGACGGCGGCAATTACAAGGGCTATATGCCATTTATCGACAGCCTGCTCACCAAGTCCATGACCTATGAGCACAGCTTTGCCAACGGCCGCATCAGTATGGATGCCATGCCCTCGATCCTGTCGGGACTGCCCATGATGGTCGAGCCTATTTTCCTCACCCCCGCTTCGCTCAACGACGTGGACGGCATCGCGTCGATACTGGGCCGCGAGGGCTATTCCTCGGCCTTTTTCCATGGCGGGCACAACATCTCGATGGGCTTCAGCGCCTATGCCCACAGCATCGGCTACGAGCACTATTACGGGCTGGACGAGTACTGCCAGTCGCCCAAATACGGCGGCATGGACGATTGGGACGGCAAGTGGGCCATCTGGGATGAGCCTTTCCTGCAATTCTCCCTCGATAATATCGACACGATGAAGCAACCCTTCCTCGCCACGGTGTTTACCGCCTCGTCCCACCACCCCTATAACGTGCCCGAGCAATACCGGGACTCGCTCATCAACGAGGGCCGACAACCCATCCACAAGTGCGTGCGTTATACCGATCTGGCCCTGCGGCGCTTCTTTGAGCGCGCCAGTCGTGAGCCGTGGTACCAGAACACCATCTTCGTCCTTGTGGCCGACCACACCAACCAAGCCACCCACGACGTCTATAAGACTGACCTGGGTCTGTACAGCATCCCCATCATCTTCTTCACTCCCGACGGCTCGCTACCTCACCTAATCGATGCCGCCAGCATCGCACAGCAGACCGACATCACTCCCACGCTGCTGCACCTGCTGGGCTACAGCAAGCCCTACCTGGCCTTCGGTAACGACCTGCTGGCCGACAAGCCCGAAGACACATGGGCCTTCAGCTACAACGCGGGCATCTACCAGCTCGTGAAAGGTGACCTGATGCTGCAGTTCGACGGCACAAGGACCACTGCCGTCTATCGCTACAAGTCCGACCCGCTGCTGAAAGAGAACATGGTAGGGAAATTACCCGAACAGCAAGGCATGGAGCTATTCCTCAAGGCCATCATCCAGCAATACATGTCCCGCATGAACGAGAACCGCCTGTTGCCCAACAAGTAATGCTCGAATGCTCGCTGCGCTCGCAGTTTAGAGTTTAGAGTTTAAAGTTTAGAGTAGCATCCGCGCACATTTTTCAAACAACATATCGTCCACGAATTCCTCGAATTAAGTGGAGGGCATCCGCGCACATTTTTCAAACAACAATAACAACAAGGAACAACCAAAACAACTCTTTTAATATATAAAACAAGAAATACAAGAAGTACAATATTTTGATTATCAATAAATTGTATTTGTTGTATTTCTTGTTTTTTCTTTTTTGTTGTTTGATGAAAAAAGAAATCCCCGGCAATCGGCTGATTGTCGAGGACTCTCGTTTGGTGCCCAGGGCGGGACTCGAACCCGCACACCTTGCGGCACACGCACCTGAAACGTGCGCGTCTACCAATTCCGCCACCTGGGCTGATGGCTTTGCGCAATTCGTTTTGCGTTTAGCGGTGCAAAGGTAGTACTTTTTTTTAATATACAAGCATTTTGGCAAAAAAAATCCTAAAAAATCGCTTTTTCTCCCCATTTCCGCCAACAGAGAAGGCATTACCCGGGGGCTATATCATAAAAAAGCCGCACTGCAGTTGACAGATTTAAGGAAAAACATTACCTTTGCTATTTCAATAGCGAATACTTTAACAACCTTATAAACTGAAGAACTTTAATTATGTTTAGTAAAGAGACTTACATGGGTCGCCGCAACGAGTTGAAGAAGCTCGTGGGCGATGGCGTGATTCTGCTGTTCGGCAACAATGAGTCACCGTGCAACTATCCCAGCAATGCTTATTATCCCTTCCGCCAGGACTCGTCGTTCCTGTACTACTTTGGCCAGCAACGTGACGGCCTGGTAGGTGTGATCGACATCGACAACAATGTGGAGACACTGGTGGGCGACGACATCGACATCGAGGATATCGTGTGGTATGGCTCGGTGGACAGTGTGGCCGACATGGCTGCCCAGGTGGGTGTCGCCAATTCCGCACCGATGAAGCAGTTGCAGGTCATCTGTGACGAGGCTCGGGCCAAGGGGCGCCGCATCCACTTCCTGCCGCCCTACCGCCACGACACCAAAATCCAGATTATGGACCTGCTGGGCATCCACCCCGACAAGCAGGCCGAGGCCGTATCCCACGACCTGCGCATGGCGGTAATCAACATGCGCTCGGTCAAGACGGCCGAGGAAATCGCCGAATTGGAGCGTGCTGCCGAGGTGGGCTACCTGATGCATACCACCGCGATGCGCCTCATCAAGCCTGGCGTAACCGAGAAATACATCGGCGGACAAATCGATGGCATCGCCGAGAGCTATGGCGCCAAGGTGAGCTTCGCCACCATCTTCTCACAACATGGCGAAATCATGCATGGCAACCCCTCGATGGCCCCGCTGGAGGCTGGAAGGCTCGCCCTGTGTGACTGCGGTGCCGAGACAATGGAGTTCTACTGCAGCGACAACACGCGCACGATGCCCGTCAACGGCAAGTATGACCAGCGCCAGCTGGAGATCTACCGCATTGTTGAGGAGTGCCACGACCTGGCCCTGGGCATCTCCAAGCCTGGCATGAAGTATATGGATGTGCACATGGCCGTCTGCCGCCTGATGACCGAGCGCCTCAAGGAACTGGGCCTGATGAAGGGCGACGTTGACGAGGCCGTTGCTGCTGGTGCCCATGCCATGTTCCTGCCTCACGGCCTGGGTCACATGATGGGTATGGACGTGCATGACATGGAAGGCTTGGGACAGATCTACGTGGGCTTTGACGAGGAGACACGTCCCAATCTCGACCAGTTCGGCACTAATTGCCTGCGCATGGGACGCCGTCTGCAAGAGGGCTTTGTCGTGACCGACGAGCCGGGCATCTATTTCATCCCCGCCCTCATCGACGACTGGCGTGCCAGCGGTCACTGCGCCGAGTTCCTGAACTTTGATATGCTGGAGACCTACAAGGACTTTGGTGGCATCCGCATCGAGGACGACATCCTCATCACCGCCGACGGCTGCCGCTTCCTGGGCGAGAAACGCATCCCCTACCATCCCAAGGATGTCGAGGACTTCATGGCTGCCAACTAATTGCGTCCAACGATAGAAACACATCAAAAACCCGCCTGATAATCGTCAGACGGGTTTTTAATATTTCTTTATCAGGGATTTATACTGCAGTCTCGATACTTGCACCAGCAACAATGAAGTACACAAACACAATGATCAGCGCGGCAATTATCGTATAGGCTACTATCTTGAATGTCCTGCTTGGCATCGTGCCATGCTGATGCAACCTGGGATGCATTGTGCTGTAGTGATGGGGCATTGCGCGAAGGTTGGCCTCGGCCGAACGCCGACGGGCAACAGGCTTCTCCTGCTTTTCTTCCACCACAGGCTCAGGTACCTTGACGGGTTCGGGCTCGGGCACGTGTTTAGGTTCGGGCTCGGGAGCAGGCTGCACCATGTCAAACGGTGCCTTCAGGTCGGCGCCGCAATAGGGGCAGAAACTGATGCCGCTGGGCAACTGCTTGCCACAACTGTGACAGAACTTGGAATTATCCTGCTTGACCGTACCGGCATTGGCGGTGTGGCGGTAAGGGGCATCCGAGTCATCGCGCACGACGAGCACGCCGTTCTCATAGGTGCACACGGCAAGGCACTGAGGGCACACGACCTGGCAGTCGTGTATCACCAGCTCCTCTTGCGATACAGCCATCCATTTACTGCACTGTGGGCATTGTAATTCCATTAATTACAGTCATTATTAGTCCTGACGTGGGGGCAAAGATAATGCTTTAATGCCAATGCTGCAAATATTTTTTCAGTCGATTTTGACTCCAAAAAGGTCAAAACATGCTATATGAGGCTGCCAAAAATGCGCAAAAATCAAAAATAGTTGCTTTTTTGCTTTTCAATGTTAAGAATAACTATTACTTTTGCACCCGCAAAATTGTCGAAAACATTAAATTAACGCAAGATAAAATGGCAAAAAAACAAGATCAAGGTGCCCGCACAACCCTCGAAGAGGTGAATGAATCCCTCTCGACTACGGCACAACGCATTGAAGAAAACAAAAAGTACATCAATTGGGCTCTCATCGCTATCGCAGTGATCGTGCTGCTGGCAGTGGGCTACATCTATGGTATCCGCAACCCGAACCTGCAGAAGGCTAAGGACCAGATCGGTAAGGCTGACCTGGAGCTGATGCAAGGTAATCAGGATGAGGCATTGAAGAAATATGAGGCCGTGGCTGCTGAGTTTAGCAACAAGCCCGCCGAGCGCGCCCACCTGAATGCCGCCATCATCCAATACGAGAAGGGTGAGTATGAGAAGGCTGCTAAGCATCTGGAGGAGTACACCACCAATGGTAACCTTATCGGTCCCGCAAGCCAGTCGCTGCTGGGTGACTGCTACGTTAACCTCAAGAAGCTCGACAAAGCCCTGGCCGCATTTGACAAGGCTATCAGCCTGGCTGGTGATAACGAGGCTTATGTTCCCGCTTTCATGATCAAGAAGGCAACCATCCTGCATGAGCAGAAGAAGTATGCCGACGAGGCTGCTATCTATCAGACCATCAAGGACAAGTATCCCACCTTTGGTCAGCAGACTGGTTTCGCTATCGACAAGTACTTGGAGCGTGCCAATGCACTTGCCGGCAAATAATCACCGAACATAATGATTCACTAAATAAAGGGTTGGACAAAACAATGTTTTGTGCCAACCCTTTTTCTTTACCTAAAAACAGAAACAAAACTATGACACCGATTTATCATCGCATACTGCTCAAGCTCAGCGGCGAGTCGCTGGCTGCCGAGCAAGGTTCTGGCATCGACGCGCAACGCGTAGCCGACTATGCCACCCAGATTAAGGAAATTGTGGACGCAGGCGTACAGGTCGCCATCGTCGTTGGCGGCGGTAATATCTTCCGCGGCCTCAAGGGTGCCGCCCAAGGCTTTGACCGCGTCAAGGGCGACCAGATGGGTATGCTCGCCACAGTTATCAATGCACTGGCACTCTCGTCGGCCCTCGAAGCCATCGGCCAGCCGGCCCAAGTGTTCACTGCCATCGGCATGTTCCCCATCGGCGAGCCTTACAGCAAGTGGCGCGCCATCGAAGCCATGCAGGCCGGTAAGGTAGCCATCTGCTCCTGCGGCACTGGCAGCCCCTTCTTCACCACCGACACTGGCAGCACGCTGCGTGCCATCGAGGTCGAGGCAGACGTCATGCTCAAGGGCACCCGCGTGGACGGCATCTACACTGCCGACCCCGAGAAGGACCCCACAGCGACGAAGTTTGACCGCATTACCTACGACGAAATCTATAACCGCGGTCTCAAGGTTATGGACATGACCGCCACCGTGATGGCCCGCGACAACAAGTTGCCCATCCATGTGTTTAACATGGACGTGTTTGGCAACCTCCGCAAGGTGATGGCCGGCGAGCCCATTGGCACCGTCGTCACCCTGTGATGCTCGCTGTGCTCGCAGTTATCAGACAACATAAACAACCCTATAGACAACACTAACAACTTCTTTTTAATATTGAAAACAAGAAATACAAGAAGTACAATAAATTGATTATCAATGAATTGTATTTGTTGTATTCCTTGTTTTCCTTTTTTATTAGTTGTTGAAGTAGTGCTGGTTGTCTTTTAAACCGTTATTTGAAGAATTTGCCCATCAGCCAGTTGCTTGGCGGTTGTAGTCTTGCAGGGTGTGGACAATCTCGTCGATGTCGTCGGTGATAGTGAGCAGCAGGTTCTTGTACTTGCCGGTTTCCATCAGACGGTCCATGAGCGGGAAGACGGGGATTTCTTCGGTCCAAAATTGTTTTCCCAAGAAAATCATCGGGCTGGAAAAGCCGTAGGACAGGTAGTGGTTCTGCACCGCTTCCTGGAAGATTTCTTGCAGGGTGCCTGCACTGCCTGGAGCATAGATGGTGCCGCCAAAGGCAAGGGTGAGGATATGATCCTCGCGCAGGCTGTTCTCAAAGTACTTGGCAATGTGGGTGGCAAATGGCGTTGACGGCTCGTGGCCATAGAGCCACGTGGGAATGCCCAGACTCACATATTCCTGCTGGGGATACTTGTCGATGACACTGAAGGCGGTCCGCAACCATCCCTCGTCCCTGAACGACGGCGAGGGTTTCATCATTTCAATCGCATCGTCCACGTCCTGCCTCGTGAACCCCGCCATCCATGCTCCCAGGTGGGTCGCTTCCATCGCTCCGGGACCTCCACCACTCAGCATGATAAACCCCTCCTGGGTGAGCCGCTGACTCAACAAGGCTATCTCGCGGTAAATCCTGTCGGTCCTGAGCAAGGCGTGTCCGCCCATGATGCCCACGCTACGGCGATGGTCATAAGTCTTGAAGAAACGCGCCAGCGCCGTGTGAATGCAGTGGTCGTGCAGCGTGCGCGCCAACAGTTCTTTCACGTTGTTGGTGTGCTGTCCCATCGACTTGTAGCGCTGGTAAATGATGCTGTCAAAGCACTTTCCGAAACTGCTCTCATCATCGGGGCAGAAGCCTTCATATAATTCGGCAGGGTGGTAAAGCGACTTGCGAGTCACGTCATAAGGCACCTCGGCCAGATAGCCCATCACGTCCTTCAGTTCTTCATATCCTGTTGATGCAATCATTGGTTTGGTTTTTTAGGGTAAAATCTATGACGGCAGCAAAGTTACCAATTATTTGTCTCGTTTTCCTGCGATTTTAACAGTTTGCGACTGTTAAAAAGTGTAATAATGTGATGATAACGGGCAAAATGTCCATTTTTTGTGACTTTTTGCCCACTTAATTAGTGTCATGGTAGTAATTTTGCTGGCCTAAAGAAAAAATCTCCACTTCAGGTTTGTTTATATATAAATGTGATAGCAATGAAAAGATTTACAACATTAGCCCTCTCTCTCGCTACCGTTGGCCTGTCAGCAATGGCCGGTGGTCTCCTCCACAACACCAATCAGCACATCGCCTTCATGCGTATGATGGCCCGTGGTGCAAGCCACGAGATTGACGCTGTCTATACCAACCCTGCCGGTCTGGCATTTATGGACCACGAGGGTTGGACCGTATCACTGAACATCCAGAGCGCCACTCAGAGGCGTGACGCCCTCACCACGTTTGACCTGTTTCCCGAGGCTGATCACACCCGCCTCTACAAGGGCAAAGCATCGGCTCCCGTGATTCCGTCACTCTACGGCGCCTACAAGAAGGACCGCTGGACATTCTCGGGTTTCTTCGGTTTCACTGGTGGTGGCGGCAAGTGCTCTTTTGACAATGGCCTGCCCGTGTTTGACGCCAGCATCATGGCCGGCATCTACGGCCTGACCGATGGTCTGAAGAAGACCTTGGCCGAGAATCCCTTGACTGCTCCCATCCTTGCCGATCCCCGTGTGGCAAGCCTGCTGCCGCTGAAGTCCGACAAGTATGACATAAACTCGTCGATGAAGGGCCGCCAGTACATCTATGGCCTGCAGTTGGGCGCTACTTACAAGCCCCTTGACTGGCTGAGTGCCTATGCTGGTGCCCGCATGAACTACTTTGACGGCAACTATAGCGGTTTCGTCAAGGTGATGCCTAAACCCGACATGGCTGCAAACGTTCAGCAGATTGCCATGGCCTATCCCGCTCTAGCTCCCGCGCTGGGTACGATGGTCAATGACAAGGGCGAAATGGCAAACATCGAGCTTGACTGCTCACAGACTGGCTGGGGCATCACCCCCATCATCGGTGTTGACCTCGTGTGGAAAGGCTTCACTCTGGCTGCCAAGTATGAGTTCAAGACCAACCTGAGCATTGAGAACGACACCAAGAAGGCTACGGCCGAGCCCGCCGCCTTTGAGACTGCGCTGGCCGACTACAAGCATGGCGTGAACACGCCCAACGACCTGCCCGCAGTGTTATATGCAGCTCTGGGTTATGAGTTTATCCCCAACAAGTTGCGCGCCACTGTCGAGTACCACTACTATGACGATAAGCACGCCGAGATGGCTCATGACAAGCAGAAGGCCCTGCGCCACGGCACTCACGAGGTGCTGGCTGGTGTGGAATGGGACATCAACAAGACTTTCACCGTGAGCGGCGGTTTCCAGAACACCGACTACGGTCTGAGCGACGCTTACCAGACCCACACTTCCTTCTCCTGCGACAGCTACTCGATCGGCTTCGGCGGCGCTGTCAATCTGAGCGAGAAGGTGAAACTCAATGTGGGCTACTTCTGGACCACCTACAAAGACTACAAACGTAACGAGCCAAAGAACTACTTCGGCACCGAAAGGCCAGGTCAAGATATTTATAGCCGCACCAACAAGGTGTTCGGTGCCGGTATCGACTTTAAGTTTTAAGACTTAGGATAACGACATCATACAAAGAGGAGAATAGAAGATATAAAAATCTTTATCCTATGGCACGCCGCCCGACATACATGAATGTCGGGCGGCGTTGCTATTACAAGATAAAATGCAATTCTACAGCCTGTTTTTCGGTTATCTACCTCAGCAGATTGGACATCATCGTGTTCCAGTCCTGGGCGTCCGAGAGGCTGCCAAGCATTCCATCGTGGACGGGGAATGCAAGGCTGTCGTTAAGTGTATAGGTGACCTGAGGCAGTTTTACATACAAGCTCAACGTGTTCAATGTCTCGCCCGTCTTGTACTGCTCGCCCAATCGCTTGAAGTCCTCGGCATTGATGTAATAGAGCCTGTCACCCTTGTTGCACAGATAGATGCGGTTAAAGTCATGCTCACCCAGTTGCTGGGCGCACTGCAACAGGCAGCGAGTGACATCAAAGCGGTCAAAACTACGCTCGTCGGGCTCGCCCACATTGAAGGCCAATTCCTTTCGGGGGTTATACCACGGCCTGGTCACCTCGATATTGATGCCGTTGTTGGCAGGATCCAAATTCTTGAGCTCGACGCGCGATATGACCGTCTTGCCGCCCTTCACCATGTCCACCGACAGCAAGGCATGGGCAACGACAAGTGCCAGCACCGCCACAATGGCGAGCAACAGCAATTTGTCTTTTCTTGTCATCGTTTTTCAAAAGTCAGTGTGACGCCATCTTGAGTAACGTCAAGCTTGGCGGGACAACCTTCGATAATGGGGTAGTTCCAGCCTTCTTCGTGGCTGGCGGGGAAGTCGTAGCAGACGGGAATATTGTAGCCGTTCAAGGTCTCGCTCAGCATCTCGTACATGTCGTTATAGCCATCACGGGGATCATACTCGGTGAAGCGGCCCACAATAATGCCTTTCACATGGTCGAGCACACCCTTGAGGCGCAGTTGCTGCAACATGCTGTTGACACGCGGCAAATTCTCGCTCACGTCCTCAAAGAAGAGGATAATGTCCTTGCCACGGATGTTGTCGCGGTCCAAGAAGTCCCACTGGCGGCTACCGCCGATGTTGGTGAACACGGCCATGTTGCCACCGATAACCATTCCTCGTGCGCTACCCATCTTGTTGAGCGGGTGGGCTGGAACGGTATAGGTGGGCAGGTTACCCATGAGCACATCGCGCAGCATCAGGTTAATCGAATCATTAGCACCACGCTCGCCCAGAGCGCCACCCATGTTGGCATGCAGGCTCATCACGCCGCTGCACACCATTGCGCTGTGCAGGGCGGTGATGTCACTGTAGCCCACAATCCACTTGGGGTTACGGTTGAAGTCCTCATGGGTCATCGGGTCGAGCAACATCGCCGAGCCATAACCACCACGGGTGCACACGATGGCCTTGATATCAGGGTCATTGAGCGCCCACTTCAAGTCGGCGCAACGCTCCTCGATAGTACCGGCATACATGTGGCACTTGGCCAGCGCGTGTGGACCGATAACAGGTTCAAATCCCCAAGCCCGCAGTGTGGCAGCGGCTTTCCCGGGGTTGTCGTCGCCAGGGGTACTGGCAGGTGAGATAATGGCGATCTTGTCGCCCGCCTTAAGGGCAGCGGGCATCGTGAGCGCTACTGGCTTGTGTGGCCTGGGCATCTTGTGTCCGCGGTGTTTCTGGTCATTTGCCATAATAGACATCGTTGCAAGTATAGCGATGGTTACAAGAAAAATAATGCGTTTCATTCTTTTAGTTTTTAGTTGTCAGTTTCTTACCTAATTTCAATAGACGCTGGTGGGACTGCTCCATGCGCTCCCACGGGATGCGGCCCTCTTTGACCGAAGTCACAATCATATCCACCAGTTTGAAGGGACGGTCGGCCTCAAAACCCGTGCTGATATTGTTACCCACGCAGATGAGGTCGGCACCCGCATTGATGGCGAGTTCCAGCGCCGTGGAGATGCTGTACTGGTTGCGGATGGCCTGCATGTAGAGGTCATCGGTCACCACCACGCCGTCATAGCCCAACTCGCCGCGCAGCAGACCATTGATGGTCTTGTCCGATAGCGTGGCGGGATAATCCTCATCAATCTGGCGATTGAACAGGTGGGCAGTCATGATGAGGTCGGCCTTGCCCTCATCAATAAGGATGCGGAAAGGTTCCAACTCCCGTGGTGTCCAAGCATTGGTCACGTCCACAAAGCCGTAGTGCGAGTCGTCGATTGCATTGCCGTGACCCGGGAAATGCTTGAGTGTACACAACACGCCCTGGCGGCGGCTCTCGTCTATAAACCAGCCAGCATGACGTGCAATCACTTGAGGATCAACCGAAAAGCACCTCAGGTAATGGCCCACGGCGGCACAGTCATGGTTCAGCACATCGACCACTGGCGCCAGATTGACATTCACACCAGCCTCACGCATCTCGCGGGACAGGCGTGCGGCATAATAGCGCGTCGTGTCCTCGTTATCCACCGTTCCCAGATACTCGGCTGTCTGCGTCGGCAGGAAGCCGTATTGTGGCTTGAGGCGTGCCACCTTGCCTCCTTCCTGGTCGGTGGCTATGAGCAGGGGATAGTCGGCCCATGCCCGGAGCTGGGCCGTCATGCGCGTCAGCCTCTCCTTGCTGGTGATATTGCGCGAGCCTATTGTAGCGTCACCCGTCATGTCGATGTCAAACAGCACGATGGCGCCCACCTTCAAGTCTCGCACATATCGCGCCGCGTCACAGTCTTCGGTCACGCTGTCGCCCTTGAAACCCACCATGAGCATCCCGGCGGCATAGCGCCTAATCACCGAATCGGGCGGTAGTTGCGCAAAAAGGCTACCCGCTGCCAGCAGCGCAATAGCCAGTGTCAATAATATCCTCTTCATTGATATCTGCAACATTAAAAAGAAGACAACAAATACAACAAATACAAACAACTTTTTTCAATAATTGTACTTATTGTATTTATTGTTTTCCTTTACTGGTTTTGTGGTCATTTGTCAAAGAAGTGGAAGAAATAATAGCAGGCAATCCAATCGACACGCACGCCGCGGGCAAAACCGATGGTCTGTTTCTGGGCATCGGTCACCTTGCCGTCGTTGATGTTGATGTTGCCCAGCACATTGCTCTGCCCGTCACGGACGGTGCCATCGGTATTGATATAGCCGATGCGGTTGCCCTCGGTGTCAAAAATCTCCAGTTCCTTGATAACGCCCACAGCATTGCCCTTGACGTCGCGCACCGTGCCATCGGCATCAAACGAACCGATCGAGTGCATCGTGCCGTCGCGCACCACACCATTGCCATTGATGCGGCCGATGCTGTTAAAGGCGGCGTCGCGCAGCACCTGTGCGCTCACCTGGGTTGACATTGCGCCAGCCAGTGCCAGCACCACAACCATCATGTATAATCTAATCCGTTTCATAATCGTCATCTTTTAAAGTTTTCTATTAGACTCAAAACAACCCACAAAGTTAAAAACAATTTCCATAAAACCCAAATTAATCTTTCAGCCACGGGGTGGCAGACGGCGCCACGGGTCTAAAAAAGTGAATTGCAGTTAAATTTGGTCAATTTCGGCGGTTATCGTGGGCAGTTTTAAAAGATTATGAGTAATTTTGCCGTTTAGTACATGTAAAATCTATAAAAAACGAAATAAAACCAAATTTTTCACAAGAGAGAAACGATGAAGAAGTACAAGCTCATCAACAACACGCTGGGATGGCTCATCTTTATTGTGGCAGCGGCTACCTACCTGCTGACCATCGAGCCTACCGCCAGTTTCTGGGATTGCCCGGAATTTATCGCCCAAGGTTTTAAGACAGAAATCGGCCACCCGCCTGGCAACCCGATTTTCATCCTTGCCGCCAACTTTGCGAGCAAGTTTGCCGGTGGTAACGTGATGGCTGTCGCCAAATGCGTCAACGCGATGTCAGCCATATTCAGTGCGCTGACGATTTTGCTGCTATTCTGGTCCATCACCCACCTGGTGAAGAAACTCGTCGTCAAGGACGGTGAGGAGGACAAGATGACCCTGGCCCAGTACCTTGTGGTGATGGGTAGCGGTATCTGTGGCGCGCTGGCCTACACCTGGAGTGACACCTTCTGGTACAGTGCCGTCGAGGCCGAGGTATATGCTTTCTCGTCGTTCTGCACCGCGCTCGTGTTCTGGCTTATCCTCAAGTGGGAGAACCGTGCCCACCAGTCTGGAAGCGACCGTTGGATCGTGTTGATTGCCTACGTGTTTGGTGTGTCACTGGGTGTGCACCTGCTGAACTTGCTTTGCATTCCCGCTATTTCACTGGTATTCTACTACCGCCAGTGCCGCCTCAACGGCAAGGAATCGACTGCTAAAGGCTCGTTGCTGACGCTGCTCGTGTCATTTGTCATTGTGGGTCTGATCCTTTACGGACTCGAGCCTGGATTTGTGGAGTGGGGACAAAAGTTTGACCTGTTCTTTGTCAACACATTAGGCATGTCGTTCAACTCGGGTGTGTTCGCTTATGCCATCGTGCTTATTGCTGCCCATGCATGGGCATTGTGGGAGCTTTACAGCAACAAGAGCCCGCTGCGCATGAAGATATCGTTTGCGCTGGCCATCGTCCTGTCGGGCGTCATGTTCCTGGGTGACAGCATGCTGATTCCCTTGGTTCTGCTTATCGCCCTGTGCGTGTATCTGTTCAAGTTCTGCAAGCACATTCCCGTGCGTGTGTTCTCCAACATCGTGGCATGCACCCTGGTGATTTTCATCGGTTTCAGCAGCTATGCGCTGATTCTTATCCGCAGTTCGCAGAACACCCCTCTTGATGAGAATTCTCCCAACAACACCTACTCCCTGGCAAAGTACTTGAGCCGTGAGCAGTATGGTGAGACCCCGCTGATTTATGGCCGCACCCTCTACAGCGACATCATGTACCAGGACAAGGGTAATGGCGTGATGCAGCCCGCCACCAAGGAGGGCCCCATGCAGTATGCCCCCGAGGTGAAGAAAAACCCCAATGATCCCGACCGCTATAAGGAACTTGGTCCCAAGAAGACTTACAAATACAGTCCCGAACAGAACATGATCTTCCCGCGCATCCATGACGAAAAGCGCGAGCGTGAATATATCGATTGGATCGGTATGCAGGGTACCCAGGTCGAGGCAACCACCTCTCTGGACATCAATGGCAACCCCAACGGCAAGGAAATGAAGACCAAGCCCACCATGATGGAGAACCTGCGCTTCTTTGTGGACTACCAGTTGAACTACATGTACTGGCGCTACTTCATGTGGAACTTCGCTGGTCGCCAGAACGACATTCAGGGCATGGGCGAGATTACCCACGGCAACTGGATCTCGGGCTACTCGTTCATCGACAACCCGCGTCTGGGTAACCAGAGCCTGCTGCCCGACGAGTTGGGCAAGGGCAATAAGGGCCACAACGTGTTCTACCTGCTGCCGTTGATTATGGGCCTCATCGGCCTGTTGTGGCAGGCTTACCGCGGCCGCCGCGGCATCGAGCAGTTCTGGGTTATCTTCTTCCTGTTCTTCATGACAGGTATTGCCATCGTGCTCTACCTGAACCAGACACCCAGCCAGCCCCGTGAGCGTGACTATGCCTACGCTGGTTCGTTCTATGCCTACAGCATCTGGATCGGTATGGGTGTTGCAGGCTTGTGGAGCCTCGTGATGTTCTTCCTTAAGAAGAAGGGCAAGAAGCAGGCCACCGAGGGTCAGGAAACCCTCGCCACCGATAACGGCAACCGTGGTGGCGTGGCTACCGCAGTAGCCGCTTGTGCCGCCATCGTGGGCCTGATCGTGCCCCTGCAGATGGTAAGCCAGACGTGGGATGACCATGACCGTAGCGGACGCTACGCGGCTCGCGACTTCGGCCGCAACTACTTGTCGAGCGTCGCCCCCAACGGTGTGATCTTCTGCAACGGTGACAATGACACCTTCCCCCTGTGGTATCTGCAGGAGGTAGAGGGTTACCGCACCGACGTGCGTGCCGTCAACCTGAGCTATCTCTCCACCGACTGGTACATCAACCAGATGCAGCGTGCTGCCTATGAGTCGGCACCGCTGCCCATGCAGGCAGATGAGAACACCTATGCCTACGACGACCGCCAGTTCAGCTACTTCATTCAGCCCGACCAGACGCCCACCGAGGCGCTCCAGTCCATCGCCCATATCTATAGCAGCCAGAGCAAGGATAACCCCTATGGCGTCAATGAGATCCATTATCCCAGGGTTTACATCCCCGTCGATGCCGACCAGGCCATCAAGGCAGGCGTCGCTAAGGAGGAACAGCGCAGCATGATCCAGCCGTCGATTAACGTTGACCTGCAGCGCATGGGCTCAGGCATGACCGCCAGCCAGCTGATGTCGTTTGACGTTATCGCAAGCAGCATTGCCCAGGGCTGGAACCGTCCCTGCTACTTCGCCATGACCGTGCCCAATGAGTACTACCTGGGCCTGGATCCCTATCTGCGACTCACCGGTCTCACCTATCAGGTGACCCCGATGCTGCCCAATGACAATCGTGGTGAAATCGGCGTATCGACCGACATCATGTATGATAACGTGGTGAACAAGTTCCTGTGGGGCGGTCTGGACAAGGCCAAGCCCGGCTCACTCTACCTCGACGAGACCATCAGCCGCATGGTAACCACCATCCGCAGCGCCCTCCTCGAACTGGCCAGCAGCCTCTGCAACGAGGGTAACCTCGCCAAGCAGAATCAACTGGCAACTCCCGCTGGCATGACTGCCGAGGCCTATGCCGCCGACCGCTTCAAGAAGGCCAAGACCATCCTCGACCTGATGATGGAGAAATTGCCCATCGCGACCTGTCCGTTCACCGTTCAGATGGGTGAGCAGGCTGCTACTGTTTACTACAAACTGGGCAAGTTGAGCAATGATAATGACTGCATTGCCAAGAGCAACAAGATCCTCGAGGACGAGATTATGCGCTATGCAGGCTTCCTGCGTTACTTCCAGTCGCTCGATGCATCACAGTATGAGCGCCTGACCCGCATCGACAAGTTCATCGACCAGCAGTACATGCTCAACCTGTTGAGCGACTATGGCCAGCAAGTGGGTGAGCAGAAGTACCAGGAGATCGCCAAGAAGCTGCAAGCCGCTGGCGTGAACATGGACCGCTTGAAATCCTATCAGGAGAATTACGAGCGCGCCATGCGCCAGCAGTATGAAGCCGAGCGTGCCGCCATGCAGGAACAGCAAGCAGGCGACGGTGAAGCTTCATCCGGACTGAGTGAGATTCTGGGTAACTGATGTTCAACAATGTAATCAACGACAGGCATCGTGTTAGTTGAACGTCCGCCATTACTTTACCGAATGATATTTCCCGAGACCGTGTGGCGCATCCACAAGCGCGACCACACGGTCTATTTGACCTTTGACGACGGTCCCATCCCCGAGGTCACGCCGTGGGTGCTCGACACACTCGACCGTTATGGCATCAAGGCCACCTTCTTTATGGTGGGCGAGAACGTGGAGCGGCATCCCAAACTGCTCGAGGAAGTGCGCCGCCGTGGGCACTCGGTAGGTAACCACACGATGAGCCACTTGCAGGGCGCCCACGTGGGCACCAAGCATTACCTGCACAATGTGTTCCGCGCCAACGAACTCATCGGCAGCACGCTCTTCCGCCCGCCTCATGGCCTGTTGCGATGGGGCCAGTCCAAGGTGTTAAGGTCGCGGTTCGCCATCATCATGTATGACTTGGTAACCCGTGACTACAGCCGCAAACTCACGGGCGAGCAAGTGCTGAACAACGTCAAGCGGTATGCCCGCAACGGCTCTATTATCGTATTCCACGACTCGCTCAAGGCCGAGAAGAACATGAAATATGCCTTGCCTCGGGCCATCGAGTGGCTGCAGAGCAAGGGTTATAAATTTGATGCCATTCCCGAATTGTGACATAACATCATTGATCAAATCCCAGGCCATGAGCCTGGGATTTGACGCTTGTGGCTTTGCTACTGCCACGCCCGTTGATGACGAAACGGTGGCACGCTACGACCGCTGGATAGAGCAGGGACGCCATGGCTGCATGCAATGGGCGGCAGGACATCACGACCTGCGCCAAGACCCGTCCAAACTGCTTGATGGGGCCCAAACGGTCATCTCACTTGCCCTGAACTATTACCCGGCCCGTTTCCAGCCCGGAGACGCACTGCGTGTCGCCTATTACGCTTACGGCCGCGATTACCATGAAGTATTGAGGGAAAAAATGGCGAAATTGGCCCATTTCATCGAAGGAATCACCCACTGTGCCACCCGTCCGTGTGTGGACTCGGCCCCCATCCGTGAGCGCTATTGGGCCCAGCGTGCAGGCCTCGGTTTCATCGGGCGAAACAACTGCCTCATCCTGCCAGGCAAGGGTTCATTCTTCTTTCTGGGCGAAATTGTCACAACGGCCCGGTTGACTCCCGACGAGCCCTGCACAATGAGCTGTGGCGATTGCGGCAAGTGTGTCGAGGCATGCCCGACAGGGGCGCTTGCCGTTGAGGGTGCCGCCGACTGCAACCGCTGCCTGTCGTGCCTGCTTATCGAGAATCATGACCAGGAATTACCCGAATGGGTGGAAAGTGCCATCGGCAACAGGGTCGTCGGGTGTGACGAGTGCCAGCTGTGCTGCCCCCACAATGCCCATGCAACAGCAACCCCGGTGAGCGATTTTGAACCCACCGAGGCTGTCATGTCGTTAACAAGGCAACGTGTCGAGGTGATGACATCAGGCCAGTTCAAGCGCACGTTTGCCCACAGCGCCATCTCCCGCCTGCGCTACAAGACCCTCTTGAGAAACGCGGCCTTAACGTCTACCAAGAAACATTAATCACTGATAATCGCGGATGCGCACGTCGATACCGCTACCGTCCAGCAGACGCACCACTTGCTGGATGTCGGTCTGGCCATAGTGGTAGGGGAACAGGACAGTGGGCTTGACCATCGTAGCGGCATGGGCACACTGCTCGGGCGTCATCGTGTAGGGCAGGTTACAAGGCAGGAAAGCCACGTCAATGTCCTTGATTGCGGCCATCTCGGGGATATCCTCGGTGTCGCCGGCAATGTAGATGCGCATGCCCTCGATGGTGAGCACAAAGCCGTTGTCACGCCCCTTGGGGTGGAATTGAAGTTTCTCGGGAGAGTTATTGTAAGCGGGAACGGCTTCAACGGTCCAGCCGCCGTCAATCGTGTGGATGTCGCCATTGGCCATCACGTCACCCTTGCCTCCCAGCAACTCGTGGCAACGTGCGTTGGTGATGAGCACGGTACCGGGCTTGGACAACTGATTGATAGCCACCGAATCCAGGTGGTCAAAATGCTCGTGTGTCACCAGGATGTAGTCAGCCTGGGGCAGGGTAGAGTAGTCGGTTTCGGGCTTGACCGCCTTGGTCACGGGATCGACATAGATCCACTTGTCGCCCACCTGCATCCTGACGCTGCCGTGCTTGATGCAATACATCTTCACCGTTGTGCCACTCTCGGTCTTGAACATGTCACAACCGCTCTCAACGCTATCCTGTGCCGTGCATCCGCACATGGCACTAACAATCATCATAGCCATAATCAATAATTTAACTTTCATCTTCTTGAATGATTAATCTGTCGGGACCAAAGTTAAGCAAATCCATCCATATCGTGTACCAAAAAGAGCAAAAAAACACTTTTTTGATGTTATTCATAGACGTTTGGCACCAATTCTTACCATTTTTCATGATTTTTTATTACCTTTGCACCTTATAAACCCGCAAGCATTGCATTATAATGAAAAAGTACGATGAACTCAAGGTGTATTGTAAGAACACCAACGAGTACCTGGGCATCGACGGTGGCGAAACACTCATCGAACTGTATGAATCCATCAAGCCCCGCCTGGATCTCACGGGTGACGCAGTGTGTGTGCTTGTCAACAACAAGGTTGAGGATTTGCACTATCCTGTCTTTGCGCCCAAGCATATCGAGTTCATCGATATCATATCCAACGACGGTTATCGCGCTTACACTCGCTCATTGTGCATGGTGCTCTACAAGGCACTCAATGACCTGTATCCCGGCAAGCGCCTGTGCATTCAGCACAGCATCAGCAACGGCCATTATTGCCAGATCAAGCATGAGGAGTCCATCCTCTCGCCCGAGGTCATCGAGCAGCTCAAGCAGCGCATGACCGAGATTATCGAGGCCGACCTGCCCTTCAAGCGCCGCGAGCGCCTCACCGCCGATGTCATTGAGATGTTCCGCAAGCAGGGCCTCAAGGACAAGGTGCGCCTCCACGAGAGCATCAACCAGCTTTACACCGTCTATTACAAGCTCGATGACATCGTCGACAGTTTCTACGGCCCCCTGGTGCCCTCGACAGGCATGCTTAAGGTGTTTGACCTAATACCATATCAAGAAGGCATGCTCTTGTTAGGTCCTGACCGTAAAGATATCACCCAGGTCGCTAAATGCGTGCCGCAACCCAAACTGTTCAAGGCTTTTACCGAATATATCCATTTCAACGATATTATCCGCGTGGGCGATGTGGGCGAACTCAACAATGCCGTTCACTCAGGCTATGCCGCGTTGCTCATCAACGTGGTCGAAGCTCTCCACAACAAGTACTTCATCCAGATAGCCGACGAGATTACACGCCGTTACCACCAGGGTGGGGCTCGCGTCGTGCTCATTGCCGGTCCATCATCGAGCGGCAAGACCACCTCGTCCAAGCGATTGGCCATCCAGCTGATGACCAACTATATCGTGCCCAAGGTGATCGAACTCGACAACTACTTTGTCAACCGCGACCGCACACCGCGCGACGAGAAGGGCGACTATGACTACGAGTCTCTCTATGCGCTTGACCTCGAGCAGCTTAACAAGGATATCACCGACCTGCTCGCAGGCAAGGAAGTCCTCATGCCGACCTATAACTTCAAGACCGGCCAACGTGAATACCTGGGCAACAAGATCAAGCTCGAGAGTGGCGACATCCTGCTCATGGAGGGTATCCACGGCTTGAATCCCGAACTCACCCGCAACATTCCCGATGAGCAGAAGTTCCGCGTCTTTGTATCGGCGCTCACCACGCTCAACATCGACGACCATAACTGGATTGGCACTTATGATAACCGCCTGCTGCGCCGCATCATCCGCGACCACCAGTACCGCGGCTGTGCTGCCCTCGACACCATCAAGCGATGGCCCAGTGTTCGCCGTGGCGAGGACAAGTGGATCATGCCTTTCCACGAGAATGCCGACGCGATGTTCAACTCCTCACTGCTGTTTGAAATCTCGGCTATAAAAAATTACGCGCTGCCCATTCTGCAACAGGTGCCCAACAACACGCCCGAGTATGCTGTGGCATCGAGGCTCATCAAATTCCTGAATTACTTCGAGCCTCTGGACGAGAAAGACATCCCCAGCACGAGCTTGCTGCGCGAATTCCTGGGGGGTAGCAGTTTCCACTACTAACGCCTTGACAGGTGGGTTCTTGAGTGCGGGAACCCACCTGATTTTTTTATTAAAACCGTCATCAACAACTCACTATAAACTTAAGACAATGGCTAATATACCAGTAAGCGCAATGCAACCGACGTCCGTTAAAGGGCACATGTCGTTAGAAGACTTCTGCGGCACCATCAGGAAGATGGAGTCACAGGGCGAAGACGGCATCTCACTCTTCAACGAAGTCATCTCACAGGGCTATGCCCCCGACCTGATTGCCGAGGATGAGTTCCAGCACAGCCGCCGCCTGGAACGCATCACGACCGAAATCACACGCCGTTTCAGGCAGGAAGGGATGCGCATGGTGCTTGTGGCAGGACCCTCTTGTTCGGGAAAAACCACCACGTCGCGTTTCCTGAACCTGATGCTGCGTGACAACGGCATCCAGCCCTGTGTCGTCTCGCTCGACAATTACTTCCTGAATCTGGACCAGCGACCTCATGATGCCAACGGCGACATCGACTATGAGTCATTCTATGGTCTGGATCTCAAGCAACTGGGACGCGATATCGCAAGTCTGCTCGCTGGAGACCAAGTCTCAATGCCTACCTATGACTACGTCAAGGGAGAGCGCATCTACTGCGGCAACACGCTCAAGCTCGAGAGCAACAGCCTGCTGTTCCTCGAGGGCTTGCACGCCCTGAATCCTCAACTGGTGCCTGACATCGACGATGACTTGAAGTTCAAACTCTTTGTGACGGCCCAAGCCACTATCTATTATGGTGAAAAGGTGGGCCTTGAGGAGCACGATAACCGCCTGCTGCGCCGCATCTACCGTGACTACAACAGCCGTGGTGCCAGCGCCCTGCAGACGCTGCAATGGTGGCCTGGCGTGCTGCGTGGCGAGAACCTGTGGATCTTGCCATTTGCCAGCAATGCCGACGCTTGGTTCAACACGTCAATGGTATTTGAATTCTCGGCCATCAAGTCACGCGTGAGCCAGTTGTTGCGCGAAGTGCCCGAAAGCGAACCCGTGGAGTACAAAATCGCTCAACGCCTGTATGCCCTGCTCGACCGTGTCGCCCCGCTCACCCACGATGACTTCGTAGCCATCGCCCCCAAGCGCCGCTTCCTGCTCAGCAACGAAGGGAAATAATCCCCCCAACTACACCCATACACAAATACACCTATACACAAATACACCCATACACCCATACACCAAAAAAAAGCGGCAATCGCCGCTTTTTTCATTAATCATCGCTCACCACTTGGAAGTCCTTGTTCTCATCCTCGTAGTCGCTTTCCCAGTATTCCTCGCTCCACTGCTTGCCTCCCGAGTCCACCATCTTGCCACCGGCATCAGGAGCCTCATCCTCCTCAAGGTCATCGGCACCAAAGATAAAGTCATCCTCGGCCTGCTCGCGATGACGCTCGTCCAGGTCACGATGGGTCAGTGTCTCGGGGATACGGTTGCGTTCATCGTTGATGGTGCGCCACAGCAGATCCTTCAACTCGGTCAAGCCCATCTGGGCCACACTCGAGATAAACACTGCGGGAACATCGTCAGGAAGGTCGGGACGCATCTGCTCGATGAGTTCCTCGTCCAGCATGTCACACTTGGTGATGGCAAGCACACGGGGTTTCTCCACCAGATCGGGGTTAAAAGTCTCTAACTCACGGCACAGGATACCATACTCCTTGCGGATGTCGTCGCTGTCGGCAGGGACCATGAACAGCAGCACGGCATTACGCTCGATGTGGCGCAGGAAACGCAATCCCAGTCCGCGTCCCTCACTGGCTCCCTCGATGATACCGGGGATATCGGCCATGACAAACGACTGCTGGCCGCGATAAGACACGATGCCCAAATTGGGCTCCAGAGTCGTGAACGGATAGTTGGCAATCTTGGGCTTAGCGGCGCTGATGACGCTGAGCAAGGTGGATTTTCCCGCATTAGGAAAGCCCACAAGGCCTACATCGGCCAGCAGTTTCAACTCCAGGATGACCGTTTTCTCGACACCCTTCTCGCCCGGTTGGGCAAAACGCGGCGTCTGGCGGGTAGCGGTCTTGAAGTGCTGATTGCCCAAACCGCCACGGCCACCACGCAGCAGGCGCACGACCTGTCCATCCTCGGTCACGTCACACAGGAACTGCCCCGTCTCGGCATCATATACCGCCGTTCCGCAGGGCACCTCGATGGTGCGGTCCTCGCCATCCTTACCCGTGCACTGGTTCTCGCCACCCGACTGGCCGTCGGTGGCAAACACATGACGCTGGTACTTCAAGTGGATGAGTGTCCACAAGTTGCGGTTACCCTTCAGGTAGATATGGCCACCACGGCCGCCGTCACCGCCGTCAGGACCACCCTTGGGGACATACTTGGCGCGGTGCAGATGGGCCGAACCGGCGCCACCCTTGCCACTGCGGCACATGATCTTCACATAGTCGATAAAATTGCTCTCTGCCATAAGTCACTGGTTTTTGTTTGTTGCAAAGGTAAGACTTTTTAGTGAATAGTTAGTAATGAGTAGTGAATAGTTAATTGCTTGGGAGCGAAAATTGAAAACTTATTCGTATCTTTGCCCATGATAATTGATAATTGAATACAAACAACAATCTGATGATATTAGACTCTATTACTTGGACCGCGAGTCCCAATCTGTTCAGTGCAGGTTCCATCACCGTGCGCTGGTATGGCTTGATGTTTGCCATCGGCTTTCTGGTAGGCTATGAGATTGTTAACCGCATCTTCCGCCACGAGGGCGCTAAGGAGAGTTGGGTGGGCAGCCTGTTCATCTATGTCGTGGTGGCGACCATCGTGGGCGCCAGGTTGGGCCACGTCTTCTTCTATGATTGGAGCTACTATTCCCAACACCTGGGTGACATACCCAAGATATGGGAAGGAGGCCTTGCCAGCCATGGCGGCACGCTGGGCATCATCATAGCCATCTGGTTATATAGTCGCTATGTGACCCACAAGCCCATGCTGTGGACACTTGACCGCCTGGTAGTGCCTGTGGGTTTTGTTGCCGCGCTCATCCGCATCGGCAACCTGATGAACCATGAAATCTACGGTAGCGAGACGTCGTTGCCCTGGGGTTTCCGCTTTGTCGATAACGTGGGCCAGTGGATGCAAGGCGCCGACCCCATTTTCACGGCTCCGAGCCATCCCACCCAGATCTATGAGGCAGCCTTCTACTTGTTAACCTTTGTCGTGTGCATGGTCATGTATTGGCGCTATCGTGCCCAGGAGAGGGAGGGACTTATCTTCGGTGTTTTCATGCTGGGTATCTTTGTTCCGCGCTTCTTCATCGAGTATATCAAGAACGTGCAGGAACCGTGGGAAATCGCCATGCGCGCCAATATCGGCATGGACCAGGGCCAGCTCTTGAGCATTCCGTTCATCGTGCTGGGTATCTGGCTCATCATCAGGGCAATGCGCCGTCCTCGCGTGCCACTGGAGTACCCCGACCGCTTTGCCGACGAGAAAAAATAGGATTTAAGGCTTTAGGTATAAACTAAAAGAGTAAAATTATGAAAACTGCTCCCCACTATCATCTCTTATTGGTGCTGGCCACACTGCTGCTGTGCTGCTGCACCACCTGTAAACCCAAGCAGACCACTATGGAACAAGACAACACCATCGACATGCAGGGCTCGCCCGTGATGATTGACGACACCACGGTGAATGGCCTTGTCATCTATTATCCGCAATACAGCCGCATCGACCTCGTGTGCGGCAAGATGCCCGACAAGCACGACACGACCGTCATCTACTGTGCCGAGGCAGCCTTTACCCACGAGCTGCTCGATGAGTTTGCCCACAGCAACATCGACGGCGACCACGTGAGTGGCGGCAAGCGCTACATGGGCGCCAAGTGCAAGGACAACAGCGGCGCATTTGCCTGGTTTGGCGACACGACGTGGGAATTTGTACATGGTGAATATGGCGAACTGCTCGACAGCGTGGCCGAGGCGGGTGGCATGGGATTTGGCCAGGCCATCATTATCCATGGCGGGGAAAGCATACGCCCCCTGTGGCGCGATGGCGTGAACCAGTACCGCGCACTGTGTGAGAAGGATGGACGGCTGTGTATCGTCGATAGCCGCAAGGCAGTCGAATATGAGGATTTTGTGGAGATGTTAGAGCAATTCGCGCCGACCCATGCCCTCTATATGGACATGGGTGCCGGATGGAACCATTCCTGGTGGCGCGACGGCAAGGGCAAGGCCCATGAGATTCACCCTGTAGCCGACAAGTCACGCTATTGCACTAACTGGATCACCTTCTACAAATAACCCCTAAAAAACAACTACAAAGCAACAATTAAAGAAGAAAACAAGAAATACAAGAAGTACAATATTTTGATTATCAATTAATTGTATTTCTTGTACTTCTTGTTTTCCTTTTTTCTTTTTTGTTGTTGAAGTTAGGGCTTTCGTTTATACGGTCTTTTCGGTGGGTAATGTTTGGATGTGGATATCGGTTTGCGGGAAGGGAATCTCAATACCGTTCTCATTGAGCACATCGTAGATATTCTCCTTGATTTTAGCGATATCGGCTACCTGTGAGGCCACACGCACCCACACGACGACCAGCAGGTCCACACTGCTCTCACCGAAGTTCTGGAACAGCACCTGAACACCCTTGCTGGGGTCGTAGCAATCCAACTGCTTGATGCGGTCGATAATCATCTCGCGCACATGGTCAATCTTGCTGCCGTAGGCCACGCCGACGGTAATCTTGGCCATCTCATAGCCGTGGTTGCGGGTCATGTTCTTGAAATTCTTGGTAAACAGCTGGCTGTTCAAGAAAGCGATGACCGAGCCATCGATGGTCTCGACAAGTGTGCTCTGGTAGTTAATGTTGCTGACCTTGCCGCGCACACCGTCACACTCGATGACATCACCAATCTTGACACGGCCGTTCATCAGCGACAGGCCGTAGAACAGGTTCTCGAGGGTGTCCTTCATGGCAAAACCGATACCTGTCGAGAGACCCGTGAGAATGAATGTGATGCCCGTGCGGCTAACTTCCAGGGTTACCAGCACCATGTAGATGTAGATACCCCAGCCGATGTACTTGATGATGTTCATCGAGAGGGTCACGGCCTTGGATGCGGCCTTGACTTTAGCCTTGGCATTAGGATCATCCTGAATAACTGTTTCTATATCGATTTCCTTATCGTCATCGACGTCGTTTTCCTGCTCATACATCAATATGGCCTTTGCTTCGGCACGATTCTGTTTCCACAACTGATAGCCCTGGATAAACAGGTAGATGATGTAATTGAAGACAAAGGCAACTGCCACACATGCCAGTATCCTGTCCAGCGAGAGTACTATGACTCCCGGCTGATTGACAAACTTGTAGAAGAAGATGCGCTCACACCACTGAGTGAGGTCAAACACCCGAGCGGCCCAATATATCGAGAGTGCAACGCTGATGGTGGCTGCAATGGGGATGACCATCTTATATATGGCATCATAGAACCACGTTTGCCTCACGTCGGCGTCACTGGGGATAAATTTTTTCTCGTAGGAATGCAGCAGGTCATAGATGACAGTGATGCTCTGGATGAGGGTTAACTGCATGATCCACCAGATGAGTACCTGTACACTCATCAGCGTGAAACCCATCCATGCCATAACTGTTGAAACAGCCATAACGATGAAGGATATCCAGGAGTAGAGCACATCACTGCGGGGCACATCGCCATTGTGACGGCGGTTAACAATCAGTTGCCAGATGGTAAACACCAGCAACAGGATTGGGAATACCATATTCACCACAGTGCTGGGCAGGAACACGATACGGAAGAAGAACACCACAAATCCCAACACCAATACCGGCACATAGAGCTTGATGCCGTTCTTAACAGCGTCTCCGCTGATGCGAATGATAATCGACAGCATGATGACCACAATGAGCCAGGCATACTCACTCAACAGCCGCGTGGCCATAACCATGAAGTTCTGTTCGGTGAATCTGGAAATAACAAACGTCGCTATACCAAATACCGCTGCCGCCACACAGATGATGATGCACGAGCGTTTCTTGAGGAATATGGCGTGAGATGAACTCGAGAGCACACTCTTGGGTATCAACTTGATAATAAGCCAACTGAGTAACAATGCACCTACTATATACACCGCCATGAAGATAAACAGGAAACCGATGAGCGTAGAACGCCACTCGCTCTTGGTTTTGCGCGGATGTGAATATTTCTCTTCAAAGTCTCTCTTAATACTTCTCCAGTTATAACTGAATCTGTCCAGAATCTGAAAATAGGATTGACCACCGTTGACAAACACATTCTGGCGGATACGCTCATACATCGACAAGGCATGGTCATTGAGCTTCTTGGCCTTGTCGGCGACCCATTGGCGCTTCTCGTGGTTGTCCTTCATGGTCTCACGCGTGCGCTTGATTTCGTTCTCTATAAACTTGGCCAGATACACGCAGCTGTCGCGCATGGCATGCATCTCGGAAGTCTTGAGCTGATAGTCAGGAATATTGTTGAGCGCCTTCACCAGGTTCTCGTATTGGTTAATCTGCTCATACTGCTGCTGTTCAAATTGCTTGAACGACCTCGTTCTGGACACGCGCTCATAGAGCGATGTGGCCTGGCCACAGGCATAGGCCAGGTCAAACACGTTCTGCTCATTCTGACTATAGAGCATTAACTCGATGTTATTACACAGTTCCAAGTCACGCCCAATGCTGCGCTGGAACTGCTTGTTGCGCTGTTCAAAGCGCTTGGCACGCTCCCGTTGCTTCTTGTGGGCCTCGCTCAGTTCCTCGCACAGCACGCCCAGCGTCTGCTCCATGTTGGCCTCCTTGAGCACAGCACCAGCCGGCAGCACCGTCGCCAGCACCAGCAACACCAATAATATCTTTTTCTTCATCTTTATCATGATTAAAAATATAGCGGCAAAGATACTATTTTTCCTCCAAATCTCCCAAATGACGAAGGGTGGGCGACTCCTTATTGCGGGAGCGCCCACCCTTGCAGTGTGGATTTATGTTCTGTTTAGAGAACTATCTACATCATGATCACTTGAACCAAGTGAACTCAAAGTAACCGCCAGTGTGCAGGTCACTGCCATTGAGGAAGAGGAAGTTAAGGGCATAGGTGTTGCCGTCTTGCTCAATGAAGCAGTAGCTGGGATAATCGCTGGTGAAGTAGCCATAGTACTTGTCACTACCATCCATATAATACAGAGGCATAGTTCCCTCAGAAATCTTAATGGAGCCATCCTGATTGAGAATAAACTCTAAGTCGGCGTCACAAGTCTGGCTGGGGTCAACCTCCGAATCAACGTAAACGTAGTACAGAGGCGAGAGCAAACGATACACGTTGGTGCCCTCGGCATTCATAACGGGCACTTCCTCGGCAGAGAACATCTCAGTGTACCAACCATCTACAACGGTGCAGTAGCCAGCAGAAACCCAATTGTAGTCACACATCACCTCAACATAGGTCGTATTGATCTGCTCACCAAACTTTGTATTGGCAGTAGCAACATCTTCATCCGAGAGTGTCAAGGTGCAGCCATAGCTGTTACCCTGTTTCATATTGGTAACCACAACAGTAGCATAGGCCATACCCTCGCCATCGGCAAAGGTCACCTTATCGCTCTTGAGGGTCACACCCTCATCAGCTTCGACAATACTTAAAGTAGCAGTATAGGTTCCCTTGGTAATAGCACGACCGAGAGCAACAGGCACCTCAATTGAAGTCTGGTCGGTCAGCTTGCTCTGCTCGTCAGCAATAAATGAGATATTAGCCTGGGTGGGTTCAAAAATAGCACCCACATTATCCTTCTCACAGCTGGTCAGACCAACAGCAACGAGCGCCAATCCTAAAATATATTTACCTAATTTCATAATATTCAATTAGTTAATGAGATTTAACATTCTTTACTTGTAGTCACCCATGGGGTTCTGGTCCTTAGAGGCATCCATATTAGTATTGCCATCAAACTCAGCCTGAGGAATAGTCAGTACCCACAGATAGCTTTCAGGATCCTTAGCAGCAGCGGCGTGAGTCGGAATCAGCAGACCATCGGGCCAGCCATAAGCACTCTTACGCTCGAAGCCCTGGTGCAGACGGCGGATGGTGTAGATGCGGCCATCCTCGCCCCACAGCTCAAGACGACGCTGGATGAGGATTTCCTCAAGCAGTGAGCCAGTCTCGTCGGTGGTGATAGTAGCAAGTGCATTACCGGTCTTGCTGGTGCTGTAATTAGCGTCACGCACGCTCATCAGTGCCATCAGGTACTCCTTGGCCTGAGCATCGTTGCCATTGTGGCAAGCGGCCTCGGCAGCATTGAGGTACATCTCCTCGACGCGCATCCAGATGTAGTCACCCATCCAAGTCTGGAGGTCAGAGAAGTCAAACTTCCTCTGGATATAGCCACCGGTGCTGTAATCGGCATCGCTGGGATCCCACCATGCACGACGGGTGTCGGAAGACCTCATCTTGTTATACAGCCAAGTAGAAATCTGCTTGGGAGCACTGTTACCATAGGCTCCGTCGGTGCTCATATGAGCAAAGAACGAAGCGTACATACCGGTCTGGTCACCCACGATCTGAGCACCCCACATCACGTTACCGGCATCAACACTGTTGGTGCCCATGAACGAGTTGACGGGAATGATTCTCTTGCCGCTGGCCTTGATAGCCTTGTCGGCAGCATCGAGAGCGTCGGCCCACTTCTCCTCGACGAGGCAGATGCGGGACTTGAGACCCAAAGCAACGGCATAACCCATGTGGCTGGGATGACGCTGAGCGGGCGACTTGGCCAGCAGCTCAATAGCCTTGTTGATGTCCTTGTCGATCTGCTCATAAACCTGCTTAACAGTCGAGCGGGGCTGACCGGTGGTGCTGGTCATTGTGGGCTCATTGTAGATGGGCACACAGGGATCATCCTGGAATTTGTAGTTACGTGCAAAGGTCTGTGACAGCATGAAGTAGCTGTAAGCACGGATAGCGTAGGCCTGACCAATAACATAGCTAACGTCCTCGGTAGAACCAGCCATGGTCTCCTCGGCAGCAATGATATAGTTAGCATTGGCAATCCATGTATAGTAAGCCATCCACAGGTCATAGCTGCGCCAAGCACCACTGGTGTAGCGGGTCTTTACATTATAAGCAGCGTCAAACCAGAACCAACCAGAACCCTGGGCACCCATGATGAAGTCGTCACCCATCACTTCGGCCATCAGGTTATAAGCACTGATACCGAAGCACTGGTGGGTGTTACCGGTAGTGGACCAGCCAGCAGTGTACATTGAGCGGTAGATACCGTTCAGGGGGATGAGGGCCTTGGTAGCATCGCTCATGAAGGTTGAACCTGACATGGAGTCGGTGGGCTCGGTCTCCAGCATATCGTTACTGCAAGACGAGAGGCACAGCACGCCAAACATCCCAATAAACAAATATTTAAATATCTTTTTCATGTTTATATCTTGTTTTTAAGTTGTAAGTTTTAAGTAGGTTTTGTATCGTCTGAAAATTGTATTGTCAAGAGGTATATTACTTAAAGCTAAAAACTTAAAGCTAAAAACTCTATTAATTCTTACTTCACGATGATTTCGCAAATCGAAACACGGTTCCAGCTCAATTCGTCAAACATGTTGCTGATACCCTGGCCAGCGGCGTTGATGCGGTTGGCAGCGATACCATACTTCTTGACGAGCATATCCTTCACGCTGGCGGCACGGCCGTTAGCGAGCTTGATGTTCACATCCTCCTTGCCCTCGGGCGAAGCATAACCCTTGATAACGCAGGTTGCCTCGGGATGGCTCTTGAGGTAAGCAGCCACGCGCTCAACGTTGGCACGCTGGTCGGCGGTGATAGCGGTACCCGACTTGGGGAAGTGAACCAGGATGTTCATGTACTGCTTGCTGTTGTCTACCACCTTGGGAGCAACATTCTTGGCAGCATTCAGGTCGTTGCGGCAGTTGGCCAGGGCGCGGTTAGCGGCGTCGAGGTCACCCTGCAGCTGAGCCAGACGGCTATTAGCGTCGGCAGCGGCACCCTGAGCGTCAGCGAGCTGAGCGCGCAGGTCATTGATCTGGCTGTTGAGTGCATTCACGTTAACAGCGGGAGCGGCAGCTGCATAGCTCTTACCGAAGTTCAGCTCGATACCCACGGTGTAGGTGCGGTTGGGGCTGTAGTCATAATCGGTACCACCACTGAAGTTGTACTGGGGATCCATACCATTGAGGTGAGTGAACAATGCCAGGTTGTCAACCGAACCGAAGATACGGGCACCGGTCATACCCAGCTTGCCAATCCATGACATGGGCAGTGCATAAGCCAGAGTGATATTCTTGATAGCAAAGTAGCTAGCGTCGATCAGGAAACGGTCGGATTGCAGGATAGTACCGGCAATCTCTACACGAGGAACGTCGGTCACGTCACCGGGCTTCTGCCAACGGCGAAGCATGTTCTTGTTCCAAGTCGAGCTCAGATACCACAGATCCATATCGCTGTTATAAAGGGCATCATAAACCTTGCCACCCAGCGAGTAGGTAGTCAGTACGCTCAGGGTCAGACCCTTCCAGGTGAAGTCGGTACCCAGTGAACCGAAGATGTCGGCCTGGCGGCTACCCTGGTGGTACTTGCAGTTAGCAGCAACTGAGTAATCGTCGGTGATATAATCACTGCCCTCAATCATCTTACCATCATCGTCCTTATCATATGCCCAGTACAGTGCTTTACCAGTCGAGGGATCAACACCTGCGCTCTTGGCTATATAATAGGTATAGATGGGCAGACCTTCCTCAATCACGCGAACACCATAGGTAAGCACGGGAGCTTCCTTGGTCAGCTTGATGACCTTGTTCCTGTTGTGGGTAGCCATTGCGGTAATGTTCCACTCAAAGTCGGCAGTGCGGACGGGGGTAATGCGAAGCGAAGCCTCGACACCACGGTTGCGCATATCACCGACGTTGTCCATATAGCCGGTGAAACCGGTCGACGGTGCCATGGGACGGTTCAACAACAGGTCCTTAGTCAGACGGTTGTAGAATTCCACGTTCAACTGCAAGCGGTGGTTGAACAGGATAGCGTCGAAACCGGCATTGAAGTTACGGCTCTTCTCCCAAGATACCATCTGGTTCTCGAGCGAAACGATCATTGCACCGAGGTTGGTAGCATTGCTGTAAGACAGGTCATACAGCGACTGCCATGCGTAGTAGGTATCGAGCATATCGTTACCCTGCTCACCATAGCTGGCCTTTACTGACAGGTTGTTAACCCAACCCACGTTCTCCATGAACTTCTCACCAGATACACGCCAGTTAGCACCTACTGACCAGAAGGTACCCTTGTTGTACTTGGGATGGAAGCGTGAAGACTTATCCTGACGCAGCGAACCGCTCAGGAAGTAGCGGCCACCATAGTTATAATTCACACGACCCAGCCAAGAGTCGATGCGATACTTGTCACTGTAGGAGTCAGCCTCCAGCAGGGTGGTGGCGGGACGCAACTCATAGATACCATCCACGAGGTTGGTCTTGCCAGCCAGCAGATAAGCAAACTCAAATGCATACCACTCATGACCAGCCAGCAGACCGATGGTGTGCTCACCGAAGGTGCGGTCCCAAGTCAACAACTGGTTGAAGGTATAGCTCTGAGTGCGACGGTTATACTTCTCGAGCAGACCACCGGCGTTAGCCTGGTTACCATGCTGAGAGTTCATGTAACGGGTGTTGTTCTGGTTCAAGTAGTCCAAGCTGAAGTTTACAGCAAACTTGATACCCTGACGCCAGCCGTACTTGGCCTGGTCACTACCCAGGATGATACCAGTGCGCAGACCGGCAACATCACGCTTGTTGATGGCCTTATCCAGTACCAGCATACCGAGCTGTGAGAAGTCATTCAACGAACCGGGACGATTGCCATTAGGAGTTGGCTCACCCCAGTCATACAGCACGTTACCATCACCATCATACATGGTCTTGCCGTCGATGTCCTTCAAATAAACGGGGAACAACGGGTTGATGAACTGAGCGGTGTACCAGGGGTTGCTGGTCGAAGATCCATCATAGTCACTGAAGTTAGACATGGCGTGAGCCAACGAAATGTTGATGTTGGCACCCAACCAGTCAGTAATCTGGCTGGTGACGTTGGCACGGCCGGTATAACGCTCATAGTTGGTGGTCTTCAAGATACCATCCTCGTTCAAGTAACCCAGCGACATCATGTACTGTGCATGATCGCTACCGCCAGTCACCTGCAACTGATGCTCGTGACGGAAGGCATTTTTACGGATTACGCTATCATACCAGTCCTCATCCCAAGCGCTCTGGGCGTCGGCACGCACTTGACCGGTTGCGGGATCGATAAGCTTGTCCCAAGTGTAGTTCTTGAAGGGATTGTACTGCTCACCACCCAGACGGCCGCTCAGACCATTACGGGCAATAGCCTCGGCATCAGCCCAGCTATTTCCATTGTCAATAGCCTCGTTGCGCAGTGCCTCATACACGAGTTGAACATATTCCTTCTGATTAACGTGGTCGTAGCGCTTGGTGGCACGTGATGACCAACCGAAGGTCGAACGCCACATGATGTTGCTGCGGCCTTCAACACCCTTCTTGGTGGTAATCATCACAACACCGTTAGCACCACGGGCACCATACAGGGCAGCTGCCGAAGCGTCCTTCAAGACGGTCATTGACTCAATATCCGAAGGGCTGATCGAGCTCAAGCTACCATCGAAGGGGGCACCATCGACAACATACAGCGGCTGGCTGGAGGCGTTGATAGAACCATAACCACGAATCTGGATGCTGGGAGACGAACCGGGCTGACCCGATGCGCTGGTAACCTGCAGACCGGCTACGTTACCCTCGAGGGCCTTGGTAGCATCGGTAACAGGACGCAACTCCAGTTTCTTGTTGGTCACAGCCTCGGCCGAACCGGTGTAAGAGGTCTTCTTGGCAGTACCATAGGCAACTACCATCACCTCGTCCAGAGCGGT
>ONKF01000004.1 GCA_900318335.1 uncultured Prevotellaceae bacterium
GATCCGCGCATGGCTCGTGGACTTCGCCAAGAAACACAATCTGGAGTACAAAATCGACAAGACCGGTAACGTGGCCATCTTCAGGCCCGCCGCTCCTGGTTACGAGAACTGCAAGGGCATCGTGCTGCAAGGTCACATGGATATGGTCGCCGAGAAAGGTCCCGGCTCGACCCACAACTTTGACACCGACCCCATCGAGACCATCATCGATGGCGAATGGGTACGCGCTAACAACACAACGCTGGGTGCCGACGACGGTATGGGCCTGGCTATCGCTCTGGCTGCCGTAATCGAGCCCTCGCTGCAGTGCGGTCCTCTGGAGGCACTCGCCACCGTTGACGAGGAGACCGGTCTGACCGGTGCCAGCAACATCGAGGCCGACATGCTCGTGGGTGACTATCTGCTCAACCTCGACGAGGAGGAGGATGGCGTGATCACCATGGGTTGCGCCGGTGGTCTGGTGAGCATCTTCAAGTTTAACTACAAGCCCGAAGCCGCACCCAAGGATCTCACCTACTTTGAGATCAAGTTTGAGCATCTGCACGGTGGTCACAGCGGTGCCGACATCCACCTGGGCTTCGCCACCACGACCAAGCTGAGCAGCCGTCTGCTGTGGAACATCGGTGACAATATGGACTATGTGCTGGCCAAGATCGACGCCGGTAACCTGCACAACGCTATCGCCCACGCTGCTACCCTCGTTATTGGTATCAAGCCCGAGGACAAGGAGAAGCTGAGCGTCGTGCTCAACACCTTCATCGCCGAGGTGAAGAACGAGTACAAGCGCACCGAGCCCAAGATGGAAATCACCTGCAAGAGTGTTGACGCCCCCGAGACCATCATCGACACCGACACCGCCCGCCGCGTTGTCAATGCCGTTTACGTGGCTCCTCACGGCATCGACGCCATGAGCATGGAGATTCCCGGCCTCGTTGAGACCTCGACCAACCTCGCCAGCGTGAAGATGCGCGAGGGCAACCAGATTGTTGTGGAGATGTTCCACCGCTCGTCGGTAGAGAGCGGCAAGTATGACCTGACCCACAGGTGCGAGACCATCTTCCGCATGGCTGGTGCCGACGAAATCATCAGCGAGGGCGGTTACCAGGGCTGGGAGCCCATCAGCGACAGCCATCTGCTGTCAGTAGCCAAGGACTCGTGGGAGAAGCTCTTCGGCGTTCGTCCCGAGGTTCGTGCTATCCACGCTGGTCTGGAGTGCGGTCTGTTCCTGAAGGCCCGTCCCGACATGGAGATGATCTCCTTCGGTCCCACGCTGCGTGACGTGCACTCGCCCGCCGAGCGCTGCCACATCCCCGCCGTGGAGAAGGCTTGGAAGCAAGTTCAGAACATCCTCAAGGTCATTGCCGAGGAGAGCAAGTAAATAAAGCGAGCGCTGCTCGCAGTTTAGAGTTTAGTGGTTAAAGTTTAAAGTGGCAACCGCCATACTTTTTAACTGGCTCTAAACCCTAAACTCTAAACTCTAAACTTTATTTAATATTAACAATGGACATTAAAGGAAAGATTATCCAGAAGTTGGAACTTCAAAGTGGAGTTTCCAAAGCTGGCAACCAGTGGAAAAAGCAGGAATATGTGCTTGAGACCCTCGACAGCTACCCCAAGAAGGTGAAATTTGACTTCTTTGGCGACCGTGCTGATCAGTACCCCCTTGAGGTGGGTGACATCATCACGCTGAGCTATGACATCGAGAGCCGCGAGTTCAATGGCCGCTGGTACACCGACATCCGCGGCTTCAAGGCCGTGAAGGAGGATCCCGCCATGGCTGGCGCTCCTGCTCCCTATCCTCCCGCACCTGGTGCTCCCGCCCCTGCGCCTGCTCCCGCCGACGGTGGCATGGCCGCACCCGCGCCCGCACCTCTTCCCGACAACACCTTTGACCAGGTTGGTGCCGGTGATGACCTGCCTTTCTAATCAAGAGACAAGCATTTCACATCGATAATTAAAAACGTGAGCCGCTGGAGTTGTGAGATTCCAGCGGCTTTTATTGTAGTCTAAAGCTGTCGTGAAAAGACTCTAAACTAGAGATAGTCAAACTGCTAAATCTAATGGGAGGTCACTAATATCTTTCAACCGTTTCCCATCTATGAGAATATTCAACATTTCTAAAGCGTCTTCAGCCTTTATGTCTCTAACAGCTTGCACAAGTTCATAGAGAGCGAAATGATAAACGCAGTCAATATCACCGGTACCCAATGCAAGAGATGCAATACGAGCAGGAACAGGTTCACCTGTCACAACTACGATATGAGGAAGATGACCTTTTCTATTCCTTATAAGACCTAATGCTTCTGTTCGGCTATTTTGAGCTCGATCGCTTCTCATCGTCCATTTAGCAGATATCGATGCATGAAGTATTGGCAGGCCTCCATTTATCTTCCTTATATCAGAAAGGCGACACATTGAATCATCAACCACACATTGTTGCTCGTTTATTACCTCATCAGGCTCTGTTTCACGATAAATCACAACATCTGGAGCCACCATATAGTCATTACCCATACTTGCAGCTAAACGAGCATCGTCTTTGGTCAATCGATTAAGGTATTCAAGATGTTCATACTGGGCAAAACTACTTGTTTTAATGGAATTGCGATTACCTAATTTTTCAATATGCCATTTTCCCGGCCGAAGATTCTGCAGATGAGGAAATGTTTCTTCAATGAATTCCATATTCAACTGTTCAAACTTGGCACCTGCTGTTTGTCCAACCACTTTCTCTTGGATACTAGCTAATAATTGACGAGCTATACCTTGTGCTATACCAATAGACAACTTTGAAGAACTATCAGCATTGCTTGGCACACCTTTCTTGTCAATGGTTAAAACTGAATTGGCCAATAACCCTTCGTGGTATTTCTTTCTTGCCTCTGCTATTAATGTTTGCATTGTCTAGTACTTGTTTTATTCTAATACCAATTTCTTTCGCCACAGGAGGCGGAAATGCATTACCAATCATTCGACATGCCGAGGTTTTTCTATCCCCGAAATGCCAGTCATCAGGAAAGCCTTGTAAACGAGCCATCATTCGAGGTGTAAGTCTAGGCATTCCTTCAAAGTCCGGCAGAGGTGCGTCATCAGCTATCCCTCTTCCATCTATACCCATCTCAGCCCAAGCTTTACGAGCTCTCGTCGGACCCAAATCAGGACCTCCGTGTTTTTTACTACCACCAACAAGTGTTGGAGCTATTTTTGTCGCCTTTTGTCGCCAAAGTTCAGCACCACGCCAACCATTTGCTGCCATTAAATCATAAATAGCGTGGGCTACATCATTGTTTTCTATCAATCTTGGTTGAGGGAAGGTAAAAGTATCGCAAAGATCACTTCTCACACCTATTATAATTACACGCGGACGTAATTGAGGAACACCATAGTCAGACGCATTTAGCAAACCCACATGTACATTGTATTTTAATTGATTCAATCTAAATAAAATCAACTCTCTATAATCGTCAAATTGTTTACCAAGAAATCCACGAACATTCTCAATCATAACAATCCGTGGTTCAATTTCTTTGACTAATCTCAACATTTGTGGGAATAAATCTCGTTCATCGTCTTCTCCAAGTTGTTTACCCGCAACACTAAACGGAGGGCAAGGCACTCCACCCGCCAGCAAATCGACAACACCCTTATAAGGTAAGCCATCGAAGTCTCGTACATCCATGCATTTAACATTCCATTCTGGACGATTGTATCTAAGGCAATTGCAGTAATCTTTTTCATACTCGACTAATGCAATATGGTTAAAGCCAGCCATTTCCAAGCCCAATGCCTGCCCACCTGCACCTGCGCATATTTCTATGGAAGAATATGTCATTGTTTTTAATTTTTGTCACAAAGGTACTGCTTTCTATCCAATTACATAAATGTAAACATACAAAAAGTACAATCTTCTTATGCCGCAGTAATTAAGTTGACATTACGGAGCGACGATGAGGCACTGGCCGTCATGGTACTGGAGCGAGAGCACACCCATGCTGTGGAGGGCCACGACGATGCGTGTGGCAGTCTCCTCGCTGATGTGGGCCAACTTCATATAGCCGTCCAGGGTGATGCCCCCGTGGTTGCGCAGGTAATCGAGCAACACCTGCTCACGGTCACTGTAACTGATGGTTTCGGAGGTGTGGTTTTCGGCAATCTCGGTTTCTTTGCTCATGATGCGCTCATGCAGGCGGCTGGCAAGCACGTTCTCGTCGGCCACACGGTAATAGACGTGCCAGTTACCATTGTCATCGGGGGCCTCGACGGGCTTCTCCTCGGCCTCGGCAATGTCAGCCTTGACCACCGATTTGCCATTGATATTAAATACCTTGAAGGTTACCTTCTGCTCGGGACGGCAATACATCTGGGCAGCCGTTTCAATCATGTAAATTTCCTCCTCGCTGCGCACCCCGGCGATATTGCCGTTGTCCTTCACACCGATGAGCAGATGGCCACCGCTGTTGTTGGCAAAGGCGGCAATCGATCGGGCAATCTTGCGGGCATCGGTAATCTGGTACTTGAAGTCCTGATGCTCGTGCTCGCCCTCAAGGATAAGGTCTTGTATATAATGGTTTTTCTTGGGTCTCATCATTATTACATTAAACTACTAATTACACGAATTAGGCGAATCTCAGATAAAAAAATGTTTCAATTCGCGTAATTCATAGTAGAAGTTAACGGGGGTCGTTGACGCCAGGTTCCTGCGGGATGGGAGTGCCGTCGAGCACAGCGCGCAGGTAGGGTTCCAGCTTCTGGGCATACCACCAGAAGCCGATGTCGGTCAAGTGGATGCCGTCAACCGTTCCCTCGTTGTTGGGACCGTACAGGTCCTTGCAGGTGATATAATACAGGTTATTCGGGTTATCGGCTTTCAGTTTCAGGTAATTCTTGTGGTACTCGTTATTCTTCTGCGGCAGATACTCGCTATAGAATGCGCTGTACTTGGCATAACTGTACATTTGGCCCTCAACCATGAAGATGGGAACCTCGGGGCGCAGCTGGCGCAGGATGTTGACAAAACCATAGGTGAGCGTGTCGCACATGTCCTTGGTGCAGTTGGGGATGGGGTCAAGGATATAGGCCGCCACATCGGGAATCGTGGCCATCGCCCTTGCCATGCAAGAATCCATCTTACCCTCACCGCTGAAGCCCAGATTCACGCACTCCACATCCAGGTCGCGCTGGATGATGCTGGTCGCCACCATGCCCGGACGACAGGCACAACCACCCTGGAGGATGCTCGTACCGTAGAAAACAAACTTCTTGCCCACCTGTGGCGAGTTGAGGACGGGTTGCTTGATGACAGCAGTGCTGTCAACACCTATCTCAATCCAACGCACGCCGTCATACAGCGGCAGATAAAGCATATACTCGTGCATTTTGCCGTCGAGGCGGTCCACATAGACCTTGCTCTGGATAGAATCCTGACGGGGCCGGATGTCATTGTCGATGCGCACGGGACGGTTGCAGTTCACAAACTGCCAGCTCCTGGTATCCTCGTCCCAGATATAGAGATCGGTGCCCTTGATGCCGGTATCGGCCATGTGCATCATGTGCATGTTGGTCAACAGGTTGTAACGCACGGCGATAGCAGTGGAATTGGTTGCAAAACGGAAGCCCTTGCCGCTGGTACAGTAGGCACGGTCCCACAACGTGGGACGCACGCTGTCCTTGAAATTGAGCGGGATGCGCGAAGCCAGAGTGCGGTCAAATGCCCAATTAATCATCCTGTAATGCATCGCGTCCACATAGCGCAACGTGTCCTTATTGGTAAAGTCCTGTGCATTGAGCACCACGGGCAACAACACCATAGTCATCACCACCAACAATAACCTTTTCTTGAAATTCAGTTTCATATTACCTGATATCATTAGAATTAGAGAAAATTTAACCTCCTCCGCCTTATTCCGTACCTTTTAGATGGTCTTCAATCTCCTGAATGGTTGGAAGAGAAGATTTGTATTCAGCAGTTAACTGATCATATATTTGTATAGATGATACACCAATCGGACTCATCACGTTACGTAATGAATACTCAGCCACCACGTCATTCTTGTCTTTACAGATCAAAAGACCAATAGTGGGATTATCATCTTGTCCCCGAAGTTGTGAGTCAACCGCCGACACATAAAAATTGAGTTGACCAATGTGCTCAGGCTTGAATTTAACCGCCTTCAGCTCAACAACGACATAACAGTGCAAGCGTACATGATAGAACAACTGGTCGATATAATAATCATCCCCATTTACTTTGAGGTGAATCTGACGGCCATAATAGGTAAAGCCCTTACCCAGTTCCAATAAATACTGAGAGATATGTGTATCCAAATGGGCTTCTATCTCGCGTTCTTCTAAATCCTGACGAATGCCCATAATGTCAATTACATAAGGGTCTTTGGTGACTTGCTGAGCGAGTTCACTCTGTGGCGCCGGAAGGGTATTAGCAAAATTACTAATCGCTTTCCCTTGCCGCTCAAAAAGGCAGCTGTCTATCTGCCAATCAAGAACGCTTCGGCTCCATCCATTCTCCACGGTCTGTTGGATATAGAATAACGCCTTCTCTATTTCCTTGCAACGCTGCATAATCAGAATGTGGTGACCCCATGGGACAGTGAAGAAGAACCTCAGAATCTGGGCATCATCCCCAATTGCAGGAAGCAAAGCAGATGGTTCAATTACATTCATGGTGTTTTGCGAAACAGCTTGTTTCGTTTTCTCACCATTCAATTGCGAAACAAGCTGTTTCGTAATTGGCAATGCCTGGCTGTAGAAAATATACCAACGACACATCGACTGCAGATTTCTTACCGAAAAACCTTTCATCTCAGGAAATTCCTCGGTCAAATCTTTGCTCATCTGTTTGAGAAAGCCATCCCCCCATCGGGCATTTTTTTGTTTTTCAACTACATCCGATGCAATATCCCAATATAATTGCAACAATTCGGTATTGACTTTGACAGATGATTTAATCTGGCATTGGCGAATACGGTGTTTTATTTCGCCTATCCACAATCTGTAATCCGATGATATCATATTCAAGCCGTCCATAACCAAGAATACTTAGCTTCATCGAAGCATTTACAACACGTTGAGGAGCTTGATGGCCTCGAGGCGCCCGTTGTTGATGAGTGTGGGATAATGGGCATCGCTATTGACGACCACCGGGGCATTGAAACGCTTGAGCATCCCGAAGTACTTGAGGTTGGGATAAAAGCGGTTGCGCTGCAACCAGGCCTTGGTGTTGACCTCGACAGTGAGGTGATGGTCCATAATATTCTCGAACAAATCGATGACCAACTTGTCATACCACGGTTCCTCATCGATATTTGTACGATACATGCTGGCATTGAAACCTATCTTGTCCATGTGACCCACGATGTCAAATCCGCCCTCCTCGACCATTGCCATCATCTGGGAGAAAAACGTCTTGACCACATACTCGATATCACCGCCAAACTTCTCACCCATGCGTGCCTTGAACCCAGTGAACTTGCCGTCGATATCCACCATGTCTTCGGGATTATCGATGGCTGGAATAAAATGAACCGACCCGATGGTGTAATCCAGCGGCAGATTGCGGAAATATTCGTTTGCAGGGCCGTCACCCACGCTCACATAGTCGATTTCCATCGAGGTATACAGGCGGATGCGGTCACCATAGGCATTGCGCAGGCGGGTGATTTCGTCAAAGTAGGCCTGCACATCGTCACGGCTCATATTGACGGGACTCTCGACCGAGATGGGCGAATGGGGCGTGAAACCCAGATGGGTAAAGCCCTGGGCTATCGCCTCGACAACAAAGTCCTCCATGGACGCATGGCCGTCACAGAACTGCGTGTGGGTGTGCAGATTATATAAATCAGTCTCCTTGGTAATGCTGTAGAAGTCAAACATGATCAAAACAATTTAGTAATCTGGTCCATCGGAATGACGGTGATGATTGTCTTTCCGTCGGGAGTGTAATTAGGTTCAGGCAACCGGAGCAGATCGGCCACAAGGATGTCCATTTCCTCCTGCATGAGGGTGCGCCCAACAGGAATGGCTGCCGAACGGGCCACCGTCAATGCCAGGTGCTCCAAGATGCGCTTCTTGACAGGCATACCCCCGTGATCAACCGACTCGATAATCTGCTGAACCATCACCGAAGCATCCACTCCGTCCAACCCGGCAGGAATGGCATTGACCGACCAGTCATTGCCACTGAGGGGAGCTAAGGCAAACCCCATCTTCTCCATCTCGGGCAGGAGTTCCTTCAAGGCTTCGCTCTGGGCGGCGCTCAAGTGGAGCACCTCAGGGAAAAGTATGGTCTGGGATGACATGACACCCGAATGGATGCGGCTGATGTAGCGGTCGAACAGAATACGCACATGGGCACGGTGCTGGTCAATGACCATCAGCCCGGACTTGGCGGGCGAGAGGATGAAACGCCCCTTGAGCTGCAAGTAAACCGACTGCAGGTCGCCCAATGGCAAGACTGCTTCCTGTTCCTCGGCTTGCACCGGGGTAACTGCGCCCTCATCAGGCGCCTGAGACAGGCCCTCGCGTTTCTTCCGCTCAAAGTTGGCAAACAACTCGTCCCAGTTGCTCATCACACCGTTATCAGACGGCGTGTGATGCCTCAACGGGGCGTTGCCCTGCCGTGACTGGGACTTGAAAGGATTATAAGTGGGATCCACCTCAATCTCGGGACGATGCACCTCGACGTGGCCGGAATAAGCCGGAATGGAGGGGGCATCCTGGGTGTCGAAGTCGATGGTCGGCACCTCGCTGAAACGCCCCAACGTCTCCTTTACGCCAGCAGCAAGAATCTGCCAGATGGGCATCTCGTCCTCAAACTTAATCTCAGTCTTGGTGGGATGGATATTCACATCGATGGACTGCGGGTCCACATTGAAGCGAAGGAAATAATTGGGCTGCTCGCCTTCAGGAATCAGCTGCTCATAGGCCGTCATCACCGCCTTGTGGAAATAGGGGTGCCGCATGAAGCGCTCGTTGACAAACATGAACTGCAACGCATTGCGTTTGCGGGAATTTTCAGGTTTTCCCACATAACCCTCTATCTTGACCAGCGACGTGTCGATGCTCACCGGCAACAGCTGCTGATCCAGGTTATTGCCCATGAGTGCCGCGATGCGCTGGCGGAATGTGCCTTTCATCAGCTTGTACATCACATTGCCATTGTGGATAAGAGTGAATTCCACATTATAGTTAATCAACGCCAGTTTCTCAAACTCCTTGACGATATTGGCCAGTTCCACCTGATTGGACTTGAGGAACTTGCGCCGTGCCGGGACGTTAAAGAAAATGTTCTTAATCATGAAATTGCTACCCACAGGGCACATATCAGGTTCCTGGCTCTCACACTGCGAAGCATTGATAATCAAGTGGGTACCCAACTGCTCGTCCTGGCGTCGTGTGCGCAATTCCACCTGCGAGATGGCGGCAATCGACGCCAAAGCCTCGCCACGGAAACCCATCGTGTGCAGCGAGAACAGGTCATCGGCTGTGCGTATCTTGCTCGTGCTGTGGCGCTCAAATGCCAATCGGGCGTCGGTCTCGCTCATCCCCACCCCATCATCGATAATCTGGATAAGGGTGCGGCCCGCATCCTTGAGAATGATCTGGATGTGGCTCGCATGGGCGTCGATGGCATTTTCCACCAGCTCCTTGATGACGTTGGCGGGTCGCTGGATGACCTCACCGGCGGCAATCTGGTTGGCGACCGAATCTGGCAGCAGTTTGATAACGTCACTCATGGCTTGTCTCGTCACTTGTCGGGTTAGTACTGATATCGCTCACTGCGGTCACAGCCGCACCACTTCCCGAGCGGCGGCGGGTGCCACCCTCGATGGTCTTGACCAGTTGCTTGAGCTCGTCGTTCACGTCGTAGATGTCATCGGGACTCTTAGGCCTCAAGGCATCATACCACTTGAACTGCGGCAGATACATGTCGACCTTCTTGGCCAGGAACAAGGGTGTGACCTTGCCCGACACCTCGGGCCACATGACAATGCGGTCCACCTCCTGTTTGGCCTTGAGATTCAGCCTCAGGTAACTGGACTCGGCATTGACCATCTTATTATAGGTGGAATCATCTTCCTCGGGGAACATGATGACCTGCACATTGCCGTCCACGTCGAGCTGGCGCAGCTCCTTGTTCTCAAACCACGCCTTCATCTTCTTGCCACTCAGCTGGTCGTAATAGATTTCGCCCAAATGCTCGGCCATGAAACCTCCTGTGGGCAACGTGGCCCAGTCGGCAGCACTATCGTTGAGGTGGACATTAATCTCGTCGCCAAAAATCTGCCTCTCGAGGTTCCACACCACGGCATGGCGGTACATGTTGATGATAGTGTCGGCCTCGCTCAACTGCAGGGAGTCACAGATGCCCTGCACGTCGCTACGGTAAAACCTCACCTGATTGAATGCCCGTAACACACGCACCGAGTCATCACCGACCGAATCGATGATAACATGATTGATGAGCGTGCACAGGGTGTCGGCGTGCAAGTAGATGGTGTCCTTCTGCGAGAACTCGCGGGCCCTGGCCCTACCGGTCACGTAGCTGTAGTGGGAATTATCGTCATGGTAACCATAATCGCCATCCAAGATGACCTTGTTGCCCGGGTCGGTGATGACCACGTTGCCACGAGCCTCGCCATAGTTGCGCTTGCGGTTGTAATAGACCGTGTCGCCCAGCAGTGTCTTGCCATCCTTAGCGGTAATCAGCGCGCGCTCATAGAGTGTGGCATCGTCGGCACTGGTGTTGTACCAGCCGTTGGTCGTGTTGATGGTGTTGCTGTCGCTCACGATGAGAGTTTCGCTCGTGATGCGGGCAATGTGGGACTGGGTGTTGTAGTCGAGCAGGTCGGTGAACATCTCGTAACGGTCATTAATCAGGTGCACATCACGAGAGAACTCAGCCTGCTTGGTATCCAGCTCATAGCGTCCGAACTGGGAACTCAGCTCGGTGTTGTTGCGGTTATCAACGATGGTGCCCCCATCGAAGTAATAGCCCACATTGGAATTGATTTCGTAATCGAGCGCGTCGGTCAGCAGCGTGGTGCTGCGGTTCTCGAGACGCACGTTGCTGCGCAGCTCGGCCACACCCTGGTCACCGTAGTAGTGCAACACGTCACTATAGACCCACAGGGTGTCGCCCTGGGTCATGCGCACGTTGCCAAATGCGTCCAGCGAACTTGTCTCGGCATAGAAATAGGCGCTGTCACAGAACATGTACATATCGCCGCGGCGAAACCGCACATTGCCCTTCAAGACCTGGTAATCGGTGCTGATGGCCTCATTGGCCTTCAGGATGTCGGCATTCTCGAGGAACACCTTGTTCGTCTGGTTGCGGTTGGCCTTGGGAATCTGGGGAGTGATGCGGCTCACCTTAGGCCCCTTGGAGCCCTTGCGTGCCGCCTGGGCAGGTTGAGGATTGGTGGGGCGTTTCATCTTTCCCACCGTCGATGTCTTATTGAACTTGACAGGACGTGAAGACCGCTGGGCCCACATCATGGGCGACATCAACAACGCCATCGCCAGGCATGCCACCAGGGCATGCCACCAGCGGCCGGTGGCTGCTGAGTGCCGCTTATCGCGTGAGTCAAGCATAGGGCGATCCACTCTCTCTTAAATATTGAAAAAAAACTTAAGCCTGAGCCTAATACCTGAAATTTACTTCCCGTTCTTGAGCCAGTCGTACTTGAAGTCACAGTTGCGCCAGCCTTCCTCGATATAAACGTAAACGCTCTTCTGTTTCTTGATGACCCAGTCGCGCAGGATTTGCTCCTTGGTATTGGCCTCGCACATGTCCTTGATGATCATGTAGTCCTCGCCCAGGTCGGCCTTGTGGCCGTCGATGCGCTTAACGAGTTTGACAATGGCCACCTGCTCACGGCGTGTCTTGGGATTGACCATGACAAAAGGCTCGCTCACGTCACCGGGCTGCATGGAACTGATCTTCTTACCCACCTCGGTGGGAAGGTCGGCCATCTCAAAGCGGCTGCTGTGGTTCTTCTCGTTGAGCATGTTACCGTTGTTGTTACGGGAATCCTTGTCCTGGGAGATGAGCAGCGCCATTTCCTCGAAGGTGTGCTTGCCACCTGCGATATCGGCTTTTACCGAGTCAAGGCGTGAGATGGCGTCGGTCAAGTCCTTGTCGCTCACCTTGGGGCGAAGCAGAATGTGGCGCGTATTGACGCGGTCGCCACGTTTCTCAATGAGCTGGATGATGTGGAAACCATCATCGGTTTCCACGATATTGGACACGCGCTTGCTGTCGTTCAGGTTAAATGCCGCGTTGGCATACTCGGGCAGCAGCACCGAGCGGCTCTGGAAACCCGTCTCACCGCCATAGACGGCTGTTGCCTGATCCTGGCTGTAGAGGATGGCAAGGGTCGAGAACTCGCGCTCACCACTGTTCACCTGGTTGGCATAGTCGCGCAGACGGGCTTTCACCTCGTCAATCTCCTGCTGAGGAATGACAGGATTGATGGTGATGATCTGTGCTTCGACCTGCAGGGGGATATAGGGCAACGAGTCCTTGGACATGCTGTTGTAGAACTTGCGCACATCGGCGGGAGTGGCCTTGACGTTCTTGGTCAACTCGTTCTGCACCTGCTGGATGCTGTACTGGTCGGCATAAACCTCGTTGAGTTTCTCGCGCAATCGGGGCAAGGGCATGCGGAAGTACTCTTCCACCTTCTCCTTGGAACCCAGGTTGGCGATGAAGAAGTTGATGCGGCTCTCGACCTCGGCACTGATAGTTGATGACTGCACCTCGACGGTGTCGATGCGTGCCTGGTCCAGGAACAATTTATCCACGGCCATCTGCTCGGGAATGATACAATAGGGATTGCCACTGATGGATACACGCTCATAGAGCGCCTGCTGGTACTGCTCCTCGATGTCGCTCTTGAAGATGGGCTCGTCACCAACGACCCATGCAACTTCCTCTGCTACATTATTTTGAGCTATCGCTGCTAATGCGATCAAGGCTATTGCCAGTACGGAAAAGAATCTCAGTTTCACTTGTATAGTCGTTTTAATTGTTTTCAAACTGCAAAATTACTGAAAGTCGGCCGCAGAACAAAGAGAATTACCAAAATGTTTGTTAAAACCCATCGACAATCGGGCATCATCACTCGATGGGGACCTCACGCTAAGACGCCAAGCCGCTAAGTTCTTTATTTGGGCATCCAATACCGTTTTTAAAACTACGGATTACGCGGATTTTGCGAAGATTTGGCAAATGTGCTTTGATGCGGTGGGGAAGGCTTTAGGATTAGCTGAAAGGGAGGGTATAGAAAAATCCCGGCTGCGAACAGTCGGGATTTTCTTATAAGGCGGACAAGTGAGATTATTTCACTTGCTTGAGTACTTTCTTGTTGATCTTGGCGGGATATTTGCGCGCAAGTTCATCTTTCCATTGCTGTTCGAGCACGTCCTGATAGTCGCTGGTGACAGCACCACGCACGTCGGCCATCTCCTCGGGCTGGTTAATAACACCGCCCTCAAGAATCATGAACTCGGTAAAGCCTTTACGCTCAGGCTTGTCACCCACGTGGAATGCGAGGTAGTCGGCATAGGGGTTTTCGCCCTTCTTAACCACCATGCGCTCCATACGGATGTCGTTGCCATACTTGTTGTGCAGAGCATCGGTGAGGGTGTCGGCACCCATCGTGGCAAGGTCGGCCTTGATGAGGTTAAGGACGGTATCGTTCTTAGCGCTGAGGATGATACCCTTGAAGTGGGGCTCGCTCCAGTTATACCTGCTACGGTTCTGCTCGAAATACTGCTCCAGAGCCACGGAATCCTTACCGGCAGCCTTCCAGACGCGACGGTTGCTGATCTCGAACAGCAACATGCCGTCACGGTACTCGTTGAGCAGATTGCGGTAGTCGGGATTGTTCTTCACCAGCTCCCTGGCATGATAGTCCATAAGGGCGGCATCGGCAACAGCATCAATCCTGTTGAGGATATAATCCTTAGCAGCCGAGGGGAGAGGAATGACAGCCTTGGAGTTGATTTGAGACAGAAGCCTCATAACAGGAACAGACTCCTTTTCTCCATAGAAGAACATCGGCATCTTGTTACCCTTGATGTTCTGGGCGACAAAGGTCGAGTCATACTTGCCGTTGGCTTCAAGAGTTTGGGTCAAGAATGATTCAAACTCAGGATTGATACGGAAGTTGTACTTGGCCTTCATGTCATCGAGGCGGCGCTGAGTGATGAGCTGAGCGCGGGAATCGCGGCTGATAGCGGTCTCGATGGTGTTACGCACCTCGGACAATGAGGGAATACCATGACCCACCTTCTTGATGATGTGGTAACCGAAGCGGGTGGCAAACGGCTCACTGATGGCACCGTCGGCGAGGTCAAAGGCGATGTCCTCGAAGGGCTGAACCATGCGTCCGCGACCGAACCAACCCAGGTCACCGCCATTGCGGGCGGTACCGTCCTGCGACTCCTTCTTGGCCAGCTCCTCGAAGTTGGCACCGGCCTTGAGCAGGTTGTAGATCGAGTCGATCTGAGCCTTGCAGACGGCCTTTTGCTCTTCGGTGGCATCCTTGGGGAACAGCTTGAGGATGTGCTTGGCGTGAACATCGTTGCGCATGCGGGTCTCGATGACACGAATCATGTGGACGCCATAGTTGGTGCGGATAGGCTTGGAAATCTCACCTACTGGGGTGGTATATACAGCGTTCTCGAATTCATAGGGGAACATATTGGCTGTAACAAAGCCATAATGGCCGTGGTTACGAACCTTTGAGGGGTCACTCGAGAGTTTATCGACCATTGCCCCCCAATCCTCGCCAGCCAGGATGCAGTTGCGGATGCTGTCCATGCGAGCCATATTGTTGGCGGTTTCAATGGGATTGGTGCCTAAAGGCAGCATGAAGTGGTCTATTTTGACTTCCTGCTTTGAGCGCTCGTAAGCCTCGTTGACAAATTGCCAGTGATAGGTGGTGTCCTCGGTCATGAAGGGCTCGGCAAGGTCTTTCTGGTAGCCCTCAAACTCCTTGATAAACAGGCTGGTGGTATCAATACCGGCAGCCTCGGCATCAGCGACCTTCTGCTTATAGAGTACAAAGCGGTCAAGGTACTGATCAAGAGTTTCCTTCTCAATTTGTTGCTGATTGTTCTTGTGATAAAGGTACTCAAACTCCGAGAGTTTGATGTCTTTGCCGTTAATAGTCATGAGGACAGGATCCCCCTTAGCAATAGCGAGGATCGCAGTTCCCAACAGCAATGAAGAAATCAAAAGTTTAGCTTTCATCTTCTTAGGTTGGTTTGAATCTATATTTTACGTTTTTTCATTCTTATTTACTAATGTATAACGCACACCCACGTGAAAAATTATATCTCAAACCATTTTTTTATTAACAATCCGCCAAATGGTAGCCTTTTCGGGCCCACTTGGCGGAAGTTTTACTCATTAAAGACCTAAAGCCTAATTTCCCATCTCGCTCAGGAACTTGATGCGCACGAGGCGGATTTCCTCCTCGGTGTAATCGTCGCCCAGTTCCTGCATGGCGGTCTCGATGTCGTCGGTATCACTCTCCTTGAAATAGTCGAAGATATCCTCCTCGATATCCATGTCGATAGCCTCGTCGATATAATAGGAGACGTTGATCTTGGTACCGCTATAGACGATGGCTTCGAGCTCGTCGAGCAATTCATCAAACTCGAGGTCCTTGCTCTCGGCAAGTGCGTCAAGAGGCACCTTGCGGTCGATGGCGGTGATGATCTCGACTTTGAGCTTGCTCTTGTTGGCCACGGTGCGCACACGCATGTCCTCGGGGCGCTCAATCTCGTTCTCATCAACATACTTCTTGATGAGTTCGACAAACTCCTTGCCGTAGCGCTTAGCCTTGCCGGGGCCGACACCGGGAATGTTCTGCAACTCGTCGATGGTGATGGGATAGGTCGTCGCCATCGCATCGAGCGAGGGTTCCTGGAAGATGACATAGGTGGGCAGGCCGTGCTGCTTGGCAATCTTGCGGCGCAGGTCCTTGAGGATGCTGAACAGCTCGGCATCCACGGCACCGCTGCCGCCACCGCGCATCTCCTCATCGACCATCTCGGTGTACTCGTTATCCTCGACAATCCAGAATTTCTGGCGGCTCTTGAGGAACTTGCGGCCCTCGTCGGTCACCTTGATGACACCATAATTCTCGATATCCTTAGCCAGATAGTCGGCAAACACGCCTTGACGGATAACGGCAAGCAGGAATTTCTCGTCACGGTCGTCGGTACAACCGAACACCTCAAGCTCGTTGTGCTTGTAACCCTTGATCTCGTTGGTGGCGTCACCCATCATCACGTGGGCAATGTACTCGGGCTTGAAGCGCTCACGCAGGGTGATAATGGTCTCGATAGCGGCCCTGAGTTCCTCGCTGGCCTCTACCCTCTTCTTGGGCTTGATGCAGTTGTCGCAGTTGCCACAGTTGTCCTGCTCGTAACTCTCACCGAAGTAGTGCAGCAACGAGCGGCGACGGCACACCGACGACTCGGCATAGTCGCGCGTCTCGAGCAGGAGCTGCTTGCCGATTTCCTGCTCGGCGATGGGTTTGCCCTGCATGAATTTCTCGAGTTTGTCGAGGTCCTTGCGGGAATAGAATGTGATACACTTACCCTCGCCGCCGTCACGGCCAGCACGCCCCGTCTCCTGATAATAGCCCTCAAGGCTCTTGGGGATGTCGTAGTGGATAACAAACCTCACATCGGGCTTGTCGATGCCCATACCGAATGCGATTGTCGCTACAATGACGTCAACATCCTCGCTCAAGAAGGCGTCCTGGTTGGCGCTGCGCACGGCGCTCTCCATACCAGCATGGTAGGGCAACGCCTTGATATCGTTGAGGCGCAATACCTCGGCCAGCTCCTCCACCTTCTTGCGGCTCAGGCAATAGATGATGCCCGACTTGCCCTCGTTGGCCTTGATGAACTTGATAATCTCGCGGTCCACGTCCTTGGTCTTGGGCCGCACCTCATAATACAGGTTCGGACGGTTGAACGAGGACTTGAAGACGGCCGCTTCGGTCATACCCAGGTTCTTCTGAATATCATGCTGCACCTTGGGTGTGGCAGTAGCGGTCAAGGCGATGATGGGCCTCTCGCCGATGCGGTTGATGATGGGACGGATATTGCGGTACTCGGGTCGGAAATCATGTCCCCACTCTGAGATACAATGGGCCTCATCGACGGCATAGAACGAGATGGGCACATCCTGCAGGAAGGCGACATTCTCGTCCTTGGTGAGGGACTCGGGCGCGACATAGAGCAGCTTGGTGCGTCCGCTGCGCACGTCATCCTTCACGATTTCGATGGCCTGCTTGGTCAACGAGGAGTTGATAAAGTGGGCGATACCATCTTCCTCGCTATAGCTGCGCATGGCATCGACCTGGTTTTTCATCAGAGCAATTAGAGGTGAAATGACAATAGCTGTGCCCTCCATGAGCCGTGCCGGCAGCTGGTAACACAACGACTTGCCTCCTCCAGTGGGCATGAGCACAAATGTGTCATTCTCAGCAAGCAGATTCTCGATAATAGCTTCCTGGTTGCCCTTGAAGGTTTCAAAGCCGAAGTATTCTTTAAGTGCCGAAATCAACTTTTGGTTTTTCGCCATAATTGTTAGGTTTAGGGTTCAATGATTTCACAAATATAGAACTAATTTGTGAACTGCACAATTATTTCGTAAAAATATTTTTGAAAAGCAACAGCATGACAAAGTGGCAGACGCCACTCCAGTGTCAAGACGACATTTCGCTCAAGAGCTCAAAATTGGACTTGGCAAGCTGTTGTTGAGCAAATTCGCGGGTGAGCACATAGCGCTTTTTCCCCATCGATGGAGCCTGATACATGACATCAATCATGATGGTCTCGAACAGGCTGCGCAGTCCTCGTGCTCCCAATTTATACTCGATGGCCTTGTCCACAACAAATCCCAGCACGTCGTCCTCGATGACAAGCTCCACGCCATCCATCTCGAGCAGTTTTCGGTACTGGCGAACGATGGCATTCTTGGGTTCGGTGAGGATGCGCAGCAGCGCGTCGCGGTCCAGGGGTTCCAGATTGGTGAGGATGGGCAGTCGGCCGATGATCTCGGGAATGAGACCATAGCTGCGCAGGTCTTGAGGAGCTACGTAGTGCAACAGTTTGTCCCTCTCGGTCTTGCTGATGTGGTTGCCACCGCCATAACCCACGACGTGGGTATTGAGACGCTGGGCAATCTTGCGCTCGATGCCCTCAAAGGCGCCGCCGCAGATGAACAGGATATTCTTGGTATCGACGGCAATCATCTTCTGCTCGGGATGCTTGCGGCCACCCTGGGGCGGCACATTGACCACCGAGCCCTCGAGCAGCTTGAGCAGGCCTTGTTGCACGCCCTCGCCGCTGACGTCTCGCGTGATAGAGGGGTTGTCCCCCTTGCGCGCGATCTTGTCAATCTCGTCGATGAAGACGATGCCACGCTCGGCCTCGGCCACATTATAATCACAGGCAGCAAGCAGCCTGGTCAACAGGCTCTCGATGTCCTCGCCGACGTAACCGGCCTCGGTGAGCACAGTTGCGTCCACGATGGCAAAGGGGACCTTCAACATGCGGGCGATGGTTTTGGCCAGCAGGGTCTTGCCCGTGCCCGTGGGTCCCACGATGATGATGTTGCTCTTCTCAATCTCGATGTCATCGTCGCGCTTCTGGTTCAAGCGTTTATAGTGGTTATAGACGGCAACCGAGAGGTAGCGCTTGGCCGTATCCTGCCCGATAACGAACTGGTCAAGATAGGCCTTGATCTCATCGGGCTTGGGCAGTGAGTCCATACTCAAGTCGGTCAGTGCCGATGACGCCATCTTGTTGAGGTACTCACGTGAGAGCTCAACGGCACGTTCGGCGCAATCGTTGCAGATGCAGCCGTTCATGCCGGGCAACATCAGTTCGACCTCTCGGTCACTGCGGCCACAGAAACTGCAATATAGTGTGTTGGTTTCTTTCTTTTTTGCCATTTCAGGGAATTACTCGGATTTATTTAGAGTTGTCGGCATTCTCGCGCACCAGGACCTTGTCTATCATGCCATACTCCTTGGCCTCGGCAGCGGTCATCCAGTAGTCGCGGTCACTGTCGGCATAGACCTTGTCGTAGGGCTGGCCCGAGTGGTCGCTGATGATGGTATAGAGCTCCTGCTTGAGCTTGAGAATCTCGCGCGAGGTGATTTCGATATCGGAGGCCTGACCGCTGATGCCGCCCATGGGCTGGTGAATCATCACGCGGCTGTGCTTCAAGGCAAAGCGCTTATCCTTCTGTCCTGCCACAAGCAGCACGGCAGCCATCGATGCGGCCATACCGGTACAGATGGTGGAAACGTCGCTCTGGATATACTGCATCGTGTCGTAGATGCCCAGACCGGCATATACCGAGCCACCAGGCGAATTGATGTACAGGGAAATATCCTTACCGGGGTCTGCGCTGTCCAGATAGAGCAGCTGGGCCTGGATGACATTGGCGGTATAATCCTCGACCTGGGTGCCCAGGAAGATGATGCGGTCCATCATCAGACGGGAGAACACGTCGAGCTGGGTGACATTGAGCTGTCTCTCCTCCATGATGGTGGGGTTGATATAGTTGTTGGATACACTGGCAGCGAACTGGTCAAGTGCCAGACCGTTCATGCCCAGATGATGCACTGCAAATTTTCTGAAATCGTTTTCCATATTCAAAAGAGTCTTTACGTTAAAATTAATTTTTGTACAAATATAATATTTTTTTCTCAATCTTGTGCACGGATGAGCAACTTTTTTATTGACATGAGAATATTTCCTACCGCCATTGACACAAAAACTGCGCCAACTGACATGGACATGACACATTGGGGCTTGGCTGACACATAACAAAGGGGCAGAGTCTCGACCCTGCCCCTTTATATAAAAGGTTATAAATTCAAGCTATGAGAACATCTGATTACTTATCCTCGTCCTCGTAAAGCTTGCGGAAGTCCTCAACGCTGATGCTCTTCTCGTTGACCTTGACGGCCTCCTTGACAGCGGCATAGAACTTGTTGTCGATAGCGTGCTCCTGGATGGCGTCGCGGGCGCGGTCATCCTGCATGAAGCGCTCGGCCTGCTGGCGGATGAGGTCATCGGGAGCATTGTAGATGCCGTACTGTGACAACTGCTGCTGTGCGAACACAAAGGCTGCATTGTCAATGTCCTCTTTCTCGACCTTGATGCCCAGCTCCTGTGCCAGGTGGTCCTTAACGAGTTGCCAGCGCAGCTGCTTGAACATATTCTGAGCCTCTTCGTCGGTCACCTCGTTATTGTTCTTCTCGTCCTGCTCGCGGCGCAGCTTGAGGAAGCGCTTCAGGAACTCCTCGGGCAACTGCAGGTCGCCAGCCTTCTCGGTGAGGATGCGCTGTGCGTCAACAGTGAAGCGGTAGTTGCTCTCGGGAACGTTGGCTTGCTTGATCATCTCACGCATGGCCTCGCGGAAGGCAGCCTCGTCCTTCACCTCGGTCTCGGTACCCAGAACGCCCTTGAAGAACTCCTCGTTCATCTCGGCATCCTTGTTGACCTTGATCTCCTCGATGGTGATGCGGAAGTCGCTCTTCACGTCGGCCTCGCTGCGGTCCAGATTGAGCATCGATGCCAGCTCGGCAATGTTGCCGCCATTGGCCTTGTGGGGGTTGAACACGAAGGTGTCACCCACCTTGACGCCGACAAACTTGGCAGCCTCGTCGTCATCGGTCATGTAACGGGGCGAAATCAGGGTGCGCTCCACCTTGATGCCGTCCTGCTTGTCGTTGCCCTGCTCGTCGAGCTCGATCATCGAGCCGCGCAGCATCGACTCCTTGTCGCTCACCTCGCCGTCAACGAGGGTGCCCAGGCGCTTGCGGTCGTGGGCAATGGCGTCATCGACCATCTGGTCGGTCACCTCGATATTATAATAGGGCACATTGATGCGCTTGTTGAGCTTGAGCTCGATGGCGGGAGCCAGACCCACGTCATACTTGAAGGCCATCTCCTCGTCCTTCATGATGTCCACCTTGGTGTCCTCGTTGGGCAGGGGCTCAGCAAGCACCTGGAGCTTGTTCTCGCGGATGTAGTCATAGACGGCACGACCCACCTTGCGGTCGATCACGTCGGCGGTTACACTGGGGCCGAAGAACTTCATCAACAGGTTCTTAGGGGCCTTACCGGGGCGGAAGCCCTTCAGCGGGTGACGCACGCCCATAGCAGCGACTTCCTTATTCACGTCGCTTGCAAAATCTTCTCTCTTGAGCTCAACGGTGATCATTCCGTTCACCGCATCAATTTGTTCAAAACTTACGTTCATTACTTGGTTTGTATTGTATGTTAAATGATTTATTTCTCAAAAAGCGGGTGCAAAGGTACTACATTTCACCCGATAAGCAAAATTTAGCCGCCACTTTTTTAATATAAGGTTAATATGGACGGGTATAAACACAATAAAACACAACGATGATCTGGTCACCAGACCATTGCGGTTTTTCTGTATCTATTGTATGGTTTCTTTATTATTCCCGCAGGGGAACCGGTTACAGGGTGAGAACAATGTTGTGCTCCTCGGCAAGGCGGCGCATGTTCAAGATGGCGTAGCGCATGCGGCCCAAAGCGGTATTGATGCTCACGCCGGTCGTGTCGGCGATCTCCTTGAAGCTCATGTTCTTGTAATAACGCATAACAAGCACCTCACGCTGACTCTCGGGCAGAGCCTTAACCAGGCGGCGCACGTCGTCATGAATCTGGGTAGTGATGATGCTGTCCTCGATTGTGCAGTCCGACAGTTCCTTACGGTTCAGGATGTTGGCGTCCTCGTCGTCGGTGGATTGCAGGTTCTCGGCCTTGGTCTGGCGGAAGTAGTCGATAATCAGGTTGTGTGCGATGCGTGTGATCCATGCTGGAAAATGGCCGTTCTCGACATAACGTCCCTGCTTGATAGTCATGATAGCCTTGACAAAAGTGTCCTGGAAGATATCGTCGGCAAGTTCCTCGTTTTTCACCGCATGATATATATATGTGAAAACACGGTCTTTGTGTCGCTCCAGCAGCGAATCAAAGGCCTCGTTGTTGCCATCGACATACAGCGAAATGAGTTGCTCATCGCTCTTGTCCTTGTAGATTTTCATTACTATTTATTTTTGGTCAATAATGAGTAATGTTTGTCGATAGGCAGTCTATTTTAGTTATTTAATGTCATTAATAATATACTTTCTCACACATGAAATCCGAAGATTTCGAGCTGCAAATATAGGCAAAAATAAAAAAACAACAACAGTTTTTAATAAAAAAGTGTTTTTTGGGGTTGTTTTTTGATGATTTCCGACTAATAGCAACCGGGTCAACGGCGGCGACGGTTGCCGCGCAGGTTCATCAGCCAGCGGGTGAGTTTGAAGCCCAACAGCACATAATCGGCCGTCTTCAGGTGGGAGACGGTGCCGGGGCTGAACATGAGGGCACGCACGCCATTGCTGGCGACATTGGACTTGAGTCCCTCGATATTGTACTGCATTGTCGCACGTCCCACCTCGCGGCGCACGAGGGCCTTGCCCCGAGCGCGCCTCAGCTCGTCGAGCGTCATGCCGCGCCAGTTGTCGGGAGCGTCGTTTGTCACAACGGGCAGTTGCTGCTGGTCGTTGCCAGGCGTCGTGTTTAAGGTCTCGTTACTCATTGTCATCGGGTTTTAGGAACAACTTGCTGACAAACCGCGCCACGGGATCCACAATGAGCTGCTTCTTGAAGGCGAACACCACGAGCAGCAGCACCAACAGGATGGCAGCCGCGATGAGCTGCGCTCCCCAGGTGCATCCCAGAGCCACCGCCAGCACGTCGATAAGAGCCGAGAAGACATAGGCCAACGCGAATGTGCCTAAAATGATCACCACGGCCAAAAAGGCTATAGACGAGAGCAGCACAGCCATCTTCTCGACCGCAGTGAGCTTGGTATAGTCCCACTCCAGTGAGAAGTACTTGCGCGCCTCGTTAAATAATTTCTTATAATCTATCTCATTCATGCCATCACAAAACATGGTCATGTCAGGCAGTGTGTCAGTCTTGTGTCACACTGCCTGCCATGAATGCGTGTTATTTTGTCAGTCCTCGATCTGGGCGCTGATCTGCTTCACCAGCTGCTCCACCTCGTCGTCGCTGAAGTCGATGCCGTTCTTCTTGAGCATCTCCTTGATGCGGCTACGCAGGTCCGAGCCCTTCTCGGGGGCAAACAGGATGGCAGCCGAAGCACCTACCAGTGCGCCACCCAGAAATGCGTATAATAAGCTTAATCCTTTCATCTTGCGATTCAGTTTTTAATGTGGTTATTAATCTAATTTATCCTTAATCTCCTCGGCGATGTCATCCACGAGGTTGTCCAGCTTGGAGCCTTTGAGCTTCACGCCTTGTTCACGCAGGGCATCGGCGATGCGCTTACGGGTATCATCACCTTTCTCGGGGGCAAAAAGCAAACCCACTGCCGCGCCGGCGATTGCGCCGCCCACGACTGCCATAACAATGTTAATCGGTTTCATATCTTCTAATAGCTAATTAAATAATTAATAATGTCTTAGTAATGCTAACACTTGCAATTACCGTGCCACATCCCTTCAGGCAGGCATTTGCAATCCCCCAAAATTACTCAATCTTTTTGATTTGGACAAACAAAATAGTGTTTTTTAGTGAATAATTTAGTAATTTTGCGCCCCAAATATATCGACATGGCTTCTCGAGGCGACATTATCATCAAGGGTGCCCGCGTCAACAACCTCAAGGATGTTGACGTGGCGATTCCACGCGGCAAGTTTGTCGTGGTGACCGGTTTGTCAGGTTCAGGCAAGTCGTCGCTGGCGTTTGACACCCTGTATGCCGAGGGGCAGCGCCGCTATGTCGAGAGCCTGTCATCCTATGCGCGCCAGTTCATGGGCCGCATGACCAAACCCGACTGCGACTTCATCCGCGGCCTGCCACCCGCCATTGCGGTGGAACAGCGCACTGTGACGCGCAACTCGCGCAGCACGGTGGGCACGAGCACCGAGATCTATGACTACCTGCGCCTGCTGTTTGCCCGTGTGGGCAAGACCTACTCGCCCATCTCGGGAGAGATCGTCAAGAAGCATACGGCCAACGACGTCATCGATGCCATCAACTGCTATCCTGACGGCACTCGCCTGGCACTCCTCACCGAACTTATTGTCCCCGAGGGCCGCGACCCTCGCACCCAGCTCGACATCCTCATCAAGGGCGGCTACTCCAGGCTCATGACCAGGGACGGCAAGTTTGTCGATATCTCCCAGGTGATTGAGAGCGATGGCGACCTCAATCCCGCCGACTACCGGCTGCTCATCGACCGCATGGCCGTGACCCACAACCATGATGACGAGATGCGCCTGCTGGACTCACTGCAGACGGCTTTCTACGAGGGTCAGGACGAGTGTATCGTCGTGGTGTGGCAACAAGACGGAACGATGGTTGAGCACCGCTTCTCCAAACGGTTTGAACTGGACGGGATGACCTTTGATGAGCCCAGCGACCTGATGTTCAACTTCAACAACCCGCTGGGAGCCTGCCCCACGTGTGAAGGTTTTGGCAGCGTGATTGGTGTCGATGAGAACCTGGTGATTCCCGACAGGAGCCGCTCGGTCTATGACGATGCGGTGATGTGTTGGCGCGGCCAAGTGATGAGCGAATGGAAACGTGAGTTTATCCACGTGGCGGCACAACACGATTTCCCCATCCACAAACCCTATCACGAGCTCAGCCAGCAAGAACTCGACCTGCTGTGGCACGGCACCGAAGACGGCAAGTGGAGCGGCATCGACGGCTTCTTTGAGTGGGTAAAGAGCAAGTCCTACGCGATACAGTTCCGTGTCTTGCAGGCACGCTACCGCGGCAAGACCGTATGCCCCACGTGCCACGGTACCCGCCTCAAGCCCCAGGCAGGATATGTCAAGGTGGGCGGTTTGGCCATCAGCGACATGGTGCGCATGCCCGTCAAGGACCTGGCACAGTGGTTTGCCCAACTTCAGCTCGACGAGACCGAAGCCCAGATTGCCAAGCGCCTGCTGACCGAAATCAACACGCGTCTTGATTACCTGTGTGACGTGGGCGTGGGTTACCTGACGCTCGACCGCCTGTCGGCTACCCTGTCGGGCGGCGAGAGCCAGCGCATCAACTTGGCGACCGCGTTAGGCAGTTCACTTGTCGGCTCGGTCTATATCCTTGACGAGCCCTCCATCGGTCTGCACCCTCGCGACACCCACCGTCTCATACACGTCCTGAAAATGCTGCAACAACTGGGTAACACCGTCGTTGTTGTCGAGCATGACGAGGACATCATCCGCACTGCCGACTACCTCATCGACGTGGGCCCCGAGGCGGGACGCAACGGCGGGCGAATCACCTATCAAGGACCTGTGGACCAACTCAGTAGCGCCACCGAGAGCTATACGGCCAAGTACCTTACTGGAGCACTTACCATACCCGTTCCCAAGCAGCGCCGCAAGTGGAACCAGTATATTGAGGTAAAGGGAGCAACCCAAAACAACCTGAAGAACATCAACGTCAAGTTCCCATTGGGCGTGATGACCGTTGTGACGGGCGTGAGCGGTTCAGGAAAATCAACCCTTGTGGGCAAGATCCTCTACCCTGCCCTGGCCCGCCAGTATGACCAGACAGCCGACGCTCCAGGCAGCCACAACGGCATCGGCGGCGACCTGAGCCGCCTGCAGGCTGTGGAATTCATCGATCAGGGACCTATCGGCAAGAGCACGCGCAGCAACCCCGCCACCTATCTGAAAGCCTTTGACGAGATACGCCAACTGTTTGCCCAGCAACAGCTGTCCAAGCAGATGGGCTATAACGCCAGCTTCTTCTCGTTCAACTCGCCGGGTGGCCGTTGCGAGGAGTGCAAGGGCGAGGGTACCATCACCATCGAGATGCAGTTCATGGCCGACATCACCCTGACATGTGAAGCCTGTCACGGCAAGCGCTTCGGACGCAATGCGCTCGACGTGACCTACCGCGACCGCACCATCAGCGACATTCTTGACATGACGGTGAATCAGGCCATCGAGTTCTTCAACGAGAGCAATACCTTCAATGAGCACAAGATCGTGCGGCGCCTCAAGCCGTTGCAGGACGTGGGACTGGGATACATCAAGTTAGGCCAGTCATCTTCCACCCTATCGGGCGGTGAGAACCAGCGTGTGAAACTGGCCTATTATCTGAGCGGCGAGCGCCAGGGGAATACCCTGTTCATCTTTGACGAGCCGACCACGGGCCTTCACTTCCATGACATCAACACGCTGATGAAATCATTTGACCAGCTCATCGGCAACGGCCACACGGTGGTCATCATCGAGCATAACCTCGATGTGATCAAGTGTGCCGACCACATCATCGATTTGGGACCCGAGGGCGGCGAGCACGGCGGCAACATCGTCGTTACGGGCACGCCCGAAGAAGTGGCCCAGTGCAAGGAAAGCCACACCGGACGCTTCCTTGCCGAGAAGTTGAAAACCTAAACCCGACATAACAACCGCAAGATTAAAATGATGGATACATCTCAAAACGCCACCAACGATCCGATCCGCAACCTGCGCAAGGAGTTTTTCGCCTTCCGCAACGGCATCATAGCAGACAAGCTGAGAGCCGCCGGCGATCCCCATGCCATGATTATGGGATGCCTGCTTGCCGACATCGTCGCCATCACCAGCCGTGCCCGAGAGGCCATCGGCGACGACAACAAGCTGGCAGCTATTGCCCAGGAGTTGTGGAAAGACACCAATTCCCGTGAATGTCGCCTGGCCGCCCCACTGCTTTTTCCTCCCGAACTGATGTCTCAGGGACTCGCTCTGAACTGGTGCCAGAGCATCGAGACAATCGAGGTTGCCGACAACCTGTGCCACAAGTTATTGCGACACATTCCAGGAAGCAGTGAAATCATGAATCAGCTCATCGCCCAGACGGAGCCCATGGCCAAATACACCGGCTACCGCCTGATGCAGGGTTTGCTCGTCATGGGCAAGCTGCAACCCACACCCGCGATAATCTCCACCGTCGAGGCTGATGCCGCTTGTGCCCAATCGCCCCTGAGCAGACTGCTCGACGATGTGCTGGAATCGTTGAAAGAAGAATAATTACAAGTGACGGAACTTAGCGCTCCTCATGCTGGAAACTCGTGACAAGAGTCCAGGTGTAATGCATGTAGGCCAACAGATAGACCAGAGCCAGCAGGATATGGCCCTCGCCCCTGTCGCCAAACAAGTAGATTCCATAGTAATAGAGGCTGATCAAGGTCGTGACCACAGCATACTTGATGAAGCGACGGTCCATACAGCCGACCAGCAGGAGCAGGATGTCCAACAGATAGGCATATCTGTCGTGCATGCTGGGAAGGAACAGCAGCATCGACCACATGAACCACGCAGCCGCGGCAAAATAGCCCTCACGGGACATGACATACCGCTTGTGGCCCAAGCAATACCACAGGCCCACTGCCATCATGGCAATCGTGAACAGGATGGCAAACCACCTCAATCCCCAGTAATGATTGCCCACAAGCATCCACACGCTGGGGAAACTCATGTACATCTCCTGGTAGTGTCCCACCTGGCCCGTGTAAATCATAATCGGTGCCAGCAGATCGCGGCCAAAAGCAAACGCGACAATTCCCGACAGCCACATCACTGCGACCGACAACAACACCCACAACAGGCTGAACCGGCGGCTCAACATGTAATACACCCCGACGATAGGCAGAATGAACACCGCCTGCAGCTTGCAGCCGAACGCCAAACCCAGCAGCACGAACGCCCACGCGAAGGAGCCCCGGCGCAACAGATAAAGCGTCCCCAGGCAGCAACTGGCATACATCGCGTCACACTGTCCCCAATAAGAGGAATTGAGAATCACTGTGGGCAGGAGCCATACCGCTGCAGCGACCAGGCAAGAGCGGAAACGCACCTGTGAGGCCTGCTGCTCGCGGTCGCCCGCGGTGGCACCAGCCAAGCGGTCCATGCAAACATCCCGATAAATCAGCCCAGCGAACACCGCAAGAGCCACATCAAACACCATCGAGAGCAGCTTGTACTGCACTATTGCCTGCATCGGCAGATAGGTCATCAACGAGATGAGCGTCTGATAGAGCAGTCCATAATCGCCCACCTGGGCCGATAGGGCAGGCAGACCTCCAGCCGCCCTGATCTTCTCAAACCAGGGTATCAGGCAGACGGTCATGTCCTCGGAAGCGTAATAACGTCCAGCCCACCTGATGGCCAAGCCGATCAGCCCCACAAAGGCCAACAACAGCACGTTGCGGTGCCTGTCAATAAAGTCGATGAACTTATTCTCGAGTGATGTCGTTTTCATTGATGCGATAATTGATTGCAAGACACAGGAAATGACCCGATGCGCAAAAATAGTACAAATATTCCTTGCAGCCAAGGCATGGCCGCTTTTTTATCATCCAATGGACGGGGCTAACGGCATTCATTCATCCCACAAGAGATCGCGCATCACACTATCGCTGAGCATAATGCCATCACCCGTCAAGACATACCGGTCCCCTGCCCTACGCAGGTGGCCGGCATCGATGTGAGGCTGCGCCTCGCGCATGAAATGGCGCAATGCCTCATCCCCGAAATCCTCACGCAGACGGGCCGCGTCAACGCCACTCGACGTCCTCAATCCCAACATCACGCGCTCATCATACCGTTCACCTGTGGTCAACTCCTCGACCTCACAAGCCGCCTCGCCCGACATCACCTTGTCCACATAGCCGCGCAGGTCACACGGATTGCTGCGGCGCACCCTGCCGTCATAGCTATGGGCAGCGGCACCAAGGCCCAGATAAGGGGTGTCGTTCCAATAGGACGAATTGTGACGGGAATAATACCCCGGCAGGGCAAAATTAGAAATCTCGTAATGGTCAAATCCCGCCTGCCGTAAGTGGTCAACAAGGATACGATACATCATGAGGCATTGCTCCTCGGGAACCTCGATAACCTCACCGCGTTCACGTTGATGCCACAGCTTAGTCCCTTCCTCATAGGTCAGCCCATAGGCCGAAATGTGCTGGGGCTTCAATGCGACAGCCTGTTCTACCGACCGGGTCCACGAGTCCACCGTCTGCCCAGGCAGCCCATAGATGAGGTCTATGCTGATGTTGTTTATGCCATTCTCCCTTAAACTGTTGATAGCGGCAGTGACCTGGGCCGCATTGTGACGACGGCCTATCAGCTCGAGGATGTGATCCTCGAATGACTGAACGCCCATACTCACACGGTTCACGCCCAGGGCCTTGACCGTCGCGCACCACTCGGGGGTCACATCGTCGGGGTTGGCCTCGACGGTAAATTCCCCTACGTGGCCCAAATCGATCACTTCGTTCAAACCGTTGACCAGCCTTGCCAGCAATGACAGGGGCAGTTGTGACGGCGTGCCGCCACCCAGATAGAGTGTTGTGACCGCCTCGTCGCGCAATTCATGGCATCGCAACCGCGCCTCGGCAATTACAGCCTCGACATAACGGGCGCCCCACTCGGCCAACCGCAAGGTCGAGAAAAAATCGCAGTAACTGCAACGGCTTGCGCAGAATGGTATGTGAATATAGATGCCAGCCATGGTTAACAAGTGAAAAACAATGCAAAGATAACTCATTTTTAGCACCAAAGCGGCATCTACAAGTGAATAAACCTGTCGTCAGAATGATTTTTTTGGTCCTGTTGATAAATTTCTTTTTAATAATGTTGTCATTAACACCAAAAATTAGTAATTTTGCAGGCTGTTTAGCGAATCAAAACATCAATTTACTATATAACAACCATTTAACAACAAATCACTAATGAAGGTTTACAAAACAAACGAGATCAAGAACATCTCTCTCGTCGGTGGCAAGGGCGCTGGTAAGACCACTCTCACCGAGTCTATTCTCCTTGAGGGCGGCACCATCAGCCGCAGGGGTACCGTCGATGGCGGCAACACCGTGAGCGACAACACCCCCGTTGAGAAGGAGTACGGTTACTCTGTATCTTCTACCGTTTTCTACGCTGAGAAGAACGGCAAGAAGCTCAACTTCTTTGACTGCCCGGGTAGTGATGACTTTGTGGGCAACGCAGTCACCGCACTGAGCGTGACCGACACTGCAGCTCTGGTCGTTGACGGCCGTAATGGCGTTGACGTAGGTACCCAAAACAACTTCCGTACCGTTGAGCGCATTGGCAAGCCCCTGATGTTCGTCATCAACCGTCTTGAGGACGAGAAGTGCGACTTTGACAACGTATATAACCAGCTGCGTGAGACCTACGGCAACAAGGTCGTAGCTCTGCAGTTCCCCGTTAACGCCGGCCCCGGTTTCAACAGCGTGGTTGACGTTCTGTCCATGAAGCAGTACACCTGGCCCAAGGACGGTGGCAAGGCTACCGCCGGCGACATTGACGGCGCACACGCCGACAAGGCCGAGGAGTACCGCATGGCACTGCTCGAGATGGCAGCCGAGAACGACGAGGAGCTCATGATGAAGTTCCTTGACGAGATGACGCTGACCGACGAGGAGACCATCAAGGGTATCCGCCTGGGTATGGTTGACCGTAGCATCTTCCCCGTGGTCCTCGTGAGCGCTGAGAAGAACATCGGTACCGACCGCATGCTTGAGGTCATGAGCACCATCGTTCCTGACGTGACCGAGATGCCTGCTCCCAAGAACACCAACGGTGATGAGGTTCCTGCCGACGAGAATGGCCCCGTGAGCATCTACTTCTTCAAGACCTCTGTAGAGAGCCACATCGGTGAGGTTTCCTACTTCAAGGTAATGAGCGGTATCCTCAAGGCTGGTGCCGACCTTACCAACATGAACCGCGGCAGCAAGGAGCGTCTGGCTCAGATCAACGTCGTTTGTGGTCAGAACAAGACCGCTATCGATGAGATCCACGCTGGTGACATCGGTGCAGCCGTGAAGCTTAAGGACGTTCGCTGCGGCAACACCCTCAACGAGAAGGGCTGCGAGTACATCTTTGACTTCATCGAGTATCCCGCTCCCAAGTATCAGCGCGCCATCAAGGCCGTTAACGAGAGCGAGACCGAGAAGCTGGGTGCCGTCCTCAACCGCATGCACGAGGAGGATCCCACGCTGCTTATCGAGCAGAGCAAGGAGTTGCGCCAGACCATCGTTTCAGGTCAGGGTGAGTTCCACCTGCGCACCCTCAAGTGGAATATCGAGAACAACGATAAGATCCAGATCGAGTACCAGGAGCCCCGCATCCCCTACCGCGAGACCATTACCAAGGCCGCTCGTGCCGACTATCGTCACAAGAAGCAGTCTGGTGGTTCAGGTCAGTTTGGTGAGGTACACCTCATCGTCGAGCCTTACCGCGAGGGTATGCCCGAACCCGACACCTACAAGTTCGGCAACCAGGAGTACAAGATGAACATCAAGGACAAGCAGGAGATTCCCATGGAATGGGGCGGTATGCTGGTAATCTACAACTGTATCGTTGGTGGTGCCATCGATGCACGCTTCATCCCCGCTATCGTTAAGGGTATCATGGACCGCATGGAGCAGGGTCCCTTGACCGGTAGCTACGCCCGCGACGTCCGCGTCTGCATCTACGATGGTAAGATGCACCCGGTAGACAGTAACGAAATCTCGTTCCGTCTGGCTGCACGTAACGCCTTCTCGACCGCATTCCGCGATGCTAATCCCAAGGTTCTGGAGCCCGTCTATGACGTTGAGATTCTGTTGCCCGCTGATTGCATGGGTGGTGTACAGAGCGACCTGCAGGGCCGCCGCGGCATCATGATGGATATGTCGAGCGCCAATGGCATGGAGCGCGTTAAGGCACGCATCCCCCTGAAGGAGATGTCGAGCTACAGCACCGCCCTGAGCTCTATCTCGGGTGGCCGCGCTTCCTTCAACATGAAGTTCTCGAGCTATGAGCTCGTACCCGCCGACGTGCAGGCTCAGCTGCTCAAAGAGTACGAGGAGAGCAAGCAGGACGAGGATTAATCCCCACCTGTACTCCACATTATATATAATGATGGGCGTCCCGCCGGGATGCCCATCGTTTTGTTGTATAGTGACTCAAAAGTGGAGGTTTTAACATTTTGAGTTAATTTTTTCAGCAAAAAGTGAAAGAAAATTTTGGTTTTTCACAATAAAGTGTTAATTTTGCCGTTGATTGTTAAAATCGACATTTAGAATTAGACGGAGGAACTCTCATGAAGAGATCAACGATATGGATATTGACGGTTGTAATGGCGATAGCCCTGCTGGGACTACTCGCCATGCAGATTGTCTATATGGAAAAGATGGTGGACATGCGCAACAGCCAGTTCAACGAGACTGTGAAGCGCAGCCTCTATAGCGTGTCCACGATGCTGGAGCAGAACGAGACCAAATACTTCCTTGATCAGGACCTGGCCGAGGCCGAGCAGATGTACTCGGGCATCAGCCAGAACAGTTTCGGATTCAGTGACAGGCATGAGGCCACAATCGACACGACCTTGAATACCGAGGATCCCGCCAACCTGCGTCCTGCCAACCGCAGCACGTTGAAGGACCTGAACGACAGCTACCAGCGCAAGCAGGAAATCCTCAGGGGGCAATTCCTGTACCAGAAGAGTCTGCTCTATGAGGTCATCCTCACCATCTTGAACCACTCGAGCGACAGGCCAATCCAGGAACGTGCCGACAGCGCCACAGTGTCCAGCTACCTGCGCTCGGAATTGGAATTCAACGGCCTGACCTTGCCCTTTGAATTTGCCATCATCAACAAGACGAGCGGCGTGGTTTATAAGACCAGCGGCTACTCGCCCATGAGCCAAGAGGACGTTTACAGCCTCATGCTCTTCCCTAATGACCCGAAGAGCAAACAGAACACGCTCAACGTCACCTTCCCCAACAAGAGTGACTACATATTCTCGTCGGTGAAGTTCCTCGTTCCCTCGCTGGCATTCACTTTCCTGCTGCTGGGCGTGTTCCTGTACACGATCTCGGTCGCCTTCAAGCAGAAGAAACTGAGCGAGATCAAGAATGACTTCATCAACAACATGACGCACGAGTTCAAGACGCCTATTTCGTCCATCTCGATTGCGGCCCAGATGCTCAACGACGACAGTGTGCGCAAGAGTCCCGAAATGCTCAAGCACGTGTCGGGCGTCATCAACGATGAGACCAAGCGCCTGCGCTTCCAGGTCGAGAAAGTGCTGCAGCTGTCGCTGTTCGACCGCAAGAACGCCACCATGCGCCTCGAGGAGGAGGATGCCAACGCCAACATCTACAGCGTCATCAACACCTTCAAACTCAAAGTCGAGAAATACGGTGGCCACATCACAGCCAACCTGGATGCCGAGGATCCTATCATAAAGGTGGACAAGATGCACTTCACCAACGTCATCTTCAACCTGCTCGACAACGCCGTGAAGTATCGCCGCGAGGATGTGGCTCCCGAACTTGTGGTGACCACCGTCAACCCCGACGAGGAACACATCCAGATCACCGTGCAGGACAACGGCATCGGCATGAAGCGTGAGGACCTGAAGAAAATCTTTGAGAAATTCTACCGTGTGTCCACAGGCAACAGGCATGATGTGAAAGGCTTTGGCCTGGGACTTGCATATGTCCACAAGATGATAGACCTCTTTGGCGGATCGATCACCGCCGAGAGTGAATTCAACAAAGGATCGATATTTATTATCACATTACCACTATATAAATAAGAACAATTATGGAAGACAAACTGAGAATTCTGTTATGCGAAGATGACGAGAACCTGGGTACCCTCACCCGCGAGTACCTGGAGGACAAAGGCTATAAGGCCGAACTGTTTGCCGATGGAGAAGCCGGTTACAAGGCATTCCTCAAGGGCAAATACGACATCTGCCTGCTTGACGTGATGATGCCCAAGAAGGACGGTTATCAGCTCGCACAGGAGATCCGCGCCGTCAACAGCGACGTGCCCATCATTTTCCTGACTGCCAAGGCCTTGAAGGAGGACATTCTCGAAGGCTTCAAAATCGGTGCTGACGATTACATCACCAAGCCCTTCTCGATGGAGGAGCTCGTGCTGCGCATCGAGGCTATCCTGCGCCGCGTTAAGGGTAAGAAGGGCAAGGAAGTGACCGTTTACAAGATCGGTAAGTTCACCTTCGACACTCAGCGTCAAGTTCTGTTCAATGACGAGCGCAGCGACAACCTGACCACCAAGGAGAGCGAACTGTTGAGCCTGTTGTGCGCCCACATGAACGAGATTCTCGAGCGCAACTACGCCCTCAAGACCATCTGGATTGACGACAACTACTTCAACGCACGCTCGATGGACGTTTACATCACCAAGCTGCGCAAGAAACTCAAGGAGGATCCCAGCATCGAGATCATCAACATCCACGGCAAGGGTTACAAGCTCATCGCTCCCGAGACCGAGGCCAAGTAATCTCCTCAATCAGGACAACTCCTATCCTATCACGACCTCGCCAAGCCCTCATCAACGGCTTGACGAGGTCGGTTGTTCTCTCCAGCCGCACGTTAAATATGCGTAAATTTTAGGCCTCATCTGGCCCATCACTTGCAACATTATCGATTCGTGAGTAACTTTGCGAATCCAATAAAAACTGTGATTGATTGTAAATGATTTACCTATACCGCATCTATCAATGGTGCATCGTGTCACCTATCATGTTGATTGCGAGCATTCTGACCGCTATCATCACCATTATCGGTTGCCTATTCAACCAGGATTACTGGGGCTATTTCCCCGCCAAGTGGTGGGCCCGAATGTGGTGCTGGCTGCATCTGGTGAGAGTGCGCGTGGTCGGGCGTGAACTCATCGACCACAATACGAGCTATGTGTTTGTCGCCAACCACCAGGGGGCATACGACATTTTCTCGATCTACGGTTTCCTGGGACACAATTTCAAGTGGATGATGCGCAAGGGCCTGACCAATATCCCCATCATCGGCACTGCATGCCGCATGGCTGGCCACATCATGGTCGATACCCACTCGGCCAAGGGCCTGCGTGACACGATGGCAGCGGCCATGAGGAAATTGCACGGCGGTATGTCGATTGTCGTGTTCCCAGAGGGTCGCCGCACCGACACCGGCAAGATGGGTCCCTTCAAGAACGGCGCCTTCAAGCTTGCGCTTGAGTTCGGCCTGCCCGTGGTGCCCATCACCATCGACGGCAGCTATAAAGTGATGCCGCGTAGCACCTTTAACGTCACTCCCGGCACCATCACCCTGACTTTCCACGAACCCATCCAGCACGCAGGCGGCAACGACATCGTCCAGGTGAGCCACCAGTGCCGCACCATCATCCAGCAGGACCTCCCTGCCGATCAACGCGACTAACCGCATCCCAATAAACGAATTACGCGAATTAAGCTATTGATTACTAATCAGCTTAATTCGCGTAATTTGTAGTTTTCAGGAAAACCCGCGTCAGGGTGCCACTATATCATAAAGTCATTTTTGACCGTGGGCTCAAGTTCCTGACTGAGCCGTTTCCACTCCTTGGAATTAATGTAATCCATGATGATGTGGGCGTGCTTGGCGTTGTGCATGTCACTGCCCAGATAGTCGATCATGCCATTCTTGGCAAACCAGAGGGCACTGTCACGCGCTTCCTCGCCAAAGTATCCCGTAAACGACAAGATGTTCACCTGGAAGCGGGCACCGGCATTGTGCAACTGCTCATAACGCTTGCGGCGGCGGGAATAGTAGGTGTAACGCTCGGGATGGGCCAGGATGGTCCTGTAGCCCTTGACCTGCATGTCAAACAGCAGCTCATCCAGGTTCATCAGTTCTTGCTGAAAGGAGTTCTCGAGCAGGATGTGGTTGCCCGGCATGGGAATCAGATGATCGGCGGCATATTCCTTGTCAAAGTATTCATCCATGCGGTACTCGGCGCTCAAGTGCAAGTCGATGTCAAGGCCGGCATCGGTCACAGCGTCCTTGAGCTTGAGGAAAGCGTCCATCAGGCTCTCGCGGGTGTTCTCAAATGTCACAGCTGTCACATGGGATGTAAGGATGACATGTTGAATGCCCATCTGCAACTCGGCCTGCAGCATCTCGAGAGACTGCTCGATAGACTGTGACCCATGATCCACTCCTGGCAGGATATGGCAGTGAACATCAGTATTATAGAAGAGCTTTACCTGCTCTTTTTTTCTCTTGAAGAGTTTACCAAACATATACTTAAGTGCTCTTACAATTCATTAATTGAAACGACCTGCAAATATACCATTTTTTTTTGTAACACAATACTCCAACCCTATTTTAGTTATTAACAATTCAGCGTTCTGTGACATTCACCCTACAAAAACCAGTTTAATAGCTAGTTAATAATACATAATCACAGGGAAAAAAAATTATCTGGACTATTTGTGAGTAGAAAAATATCTATACCTTTGCCGCGAGGGTGTGTCAAACAACCCTCGTGCAATATGAATGACCCTAACCAAAATTGAAGCTATGAAAGTCATTATAGTAGGCGCAGGAGCCATTGGCGCTCACCTTGCAGACCTGTTCTCCAAGATCAAGCAGGACATCGTCATCATTGATGACGATGAGACAAAACTGGAACGGATCCAGGCCGTCTGCGACCTCATGACCATCCACTCTTCATCCAATACCCCCATCAAGTCGCTCAAGGATGCCGGCGTCAAGCATGCCGACCTGTTTATCGCCGTAACCCGCGACGAGAACCTGAACCTGAGCCTGTGTGTGCTCGCCAAGTCGATGGGCGCCAGGCAAACGGTAGCCAAGGTCGAGAACGTCGAGTTCACCGACCCGTTGATTGTCGAGTCATTCAAGGCAGCCGGTATCTCGTCCATCATTTATCCCGACAACCTTGCGGCGACCGACATCATTCATGGCCTGCAGTTGACCTGGGCACGCCAGCAATGGGAGGTGCACAACGGGGCACTGACGTTGCTGGGCATCAAGGTGAGACAGGGGTGCGAGATTCTCAATCAGCCCTTCAAAGACATATTCAAACCCGACTCCCCCTATCACGTTGTCGCCATCAAGCGCGGCACCACGACCATTATCCCCTCGGGCGACGACATGCTCATCGACGGTGACTATGTGTATTTCATGACCACAAGGAAGTTTGTTCCCAGCATGAAGCAGATCATGGGCAAAAGCCATTATCCTGACGTGAAAAATGTCATTATCGTGGGAGGTGGCAGGACAGCTGTCAGGGTGGCCAACATGCTGCCCGACGGAATGAATGCCAAGATATTTGAAAGCGATGCCCACCGCTGCGAAGAGCTCATCGACCTGGTGGACACCAGCCGGGTAATGGTCATCAATGCCGATGGGCGCTCGGTGGCCAACCTGCTTGAGGAGAACATCAAGGGGGCGCAAGCGTTTGTCGCATTAACCGGAAATGCCGAGGCCAATATCCTGGCCTGCCTAACAGCTAAGGAATTGGGAGTGCGCAAGACCATTGCCATGATCGAGAACATGGACTATGTGGGCATTGCCGGCAACGTGGATATCGGCACCATCATCAACAAGCAGGCGTTGACAGCCAGCCACATCTACCAGTTGCTGCTCCATGGCGACGTGCGCAATATACGCAACCTGATGACCGTCAATGCCGATGTGGCCGAGTTCACAGCACGCCCCGGCTCCCGCATCACCCGCAAGAAAGTGCGAGACCTGGACTTTCCACGGGAGGCCGAGTTGGGCGGATTGGTGAGAGACGGCATTGGCATGCTTGTCAACGGCAACACCCTTATCCAATCGGGCGACATCGTGGTAGTGTTCTGCCACGGTACCGACATCAGGAGAATCGAGAAATACTTCATTTGAGAAGAGATGTTCAACTGGCGACTGATATTCAAGATATTAGGTACCCTGTTATGGGTGGAGTCCTCATTCATGGCATTAGGACTCATCCTGGCCTTGTGCCACCAGGAGAGCGACATCATAGCGTTTGCCCTCACTATAGGTATCACATTTATGGCGGGTACTGCCCTGAAGCTGATAGGACGCAGCGCGACAAGCACATTAAGCCGTCGCGACGCCTATCTGCTGGTCACTATCGTGTGGATAGCTTTCACGTCATTCGGCATGTTGCCTTTTCTCATCGGGGGCTATATCCACAGCGTGACCGACGCTTTCTTTGAGACGATGTCGGGCCTGACGACCACTGGCGCCACCATCCTCGACAAGGTTGAGGGCTTGCCACATGGCCTGCTCTTCTGGCGGTCGTTAACCCAATGGATAGGCGGATTGGGAATTGTATTCTTTACGATAGCGATCATTCCATCGTTTGTGGGCGGTTCAATCAACATTTTTTCAGCCGAGGCCACCGGGCCCGTCAAGAGCAAACTTCATCCCCGGCTCAGCACAAGCGCCAAAGCCCTGCTGGGTGTCTATCTGCTCCTGACGACAGGATGCGCCATCTGCTTCTTCTTATTCGGCATGGGGCCATTTGATGCCGTCAACTATGCGATGACCATCACTGCCACGGGAGGCTTTGCCACCCATGACGCCAGCACGGGATACTTCAACAACCCTGCCATCGACTACACCGCGATTGTGTTCATGTTCCTGTCGGGTGTGAGCTTTGCCCTGCTGTATACGGCAATGTTCAAGGGCAAGGTCAAGCGGCTGTTCAAGAATGCCGAATTCCGCTTCTATGCCGCATTGACGGTTTCGGCGACGGTGTTCATCGTCTATTTTCTCCTACGGTACAACCACTACACCGTGAGCGACGCCATCCGTTATGCCCTGTTCCAAGTGGTGTCATTCATCACCACGACAGGCATGTTTAACGAGGATGCCGCCCAGTGGCACCACATCACATGGGTGATTCTGAGCCTGTGCATGTTCTTTGGCGGATGTTCAGGCAGTACAGCAGGAGGTTTCAAGTGCGCCCGTGGGGTCATCGCACTGAAGATTCTGCGCAACGAGATCCGGCACATGCTGCACCCCAAGGCATTACTGCCCGTCAAGGTCAATGATTCCACCGTGCACAGTTCAGGGCAGATCACGCTCATGGCATTCTTTATCGCTTACATCACGCTTTGCTTCACGGCCTACTTCATCATGATTCTCGCTGGCGTGGATAGCACCAATTCCATCACTATCGCCCTGAGTTGCGGTAGCAATGTGGGTCCCACGCTGGGCCTTGAAATCGGGCCGACGATGTCATGGAGCATTCTGCCCGCTGGGGTCAAGTGGATTCTGTCGGCACTGATGCTCATGGGGCGTCTGGAAATCTTCACGGTACTGGTCATTTTCACCCCCTCGTTTTGGAAAAACCACTGATAATCAAAAAAAGAGCAGAAAAATTTTTCTCGTTCCAAAAAATCGTTGTACCTTTGCACGCCATTACAAAAATTGAGGCGTTTTACCACCGCCACAACATTGTAAGTTTAACGTTTTAAAGATATATCTAAAAAAATGAAGAAAGATATCCATCCCAGCAACTATCGCGAGGTTGCTTTCAAGGACATGTCTAATGAGGAGGTTTTCATCACTCGTAGCACTGTTAACACCAAGGAGACCATCGACATCGACGGTAAGACCTATCCTCTGGTAAAGCTCGAGATCACCAACACTTCTCACCCCTTCTTCACCGGTAAGCAGAAGCTCGTCGACACCGCAGGTCGCGTGGACAAGTTCATGCAGCGCTACGGCAACCGCAAGAAGAAATAAGACAACGACAACATGGCATGACCGCCGTGAGCGCTCGCGGCAGTTACTACAAGACACAGCGACGCGCCTTCAACATCGAAGGCGCGCCGCTTGTTTTAAATTGATCATTTTCATATAGGAACCGATGAGACCAGCAATGTCTCCTTTCTCCCCCATTCGATAGCAAACTTAACCTGTTGCCATTGACAACGCGGCAACCAACTCATTGGGGAGCATCAATCACATCGTCATCAACTTGTTGAGGCTGAACATCTGCAGGCAAAGTAACATTTCGGCGGGCATGGCGCTCGGCAAGGTATTCCTGCAGGCTGGTGAAGTTAAACAGCAACAAGCAGATGCCCGTGAGCAGCACAACGGTTGCGACACTGGCACGCAGCGCAGGTAATACAAGCGACAAAATGCCGCACAGGATAACCAGCAGGGGGCACAAGTGATACCATCCCTTGATTTTCAGACTCTTGCGCGACAGCAACAGGTAGATGACATGGAAAAGTCCCAACACGAGCAACAGCATCCCGAGGAGCAGTTGCAAAATGCCGTCAAACAGATGCGCCTTGATGATCATTACCAATCCGAAGCACAGCCCACCCACAGCTGGAAGCACTCCCAGGTAGTCGGCACTGGTGCGGGCATCAGCATGACGGACGGCCACCGTAATCAGGTAAGCAAGTGAAGGCAGCAGGAACATCGCGCCTAATACCCGTGCGCCCCAAATCAAAATATCAGGAACACCATGAAAGAGTATCAGGATGATGCCGGCAAGCAGTAAAATCACATTAGTCAGTAGGTTCACACTAACCTTTTTCATTGATTTATATAAATAAATTGAAGATTGTTAATAAATTTTCCACAAAAATATTCCAAAATCACCTATTATCAAAAAAAATCACACAAAAATGTATTATCTTTGCAGTGAATGGAAGACAGGCGAAAGCATATCATGGCTATCATCAATCCTGTGTCGGGCATCGGCAGCAAGGAGAAGATACCGCGCCTCATCGATACCGTCGTGGACCACGACCGCTACGACGTGAGCACTATCATGACCGAATATCCTGGCCATGCCCGCGAACTGGCGGCTCAAGCCGTTACCGACGGCTTTGACATCGTGGTGGCCATCGGCGGCGACGGCACCGTCAACGAGGTGGGCAGTGCCCTGGTGGGCACCTCCACAGCGCTTGCCATCGTGCCCAGCGGCTCAGGAAACGGGCTTGCCCGTCACTTGAGGATATCGATGAATGCGAGTCGTGCTCTGCAGTTGCTCAACGAAGGCGTGATAGGCCAGTTTGACTACTGCAGGGTAAATGACAAGCCTTTCTTCTGCACCTGCGGCATGGGCTTTGACGCCACAGTGAGCTATAAGTTTTCCAACGAGGGCACCCGCGGCTTCATCACCTACATCAAGACCGCACTGGCCGAGTACATCAAGTACAAGCCACAGCATTACAAGATCGACATCGACGGCCAGCAGATGGAGGAGCATGCCTTTGTCATCGCATGTTGCAACGCGGCGCAGTATGGCAACAATGCCTATATAGCCCCCCGCGCCACCATGCAGGACGGCCTGATTGACGTGACCGTGATGCACCCGTTCCATATCGCCGAGAGTCCACTGATCGGAGCCCGATTGTTCTTGCGACAATTAGGTCACGACCACCACGTGAGCATCTACCGTGGCAAGCATGTGATTATCAACCGTGACCATGACGAAATCATCCACGTGGACGGTGACCCGATGATGATGCCAGCCCGGGTGGTCATCGAGAACGTGAGCAAGGGCATTCGCATCCTGGTGCCACGCTCGCTGCCTGATGATGTGTGAGACCTTAAACAATCAACCATTTCTCTAACCGAACTTTAGAACAATTAAATAAATCATTAACCAAAATATAAAGAAACAGTGTAACAATGAGTTATCTAAAATTTGATAAAAACCTGATGATCAACCTTGAGCAATCCTTGCCCAAGGAGATGTTGCGCACCAACCAGTCGGGGGCCTATCACTGCACCACCATTGTTGGCTGCAACACGCGCAAGCAGCATGGCCTGCTCGTGATTCCCGTCCCCGAGCTCGACGACAATAACCACGTGCTGTTGTCTTCGCTCGACGAGACCGTTATCCAGCACGGCGCGCCATTCAACTTGGGCCTGCACCGCTACAAGGGTGACACCTTCAGCCCCAACGGTCACAAGTACATCCGTGAGTATGACTGTGAGCGTGTGCCCACCACGACCTATCGTGTGGGAGGCGTGATTCTCAAGAAGGAGAAAATCTTCATCACCCACGAGAACCGCATCCTCATCCGCTACACGCTGGTGGACGCCCACTCGGCAACAACCCTGCAGTTCAGGCCATTCCTGGCTTTCCGCAACGCCAACGACCTGTGTGTCGAGAATGCTGTAGCCAGCCGTGATTATCAGGAAGTTTCCAACGGTATTGCCACGTGCATGTACAACGGTTATCCCTCACTGTACATGCAGTTGAACCACAAGCCCCGCTTCGTGTTTGACCCACACTGGTACAAGAACATAGAGTATATCAAGGACCAGGAGCGCGGCATCCCCTATAGCGAGGACCTGTATGTGCCCGGCTACTTCGAGGTTGAAATCAAGAAGGGCGAACCTCTCATCTTCTCGGCCGGTGTCGAGGAAGTGAACACCAGAACCCTGACCAAGATGTATGAGGATGAAATCAAGCCCCGCACCCCCCGCACGAGTTTCTACAACTGCATGAAGAACAGCGCCAAGCAGTTCTATATCACCAACAAGGAGGGCCATTACCTGCTTGCCGGCTATCCCTGGTTCAAAATTCGTGCCCGCGACGAGTTCATCGCTCTGCCGGGATGCACGCTGTCGGTACACCACCGCCAGGACTTCGAACTCATCATGGATACCGCCCAGCGCGCCCTCTATGACTGGATGCGCGATGGCACACTCGACAAGCACCTGGACGGACTTGAATTGCCCGATATCCCCCTGTGGGCCATCTGGGCCGTGCAGCGTTATGCCCACGACCTGAATGCCGAGGCTGCACGCGAACGCTACGGCAAACTGGTCAAGGACCTCATCAATTTTATCGCCGATGGACGCCATCCTAACCTCAAGTTGGACACCAACGGCCTGGTCACCACCGACGGTACCAAGCGTCCTGTCTCATGGATGAACAGCACCCATGCCGACGGCACTCCGCTCATCCCCAGGACGGGATATCTGGTGGAATTCAATGCACTGTGGTACAATGCACTGAGGTTTGCTGTTGAGGAACTGTTCGGTGAAATCGAGGAAGAGAAGGACTTTGTGGAACGCTGCAACAAAATAGCCGCCAAGTGCAAGCCTGCCTTTATCGAGACCTTCATGACCGACTACGGTTACCTGTATGACTACGTGAACGGCAGTTACACCGACCTGAGCGTGCGACCCAACATGATCATTGCCGCCGCTACCGATTACAGCCCCCTGGACCGCCGCCAGCGCAAACGTGTGCTCGACATTACCACCCGCGAGCTGCTGACGCCTAAGGGCCTGCGCACCCTGAGTCCCAACAGCTACGGTTACATACCCTGGTACCTGGGCACCCCCGAGGAGCGCCAGACGGCTTACTATGCCGGCAGTGCCCGTCCCTGGCTGATGGACTTCTACAGCAAGGCCTACATCCGCGTGTTCGGCTTGAACAGCATCTCGTTTATCGAGAGGATGATGATCGGCTTTGAGGATGAGATGAAGGAGGGCTGCATCGGCTCGCTGAGCGAGTTGTATGACGGCAACCCGCCCTTTATCGGCCGCGGCGCTGTAAGCTTCGCCCCCAACGTGGGCGGCATCCTGCGCGTGCTCCGCACGTTCAAGAACCTTCACATCATTGACGAATAACCTAAAAGAGGAGGAAAAAGAGATATGAAAGCATTAATGTTTGGCTGGGAATTTCCGCCTCACATCCTGGGAGGACTGGGAACAGCAAGTTACGGCTTGACCAAGGGCATGTGGCAAAACGGTGACATGGACATCACCTTTGTCATCCCCAAGCCCTGGGGCGATGAACCCAAGGAGTTTGCCAACATCATCGGCGCCAACAGCACGCCGGTGGCATGGCGCGACGTGAACTGGGACTACGTGCAGAGCCGCATCGGCAGCGTGATGGATCCGCAGCTGTACTTCAACCTGCGAGACCACATCTACGGTGACTTCAATTACATGAGTACCAACGACCTGGGATGCATCGAGTTCTCGGGCCGCTATCCCGAGAACCTGCTCGAGGAAATCAACAATTATAGTATTGTGGCAGGAGTCATCGCCCGCACGATTGACTGTGACGTCATCCATAGCCACGACTGGCTCACCTACCCTGCCGGCATTCATGCCAAGCAGGTGACAGGCAAGCCTCTTGTCATCCACGTGCACGCAACCGACTTTGACCGCTCGCGCGGTAACGTCAACCCCACCGTGTTCAGCATCGAGAAGGATGGCATGAACAATGCCGACCACATCATCACCGTGAGCAACCTGACACGGCGCACGGTCATTGAGAAATACGGCATCAGCCCCGACAAGGTGACCACCGTTCACAACGCTGTGGAGCCGTTGAGCGAGGAACTGCTCAATCTTGAAGCGCCCCCGGGCAAGACGAGCAAGGTCATCACCTTCCTGGGACGCATCACCATGCAGAAGGGACCCGAATATTTTGTCGAAGCCGCCGCACAGGTGTTGCACAAGGTCAACAACGCGCAGTTTGTCATGGCTGGCAGCGGCGACATGATGGACAAGATGATACGACTCGCCGCCAAGCGCGACATTGCCGACCGCTTCCACTTCACCGGCTTCCTCAAGGGCAAGCAGGTGTATGAGATGCTGGCGGCCAGCGACGTGTACATCATGCCATCGGTGAGCGAGCCTTTCGGCATCTCGCCCCTTGAGGCGATGCAGATGGGCGTGCCGTCAATCATCAGCAAGCAGAGCGGTTGTGCCGAGATTCTGGACAACGTCATCAAGATTGACTATTGGGACACCAATGCCATGGCCGATGCCATCTACAGCATCATCAAGTATCCGGCCATGTACAACGAGTTGCGTGAACAAGGCCTCGCCGAGGTGAACCAGATTACCTGGGACAAGGCGGGCGCCAAGGTCATCAAGATCTATCGCGACCTCATCAACCGCTAAAGAGAAAAAACCAACTTTTTATACGAAATCAAATAAACGACAATAGATATGAAAGCGATTTGTTTTTATTTCCAGATTCATCAGCCGTTCCGTTTGAAGCACTACCGCTTCTTTGACATCGGTAACGACCACTATTATTATGATGACTTTGCCGATGACGACATCATCTCGCGTATCGCCCAGCGGTCCTACCTGCCCGCCAACCAGATGCTGCTCGACATGATCAAGGAGAACGGCAAGAAGTTCAAGGTGGCTTTCTCCATCAGTGGCACCGCCTTGGAGCAGTTGGAACAGTATGTGCCCGAGTTCATCGACTCGATGAAGGAACTGGCCCAGACGGGTTGTGTCGAGTTCCTGAGCGAGACCTATGCCCACAGCCTGTCATCACTCTATGACCCCGATGAGTTTGTCGCCCAAGTCAAGGCCCACGACGCGAAGATTTACCAACTCTTCGGCCAGAAGCCCAAGGTGTTCCGCAACACCGAGCTGATCTATGACGACGACATCGCATCGATGGTTTATGCCATGGGCTTCAAGGCCGCCATCACTGCCGATGCCAAGCACGTCCTGGGTTGGCGTTCGCCCAACTTCCTCTACAGCTCGGCTTCTGCTCCCAAGCTCAAGCTGCTGTTGAAGAACGGTAAACTGAGCGATGACATCTCGTTCCGCTTCAGCAATCCCGAGTGGGCATCCTATCCCCTCACCGCCGACAAGTACATCAACTGGATCAACGAGTTGCCTCAAGAGGAACAGTTGGTCAACCTGTTCATGAACTATGACGCACTGGGCGAGCTGCAGCCCCGCGAGAGCGGCATCTTTGATTTCATCAAGGCCCTGCCCCGTTTTGCAGCCGAAAACGATATCCAGTTCTGGACCCCGAGCGAGGTCGTTTCCAAGTTCAAACCCGTAGCCGAACTGGCTGTTCCCTATCCCATGTCATGGACCGACGAAGCCCGCGACACCAGTGCATGGCTGGGTAACACCCTGCAGCAGGAAGCTGTCAAGAAGTTGTACAGCATCGGTGAGCGCGTGCGCCTGTGTACCGACCGCCGCATCAAGCAGGACTGGAACTACCTGCAGGCCAGTGACCACTTCTTCTACATGTCCACCAAGCATAACGACGACGGTTCAGTGCATAGCCACTACAGCCCCTATGACTCGCCCTACACCGCGTTCACCAACTACATGAACGTGCTGAGCGACTTCATGACACGTGTCGAGGAGCAGTATCCTACCAGCATCGACAACGAGGAGCTGAACTCGCTGCTGTTGACCATCCGCAACCAGGAGCAGGAGATTGAGAAACTGCACCGCGAGGTTGAGATGATGCGCAACAACATCGTCCAGGACACCACCGGAGACTTCCCCATCGACGAGGAACCCAAGCCCGCCGAGGAGAAGAAGCCCGAACCCGAGCCCAAGAAAGCACCGGCCAAAAAGCCTGCTGCCAAGAAGGCACCAGCCAAGAAGCCAGCGGCTAAAAAGGCTCCAGCAAAGAAGGCTACGGACAAGAAATAATCCTTAAAATAATGAGGGTGAGCAAATACAAGTTTGTTCACCCTCAGTTTTTATACGACAGGGATGACTCGGAAATAAGCGAACCTTACGCTCCTTTCCCGCATTGGGTCACGCTGTGAAGGCATTAATGGCGATTGTTGTGTCCAAGCAGGTCGAAGGCCTGCACAAGGCCAGCGGCCTTGAATTGCTCAAACCCCAGGGTGCACAGGCCGGAGGTCTGTGTAGCCTGGGGACCGTCAAGACAATAATAATGGGCCTGAAAGGGGCCACTAACCGCGACATTTCCTTATCCTGGAGTGTGTGGCCCCCTTCGAGGCCCTTTCCCATTGGACGCTCTTTCCCCATGCCGCACAGACCTATCGGCCTGTACGCCATGGGGTTACCTCAATTCAAGGCCGCTGGCCTTGTCAAGGTCTTCGACCTTTTTTGCCTGATGAAAAGAACACGGGACTCACCTTTTTGCAAAAATCATGACGTTAAATCGCTGAATATCAGACAAAATATATTTTAGCAAAATGCTAGTGCGGAAAACAGGAAAAGCAAGCCTAACGCTTGGCTTGGACGATATAAGCCAAGGCGTGTTTCATCCTCTGTCGTCGTGCTCGAGCCATACGAAACAAAAAAAGTATTTTTTTGTTTTGTTCTGCGCTCGACTTTCACTAATTTTGTCGGTTAAAAGTAAACGAAAAATAAACAAGAGATAAGATTATGGCAAAGATTCGCAACTTCCTGCTCGTGTGCATGTGCGCGCTCATGGTGGTTCCCGCCCTGCGTGCCGAGCACCTGATGATTATCGCTGTAAATGACACCCATAGCCAGATTGACCCCGCCAGTGACGGCAAGGGTGGCGTGGCTCGACGCAGGGCCATCTATGACCAGCTGCGCGCCACCAACCCCAACACCGTGCTCATCCATGCGGGTGATGCCGTGCAGGGCACACTGTTTTTCTCGCTCTACCGCGGCGAGGTGGAATATGCGCTGATGGACACGCTGGGATATGACGCGATCATCCTAGGCAACCATGAGTTTGACAACGGCATGGAAGAGCTTGCCGCTCATTACCGTAACGTCGATGCAGTGAAGATGAGTGCCAACTACGATTTTAGTGCCACTCCACTCGATGGCCTGTTCCAACCCTACTGGATCAAGGCTGTGGGCGACAAGCGTGTGGCTTTCTTCGGCATCAATGTCAACCCCACGGGCCTGATTGCCGACATGAACTGCCAGAATCTGGGTTACCGCTCTGCTCCCGATGTTGCCGACGCTACCGCCCGTTACCTCAAGGAGGTACAGGGTGTGGACTATGCTATCATGGTGTCGCACATCGGCTACAGCAGCTATGAGCCTACCGAACCCAACGACACGCTCATCATTGGCCACAGCCATTACATCGATATGGTCATCAGCTCCCACTCCCACACTACCATCAAGCCCGGCAGCGGTGCCGACCGCATCGCCAACGCCGACGGCAAGCTGATACCCATCGGCCAGAACGGCAAGAGCGGCAAGCTGGTCGCCACCTACGACCTCGACCTCGAGACTGGCAACATCGTGTATAACCAGATTCCTGTCGATGCAGCTTGGGACGAGGCAGCCAGCCGCTACACCGCCATGAACGAGTGGCTCGACCTCTACCGCCATGGCGTGGACAGCATCATGAACAACCCCGTCGCCACCAGTGCCCGCTTCATGAAGAACTCAAGCGACGCCATGCAGAACTGGGTGAGCGATGCCGCATTAGAAATCCTCAAGGATTTGTCGGGCATCAAGAACATCGACTGTGCCATCATGAACAAGGGCGGCATCCGCACCGATATGCCCAAGGGCACCGTGACCGAAGGCGTTATCGGCTCGATGTTCCCATTTGACAACCGCTTTGTGGTACTGGAAATGCCGGGCAATGAACTCATCGAGAGCATTAAGCTCATGTGTGGCCGCGGCGGTGATGCTGTGAGCAAGGAACTGCGCGCCACCTATAACGACAAGGGCGAGATGACCAAGGCCACCATCAAGGGCAAAAAGATCGACCCCAAGAAGACTTATATCGTCGCCACTATCGACTATCTGGCCAACGGTGGTGACTACATGACGCCCATGACCAAGTGCAATCGCCTGTTTGTCGATACCCAGAAGTATGGCAACCACATCCTCGATTATGTGAAGAAACTCGAAGCTGCAGGCAAATTGATCAATGCCAAGGACGAGGTGAGAATCAGCAAGAAATAAGCTATAGGTTTTTAAGAGGACATCAAGAAAAATGACCAAATTCAATCGTATTCTGCTTGTAATCGCGGCAATAGCGCTCACAATGGGCGCATGGGCGCGCGGCAACGCCAAGCTGCCTAACATGTTTAACGATGTGGACCAGGTGGCGATGAGCCACTGGGTGGACAGCGTGTACAACACCATGTCGCCCGAAGCACGCATCGGCCAACTCATTGTCGCCGCAGTTACCCCCCGCAGCAACGACGTCACGCGTGAACTGGTGCGCCGTCTTGTGTCCCAAAATCTGATTGGCGGACTCATCTACGAGAACAGCACCATCGCCGAACAGGTCGAGGTAACCAACCTGGCCCAATCGCTGGCTGCAGTCCCGTTGATGATCACTATCGACGGCGAGTGGGGACTGGGCATGAGACTCAAGGAAGTGCCCAACTTCCAGCGCAACCTCATCCTGGGCGCGGTGGACGACGACATGCTACTCTATGAGTACGGACGTGAGGTCGCACGCCAGTGCCGCCGCATGGGCATCCAGGTGAACTTCGCTCCTGTTCTCGATGTGAACGATAACCCGTTAAATCCCGTCATCGGTGACCGCTCCTTCGGCGAGAGCCCTGAGCTGGTGGCAAGGCATGCCATCGCCTTTGGCCGCGGTCTGGAGGATGGCGGCGTGATGGCTGTGGGCAAGCATTTCCCCGGTCACGGCTCATCAAGCGAGGATTCCCACAAGACCCTACCTGTCATCAACAAGTCATTGCAGGAAATCAACACGTGCGAACTGGTTCCTTTCCGCAAGTTCATCGATGCCGGACTGAGCGGTATCCTCACCGCCCATCTGCTCGTGCCCGCTATCGATGGCGGCAAGGCTCCTACGAGCCTGTCACACGGTTGTGTGGCTACCCTGCTGCGCGACGAGATGAATTTTGACGGTCTCATTTTTACCGACGCCCTCAACATGAAAGGCGCCACCCAGATGCTGAACGGCTCGCCCTGTGTCAACGCCCTGCTGGCTGGCAACGACGTGCTGCTCATGCCCGAGAACGTCGGTGACGAGATTGCTGCTATCAAGGCCGCCGTCGCCAATGGCAAAATCAGCCAAAGCATCATCGACGAGCGCTGCAAGAAAATACTGCGCTACAAGTACGCCATGGGGCTCACCAGCCGCCAACACGTGAACACGTCCAATCTGGTGAATGACGTCAATTCCCCGTATTCCGAGGTACTCAAGCGCCAACTCACCGCCGGCAGCATCACCGTCATCAAGAATAACGATAACATCCTGCCCATCCACAACCTGCAGAGCCGACACATCGCCGTGGCCACCATCGGTAACGAGAAGGGCACGACCTGTAAATTCACGCGCCGCTGTGCTGACTATGCCGAGGTCAAGCGCTTTGACCTCGCTCAGGCCGGATCGGCCCACGAACTCGCCGAGCAGCTGCATGACGGCCACTTCAACACCATCATTGTCGAGGTGGGCGAGGACAACGAAGCCAACCGTGCCGCCCTCGAGACTGTGGCCAAGAAGTGCAAGAACGTCATTGTAGTGATTACGTGCAAGCCCTATGACATCAAGAACTACGGCAATGCCATCACCCACAAGCACGTCAAGGCCGTGGTACTGACTTACCAGAACTCCACACTTGCCGAGGACTATGCCGCTCAGACCATCTTTGGCGGCAACGCGGCCAACGGCAACCTGCCCGTATCGCTCAGTTTCAAGGGCAAGAAGACCCGCTTTGACGCGGGCCATGGCATCCACTACCCGGCCAACCGCCTGGGCTATACCATTCCTGCCGAAGTGGGTATGGACAACAGCCTGACAGCCAAAATCGATTCGGTCTGCCGTCTGGGTGTCCAGCAGCACGCTTTTCCTGGCTGCCAAGTGATCGTGGCTCGCCATGGCAAGGTCGTATACAAGGGTTCGTTTGGTGCCATTGACTACGGCAGTTCCCACAAGGTGGATGATAACACCCTCTTTGGCCTCGCGTCGGTTTCCAAGGCCACCGGTACCATCAGCGGTGTGATGAAAGCATTTGACGACGGCAAGTTCCGCCTCGACGATAAAGCGAGCCAGTATATTCCCGGGCTGCGCGACGGCGACAAGGAGGATATCACCTTCCGCGACCTGCTCTACCACGAGACCGGTATGCCCGCCTCGCTCGACATGTGGAAGATGATGATGGATCCTAACACCTACAGCGGAGTGCTCATTGCTGGTGCCGAGGATGCCACCCACCCCATCAAGGTCATGAACGGTGCCTGGGGACATAAGGACGCCAAGTTGCGCACCGACATCCTCTCGACCCACAAGACCGACAAGTTCAACATTGCCATCGCCGACGGCATCTGGGGCGGCAGGGTAACCTACGATTCCATCATGAACCGCATGTACCACGCCAAACTGGGCAAGAAGAAATACCTGTACAGTTGCTGCAACTTCTCACTGCTGGCCGATGCCGTGCAGCGCATGACCCACTCGCCACTGAATTACTATGTGAACAATTATATCTTCGCCCCCCTGGGTGCCTATCACACGATGTACCGCCCGTTGAGCAAGTTCCCGCGCGACGAGATCGCCTATACCGAGGTGGACACCTACCTGCGCCGCCAGCACATCCACGGCTATGTCCACGATGAGCTCGCTGCCTTCTCGGGCGGCGTGCAGGGAAATGCCGGACTGTTCAGCAACGCAAATGACCTGGCCAAGCTGTTGCAGATGTGGCTCAATGGCGGCACCTATGGCGGTGTGCGCCTGTTGAAGGCATCGACCGTCGAGACCTTCACGACCCAGAAGAGTCCCAACAGCCACCGCGGTCTGGGCTTCGACAAACCTGTCGTGGGTAACCCCGACGCCAGCAACACCTGTGCCGAAGCAACGCCCGAGACCTATGGCCACACGGGCTTCACTGGCACTTGCTTCTGGGTTGACCCCAAGAATGATATGTTCTATATCTTCCTGAGCAACCGTGTGAGTCCCACGAGGAATAACCCGAACTTTGGCCGCATCAGTGCCCGTAGCCACATCCAGTCGCTCATCTATCGCTCACTGCGCGAGTGATACAAATTATATAAGGAGAACGTGCACCCTCAGCAGTATTCTTGCCGGAGTAGCGTGAATTCCATCTCAAGCAATAGTAACCATAACCAATAGTCATATAGCGTATGAAGAAATTATCAGTTTTATTCACCGCCTTGTTGCTGCTGGCTTCGTGCAGCAAGGGCTATAAGGTAACCGTTACGCTGCCCGACGACAGCAATAACGGCGAAACCGCTTTCCTGACCAACTATGACACGGGCGACACCATCGCCACGGCCACAGTCGAGAACAACATGTGCACCTTTGAGGGCGATGCCGGTAACGGCTTCTTTGCACGCCTCTATGTGGGTGGCAGCCCCTATGGCTTTATCGTGGAACCTGGCGAGGTGAACCTTAACATTGCCGAGGGAAATGCAGTAAGCCCCCTCAACGACAAAATTGCCGCCTGGAGCAAAGAGATGCAGAAGATTGCCGACGACTCTACCCTCACCGAGGCCGAGAATGACGCCCGATATGCCGAAGAACTGTTGAAGCTCTATCAGAGTAACAAAGATAACGCCATCGGTCCTTGGGCGTTCTGCAATTACATGATGTACAAAGACTTGAGCGAGGCCGAGATCGATAATCTGCTCAAGGAGGCACCCGCCGAGTATGCCAAGCTGAAACGCGTGGACAAGGCCAAGAAGGCCGCACGCCAACTCACCGTCACCGCCGAGGGCCAGAAGTTCACCGACTTTGAGGTCATGGCCGAGGACGGTGCCAAGCAGAAGCTGTCGGACCACGTCGGCAAGGGCAAAGTCACTGTCGTTGACTTTTGGGCCAGCTGGTGTCCTCCCTGCCGTGCCGAGATTCCCAAGTTGCAGGCATTAAAGGAAAAGTACGGCGACAAGTTTGACGTGCTGGGTGTAGCCGTATGGGACACTCCCGACGACACCCACAAAGCCATCGAGGAGCTTAACATCACCTGGCCTGTCATCGTCGGCAACCATAAGCTGACCGAGCCCACCGACCTCTACGGCATCAAGAGCATTCCCCATGTCATCATCTTCGGCCCCGACGGCACCATCCTGTCCCGTGGCCTGACCGGTGACGACCTGGCCAACAAACTTGCCGAGGTGCTGAAACTCTAATCATCTATACCTGACGCAAGAGGCAGCTCGTTCACAAGGTAACAATTACAACACAAGCGGTTGAGTTCATCTGAAGGCTCAACCGCTTGGTTTATAATTGTAATCCGTTTTTTATATAAACAAGGTTTTAAGAGCCTTTATTGCTTGCAACAATATATGAGCAGTATTTACTAAGCAGATTGGACAATGGTAAATCGCCTTTCTGATATCTGTCTGCATCAAGTTTCAGAACTCTTTCGCAAATTGGTTTCTTTCCTTTGAACATTGCTTTGAGATAGGGAATGCCATTCTCCTCAGTGATGCTTATATCGGTAAAGAATTGCGTGAGATCCTCTGCATCATAGACAATGGAGTAACTAGGACGCTTTGCTCCCGGAATGTCCTCTCTCAGGATGTTCTTGGACACGAGGTCCTGTATGTCACGTATGGCCGTATCCTTCGAGCACTTTGCCAACGATGCCCATGTCTTTGACGTTATCTTTGCCTCATAGCCATCAAGAAAGAGGTTAAGCATTTGGGTCTGACGCTCAGTCATCGGAACAGACGATGCCTTCTGCCAGAAGAAACTCTTGTTCAAAACCGTAGTTACAATAGCTTCAGCTTCATCAAGTGCATCAACCAGTTTCTGCATATACCACACTAACCACTCCGTAATGTCACCATCGCCATGCTGCATTCGTTCCAGAATGTCATAATAGTGATTTTTATCCTTGTTAATCTGTGATGAGACATTGTAGAAACGGAATCCACTATTCTCTCCACGGGCCAGCAACATGTCTGAAAGAATGCGAGCCAACCGTCCATTGCCATCTTCGAAGGGATGAATGCTCACAAACCAGAAATGAGCGATAGCTGAACGAATGACGCTGCTCACAGGTTCCTCACCATCAAACCAGGTCAGAAACTTCTGCATTTCCTCTTCTACACGCTCTGGAGACGGTGCAATATAGTGGATTCTCTCGCGGCCGAACATTCCGCTGACAATATGCTCCTCATTTGTCCGGTATTGACCGATTTCAATCTGAGTGCCTTCGCTATAGCCTGATGGAAAGAAAGCGGCTTGCCAAGCACATAGTTTCTCTTTACTGAGAGGCATGTCATAGTGTTGAACCGCTTCAAGCATTACACCAACAACTGAATCGACATAATGCGAAGGGGCTGTATACTTCACGTTCTCAATCCCAAGTTTTCTGGCTATGGAAGAGCGAACCTGATCCACGTTCAGTCGTATGCCTTCTATCTCCGAAGAATACACAACATCATAAGTCAGATTCTCGGCCATAGCACGCAGTTTGCTGTCAAAGCCCAGCGAACTCAGCCTGCCATAGAGCAGCCCCTGCTTACGGAATACTTTTTCCAGAAGGAGTGCCACTTGAGAAGTGTTCCAACGGAAGTTTGTCCAATTGTCTCTTTCGTGAATATACATAGCGCCTCGTACTTTATGCAATAAAAAATCACTTTTAACGTCGCAAATTCTGCGACAAAGATAGTGGGATATTGCCGAATCACCAAATAGATTCGCAAAAATAACGCAAAATATGCGACGTTTTATATTCAAAATCGTCGAAGTCCTTCTTTTAAACATTAGAAAAGGACCTGTCAGCTTGGACAGGTCCTTTTGCAAATTATGTCTTCTGAGTTAAATTACTCCTCGACGGCAGCCTGGGCGGCAGCAAGACGTGCGATGGGCACGCGATAGGGAGAGCAGGAAACGTAGTTCATACCCAACCTCGCGCAGAACTTAACGCTGCTGGGCTCACCACCGTGCTCACCGCAAATACCCAGGTTGAGCTCGGGCTTGGTGGCACGACCCTTGCGGCAAGCCATCTCAACGAGCTGGCCAACGCCTTCCTGATCGAGAACCTCAAACGGGTCAACCTTCAAGATGCCCAAGTTCTTGTAGATGGCGAGGAACTTGCCAGCGTCATCACGAGAGTAACCGAAGGTCATCTGGGTCAAGTCGTTGGTACCGAACGAGAAGAAGTCAACCACCTGTGCAATCTGATCGGCAACGAGGGCGGCACGCGGAATCTCAATCATGGTACCTACCTTGTAGGCAACGGTCTCACCGCGCTCGGCAAATACCTGCTGAGCAACGCGGTTGATGATGTCGGCCTGCATCTGAATCTCGGGCTTAACACCGATCAGGGGAACCATGATCTTGGGATGAACGTCAACGCCCTTAGCCTTCACGTTGAGAGCGGCCTCGATAATGGCGCGAGCCTGCATCTCGGTGATCTCGGGATAGGTGTTGCCCAGACGGCAGCCACGGTGACCCAGCATGGGGTTGAACTCCTCAAGACCGTCGCACACGAGCTTCACCTCGTCGAGGGTGCGACCCGTCTCTTCGGCGAGCTCACGCATGGTCTCGAGCTGATGGGGAACGAACTCGTGCAAGGGGGGATCGAGCAAGCGGATGGTCACTTCATAGCCATCCATAGCCTCGAAGATACCCTCGAAGTCACCACGCTGCAGCGGGAGCAGCTTGGCCAGAGCGACACGACGTGAACTCTCATCGGGAGCGATGATCATCTCGCGCATAGCCTTGATGCGGTCACCCTCGAAGAACATGTGCTCGGTACGGCACAGGCCGATACCGTGGGCACCCAGCTTGCGGGCAACGCTGGCGTCGCGAGGCGAGTCGGCGTTGGTGTAAACGTCCATCTTGCTGTACTTCTCAGCCAGGTTCATCACGGCTGCGAAGTCACCGCTCAGGTCGGCGTCAACAGTAGCTACGAGGCCATCATAAACCTCACCGGTGCTACCGTTAATCGAAATCCAGTCACCCTCGTTGTAGGTCTTGCCACCCATCTCGACGGTGCGGGCCTTGTAATCAACCTTAATCTCTCCAGCACCCGATACACAGCACTTACCCATACCACGTGCAACAACAGCAGCGTGAGAGGTCATACCGCCACGGGCAGTGAGGATACCCTGAGCCACGCTCATACCACGCAGGTCCTCGGGAGAGGTCTCCAGGCGTACCATGATGACTTTCTTCTTGCGTGATGCCCATTCCTCGGCGTCGTCGGCAAAGAACACGATCTGGCCGGTTGCGGCACCGGGGCTGGCGGGCAGACCCTTAGCCATGACCTTAGCATTCTTTACAGCAGCCTTGTCAAACACGGGGTGCAGCAGCTCGTCGAGCTTGCCGGGCTCCATGCGCTTGATGACGGTCTTCTCGTCGATAGCGCCCTCACGCAGCAGATCCATGGCGATCTTCACCATAGCGGCGCCGGTGCGCTTACCGTTACGGGTCTGGAGCAACCAGAGCTTACCATCTTGGATGGTGAACTCCATATCCTGCATGTCGTGGTAGTGCTCCTCGAGCTTCTGCTGGATGTCAACGAGTTGCTTAGCGCACTCGGGCATCGACTCCTCAAGTGAGGGATACTTGGAAGCACGCTCTTCCTCGCTGATGCCCTGCAACTTGGCCCAACGACGGCTACCCTCGGTCATGATCTGTTGCGGGGTGCGAACACCAGCCACAACGTCTTCACCCTGAGCATTGATCAGATACTCACCATTGAACAGGTTCTCACCAGTGCCGGCGTCACGCGAGAAGCACACGCCCGTAGCGCTGTTGTTGCCCATGTTACCATAGACCATGGCCTGTACATTGACTGCAGTACCATACTCCTCGGGAATCTGGTTCATGCGGCGATACAGGATGGCGCGGTCGTTGTTCCAGCTGTCAAACACAGCATAGATGGCACCCCAGAGCTGGTCATAAGCATCGGTGGGGAAGTCCTTACCGGTGTTCTCCTTAACGGCGGCCTTGAAGCGCTTAACCAATTCCTTGAGGTCATCGACATCAAGCTCGGTGTCAAACTTCACGCCCTTCTTCTCCTTCAATTCCTCGATAATTGCCTCAAAGGGATCGATGTCGGTCTTGTTGGTAGGCTTCATGCCCAGCACCACGTCACCGTACATCTGCACAAAGCGGCGGTAGCTGTCCCAAGCGAAGCGGGGGTTACCCGACTTCTTGGCGAGGGTCTCGGCTACCTCGTCATTGATACCCAGGTTGAGGACGGTATCCATCATACCAGGCATCGAAACGGGAGCGCCCGAACGAACAGATACCAGCTGGGGATTGCTGGGATCATTGAACTTGTTACCGGTCAGTTTCTCGATGTGGGCTACAGATTTCATCACATCGTCCTTGATCATCTCAACGACAGCTTCGCGACCCTTCTGGTTATAGAGGGTGCAAATCTCGGTAGTAATAGTGAAACCCGGGGGAACAGGAACACCAATCAAGTTCATCTCGGCAAGGTTAGCGCCCTTGCCACCCAGTAAATCCTTCATGTCGGCACGACCTTCTGCCTGGCCGTTACCAAAAGTGTAAATCGCTTTCATTTACTAAACTATAATTGAATATATTTGAAATATTTATGAATTTCCGGTTTTGCGGTGCAAAGATACTCATTTTACTGCAAACTTTAGCAAAAACGACCCTAAAAAACACATTAATTTATATTAATGCTCGTGTTTTTTCTAACTTGTTGCATTTTGCAAGAAAAACACCCATTATTCGTAACAATTATTTGACCGCGGCACCTTCAGAACGATGCCATGACCACATAATTCCACATTTCATAGGGGCCACCAGCACGTTACACATTATTACTCAGGATTACTCAGGCACCGCTGATCAGGGCAAACCACCTTGCCCATTGAGCAAACCCTGACAGTGAACCAGGCAGTGTCAAAGTGGTTTTTTCTTGTGAAAAGCAGTGTGGAAATGAAAAAAGCATTATCTTTGCCGACTGTAAACGAACTACATTGCTACTTATATAATTATATGGACAATCATATTAAGAAGATACTTGACGATGACACCAACGGGCTGTTGACCTATGAGTACATCGCCAATAATATGGGCAGCATCGACACGGACATGCCCGCTCTGGTGGACAACATGATATTGAAGGACCGCACCGGCCAGTTTGTCGTGAGCACGGCCCGCTACCTGAATGCCATTGACCGCGAGAAGTATGCTTCAAGCATCGACCTGCTGGTCAAGGCCGCTATCACCAAGGACCGCGACCACGTCTATCTGTCTTATCTCGCCGCCTCGCTGTGGGGTGACGATTTCAAGGAACACGCCGCCGAGCTGAGCGAAACCGACGACAACTTCCGCCGCATCTACAAGCGCCTCTATCCCGTGGGAATCTGATATTCTGCCGCGTTTGACATTGAGTTTATCCAGAAAAAGATGTGACGCAAGCTTATTTGCGCCCCTATATCCAACACAACCGATAGAACGATGACAAAGCATTTATTTTTATCTATCATGATGGTGGCGTTGACCATGATGTCGTGCCCGGCTATCAACGCCGGGGGCTGTGCCAACGAACCCAACAAAGAAGAATCAACAGACAACAACAAGATGACTAAAGTGAAACTGGAGACCTCGATGGGCGACATCGTGGTCCAACTTTTCAACGAGACGCCGTTGCACCGCGACAACTTCATCAAGCTGGTGAACGAGGGTTTCTATGATGGTTTGCTCTTCCATCGCGTGATCAAAGACTTCATGATTCAGGGCGGTGACCCCAAATCCAAGAACGCAGGCCCTAACGACATGCTGGGCGACGGCGACCCCGGCTACACCATCCCCGCCGAGTTTGTCTGTCCCAAGTATTTCCACAAGCGCGGTGTCCTCGCAGCTGCACGTGAGGGCGACCAGACCAACCCCGAACGCCGCAGCAGCGGTAGCCAGTTCTACATCGTTACGGGAAGGCTCTTTGCCAGCGACCAGCTGAGAATGCTTGCACAGCGCATGGGCGTCAAGATGACCGACGAACAGATCGATGCCTATACCAGCGTGGGCGGTGCGCCCCATCTGGATGGCCAGTATACCGTGTTTGGCGAAGTCATTGAGGGCATGGACGTTGTGGACAAAATCCAGGAAACCAAGGTGAATTATGCCGACCGACCCGTCAACGATATCAAGATCATCAAGGCTACGGTCCTGAAATAGGCAATAGCTTTTTGAGACAATAATATGGACTTGCAAGCTCAACGGGGCTTGTAAGTCTTCTTTTTTTCAAAAAAAGAGGCCAAAAATTAAAAAAATCGGGGAAATGGCTTTGTGATTGCGAAAAAATACCTAAATTTGGAGTTTGAATATAAACATCAAGCCCCATGGGGTGCTTGAATAAAATTTAGAAAATATGATGGAACCGCGTGAACAATCTGAATCGATGAACAATCTCGAGAAAGATCAGAACCTGAGCACTGAGCCCCAGAACGAGGCTCAGGAAGTTGTGAATGAAGAAGTTAAAGTTGAGGAACCCGTAGCCGAGGAGACACCCGCCCCCGCCGAGGAAAAGCCCGTTGAGGAGGCGCCCGCTGAGGAGCCTAAGGGCAGCAAACTCGACCTTGCCGGCAAGAGCAAGAGCGAGCTCGTGGACATGATGCGCCAGGTGGCAGCCCGTCCCATCGAGGAGGTGAAGGACGAGGTGCAAGCCATCAAGGCCGCCTTCTTTGCCCTGCGCCGCGAGGAGATGGCCCAGGAGAAAGAAGCCTTCCTTGCCAACGGCAACGAGGAAAGCGACTTCACCCCCAAGGAAGACGCCGACGAGAACAACCTCAAGGAACTGCTCAATGTGCTCAAGGAACGTCGCACCGAGTTTAACGCGGCCCAAGAAGCCAACCGAGAGGCCAACCTCGAGAAGAAGCGCCAGATCATTAAGCTCATCAACGAGATCGCCAACGATCCCGACAACATCAACCGCCAGTTCAACCGCGTGAAGCAACTGCAGCAGGACTTCAAGGACGCCGGTGAGGTGCCCCCCAGTGCCGACACAGAGGTGTGGAAGGAGTTCCAGCGCGCCACCGAGCGTTTCTACGATGTGCTCAAGATGAACAAGGAGCTGCGCGACTACGACTTCAAGAAGAACCTGGAGCTGAAACAGCAGCTGTGTGAGGATGCCGAGGCCCTGGACGAGGAGCCCGACGTGGTAGCCGCCTTCAGGAAGTTGCAAGAGATGCACAACGAGTGGCGCGAGATAGGTCCCGTCGCCAAGGAGTTGCGCGAGGAGCTGTGGGCACGTTTCAAGGCCGCCTCAAGCGCCATCAACAAGAAATACCAGACCTTCTTTGAGGACCGCAAGAGCAAGGAGAAGGAGAATGCCGACGCCAAGACCGAGTTGTGTGAGAAGATTGAGGCCATCAAGACCGATGACCTCAAAACTTATGCCCAGTGGGACGAAGTGACCAAGCAGATCATCGCCTTGCAAGAGGACTGGAAGAAGTTAGGTTACGCTTCCCGCAAAGCCAACGCAGCCCTGTTTGCCCGCTTCCGCAAGTCATGTGACGACTTCTTCGGCAAGAAAGCCGAGTTCTTCAAGTCGATGAAGGAAGAGCTGAGCGCCAACCTGGCCAAGAAGATTGAACTGTGTGAACGTGCCGAGGCCCTGATGGATTCCACCGAGTGGAAGGAAGCCACCGACAAGTTCGTCGAGATGCAGAAGGAGTGGAAGACTATCGGTCCCGTAGTGAAGAAATACAGCGACAACGTGTGGAAACGCTTCATTGCGGCATGTGACCACTTCTTTGAGCAGAAGAAGAAACAGAACGTCAACGTGCACGCCGTCGAGCACGACAACCTCAAGGCCAAGAAGGAAATCATCGCTACCCTCAAGGCCACAATCGAGGAGGCTGGCGAAGAGGCTGCACAGACCGTACGCGACCTGATGGAACGCTGGCAGTCGATTGGTCATGTTCCCTTCAAGGAGAAGGATAAAATTTATGCCCAGTACCGCGAGTTGATCGACAAGGCATTCGAGACCCTCAACATGCGTGGCCCGCGCTTTGGCGGCGAGGGTGGCGCTCCCCGTGGCAACCGCCAGGGTGGCGGCGACCGTGGCCTGAGCGAGCGCGACCGCTTGGTGCGCACCTACGAGCAGCGCATGAGCGAGTTGAAGACCTTTGAGAACAACATGGGCTTCCTGACCGCCAACACCAAGAGCGGCAACACGCTGGTCCAGGAGATGGAGCGTCGCATTGCCCGCCTCAAGGAAGAGATTGCCGAGCTCGAGCAGAAAATCAAAGATCTGGACAACGCATAATAGCGTATAGTGAGTGCATCCACTTCACATTGAACCATCACTCTAATCCACGCAGGGGGAGCGCCATCGCTCCCACTGCATGGATGATGCAGTACCATTAACCCGCCATCAACACCACGACATGAAGAGCAAAGGCCGATATGGACAATTCATCAGGCTGGTATTCAGTATCATCGATATGCTGATTGCCAACTTGGCCTTTTTCCTGTCCATGATCCTCTACAAAGACTCGATTCCAGGAGGCCAGGAACTGTATTCCCGCCCCATCTGGCTCGTGCTCAATGTGGCAATGATGGTATGTGTCTACTTCTACAGCAACATCCATGAGCGGCGCGCATTCTATGCCGAGCGCGTTGTTGGCGAGGCGTTGAAGCTGGTGCTCACCCATGCCGGTATCTTCATCACGCTCACGACGTTCCTTGGCGCTCACGGTGCGCAATGGCAACGCTTGCTGCTGTTCTATGTGCTCTTTTTCGTCGTCTTGTCCACATGGTGGGTGCTTTCCCGCCAGGTGCTCAAGATCTACCGTAACCAGGGTTTTAACTTCAAGCGCGTCATCATCATCGGCGGCGGCACAGTGGGTGTGCGGCTCATCAACGAGATGCTTGCCGACCAGGGCTACGGTTACCACATCGTGGGTTTCTTTGACAACAACCCCAAGGCCCGCTCGGCCTCGGCTGCCTATCAGGGCACACTCGATGATGTGGAGCAATTTGTAAAAACCCATCAGGTGGACGAGATGTTCTGTGCCGTTCCCGACATCGAGGACAACCAGAACGTGTCGCGCATGATACGTATTGCCGACAATAATGCCGTCGATTTCTATTACGTACCCCAGTTTGGCAGGACGGTGACCCGCCAGTTCGAGCTCAGTTCAGTGGGCGATGTTCCCATCCTCGCCGTTCACCCCTACCCCTTAAAGAATCCCATCAACCGCTTGTTCAAGCGCGCCTTTGACCTGCTGGTATCAACGGTGGCACTGGTCTTGTCGCCGCTGGTCATCATTCCTGTGGCTATCGGTATCAAGCTGTCGTCACCAGGTCCCATATTTTTTGTCCAGAAGCGTACCGGCTATCGCGGACAAGCCTTTAACTGCTACAAGTTCCGCACCATGCGCATCAATGCCGACAGCGACACGCTACAGGCCACCAAGGGCGACCCCCGTGTAACCAAGTTCGGCAATTTCCTGCGCCGTACGAGCATCGACGAGCTGCCCCAATTCTATAATGTGTGGCTCGGAGAGATGAGCGTCGTGGGTCCCCGCCCCCACATGGTGGCTCAGACCGAGATGTATAGCGAACTCATCGACAAGTACATGCTGCGTCACACCATCAAGCCGGGCATTACCGGCTGGGCACAGGTGCGCGGTTACCGCGGCCAGACCGAGGAACTGTGGCAGATGGAGAAGCGCGTCGAGTATGACGTGTGGTATGCCGAAAACTGGACTTTCTTCCTTGACCTCAAGATCATCTTCCGCACGGTGTGGAATGCCATCAAGGGAGAGGATAATGCTTATTAGGCGTTAGATTTTAGGCTTTTAGGCTTTAGTTTTTTTCCAGCGAGATGACACGCGAAGAAACAGCACTGATGTTGTTGAGGAGCTGCTATGGATATGACAGTTTCCGCGGGCAACAGTGGGACATCATCAATCATACGCTTGATGGTGGCGACAGCATCGTGCTCATGCCTACAGGAGGTGGCAAGTCGCTGTGCTACCAGATTCCCGGCTTGATGAGTGAGGATGGATTTGCTATCGTCATTTCCCCGCTGCTGGCGCTGATGAATGACCAGATTGACGCCCTCCAGCAAAACGGTGTGCCTGCTCTGGCCCTGAATAGCGAGAAAAGCGACAGCGAGAACCGCCAGACCGTAGAACTGCTCATGCTGGGCAAGGTCAAGCTGTTGTACATTTCCCCCGAGAAACTGCTCAGCGAGATTGACCGCTGGTCCACTTCAATCACCGATAGAATCTGCCTGTTCGCTGTCGATGAGGCACATTGCATCTCGCAATGGGGCCATGACTTCCGTCCCGAGTACACCCAGTTGGGCACGCTCAAGGAGCACTTCCCCCATGTCCCCATCATGGCGCTCACCGCCACAGCCGACCGCATCACGCGCGACGATATTGCCCGCCAGCTCCACATTCCCCAAGCACGCCTGTTCATCAGTTCATTTGACCGCCCCAACATCTCACTCAATGTGGTGCAAGGTTCCACGGGCAAACAGAAGTTCCGCCAAATCGTGCAGTTCATCAACCTGCACCGTAATGAGAGTGGAATCATCTACTGCCTGCGCCGCAAGGACACCGAGAGCATGGCCGCCAAACTCACCGCTGCAGGTATCCAGGCCAAGCCATTCCATGCGGGCATGAGTGTGAAAGAGAAACAGCAGATACAGCGTGACTTCATCAACGACGACGTGAAGGTGGTGTGTGCGACCATCGCCTTCGGCATGGGCATTGACAAGAGCAACGTGCGATACGTCATCCACAGCAACATGCCCCGCAACATCGAGGGTTATTATCAGGAAATCGGGCGTGCCGGACGCGACGGGCTACCAGCCGAGGCGCTGATGTTCTACTCCTATGGCGACGTGATTACCCTGCAGCAGTTTGCCCAGCAATCGGGCCAGGTCCAGGTCAACATGGACAAATTGCGCCGCATGCAGCAGTTTGCCGAGAGTGGTGTCTGCCGCCGTCGCATCCTGCTCAGCTACTTCAACGAGCGCTTTGACCACGACTGCCACAACTGCGACGTGTGTGACAATCCGCCCGAGCGCTTCGACGGTACCACATTAGCCCAAATGGCATTGAGCGCCATCAAGCGCACCGATGAGCAGGCGGGCATGTACACCGTGACCGATATCCTGCGCGGCTGGCGCAAGGCCGAAGTTGTCGAGAAGGGCTATGACCAGCTGAAGACCTTCGGCGTGGGTCGTGACCTCTCGGTCACCGAGTGGAACGCCTATCTGCTGCAAATGTTGCAGATGGGCCTGTTTGAAGTTGCCTATGACGAGAACAACCACCTGAAAATCACCGAATACGGTAACGAGGTGCTGTATGGCAGACGCCAGATTGAGCTGAACCGCTTTGAGCGCCGCGGCTTTAACGTCAAGAAACAGCCCGCACCCTCACCGCAACCAGTTATCATCGAGGAAGAAAAGCCTGCCAAGCAGATGGACAAGGCGCTGTTTGAGCGGCTGCGTGACGTGCGCAAGGCACTGGCAACAGCAAGCCACATCGCCCCATACATGGTATTCAGCGACAAGTCACTGGCTGCAATGGCGACCGAGAAGCCGACCAACCAGGCCGAATTCAGCATCATCTATGGTGTGGGAGAACTCAAGTGCAAGAAGTACTGGCGACCCTTTACTGCCGCCATCAATGACTACCTCAATACAGTTGACAAGAACTCCGACAACTGAAAATTCAAATTAAACCCGTGAGGTAAAGGAAGATAAAGAAGATGGACACAGGGGCCACATAACGCAGGCAGAAGATGAGGAACGGCTCCATCCTACCCTTGAGGCGACCGCCGTTGGTCAACTGCTCGTGAACGACCTTACGGTCGAGAATCCAACCCACATAGACAGCCGTGAACAATCCGCCCAACAGCATGAAGACGTTGCTGGCGGCATAATCCATGGCATCAAAGATACTCTTGCCGAATACCTTGACATCGTCCAGAACGTTGAACGACAATGCGGCGAGCACGGCAAGCACAAGGGTGAGCAAGGACGTCCACAGGATAGCGCGGGGACGCGACAACTTGTGTTCCTCGATCATGAAGGTAATGGGTATCTCGCTCAAGGAGATGGTAGAAGTCAACGAAGCAAAGAACACGAGCAGGAAGAACAGCAATGCCCAGAAGTAACCACCTGTCATCTGCTGGAAAATGCCCGGCAAAACCTCAAAAATGAGGCGCGGTCCCGCCGTAGGCTCGACGCCAAACGAGAATACGGCCGGGAAAATCATTACACCCGACAGGATGGCCACCAGCGTGTCGAGCACGGCAACGATTGTGGCATCCTTGGAGAGACAGGCGTCATCCTTGAAGTAGGAACTATAGGTTACCAGGCAAGAGATACCTATCGAGAGCGACAGGAAAGCCTGGCCGAAGGCGTCGAGAACGCCTCGCATGGTCAACTCCGAGAAGTCGGGATAGAACAGGAATTCCAGGCCTTTGGATGCGCCCGGTAATAGCAATGAGTTGATGCAGAAGATGACCAGAATCACAAACAGCATGGGCATCATGGTACTGGCTACGCGCTCGATACCCTTCTCGATGCCGCGACTCATGACCAGGAAGTTGAGCAACAGGAACAATATGGTCCAGCCCACACAACGCCACGGGTCGGCCACCAGACTGGAGAACATGTCGTTGTACTCCTGAGGCGTGTGCCCGTTCAAGCCGCCTATTGCCGCTTGATACAGGTACTCGATAATCCAGCCGCACACCACGCTGTAGAATCCGATGACGACAAAACTGCCCAGGATGCAGATGTAGGTGAACAAGTAATACTTCTTGCCTGGCGACAACCGCTTGAGCGCCGCCTTCATATTGCTGTGGGTAGAACGGCCGATAATGAACTCACTCAATATCACAGGAATACCCATCACAATAATGCAGAAGATATATACGATGATGAAGGCACCACCACCATTCTGACCTGCCTCGAAGGGGAAACGCCAGATGTTTCCCAAACCCACTGCAGAGCCTACTGCCGCTGCAATGGCACCCAATCGCGTTGCAAATCCGACTCGTTTTGCCATAAACTGATGCTTTTTAGATTATCCCACAAAAGTAGCATTATTCCATGAATGCCACAAAAGGAACACGTATTTTTTCGGTATAAATTTACCAATACTGAATCCGCTGCGCTGTGCACCTGCCACAAGAGCGGTCAGAATTGCGGCAACGGGTCCACCCCGCGCGGCGGCTTGGCTGGATGATTCTTAGGTTTGGATTTGTGCCGTTTATGTTTCTTTTCCGGCTTACCTTTCTTTTGACCATCCCCATGATGCCTGGTCCTTGGCTGATGTTCCATAGTGGTTACATTAGCCGAGTCCACCTGGGACTCGAACTTGATCATTTCGGTTGCCTGTACTGCATCAGGGGCAGCGGGTCTGGAGTGCCTCATTGCATAGGCCAAGACGAGCAGTGCCACGATGACGACCAGCACGACAATGGTGCCGCGCCGCTCACGCTTGGTCATTGTAAAAAAATCTTTTCCGCTCGTCATACCCAGCCCGTTTTACAACACAAAAATACAGTAAAGTCATCAATTCGGGCTACGTTTTATGGCAATTTTTTGAAAGAAAAAATGTTTTTTTACACAAAACGAGGCTCTATGCCATAAAAAAACACTACCTTTGTCAGTTCAAAAAATGAAAATGACCAAGTACAATAAATGAAATCATTCATACTATCGATACCTAATGGCTTAGCATCGACAATCATGGTGCTGATTGTCTTATTTTTTACATTTGTCAACAACCCACTGGGCATCAACTCATTAAGAATATTCCCATATGCTGAGCAAGTGGGGCACTTCATCCTATACTTTATCGTAGCACTCGTGTTTATCCTCGATTATGCCAAGACCCGTCTGCCTCATCACAGCAAGATCAATCAGGAGATGGCATTGGCTGCTGTGGCATCAGTTTTAGCACTGGTCATGGAAATCGGACTGATGATTTTCACCAACGGCTACGAGTATGACATCAACAACTGGTATGCAGCCATTGCTGGTGCTGTGTTGGCATTCCTTTTCTACCACTTCTGGTTGCTGCACCCCTTCCGTTACTACCTGTATCACTCGATACAGCACCACTGGCGTTATCAGCATCGCCGCAAGAAAAAGAAATAAGTTTCAAGACATTATAATAAACATTTTTAGGCAATTATTTTGGACAGTTCCAAAAAGTTGCCTAAATTTGTCATATTCTAACAAATCCAACCACTGCTATGTTATTCTCGGACAAAATCAAGCAACTGCGCATCGAGAGCGGCAAGCGCCAGAAGGACCTCGCCATGGCCATCGGGGTTGACGTGCCCGCCTACAGCCGCTATGAGCACGGTGAGCGACGCCCCAAGCGCGAACAGGTGCTTAAGTTGGCACGCATCTTCAAAACCGACCCCAACGAACTTGTCGCCATGTGGCTGGCTGATGAAGCCTACTCCCACATTGCTCATGACAAGATGGCCCAGCGTGCCTCTGTGCTGCTTCATGGCGTGCTCAACAGCGATGCGCCCCAAGTCGTTGATGAGCCGTCCCCTGTTGAGCAACCAGTAGTTGCCGAGCCACAGGACAACACTCCACGCGACATGGTAAAGAAGGTGGGGCGCTCGATTATGCCCCATTACGAGCAGGGTGAGGCCGGCATCGTGATGCGACGCATCGAGGACGAGAGCATCGACTGCATTGTCACCACCCCGCCCTACTGGCGTCGCCGCAGCCAGGGCACCGAGAGCATCAAGGCAAGGACAATGGATGAATTTATCGACGGAGTCGTACAGACGATGGCTCAAGCATGGCGCGTGCTCAAGCCACACGGTTCACTGTGGATCAACATGGGAGATGACACGACCGACGGATTTGTACAAGGAATTCCCTGGCGCATCGCGCTCGCCATGATCGACCAGCAGGGCTGGCGCTTGGTCAACGAGGTGGTGTGGAACAAGATCACCACTTCACCCCAGGGCAGCCAGGACCACCTGCGCAAAGTGCATGAGTTCATGTTCCATCTGGTCAAGACCGATGACTTCTACTATAATGATGAGGAACTGAGGCGCACATTTGCCCTGATAGTCCGCAACGACGGCAAGGGACGCAAGAAATCTGATAAACTCAAGGAGCACTACCTGCAGCCCGAGGGCATTCATGGCCTGGTGCCTGGCGACGTGTGGACCATCGGCGTCCAGCGGTCGGGCATTGCCCACTACTGCGTCGCTCCCGACACCCTCTACCGTCTGCCCATCGTAGCGACCTGCCCCCGTGACGGCATTGTGCTCGACCCCTATTGCGGAACAGGTACGGCATGCAAGATCGCCTACGAGATGAACCTGCGCAGCATTGGCATCGATGTCAACAGCGACTATATCAAGCAGGCGCGGGCCAGCATCGAGCAGAAACCTCTCAGTTTATTCTAAGTAATCCAGAATAGCCAGATGTTCCCGCATATCTATATTTTTTGTAATTTTGCGGGCAAAATTACAATGCTACAATGATTTCAATCCAGGGACTTAAGGTGGAGTTCGGCAGTCAGGTACTGTTCGAGAACATCAGCTATGTGGTCAACAAGCGTGACAAAATCGCGCTTGTGGGCAAGAATGGCGCCGGCAAAACCACCATGCTTAGAATCATCACTGGCGAGCAGCAGCCCACCAGCGGTACTGTCGCGCGCCAGGCCGACATCACCATCGGATACCTGCCACAGCAGATGCAACTCAAGGATGAACTCACCGTCAAACAGGAGGCAGGACGCGCCTTTGAGCACCTGCAGCAGATGGATGCCGCCATCGACCACATGAACCAGCAGCTGGCCGAGCGCACCGACTATGACAGCGAAGATTATCAGGACCTCATTGAGCGTGTGGCCCAGAAGACCGAGCTGCGAGCCCTGATGCAAAGCGACAACATCGAGGCTGAGATTGAAAAGACCCTGACTGGCCTGGGATTTGAACGCAGCGACTTTGACCGCCCCACGAGCGAGTTCAGCGGCGGCTGGCGCATGCGCATCGAGTTGGCCAAACTGCTGCTGCGCCGACCCGACGTGCTGTTGCTCGATGAGCCGACCAACCATCTTGACATCGAGTCCATCCAGTGGCTGGAAAACTTTCTGAAAAACCGCAACGGAGCTCTATTGCTCGTATCCCATGACCGTGCCTTTATCGATAATGTCACCAACAGGACCATCGAGATCTCACTCGGCAAAATATATGACTACAAGGTGAGCTACAGCCAGTTTGTGGAGTTGCGAAAGGAGCGTGTGGAACAACAGATGCGCGCCTACGAGAATCAACAGAAACTCATCCACGACACCGAGGACTTTATCGAGAGATTCCGCTACAAGGCAACCAAGGCCGTGCAGGTGCAGAGCCGCATCAAGATGCTCGACAAGCTGGAGCGCATCGAGGTCGATGAGGTGGACCGTTCACGCATGAGACTGAAATTCCCGCCTGCACCGCGCAGCGGTGACTACCCTGTCATAGCCGAGGACCTTCGCAAGGATTATGGCAACCTGAATGTGTTCCATGACGTGACATTCACCATCAAGCGAGGCGAGAAAGTAGCGTTTGTCGGCAAGAACGGCGCTGGAAAATCCACCTTGGTCAAGTGCATCATGGGGGAAATCCCCTTTGACGGCAAGCTGCAGATCGGGCACAACATCAAGATAGGTTATTTCGCCCAGAACCAGGCGCAACTGCTTGACGAGAACCTGACCGTTCACGACACCATCGACTATGTGGCCGTGGGTGACATACGCACCCGCATCAATGATATTCTGGGAGCATTCATGTTTGGCGGCAAGAATGCCGACAAGAAGGTCAAGGTCTTGAGTGGCGGTGAGAAAAGCCGCTTGGCCATGATACGTCTGTTACTGCAGCCCGTCAATCTGCTCATCCTCGATGAGCCCACCAACCACCTGGACATGCCCAGCAAGGACGTGTTGAAAGAGGCCATCCAGGCCTTTGAGGGAACAGTTATCGTCGTTTCCCATGACCGCGACTTCCTGAACGGTATCGTGAACAAGGTTTATGAGTTCGGCGACCATCGCGTGCGTGAGCATCTGGGCGGCATCTATGATTTCTTGCGTAAGAAACAGCTCGATTCCCTGCAGCAATTGGAAATCAAGAACACACCTTCTACTCCAACCACCGTGGACGCCGATCCCGAACCCGTCGCCAGTCAAGGCAAAATGGACTACCAGCGACAGAAGGAACGCGAGCGCCGCATCCGCCAAGCCGAGAAAAAGGTCAAAACCTGTGAAGCCAAAATCGCCGAACTGGAGCAACAACTCGCTGAAATCGAGGACAAATTGTCCACCGCAACCAGCGAGAACGTGGACATCTACTACAAGCATTCCCAAATCAGCCGTGAACTCGACGACGTCATGGCCCAATGGGAAAAGGCAGGAGAAGAACTGGATGAAGCCAAGAGTTGACAGATGTTGAATACAATCGCGATAAACAGCGGTAATGCGCTGGATGACAGACGGCTGAAAGAACTCTACGAGACGGCTTTCCCCATCGAGGAGCAGATACCCTATAACGATCTTATCTATCTGCTTGACAAGATGGATATTGACTATACGGCCTATTATGAGGACGGGATGCTCGTGGGTATGATGATAGTATTGCGGTTGCCCCGCTATAATTGGGGATGGTACTTTGCCGTTCGTGAGGAGATGCGAGGAAAAGGCTATGGCCATAAGATTTTCTCGGGCATACTCGAGAAATACCGGGACGGGCATCCGTTCATCGTCGATATTGAGTCTCCACTGCAGCCCGATGCACCCAATCCTGAACAGCGCGAACGCCGGCATGCTTTTTACGTAGGCCTCGGGCTGAAAGACACACCAACGAGCCGCACCTACGAGGGTATCACCTATACCATCATGACCAGCAGCGACAAGCCGTTCACCCAACGCGACTATGACGACATCATCAATGCCTTGCGCTCGGTCTGGAGCAACATGCCCACCGAGCAATAAGACTATTTAACCTTTCACGTTTGCCCTATTCGGAGCAAACGTTTATTTTTGCCGCATGAAGTGGATGTTAACCATATTAGTGGCACTGGCCGCCCTTGTTGGGGTGGCACAGGAGAATCAGACGATTAAACTGCAGTTTGACCAGTCCAAGGTCAACCCGCAGTTCACAATGCCTGAATTGCCTACCGCAATCACCCCCGCTACTAACATCAAACCGACATTCAACGCCACTCTGCCCACCGCAGCCGAGCTCAATCTGGACCGCTTCTCCCGGCTGTCAGACTCCCTGGCCATCTACCAACAGGACTGGCGCGGCAACAGCCTCTCGACCTTGCCACGTTTCCGCTACGACACCAACCCCTATAGCCGCGACTGGTCGTCGGGCGGTGTCATTACGCGTGTGGGCAACGGATACCTGACTGGAGCGGGTTCCCACACGACCTATCCCGGCATGGGCAACACATCCAGCGCCAGCATAGCGTTTACCATGCCGATGGGCGACCGCTTCCAGTTCACAGCAGGCGCGACAGGCAGCAAGTATCATTTTGACCGCAACGCATGGAATGACTTTGGCTTATTTGGGAACGCCTCATTCCGCTTGAATGACCGCCTGTCGCTCAACGCCTTCGGGCAGTATTACGGCAATCAGAGATTCCATTCAGTTGCAGCGATGCCTTTCATTGGCAGCACCTCCTACGGCGGCACCCTGGGCTGGAAAGCCAGCGATAATTTCTCACTCGACATGGGTGCCCGCCGCATCTATGACCCATACACTGGCCAGTGGCGCACCTTGCCCGTTGTGCAACCCACATTGAACCTGTTTGGCGCTCCCATCTCGTTTGACGCGGGACCACTAATCTATCAAGTGCTTGAATACATTTTCGGTAACGGGAAGAACAACCGCAGCTGGGGAGACCCTAAATACCGCCCCGTCACGGTCCCCGACGCCGTAATGAAGCAGCCAGGCTTCAACCCCAACAGCCCCGTGCCCATCCCCGACGCCTTCCGCCGTTGAAAAGGCATTGAAAACGCGATTTCACGGCATTCTGCCCGCTCAAAATTTGGGCAGGTGGGAAAGTTGTTGTAATTTTGCACGTTAAACCAGCATTGAATGGCAATTAAGAGCACTATTGAGGACATCATTAAGGAGGACCTGGCGGATATCTGGTCCATCCTGAACAGCGAGGAGAAACATCTCATCGCCGAGAATTTTGTCATCCATACCTATCGTAAAGGACAGATTATCTATGCCGAGAAAGACGAGCCGCAATTCCTGTGGTGCCTGATTAAGGGTAAGGTGAAACGCTTCAAGAACGGTGTGGGCGGCAAGCAACAGATCCTGCGCCTGTACCGGCCCATTCAATACTTTGGTTACCGCGCTTGGTTTGCCCAGGAGCCCTATGTGGCCAGCACCATGGCCATTGAGCCTTCCCAGGTGGGATGCCTGCCCATGACCGTGGTCAAGCGACTCATCGACGGGAACATGAAGTTGGCATGGTTTTTCATCCACGAGTTGTCCAAGCACCTGGGCGGCAGTGAATCCAAGGTGGTGACACTGACCCAGAAACACATCCGCGGCCGCCTGGCCGAGGCCCTGTGCATGCTGGTGGACAACTACGGCTACGAGGACGACGGCAAGACGCTGAAAATCTATATGGCCCGTGAGGACCTGGCCAACTTGTCGAACATGACCACCGCCAATGCCATCCGCACCCTATCGGCCTTTGCCCAGGAACGTATCATCACTGTTGACGGCCGTCGCATCCGCATCGTCGACGAACCCACATTGCGCAACATCAGCCGCTTTGGATAACCGCTATTATGATTATCGCTCAACAGAAACGCAAAGAAAACATCGCCGAGTATCTCCTCTACCTGTGGCAGGTCGAGGACTTGCTGCGCGCGTGTAAACTGGATATCGACACGGTCGAGAAAACCATCATCGCCCGCTACAACGTGGATGACAAGACTCGCCACGACATCAAGGAGTGGTATGAATCGCTCATCAAGATGATGGAACTGGAGAATGTGCGTGAGCGCGGCCATCTGCGCATCTGCCACAACGTGCTCATCCGCTTGAACGACCTGCACCAGCAACTGCTGGCCGACCAGAGCCGTTTTCCCGATTACCATGCCGACTACTACCGTACACTGCCCCACATCGTGCAACTGCGCTCCACGTTACCCGAGGCCGACCGTCCCAGTGAACTGGAAACGTGCTTCAACGCCCTGTATGGCGTAATGCTGCTGCACCTGCAGGGAAAAGAAATCTCCCAGGACACCGCCGCAGCGATTTCCCAGATTTCACATTTCATCGGCATGCTTGCCGCCTATTTCAAGCGCGACGAGGAAAAACCACTGTTTGGCGAGCAGATGGAATAAAAAGAGATTAGAACTATAATGGAAGTAATCAATATACTCATTACAGGCGCCAATGGCCAGTTGGGTCACGAGATGCGCAATGTGCTGGCCGATGACCAGCGCTTTAATGCCATCTTTACCGATGTGGCAGGAGATGACATCGACATGCTCGACATCACCGACGAGGCCGCAGTCGAGCAGATGGTGGCCGATAACGCTATCACCATGATCGTCAACTGCGTGGCCTATACCGCCGTGGATGCGGCCGAGGACGATGAGCCACAGGCCGCGCGCCTCAATGCCGAGGCAGTGGGTGTCCTGGCACGTGTAGCCAAGCGCCATGGTGCCCGCATGGTCCATGTCTCGACCGACTACGTGTTTGATGGCAACAGTTGCATACCTTACACCGAGGAAATGCCCACGTGCCCCCAATCAGCCTATGGCCGCACCAAACTTGACGGTGAGAACCTGCTGATCGACACGCTGGGTTATGATGCCGTCATCCTGCGAACCGCATGGCTCTACTCGCCCTATGGCAAGAACTTTGTCAAGACGATGCTCACCTTAGGGCGGAGCAAACCCGCACTGAAGGTGGTGTTTGACCAGGTTGGATCCCCCACTTGTGCCCGCGACCTGGCCCGCGCTATTGTTACCGTCATCACCGCCGATGAGTGGCACCCTGGTATCTACCACTTCAGCAACGAGGGTGTTATCTCGTGGTATGATTTCACCATCGCCATCCACCGTCTTGCAGGCATCACAACCTGTGACGTGCAGCCTTGCCACAGCGACGAGTTCCCTGCCAAGGCCCACCGTCCCGCCTACAGCGTGCTCGACAAGACAAGATTCAAATCCACCTTCGGCGTCAGTGTCCCCTACTGGCTGGACAGCCTGCAGGAGACCCTTAAACAACTTTCATCTTTCAACAGCAAACTTTAACAATAAACTACCATATATGTCTCTGACAACCGAAATCACCCGCCGCCGCACATTCGCCATCATCTCTCACCCCGATGCCGGCAAAACCACGCTGACCGAGAAGCTGCTGCTCTTTGGTGGCGCAATCCATGTGGCAGGCGCCGTGAAGTCCAATAAGATCAAGAAAACCGCCACCAGCGACTGGATGGAGATTGAGAAACAACGTGGAATCTCGGTCGCCACCTCGGTTATGGGATTCAACTATGGCGATTACAAGATAAACATCCTGGATACTCCTGGTCACCAAGACTTTGCCGAGGATACCTACCGCACCCTCACCGCCGTCGACAGCGTTATCATCGTGGTCGATGTCGCCAAGGGTGTCGAGACCCAGACAAGGAAGCTGATGGAGGTGTGCCGCATGCGCAACACCCCCGTTATCATCTTTGTCAACAAGCTCGACCGCGAGGGCCGCGACCCGTTTGACATCCTTGACGAGTTGGAGCAGGAACTCAAGATTGACGTTCGCCCGTTGAGCTGGCCCATCAATATTGGAGCCCACTTCAAGGGTGTGTACAACATCTATGAGCACAACATCAGCCTGTTCAAGCCCGACAAGCAGCACGTGACCGACCGCGTTGACATCAATGACATCAACGACCCCGCTATTGATGCTGCCGTGGGCAAAGCCGATGCCGAGAAGTTGCGTGCCGACATCGAACTCATCGATGGCGTCTATCCCGACTTTAACACCCTCGATTACTTGGATGCCAAGGTGGCTCCAGTATTCTTTGGCTCGGCACTGAACACATTTGGTGTCAAGGAGTTGTTGGATTGCTTTGTGCGCATTGCCCCGTCGCCCCGCCCCGTGAGTGCCATCGAGCGCACCGTGGAGCCTGGCGAGGACAAGTTCACGGGCTTTGTGTTCAAGATACACGCCAACATGGACCCCAATCACCGAAGCTGCATCGCCTTTGTCAAGGTGTGCTCTGGCGTTTTCCATCGCAACGGGAACTACAAGCACGTGCGCAGCGGCAAGAGCTACCGCTTCAGCGCTCCGACCGCCTTCATGGCCCAGAAGAAAGAGATTATTGATGAGGTCTATCCTGGCGACATCGTGGGTCTGCCCGACAACGGCATTTTCAAGATTGGCGACACGTTGACCGAGGGCGAAGAACTCCACTTCCGCGGTCTGCCCAGCTTCTCGCCCGAGATGTTCAAGTACATCGAGAATTCCGACCCGATGAAGACCAAGCAACTCAACAAGGGTCTGGAACAGTTGATGGACGAGGGTGTAGCCCAGATGTTCATCAACCAGTTCAATAACCGCAAGATTATCGGCACGGTGGGCCAGCTGCAATTCGAGGTCATCCAGTACCGACTGCTGCACGAGTATGGCGCCCAGTGCCGCTGGGAGCCCATACACCTGTACAAAGCCTGCTGGATTGAGAGCGACGACGAGGAAGCCCTTGACGCCTTCAAGAAGCGTAAGCACCAGTTCATGGCACTTGACCTCGAGGGCCGTGACGTGTTCCTTGCGGACTCTAACTACGTCTTGCAGATGGCACAGCAGGACTTCCCGAAAATCACTTTCCACTTCACCAGTGAATTCTAATACTATTTATAGCAACAATAAACTTGAAACTAAGGACTATAAACTAAGGACCAAGGACTAAAAAAACGATAGCAATGGAAAGATTGAAAAAATTATATGAGCAATTTGTAGGTAGCCAGCCCACCGAAGTTGTCTTAATGGACAAGGCCGGTTCCAACCGCCAGTATTACCGCCTGCACGGTGAGCGCTCTATCGTGGGCGTCATCGGCGAGTCACGCGAGGAGAACGACGCGTTCATCTACATGGCACGCCACTTCCGCGAGCAGGGGCTGTCGGTGCCCGAAGTTTTCGGTGTGAGCGAGGACCACATGGCCTATATCCAAGAGGACTTGGGCAAAAAGCCCGAGAACATCCTGTGGAACAAAATACGCCGCAGTTCCATCACCCATGCCTTTACCAGCGGTGAGAAGGAGTTGCTGTGCCGCACCATGCGCGATCTGGTAGACATCCAGTTCAAGGGCGCGCAGGGATTTGATTACGACAACTGCTACCCTGCCAAGTGCTTTGACGAGCGCTCCATCAAGTGGGACCTGAACTACTTCAAGTACTGCTTCCTTAAGGCCACGGGAGTGGTGTTTAACGAGGCAAAGCTGGAAAATGACTTTGAGCGCTTGACCCAGGACCTGCTGGCTGTGCCCAGCGAGACGTTCATGTACCGTGACTTCCAGTCGCGCAACGTGATGCTCGTGGGTGACGCCGACCACCCTGCCGACTGCAAACTGGCGTTTATCGATTTCCAGGGCGGTCGCCGCGGCCCGTTCTACTATGATGTCGCTTCATTTGTTTGGCAAGCCCGTGCCAAGTACCCCGAGGAGTTAAAGAAAGAACTCGTCGAGGCCTATTTGGGCAAACTCAAGGAGTATCTGCCCGACATAGATGAGAAGGAGTTCTACAGCAACCTGCGCCTGTTTGTGCTCTTCCGCACCCTGCAAGTGCTTGGAGCCTATGGTTTCCGCGGTTACTTCGAGAAGAAACCCGACTTCATGAAGAACAGCATTGTCCCCGCCATCGCCAACCTGCGCAAACTGGTCATCAACAAACCGTTCACCCGCTATCCTTACTTGAGCCTTGTCATCGACGAGCTCGTTAATCTCAAGGACTTTGTCAGCGAGGACAAGGGACTGACCGTCAGGGTGATGAGTTTCGCTTACAAGAAGGGCATACCTCACGACCCGTCAGGTAACGGCGGCGGCTTTGTGTTTGACTGCCGCGCCCTGAACAACCCTGGCAAGTATGACAAGTACAAAGCCTTCACCGGACTGGATGCCAATGTCATCGAGTTCCTCCAGAAGGAGAGCACCATCGACAAGTGGCTGGAGCACGTGTATGCCCTGGTTGACGAGTCGGTAGCCCGCTACGTGAAGCGCAATTTCACCGACCTGATGGTTTGCTTCGGGTGTACTGGCGGCCAGCACCGCTCGGTATATGCCGCTGAGCACCTTGCCCAACACATTCACGAGAAATTCAACGTGCGCGTGGAACTCTCTCACCGTGAGCAGCCTGACCACGAGCGCACCCTTAATCCTATTGACCGATAATGAAAGCACTGATTTTTGCCGCGGGATTGGGAACACGCCTGCGCCCGCTGACCGACGACCGTCCCAAGGCAATGGTCGAGATAGCAGGCAAGCCCATGCTGCAACACGTCATCGAGCGTGTGGCGGCAGCGGGATTTGACGACATCACCATCAATATCCACCACTATGGGCAGATGATCATCGACTTCCTGGAGCAGAACAACAACTTCGGGGTGAATATTCACATCAGCGATGAGCGCGGACTGCTGCTCGACACGGGTGGCGGTATCCTTAAGGCCCGCCAGTGGCTGGATGGCGATGAGCCTTTCCTCGTACACAACACCGATATCATCTCCACACTCGACCTGAAGGCCTTCTACAACTATCATGTGGAGCACGATGCCTTGGCGACAATCCTCGTCAAGGAGCGCCGGACACAGCGCTACCTGCTGCTCGACGAGAATGACCGGATGTGTGGATGGACCAACAAGGCAACGGGTGAACTGAAGCCCGACCCTGAGAAATTACGGGACCTGGAGTTGAAGGAAATGGCATTCGGCGGGTTGCATATCATCTCACCGCGCATCTTCCCTCACCTGGAAAGTTACCGCCGCAAGGAAGGCGAGAAGTTCTCAATCATACCTTTCTACGTGAGCGCCTGCAAGCACCACTTGATCCACGGCTATCACCCTGACAACGACTACCTGTGGCTCGACATCGGCAAACCCGAGACCCTCGCCCAGGCTCAGGAGATATTACAATCTAACAACTCAGCCTCACGCTAAGTCGCAAAAGCGATAAATTTTCGCATTAAACTTTTGGGCTAATTATCAATCAAAACTAAAAACTAAAAACTAAGGACTAAAAACTAACAACTATATATGAAAAAGACTATCATCATTGCAGCCATCATGCTGCTTGTGGCTGGCACGGCATCGCTTGATGCACGTACCAAGAAGAAAACTACCAGCAAGAAGGCCAGCACTACTCAGGTTATCTATACTGGCGACATCGCCAACAAGGTCATCGGCTACAACGGCACCACCCCCTTGAACATCAAGGTCAAGAATGGTGTTATTGAGGACATTGAGGTACTCCCCAACCAGGAGTCACCCAGTTACCTCAAGCGCGCCAAGGACAAGGTGCTGCCGCAATACATCGGCAAGACCGTCGCCGAGGCCAAGAGCCTCAAGCCCGACATCGCCACCGGTGCCACCTACACCAGCCAAGCCCTCATCAAGAATATCCAGATGGGCCTTGACCAGGCAAAGTCATCATCCGCCACCAATAAGAAAGCGGCCACCAAAAAGAAAACCACTAAAAAACGCCGCTAAGCCTCGCTCGGTTCATCAATATGTTCGGGGCATTAAGAGATTTGTCAATGATGGCCAAGGGAAGCAATACACATCAACCTGAAGTGCTATGAAGAGTTATATCGAGATTAAAGTGCCTATCAGGTTTGAGGATTCCTGGTTCAGGCAGTTGAGGGACTTACTTGACGGTGTCGATATCCGCTGGCAACGAGGATATTACCACATCACGATGGCGTTTCTGGACTTCGCACCCGACAAGGTGAACATGATACCGGGATTGAACGGGATACTTGACGACGCTGTGGCTCCTGTCATCACATTTGACATGCTCGACGCTTTCGCATCGGGTTATCACAGGCAGGTCATTCACCTCACGACCACCGAGGCTCCCGAGGAATTCTTGGACATGGTGAAACAAATCAGGCAGTATTTCCTGGCTAAAGGCTGCGAGATTCAGTCCGATTTCAAGTTGCATGTCACCCTGGGCAGGGTTCAGGACCCCAGGATGAACGTACGCAAACTCAAGGATATCATCAGCGAGGTGGATCTGCCCACATTCACGATGGAATTGACCGATGTAGAGTATCGCGTCTTCCGTGGCAAGACCCTTGGCCTGTGGAAACTCTCCAACTGAATGCCATAACCATTAAACAAGAATCCGCTGGACTTGTTCAGTCCAGCGGATTCTTGTTTAACTTCATATGGGTAATCACTCGGGATTGGTCGTTATCTCGTAGATAACCTTGGCATTCTCGGCTATGGTCTCAATGGGCGAGTCCGCCGGGATGACCGTTTCGGTCGAGGCCATGTCAGGATTGGTATACTGATCGATGATGTTACCCTGCTCGTCATAGACCGACACCTGCACAATATTGAAGTTGTTCCAGTCGTCGGTGAACTTGTAAAGGGTCAATTTGTAGGCCACCGTCTTGTCATAACCGCGCTCCTGTGTATAAAGGGCACGTGACTCGGGCAAGTCGAACATATTGCGCACCCACACCAGATAACTGGCTCCGCCATCTGAGGTCGTGATATCGGGGTTGATCGAGATTGTCTCACCACCATAGGACAGGGCAGTGAACCAATCGGTGGCATGAGCCGCAGGGGCAGCAACCATCAGCGCGACAAGCGCTATAAGCGTCATAAAAAATTTCTTCATCTTTTCTTAATCTTCTGTAACTGTTAGATGCGGCAAAGGTATAAAAAAACATTGTACAAGCACAAGAAAAGGGCAACTTATTGATAAAAAACCGATGTTAAAGATATCCAAAACCCGTTGTTTTTAGCCTCATTTCACACTTGTTACTGAAAAAACGGTCAAATTATTTGCACACATCAATCTTTTACAATAATTTTGCAGCAATATGATACTTTTTTCCTAGCAAGGCAGCTTCGTCGTGAGACGAGGCGCTTTTTTTACACTCGGTTGTCCTATAGGTCATCATTTTTTCCCACAAAGTGGGATTTTATTTTGAAGATTCCAGATTTTAGTGTAACTTTGGCAGATTAAACCAACAACAACATCAACCTATATAAACCGAATCAAGTTATGTTTGACGAGAAATTATTACAGGAAGTGACAGCCAAGGCCCAAACGTGGCTCAGTGACAGTTATGACGAGAAAACCCGTGCCGAAGTTCAGGCTATGCTTGACAACGAGGACAAGACCGATCTCGTGGAATCCTTCTATAAGATTCTGGAGTTTGGTACCGGTGGCCTGCGTGGCATTATGGGTGCCGGCTGCAACCGCATGAACATCTACACGGTGGGCAGCGCAACCCAGGGCTTTGCCAACTATCTGAAAGAGGCTTTCAAGGATCTGCCTCAGATTTCGGTAGTGGTAGGTCACGACGTGCGTAACAACAGCCGTCTGTTTGCCGAGACGGTAGCCAACATTTTCAGCGCCAATGGCATTAAGGTCTATCTGTTTGAGGGCCCGCGTCCCACTCCCGAGGTGAGCTATGCCATCCGTCGCCTGGGATGCCAGAGCGGTGTGAACATCACAGCCTCGCACAACCCCAAGATTTACAACGGCTACAAGGCCTATTGGGATGACGGTGCACAGGTAGTGGCTCCCCACGATGTGAATATCATCAACAACGTCAACGCCATCGAGGACGTGCGCGACATCAAGTTTGAGGGCAACCCCGACCTGATTCAGATTATCGGTGAGGACATCGACGGTCCCTACATCGAGGATATCCACACTCTGTCGCTCAGCCCCGACGTGGACAAGAAATACCACGACCTGAAGATTGTCTATACGCCCATCCACGGTGTTGGCCGGTACATCATTCCGCGTTCTATCGAGCGTTGGGGATTTGACAACATCATCCACATTCCCGAGCAGGACGTGATGAGCGGTGAATTCCCCACCGTTGATTCACCCAACCCCGAGATGCCCAGTGCCATGCAGATGGCTATTGCCAAAGCCGAAGAGGTCCAGGCCGACTTGGCCCTCGCCAGCGACCCCGACGCCGACCGCATCAGCCTGGTCATCAAGAACACCAAGGGCAATTATGAACTGGTGAACGGTAACCAGATCCAGATTCTGTTCCACTACTACCTGATTGAGCGCAGCCGTGAACTGGGTCTGCTCAAGGGCGACGAGTACATCGTCAAGACCATCGTGACCAGCGAGACCATCGCCCGCATCGCCAAGAAGCAGAACATCAAGATGTTTGACTGCTACACTGGCTTCAAGTGGATTGCCACTGTGATGCGCGAGATGGAGGCAGCAGGCAAGGGACGCTACCTGGGTGGTGGCGAGGAGAGCTACGGCTTCCTGCCCGAGACCTTCGCCCGCGACAAGGATGCCGTATCGTCCATCCCCTTGATGTGCGAGATCGCTGCATGGGCCAAGGACAAGGGCATGACGCTCAACGACCTGTTCATCAATTGCTATATCAACTACGGCTACAGTAAGGAGCGCGGCATCAGCGTCGTGCGTCCCGGCAAGAGTGGTGCCGACGAGATTGCCCAGATGATGGTCAACTTCCGCGAGAACCCGCAGAAGGAAATCGACGGCTCGCCCGTAACCATCGTGAAGGACTTCCAGAAGCTCGAGCAGCGCAACATGCTCACCGGCGAGGTCACCAAGCTTGACATGCCCACGACCAGCAACGTGCTGCAGTACTTCACCGAGGACGGTACCAAGGTATCCATCCGTCCCTCGGGTACCGAGCCCAAAATCAAGTTCTACATGGAGGTTCATGACAAGCTCGACAAGCCCGAGAACTATAACGACAAGAACGACTGGGCCGACGCCAAGATGGACCGCATCTGCAAGTCGCTGGGCATCGCGTGAGTTAGTTAGAAGTTAGAAGTTAGGAGTTAGAAGTTTATAGACGATAGTAATAATTGTTACAACTAATAACTTAAAACTCAATAAAGAAAACCATTAATATCAACCAAATAACAATTTAAAAAACAACATTTTATGTCAGAAAAGATTCAGACTTTAAGAGACTCTGCTGCAATGCGCTGGACAGCGCTGCTGTTGCTCGCATTGGGCATGTTCTGCAGCTACATTTTCATGGACATCCTGTCGCCCATCAAGGACTTGATGGAGTCAACCCGCGGCTGGAGTTCATCGGCATTCGGTACCGAGGAAGGCGCTGAGGTATTCCTCAACGTGTTTGTATTCTTCCTGATTTTTGCTGGTATCATCCTCGACAAGATGGGCGTGCGCTTCACTGCACTGCTGTCGGGAGTTGTGATGCTCATCGGTGCCTGCATCAAGTGGTATGCTGTGACCGATGCCTTTATCGGCACCGGACTGGAGCAGTGGTTCACCAACAACTTGAACTACATCCCTGGATTTGAAGAACTCGGTGTTGCACCGTTCACCGCCGAAATGCCCGCAAGCGCCAAGGTGGCTGCTCTGGGCTTCATGATTTTCGGTTGCGGTGTTGAGATGGCCGGCATTACCGTTAGCCGTGGTATCGTGAAGTGGTTCAAGGGCCGCGAGATGGCATTGGCAATGGGTAGTGAGATGGCTCTGGCCCGCCTGGGTGTTGCCACCTGTATGATTTTCTCGCCCTTCTTTGCCAAGTTGGGTGGTGAGGTCAGCGTATCTCGTTCAGTAGCCTTCGGTGTTGTGCTGATGTGCATCGCACTGATTATGTTCATCGTTTACTTCTTCATGGACAGCAAGCTCGACAAGCAGACGGGTGAGGCCGAGGAGAAGGACGATCCGTTCAAGGTAAGTGATATTGGCAAGATTTTGACCAACAAGGGTTTCTGGATTGTATCGATGCTGTGCGTGCTCTATTACAGCGCTATCTTCCCCTTCCAGAAGTATGCCGTTAACATGCTGCAGTGCAACCTCACGTTCACCGAGGTTGATCCCAACTCGTTCTGGGCCAGTGAGAGTCTGACCATCTATCAGTATATCATCATGCTCGTAGTAGCTGCCACCGCCTTCATGAGCAACTTCATGAAGAACAAGGGTGCCAAGTATGGTCTGCTCATCGTCTCGATTGCAGCACTCATCTGCTACTGCTACATGGGTTACATGCGCCAGAGCGCCGAGAGCGTCTTCGCCGTATTCCCCTTGCTGGCTGTGGGTATCACCCCCATCTTGGGTAACTACGTTGACCACAAGGGTAAAGCCGCTTCGATGCTCGTCCTGGGTTCATTGCTGCTGATTGCTTGCCACTTGACCTTCGCCTTTATCCTGCCCATGTTCAAGGGTAGCACCGCTGCTGGTTTCATCGTGGCCTATCTGACCATCCTCGTGCTGGGTTCGTCGTTCTCACTGGTTCCCGCCGCCCTGTGGCCCAGTGTGCCCAAGCTGGTGGATGCCAAGATTATCGGTAGCGCCTATGCGCTGATTTTCTGGATTCAGAACATCGGTCTGTGGCTCTTCCCGATGGCTATCGGCAAGCTTCTTGACAAGACTAACCCCGGTATTACCGATCCCACCCAGTACAACTACACCTGGCCGCTCGTGATGCTGGCTTGCCTGGGTATCGCAGCCCTGCTGTTCGGTCTCTACCTCAAGGTGGTTGACAAGAAGAAACACCTCGGCCTCGAGGAGCCCAACATCAAGCCTGAGGCTTAATAACGCTGTTAGCTATTAGCTGAACATACAACGATTGGGGCACTTGTTGCCATGCGCTGCAAGTGCCCCATTATTTTAGCCATAAGTAATCCTACTTTAAACTAAAAACTTACAACTTAAAACTAAAAGTATCACATGAGAGACGAGATAAGAAACACGATTGCGACCAAGGCGTGGGCACGGTGGACCGTGCTGGCGATTGTGTCGTTCACGATGATGGCGGGCTATGTGGTCGCCAAGGAGATGTCCCCATTGCAGTTCATGCTCGAGAAATCCGCCCAGGACGGCGGTGTGGGCTGGACCAGTGGCGAGTTCGGCATTTTTGCCGGGTCGCGCGGATTCTTCAACGTGTTCCTGTTGATGCTGTTCGTGGGCGGTATCATCCTCGACAAGATGGGTGTGCGCTTCACGGGTATCCTCTCGTGTGTGTTGATGCTGGTCGGAGCTGGAGCGGTCTATGGCGTTATCACCTACACCTCGCCCGACCCGCTGTGGAATGTGCCCCTCTTGGGCACCGTTAAGCGTCAAGTGGCGCTTGCCGCATTAGGATTTGCCTTTTTCGGCATCGGGTATGAAATGTGCGGCATCACCGTGTCTAAGGTTGTCGTGCGCTGGTTCTCGGGCAAGGAAATGGCGCTGGCCATGGGTCTGCAAGTGGCTATGGCCCGCCTGGGCACTGCACTGGCACTCAACTTCAGCCTGCCCATCGCCCTGAACTGGGGGCTGCCACGTCCGCTGCTCATCGGCGTTTTCTGTGTGGGCGTGGGCTTGATTGCCTATCTCTACTACTGCACAATGGACCGCCGCCTGGATAAGGAATCGGGCAAGCAAGAGGTCCAGGAAGGCGATGATGAGAAGTTCCACTTCGCCGACATGAAAATCACCATCAAGAATCCAGGCTTCTGGCTCATCACGCTATTGTGCCTGTTCTACTATTCAGCGCTCTACCCCTTCCTCGATTTTGCCACCAAGCTCATGATTTCCAAATATGGCGTCGAGGCCGAGCTGGCGGGCGCCATCCCCTCTATCCTCCCCTACACCAGCATCGTGCTCACACCGTTGTTCGGTGCTTGGTTTGACAACAAGGGCCGCGGTGCCACCATGATGGTCATCGGCAGTGTGCTGCTGACCATCACCCTGTTTGTGTTCGCCATGCCGCTCAACTCCAGTTGGATTGCCGTGACGCTCATGTGCGTGCTTGGCATCGCTTTCTCGCTGCTGCCCGCCGCCCTGTGGCCCGCAGTGCCCAAGATTGTGCCGATGAAGCAGCTCGGCACCTCCTACTCCATCATCTACTACATCCAGAACATCGGCCTCATGCTCATTCCCGTGCTCATCGGCAAGGTGCTGGAACGCAACACTATCGGCGACCAGGTGGATTACACCCACTCGCTCATCATCTTCGGTGTGATTGGCGTGGGTGCCATCATTACTTCAACGTTGCTCTTGTGGATGGACCGCCGTCGCCACTACGGCCTTGAAAGCCCGAACATCAACTCATAACGCACCAATACACAATTTTTCAAACAACTTGAACAACAAAGAACAACAGAAACAACATTAAATAAATAAAGTTGTTAGAGTTGTAGTTTGTTGTTCAAGTTGTTTGATAGAATCAGTTGTTTGAGGAGTTATTGGCGGTGGATGACGTTGCCGCTGGCCTGATGGGTGGCCAGCACGAGCAACTCGGCAACCTGGACGTGGGCGGGAGCATTCACGGCAAATGCCACACACTCGGCGATGTCCTCGCCCGTGAGGGGCTGGATGCCCTTATAAACGTTGTCGGCACGCTCCTTGTCGCCATGGAAGCGGATGACCGAGAAGTTGGTCTCTACCAGACCGGGCTTGATGTTGGTCACACGCACGCTGGTATGCGCCACATCGATGCGCAGGCCATCGCTCAAGGCCTTCACTGCCGCCTTGGTAGCGCAATACACATTACCGTTAGCATAAGCCGCATCACCAGCCACACTGCCGATGTTCACCACATGGCCACGGTCACGTTTCACCATTCCGGGCACGATAAGGCGGGTCATCGTCAACAGGCCCTTGACGTTGGCGTCTATCATCGTATCCCAATCCTCAAAGTTACCCTCGTATTCGGGTTCTAAGCCTAAAGCGCCACCGGCATTGTTGACGAGGACGTCGATTTCCTGCCACTCGGGCGGCAGGCTGTTGATGGCTGCTGTGGCCGCCTCGCGGTCACGCACATCAAACTCGAGGGTGATCACCCCGACGCCCAAGGCCGACAATTCACGTGCCAGCGCATCCAGGCGCTCAGCCCTACGGCCCGTAATAATCATGTTGTAGCCACAAACAGCCAATTTGCGCGCGCAAGCCTCACCGATGCCACTCGTCGCGCCAGTCACTAAAGCAATTCTCTTCATTTTATTATTCATTATTTATGTGTGATTTAGCCTCTGTCTGATGATGACAAAGGTACAACATTCTTTCCACACGGGCAACAGCGAGTGGGCTGACGGCAGGAATTACTTGGCCTCTTTATCGATAATGATGCTGGATAGTATCAGTCTATTGTCCAGACGCGGCTCCAGGGGTGACGTGGACGGCTGGTTAGCCATCGTGGGAATCATGGTTTTGACAACCGGATTGACGGAGCGGTACTCGGGCATGCACCTGCCGATAGGAGCACCGACATAGGATGGGTCACAGATGAGATAGTAGTCATCGCCATAGTAATAGCCATTGCCGCGGGTGGCGCACTCGGTGAAGCGCACTCCTGTACAGTCGTGACCCGGATAATGCACAAACTGCACATCAAGCCCCAGCAACGATTTCACCAAGAAGGCATACAGGATCGAGCGGTCGTCACAGTCATTCTTGTCATAGTAGAAATTCTCCTCGACAAAATTGACTTTCTCGCGACCATATTGTTCAAAATCATCCTCGTAGCCGAAAACATACTGGACAAAATGCAACAGCGCCCCAGCAGCGTCACACTGGCTCATTCCCTCAAGCTGGGGAATCAACTGCTCCTCGATGGCGGCATGGAATTGAGGCAACACGACCGAAACGGCATAGCACTGGAGGTCCATGAGCGGATAATCACGCAACATCCTCATCACACGGGGGTTGACCTCACACACTACCCTAATCTGGCCATCGTTGAAATCGCATAATGACTCCTCGCTCGAGGGCACGTTCAGTGCCTTGTCCTTGAACAGCAGGCTGAAGGATTGCCCCTTACCGAGGTTGTTCCTGGACGGGTCGCAGGGATAGACAACCGATTTCTCGTTAGGGTTGAATTCAAGGTCATCATAGAAGATATAATAGTCCTTGCCTCCTATCTTGATGAAGAACCGCTCATACACTTCCTGCTCAAACGGTACCAGGAGCAACAACTGCTGCTCGGTGCGGGCCAGACGCACGTCATATCCCATGCCCACAAGCAGGAAATGCTCCAGCATCACCCTGTCGGCTGGCGTTCCATCGGGCAACAAGCCGTCGGCATAATTCCTGACCAGTTCCAGGACAAACCAGTCATTCAAGCCAAGCTCCTCGGCTCGCGAGCGCAAGGATGCCAATACCTGAGTGATGTCCCGTCGCTGATAATCCTTCCATGCCTGAAAGACATCGGCGTCTCGCACCGACTTCACCTTGACCGGCTGAATTGCTGCCGCGCTCAACGGTTGACCATAAAACGAGAAAACCAGTTCATCTGCCGCAGCGCGTGACTTGTTCTCGACAATAGGGCTCGCTTCGTGCCCTGCCATCGGCATCACCGACACCAGGAACAACAGTATAGAGCACGCTATTTGCCTCATATTGTTACAATATATCGCCATCATGATTTAACAATTTATATGTAACGTCGCAAATATAATCACAATTCCGCATAAAAACAAGCATTTCATCAATAATATTGAACTTTTCTTCAATTTACAGCCACCTCGTCGCGACACACCCACCCAACGGAGCCCATCGCTTCACTCTAATGCAGAAAATCAGCTTCTTGTTTTGTTAGGCGCCCAATTTTCACTACCTTTGCACCCAAATTCAATAAGGCAATATGCAAAACATCCGCAACGTGGCCATCATCGCACACGTCGATCATGGCAAGACAACTCTGGTAGACAAGATGTTAGCGGCAGGCAACCTGTTCCGCGACAACCAAAATATGGGTACCCAGATCCTGGACAGCAACGACCTCGAACGCGAGCGTGGCATCACCATCCTGTCCAAGAACGTATCCATTTCCTACAATGGCTACAAAATCAACATCATCGACACCCCGGGGCACAGTGACTTTGGCGGCGAGGTAGAGCGTGTGCTCAATATGGCCGACGGCTGCCTGCTGCTCGTGGATGCCTTTGAAGGACCGATGCCCCAGACCAGGTTTGTGTTGCAGAAGGCTTTGCAACTTGGCCTCAAGCCCATCGTCGTCATCAACAAGGTCGATAAGCCCAACTGCCGCCCCGACGAGGTGCAGGAGATGGTCTTTGACCTGATGTGCAACCTGGATGCCAACGAGGACCAGCTCGACTTCCCCACTATCTTCGGCTCGGCCAAGGAAGGCTGGATGAGCGAGGATTGGCAACAGCCCACCGACAATATCACAGCCGTGCTTGATGCCATCATCAAGTACATCCCCGAGCCCGAGATGCTCGAGGGTGACGTACAGATGCTTATCACATCGCTTGACTACAGCAGCTACGTGGGACGTATCGCCGTGGGCCGCGTGCACCGTGGCACTCTCAAGGACGGCATGGAGGTCGCCCTGTGCAAGAAGGACGGCGAGGTCGTGAAACAGAAAATCAAGGAGCTGCGCACCTTTGAGGGCATGGGACAGAAGCATGTCGAGAGCGTGAGCAGCGGTGACATCTGTGCCATCATCGGCCTTGAGGGTTTTGAGATTGGCGACACGGTCACCCTCCCCACCAATCCCGAAGCGCTCCCCCGCATCGCTATCGACGAACCCACAATGTCGATGCGATTCTGCATCAACGATTCACCTTTCTTCGGCAGGGACGGCAAATATGTGACCTCGCGCCATATCTGGGACCGTCTGCAGCGTGAGCTGGACAAGAACTTGGCCCTGCGCGTCGAGCGCACCGAGAATGAAGACGCATGGAACGTCTTCGGCCGTGGCGTGCTGCACCTGTCGGTGCTCATCGAGGAGATGCGCCGTGAGGGTTATGAGCTCCAGGTGGGCCAGCCCCAAGTCATCATCAAGACCATCGATGGTGTGAAGTGTGAGCCCATCGAGGAACTGAGCATTAACGTACCCGAGGAATACTCCAGCAAGATGATCGATATGGTGACCCGCCGCAAGGGTGAGATGACCATGATGGAGACCCAGAATGACCGCATCCACTTGCAGTTCAAGATTCCCTCACGCGGTATCATCGGACTGCGCACCAACGTGCTTACAGCCAGCGCCGGTGAGGCCATCATGTCCCACCGTTTCCTGGACTACGAGCCCTGGAAAGGCGAGATTTCACGCCGCACCAACGGTTCACTCGTAGCCATGGAAGGCGGCACGGCCTATGCCTACGCCATCGACAAGCTCCAGGACCGTGGCCGTTTCTTCATCTTCCCGCAGGAGGAAGTCTATGGCGGTCAGGTTGTGGGTGAGCACACCAAGGAGAAAGACCTTGTTATCAACGTCACCAAGTCCAAGAAACTCACCAACATGCGCGCCAGCGGTGCGGATGACAAGGTGAAGATTGTTCCGCCCATCGTCTTCAGCCTCGAGGAGGCCCTCGAGTACATCAAGGCCGACGAGTATGTGGAAATCACGCCTAACCACATCCGCATGCGCAAAATCATCCTCGATGAGCTTGAGCGCAAGCGCATCGCCAAGCAGAACGGCCAGGACGAGGATTAATCGCCAAATTTTGAATTCAGGTGCAAAAAAATCAGATATTTCTTATCGCCAATTCAAAAAATGGTTGTATCTTTGCACCGCTTTTACGAAATAATTTTTAAAAACTTATTGTAATGTACTTAGATTCAGAGAAAAAGAAAGAGATCTTTGGCACTTACGGCAAAAGCAATACTGACACTGGTTCTCCCGAGGC
>ONKF01000042.1 GCA_900318335.1 uncultured Prevotellaceae bacterium
ACATGCTACGTTGATGGTGCATGGAATCAGGAAGACCCCGAAAAATGGCTCTCAATTATCCAAATCCCGATAGAATAATTATCAGTTGTTGTCTGCCCCAAATGCTGAGGAGCAGACAACAGAAAAGCCATACAGAAAACGACAGATGTGTGATTACAAGTATATAACACTGCGAGAGAAGCCCGAGATCATGGAAGAAGCAGCAACTTGGTTCCATTCCAAGTGGCATGTGCCCCGAGAGGCCTATCTTGAATGTATGGTAGCTTACCTCAACAACGATACTGAATATGGGTGGCATTTGTGCCTTAACGAGGACCGAATCGTCGGTGGTTTAGGGATGATTGAAAATGACTTCCACGACAGGAAGGACTTGGCTCCCAATGTGTGCGCGGTCTATACTGATGAGGATTACCGTTGTCAAGGGATAGCGGGAAGGCTGCTTAATATGGCTGTCGAGGATTTGAGAACCAAAGGAATCACTCCGGTTTACCTGTTGACAAACCATACCGGCTTTTATGAGCGATACGGTTGGGAATTCCTCTGCATGGCTCAAGGCGATGGTGAACCCTACCCGTCGAGAATGTACATACATCAATGAATTGTGACAATGATGGAAAATGAGAGAATAGTGTTGCGCCCGTGGCGTGAGAGCGATGCCCAAGCTCTCTATAAGTATGCTTCAGACCCTGAGGTGGGGTCTCGTGCTGGCTGGCCGCCACACAAAAGCGTGGAAGAGAGCCTGGAGGTTATCCGCACGGTCTTCAATAACGGTACCACGTGGGCCATCGAGTGGAAAGAGACGGGCGAGGCAATTGGCGCCATCGGTTATGGCCCCTCGTGCGACTGCAATCTGCCTGCCCGCGATGGTGAGCCCATCACGGGGTATTGGATTGCCAAAACTTACTGGAATCATGGTATCTGTACCGAGGCCTTGTCGTTGATGCTTGACCACATCCGCGAGACGACCGACATCCCGTCGCTCATCAGTGGCCATTTCATCGATAATCCCGCCTCGGGCCGTGTAATGGAAAAATGCGGTTTCGCCGCAACCGGCGAAACCGTCATTGATGAAAACCAGTATCAGGGCAAAGACCGCCCCATCAGAGTGCTGAGGCTGGTGCTCGCCTGAATTTCACTTCATTTATTTCTTCTGGACGAAAGGCTTGAGGCCCTTGGCGGCCTCGGCGGCGGTAATGCGCTTGCCGCCGTTGTCCAGGTCGATGAGGATGTAGCGGTCATGGCCCATGCCCAGTTCCTTCATGTAGGACAACTGGCGCAGGCCGTGGCGGCTCTCGATGCGCTCCAGCATGTCGTGGTGCTCCTCGGCAGTCATGGCGTAGATGATGTCCACGCAGGCCTGGTCGATGGCGAGCAGGTCGGTCGATGAGAGGATGCCCACGTTGGGGGTTACCACGGGTTCGGCCTCGAGGCCCTCGCAGTCACACGATACCGACATGTTGCGCATCACGTTGACATAGGTCACGTGCTGGCCGAAGTAGTCGATCGAGGCCTTGGTCGATTCGGTCATGCGTTCCATGAATTCCTCCTCCTTGATGTCCCACTGGTCGTCCTGGCCGGGGGTGGTGTGGATCCATGCCTTGCCGATGCGGCCGTCGGCACAGCCGATGCCGATGTTCTTGTTCGAGCCGCCGAATCCGCCCTGGGTGTGGCCCTTGAAGTGGGTCAGCGCAACCATGGAGTCATAGTTCTTGATGTGGCTACCCATCGACATCTTGTCAAACCACTTGCCGCCAACGACAGGCAGCGTCACTGTGTCTTCCTCGTCAAGGATATCCACGGGGCAGAAGGTCCAGCCGTTGACCTGCAGCGTCTTGCGGTGCAGGTCGGTAGTGTAGCGGTCGCCTTCGTAATAGGTGTTTGTCTCGATGATGTGGGCACCCTTCAGGTCTTTCTCCATGAGGGCCTTGACCCATTCGCGCGGGATGATGTTAGGGCCGTTTTGCTCGCCCGTGTGAAGTTTCACGCCCACGCGGCCCTCGATCATCTTGTTCACTTGCTCGTAGGCCATAATCAGGCCTTCGGCACTCAGGTTGCGGGTGAAATAGACCACGGCCTCGTCGCCCGTGCGTTGGTCATAGGGGACATACTTGTTACCGTCGGTGCCGGCTACCGGTTTCTGTTCCATGTTATCCTTGTTTTCTGGTGTTTGTGTTGAGCAACTGGCCATCAGTGCGCCGATGAGCAGTGCCGAGAATAATAATCTGATATTCATAATAGAGTTAATAATGGGTGATTAATGCTGCAAATATAGTAAAATAAATTCGTTTATACTCTCTCGAATCAACAATTCCTCATGACCTATGACAACGGCAAGTCCCTTATATATACTGAAACTTATGTGGCTCTGCTCTTGGCACTAATCAACATTGCAAGGCGCATGAAATGTATTACTTTGGCAACCCGTTTCACACGAGCTATGATATTCTTAAGGATAAAAATGTGTTTGATTTTGCCATAAAAAACAGGTGTGGCAATATGTAAAACCATATTGAATGTCTATTTTCAAGAAGAAATACTTACTTTTGCAACAGAAAATAGAATAGTGCTTATGAAGAAGTATATTTTTCTGCTATTAGGCGTGTTAGCTGTAATCAGTTGCAGCGAGAACAAGAAAGTGGAGCAGAAAGCTCCTATAAGAGTGGAAACACTGGTGGTGTCGCCGGGTATGATAGACAATGCGCAGACCTATGTTGGCATTGTGGAGGAGCGTGAGGCCACTGCGGTGAGTTTCACGAGCATGGGCGTTGTGAAGCGGATTCTGGTCAAGGAGGGCCAACTCGTGCGCCGTGGACAACTGTTGGCTGAGATAGATCCTACCACTTCGAGCAACAGTGTGGAGGTGGCACATGCGTCGGTTAACCAGGCCAAAGACATGGTGAAACAGGCCGAAGCCGCCTACAATCAAGCCAAGGATGCTTACGACCGCATGAAACTGCTGCATGACAATGGCTCGCTGCCAGAGGTGAAATGGATTGAGGCCGAGACCCGTCTTGCTCAGGCCACATCAGCCCTAAATACTGCCCGCTCGGGTGTGGCCTCGGCCACCGCAACTGAGAAGATAGCCCGAAAGGGGCTTGCCGACACCCGCCTGTATGCCCCTGTCAGTGGTGTCATCGGCAAGAAGCAACTGGTGGCAGGAGAGACAGCATTGCCTTCACAGGCTGTGGTGAACATTCTCGACATCTCGACCGTGAAAGTGAAGGTGGCTGTGCCCGAAGCAGAGATTGGCGGCATCAATGCCAATACGTCAACCACCATCAAGGTGGACGCCATCGGGCGCAGTTATAGGGGAGGCAGGATAGAGAAAGGCGTGGAGGCCGATGCCCTCACCCACACCTATGACATCAGGATCAATGTCGTGAATCGCGACTTCAAACTATTGCCGGGCATGGTGGCTAACGTGAGCTTCAACTCCAATGGCGCTCAGGGTATCGGTCGAAAGTCGATTCCCGTGACATCGGTGCAAAAGAAATCTGACGGCACGCTGTTCGTCTGGACAGTGGATAAGAACAATGCCGCCCACCGCACCAGGGTGAAGATAGGTGAGACACATGGCAACTATGTGACGGTTGTGGATGGACTGAGCGAAGACCAGCGCATCGTGACAGAGGGATACCAGAAATTGAGTGAAGGAACAAAAGTAGTGTATTAGTATGGGAAGCAAGATGAAATGGCTGAAGTGGCCATTGGAACATTACCCGATATCGTTGCTCATCATCGGCATCTTCTTTGTGCTGGGCATTTTTGGTATGTATGAAATGCCCAAGGATGAGTTTCCCCATGCGATTATACGTCAAGGTGTGGTGGTGGCTGTCTATCCCGGAGCGACGACCGAGGAGGTGGAACTGCAGGTGGCCCGTCCCCTGGAACGGTATCTCTTTACCTATGGAGAAGTCAATCGTGTGAAGACCACCACGACTTCACAGAATGGCATGTGTATCGTGATGGTGAAACTCAACGATGACGTGAACAACAAGGATGAGGTGTGGAGCAAAATCAAGCATGGCCTGAATGGCTTCAAGTCACAGTTGCCCTCGGGTGTACTGGCCATTGTGGTGAATGATGACTTTGGCAACACCTCGGCACTGCTCATTGCCATCGAGAGCGACCAGCGCAGTTATCGTGAGTTGAAGGAATACAGTGATGAGTTGAGCGACCGTCTGCGCCGGATACCATCGGTGGCCAACGTGAAATTGTATGGCGAACAGAAGGAGCAGATATCACTCTATGTCGACCGTCAGCGGCTGCAGGCTTATGGCATCGGGCAGCAGATGCTCTTTTCAAGACTTCAAGCCCAGGGCATCACCACGATGAGCGGCAGCATCGATGACGACGATCAGCAGATACCAATCCACGTCGAGGCTCAGGACAATGGCGAGGAGGAGATTGCCAATCAGATTATCATCTCCGACCCTGTGACGGGCAAGGTGGCCCGTGTGAGGGATGTGGCCCGTGTGGTCAGGGAATACGAACCGATGTCGAGCCGCATAGAGCAGGACGGCCACCCCTGTGTGCTGCTGTCGATGGAGATGAATCCCGGCAACAATGTGATGCAGTATGGCCGTGAGGTGGACAAGGTGCTCGACGAATTCCGTGAGAACGAACTGCCCGATGATGTGAAGGTCACCCGCATTGCCGACAAGCCCAAGGTGGTGGGTATCAGTATCCACGATTTCCTGCGCGACTTGTTGATAGCGATGCTTATCATCATCCTGGTGATGATGGTGCTCTTCCCGCTACGCTCAGCCATTGTGGCCTCCATCACCATTCCGTTGAGCACATTCGTCTCGGTGGCGTTCATGTATATGCTGGGCATCGAACTGAACATAGTGACCCTCGCTGCGCTGATTGTGGTGCTGGGAATGGTGGTTGATAACTCCATTGTGGTGATTGACGGCTATCTGGAATATCTCGGTAAAGGGCTCGAACCTAAGCAAGCGGCAATACAGTCAGCCAGGCAATATTTCATGCCCATGATGCTGGCCACCATTTGCATCTGTGCCATCTTTTATCCTTTCTTGATCACCATGAAGGGCATCTTTCTCGATTGCCTGAAGGATTTCCCCATCACGGTCACCATCAACCTGATGATATCACTTTTGTTGGCTGTGACGCTGATTCCCTTCTTGGAAGTCAGGCTCATCAAGCCCGAAAACGTGAAAACTGATGGGAATGCCATCACCAAATGGGTGCAGAGGACCTATGACAAGGTGCTCGACTTTACTTTCCGCAAGCCATGGGTGACCATCTGTGGCGGCATCGCTCTCATCTTGTTGTCCACGATCATCATCCCGACGCTGAAAATACGTCTTTTCCCTTATGCCGACCGCGACCAGTTTGCCGTGGAAATCTTCCTGCCCGATGGCAAGAGTCTGGCTGAGACCACCGTATTGGCCGATTCTGTCCGTCATGTGCTGGCACGAGATGAGCGTGTCACGAGTATCACGAGTTTCATCGGCTGTTCCTCGCCACGTTTCATGGATGCCTATGCGCCACAGATGGCAGGGAAAAACTATGCTCAATTGATTGTGAACACACAATCAGACAAGGCCACGCTCGACCTGTTGGCACAATATCAGCCACAATTGGGAGAAGCCTTCCCCAACGCCTACGTGAAATTCAAGCGACTGGATTATCTGGAAGTCACTGAATTGGAGTATCGCTTCTACGGCGACAATCTTGATTCCCTCCATGTGGTGGCAGAGCGGTTGATGGAACGTATGCGCCAGATGCCAGAGGTGGAATGGGTGCATACTGATTACTTTCAGCCTCAACCCATCATCAACGTCGAACTTGATCCTGTCGCCTCGGCGCAGTTGGGCGTGACACGCACCACGGCTCAGTTGGCATTGAGTGCAACCTCGAGCGACCTGCGTGTGGGACAGATGTGGGAAGGCGACTATGAGTTGCCCATTGTCGTGAAAGACGATGCAGACATCACATTCTCGGATGTCGCTAACCTGGGAATCGCATCACCGATGTCGATTGTGTCGTCGGGAGTCAACCATACCAATAGCACCGTTCCGCTTCGGCAGATCGCGAAAGTGTCACCCCAGTGGAGCGAGAGCCGCATCATTCACCGTGGTGGTGAACGTTGCATTACGGTGACGGGGCATTTCGCTCAGGGCGCTTATACGGCTCCCATCGAGAAGGAGATAGTCCGCATCATGCAGCAGGAGATTGAGATGCCTCAGGGCGTGCGCTCCGAGGTGGGTGGCGAGATAGAGTATGACGATGAGGCCTTGCCACAGATATTCGGAGGTATCGTCATAGCCTTAATCATTGTGTTCTTCTTCCTGTTGTTCAACTTCAAGAAGTTTGGCATCACGACAATTTGCATGGTGGCCCTTGCGCTGATGATACCCGGCTCGCTGATCGGATTAGGACTGATGAACCGTTCCCTGGGTCTCACCTCCATCTTTGGACTTATCACGTTGATGGGCATGATTATGCGCAACGAGATTTTGATTTTTGAGCATGCGATCGACCTGATTAAGAAACACGTGGCCGAACATGGGGATTGGACTGTTGACCGCGAGGGTTATAACAACGCCGTGAAGCAGGCCGCCTATGATGCCGGCAAGCGGCGCATGGTGCCCATCTTCCTCACGACAGCGACCACTGCTGTCGGTGTGGTGCCGATGATCATCGCCCAGAGTTCGTTCTGGATGCCTGTGGGCGTCACCATCTTTGCCGGCGGTATTGGTTCGCTCATCCTGGTGGTGACGATGCTGCCCGTTATTTATTGGAAAGTAAGTCTAAAGTGATTTAATTTGCTATTACATACTGGAATATGAAGATGAAAAAGATATTAATTATTGTGCTTTGTTCCTTGTGCTGTGGCTTTGTGTCAGCCCAAACCTACACATTGGAACAACTGATGGATTCTGCCCTGCACAACAACATCGCCATCCGTTCAGCGCAATATGACATCGAGGCTGCCAGCCAGCAGCGCAAGGAAGCCTTCACCAAGTATTTTCCCAACGTCAGCGGTACGGGATTGTGGTTCAATGCCAATAAAGGCATGGCGCAAACCACCCTCACCCCCTCTGAAATGATACCCCCAGAGGTGGCAACCTCTCTGGCTCCGTTGGCTCAGTTTTTACCAGAAGAAGCCCTTGCCGCCCTTGCAAATCCCGTCAGCATCTCGATGATGAAAAATGGAACCATCGCTGGCGTGCAAGCCGTGCAGCCCGTTTTTGCGGGCGGCCAGATCGTCTATGGCAACAAGTTGGCCAAGGTGGGCGAAGATGTGAGCCGGCTGCAGATGCAACTATCGGAAAACGAGGTGGAGAAGACGACCGAGCAGTATTTTTGGCAACTGGCTTCCATGCAGGAGAAGATGAAGACTGTCGAGGCGGTTGAGGCTCTGCTCAACGACATTTGCAAAGATGTGGATGTCGCCGTCCGTGCGGGAGTCGCCATGCGCAACGACTTGCTGCAAGTGCAACTGCGCCAAAATGACGTCGCAAGCCAGAAACTCAAGATTAGCAACGGCCTCTCGCTGGTGCGCATGTTGCTCTCGCAATACTGCGGCCTTCGCGACACGTCGTTCGTCATCTCATATCAGATAGATGCCGTTTCTCCAATAGGCATAAAGCAAGACCATCAACAGGCCTTGTTGGGAACAGCCGAATACCGGTTGCTGGGAAAACAGGTCGAGGCAGCTGACCTCCAGAAGAAAATCGCTATCGGTAAGAATCTCCCGTCTGTAGCCGTGGGGGCTGGCTTTAATTATCATAACCTATTGGAAAAAGATCACTCCTTCGGGATGGTTTTTGCCACCGTCAGCGTGCCCATCTCTGACTGGTGGGGCGGCTCTCACGCTATCAAGCGCAAGAAACTGGAGAAGCAGCAAGCACAGGAGCAACTCTACGATAATGCCGAACTGTTGAAAATCAGGATGCAGAGTGCCTGGAACAGCGTGGAGGAATCCTATCAACAACTGTTGCTGGCCCAGCGAAGCATCGAACAAGCCGAGGAGAACCTGCGCTTGAACCGCGATTACTACAATGCCGGCATGTCGAGGATGTGCGACCTTCTTGAAGCGCAGATGCTCTATCAGCAATCTTGCGACAAGCGGACCGACGCCTTCGCCGAATATCAGAACAAACTACTTGAATACCGCCAAGCAACGGGCCAATAAATAGGCATCCACGAACTGGCGGTCTACAATCACTGGGAACTTATCGTTTCTTCTTATACAGTATTAAGCCACCTGTAATAGCTAATACCAAGCAAGCGATGACCGCTTTGGTATCGGGCAGGTAAATGACAGGAATTTTGCACGTCTGTATGTTGCCCAAACCAAGGTATACGTATATACCGAGCAAAGTGCCAGTCAAGTTGCTGCCGGCGTGAAGCAGGATAGCGTACCAGATGTTTCTCGACCAGATAAACACCAGTCCAAATAACAATGCTGCGAGCGAGGCGCCAATGAAGTTGCGGACGTGAAGTATGCCGAACAACAATGCCATCAACAGGCAGACGGCGATTCGCGTCTTGGAACTGCGAAATGGCGAGATGGCCAGTTGACGGTAGCACAACTCTTCGAGTACGGGAGCCAGGAGTACGGCATGGACACTTGCCAACATGTCTTCACGAAAATCTTCTGAAGAATATACAAGCAGCTCCGTCTGGACGGAATGAATCATGGATGTGAGTCCATAGACGACCGCTTCTTGTGTCACGAGCCATAATGGCGCTATGAGTATCAGACCTACAGCAACGGCGAGGGTAGGGGGCTTCAGCGAGAACTGACGTGATTCGGGATAGATTTTTCTTTCAATCGGGATTACCACGCAAACGGTCAGCGCAATAGCTGCCAAAGTGAGAAACCACGTAAGTGCCTCCTTGGCGAGGGACTCACCGCCATCCGCAATCGGCAGAGCAGTTAGATAGATAAGAGCAAGGCCGTAAACAGCGGAAATGAACGGCAAGATTGGCTTTATTATGTTCGCGATTTTAGACATTATCCCGATTTATCTTCCTGACATGGCTGCAAAGGTAGCGATTATTTCATGAAACACCCACTGAATCAACAGATGTCTTTGAGAATAATATGCAGTTAATTGATGGCAACAGTTCGATGTCGAAGCAGAGCCTATTCTTGCGTCGTCCTTAGTTCCTTAACCTCCATGATGTTGAGCATATCGTATTGCACGCCCTCATCGTCGATGGCTTGCCAACTTTTGTGAAAATGTCCATAGAACCAATGACGTAAAGGATGGTTATTTGACTTCAGGTAGTCCAGGATTTTATCCATCACCTGACGCTCATACTTCACATGTTCAATTAAGTCCTCGTCGCGAATGGCCATCTCGGCCAACAAGCCGCCCTTAGATGTCAGCTCACAGAACGAGGGAGCGGTGTGGGTAACAATGGTGTCAATGGCATGGTCCTTACCGATGGCATCAAGTTTCTCAACATCAAATACTGGATACTCATTAGCCCAATAGACATTACGGGCCAGGGGTTTGTCTTTCTTCGGCACATGGTAGTCGGGATGATTCATGCGGTATAACCTATCGACTGAAATGGCACCGCCGACGCAGAGAATCTCATGACCACACGCTCGCACCACAGAATAGTCTGGCACGGTCATCCATCGGCGATGCTTGATGGGATAATCATTAAAGTAGGCGGGATTATCGTGGTTGCCTCTGACAAACAGAATCCAGTTGTTTGACTTGGACAGACGGCCTCGGTTGCGGTTATAGACGTTCTCATAATAGCTTTGTTGCTCAAACCCAAAGCCACAGTCACCAGCAACGATAATCACCGTGTCCGTCATTCCGTACATGACGCAGCACTTAAAGAGAAGCAAGTTGAACTCCCCGTGAATATCGCCACTGATGACGACGCTTTTAGCCTCTGGAAAATCAAAAACAGATCCTGGATTCATCGAATGTTATGAAACAAAGCTGTTAATGCGGTTAAAACTAATCAATTTTACCTATTCTTTCTGTTCCATAAGAAGATAAAACAATCTGATGCTAAACCACTTTATCCAAATCTACATTAAGAATTCTAACATTTATGGTTTCAAATGTACTTTGGTCTATTCTCATTTCGTCAAAAATCTTGGCATAATGACTATCCCATTCTTCAGATGATTTAACCATTTGTTTTTCTTCCTCCCAAGATCTATCATTAACGAAATTCAAGAAGACTAAGACTACATCATTAAATTTGTCTGACAATGTCGCTATCTCCTTCATCTTCTCCAAAAACACTAAACGATTGGCAATCTGGTAGAATTTATGATACCATATTTCATGCTCTTTTTCAGATTTCAAATCCATTTTAGTAAGGCTATATGCAACATGACTAATACTGTTACGGATAAGTTCTGATTTATCTGTTCTTGAACGTTGTATTTCGTTTAAGTGGGATTTCGCTTCAAAAAGATACAATGCACCACTTTTTCCTATAGCAATACCATCCCATTGTGGCTGTCTTGGCGGCCAAAAGTCTTTGAAAACATTTGATTTGATGCCAAGAAGTTTCTTTATTCCAGGATTGTTTAACTGGTACTCACGATAATTATCCTTTCTGCAAGGTGATAACCATTTGAGTTCATCATCAAATAGCTTATTCAGAATTTGCTGATTCTCTTTCTCTGTTATTCTCTGCATTTGCATTTTACTGCCTTTGACTGCTTTGCCGTTTGAAGTGTTGCTCATAATTCGTTCTAGTTTTTTGTTAGTTATTAGTTGTTACTCTCAAATTAATGTATCTTTCTCAACATGTTTTAATTCGCTCTATCTATATTGCTTATTGCCAATATCTTTTTTTGAGCGTGCCGATTAACTCCTTCCAATCATCACAAGGTAACTTGGAGAACAGTTCTGCGGGCGATATTAAAACATACTTGTTTGGATTCTTTAGTTGTCCTTTCCATGTGGTGAGCATATCTTTTCCTCCACTACATGGATATTTCTTGTAAAGCAGTTCGTTATTTCCCGTTGGAACGACATGGACATGGATGTAGTCATCTGCCTTTATTATTTCATCTTTTTTATGCTTTACCATCTGCTCTGCCCAAAGGGTCTGCCTCATCAACTGGTAGAATGGTTCGAAGAAATAGACAGAACCGCGGTAATTATCAAGGCTCTTAAGTTGCTCCGAGTTTTGAATGAGGCCTGAATACCTTCTTAAACGAGTGTCTCCACTTGTTTTGTTGCCTACATTCTGGGATTTATCCTCATTGTAATAGCTCTCAACATATTTCCACTCAATTACAAGAAGTATACTCTTACCTTTTTTCTTTGCTAGAATCACGGCGTCGATGGAAGTGCAAAGAGCGCCTCTCTTGAGATTATCCTGCCCTCGCTTTTCATTCAAATGGTCTGCAGTACTA
>ONKF01000038.1 GCA_900318335.1 uncultured Prevotellaceae bacterium
GAGAATTTTTTAATTCTTCGCTCATTTAAAAAGTTAATAATAAGTTAGTTAAACAGCCTTTTCGGACACGTTCCCGAAAAGCGCGACTGCAAAGGTACACAAATTTCCTGAAACACAAGCACAAAACCGCTTTTTTTCTTGAATTTTCGGTTTTTTTTGAAACGATGGTAAAAACTGATTCTATTTTCCCTTGAGATAGGCCGACGGCAAAACGCCTGTCATGTTCTTGAACACTCGGGTAAAATGTTGGGGGTACTCAAATCCTAAGGCATCGGCGACCTGTGTGACGGTCTTGCCGCTCATGAGCAGGCTTTTTGCCCGCTCCATCAGGGACGATTTGATGTAATGGTTGGCGCTACGGCCTGTGACATTGCGGATTATGTCTCCAAAATAACCAGGTGACAGACACAACTGGCTCGCGCAGTATTTCACCGTGGGAACTCCATGCCTTTCCTGAAAATCATTCTCGTAGTACTGGTTGAGCATGTCATCCAAGCGTGAAAGGACATCGCTCGACGTTTGAGCCGAATGCTTGAACTGACGCTGGTAAAACTTATTGCAATAGTCAGCCACAAGCAGGATGTAGTCCTTTACGATTTTCTCGGCCAACTCATTTCTGTCACTGGCCGATAGTTCATTCCGGATGATTTCCATAATGGAATCAAGGGTGCGGCGCTCGTCGTGGGTAAGGATGAGTGCCTCATTAGAACTATAGGAGAAGTAACGGTAATGCTTCAAGTTGCGTTCAAACTCGGTGCCCCGCATGAACTCGGCATCAAACATCAGCACCCAGCCGTGATACACCTCCAAGTGGCCGTTATCTGGCTTGCCTCCTATTTGCCCTGGCGCGTAGGCAAGGAGCGAACCGTCGGCAATCTCGTAAGTCCCCACGCCGTAAGAGAGATTGTCGGGGAAATTGTCTTGCATGAAAATGCCGTAAACGCCAAAACGATTCAGCGTGTGCCTGATAGGACCCATCTCGTCATAGTGAATGACATTAACGTGAGGATGATAGACGGGAGCACCGATGTCGTTGGCGTAATCATTGACATGATTCAGTTGCAGGAGCTCTTTCATAACAGGCACAAAATTACAATTTTCCCAGTATTTATTATCAGTTCATGCAATATTATTTATGAATAAAACGAGGTCTATAAACAGTTTTAAGATTTTTTATCAGGAGAAAAAGTTTTGAATTGGCGCATTTGGTGTTTAAATATTACCTTGCATTAATTTTAAAAACAACATTTTAGTCAATTAATTTTAGTACTTTTGCAAATATAATGCACTGACGAGTGGTTAAAATGGGTTCTACCCTCATTGTGCTCTGGTTATTCACCCCTGAACCCTATCGGCCAAAATGATTATGAAAAAAATTATTAAATCAAGACTGCGCATACTTTCGCTCCTTCTCTTGAGTTTTATTAGTCAATTATCACTCTCTGTTAATATTTATGTTCAAGCCCCAACGGCACCTTATATCTATGCATGGACCGATACCGAGTATGCAGAATGGCCTGGCTTATTAATGAGCCAAAAAGTGGTTGTTGATGGAGTACAATACTATTACATGTCATTCAGCACCAGTTCAATTAATGTTATTTTTAATAATGGAGAAGCCCAAACTGGTCAGACCGGTGATTTCATGAATGTCTCGGGAAATGCTTTTTTTAACTACAATGGAGGTATCCTGGCTTACGGTCTTATTCCTGAAACGGCTACTGCAAATGCAATTGGAGAATATGTGTTCTTCGTCAATACGGGCTATTGGAGCAAGGTCAATGCCGTAATCAATGGGCATTCTTACCCAATGACAATGGTAGGTATTGATGGCGCAGGTTTTCAAGTATATAAATGGGAAGCGACAAGCTTAAGTTTCACCCCATCTTCAATTACTTTTAATAATGGATCAGGTCAATGGGTAGAAAACAGCGAAGGAGAAGTGTGTACACATAGTTATGTCCGAGGTGGTTATTACCTTTATGCTTTCTTTCTTGATTACAGCATTGCTCGATTGGATATGCCAACTGTAATCAGATATGTTGAACCTGATTATTCGGTAAGTATCTATCCCACTAATCTTGAACTCAAAAGAGGTTCTTCGTATAAATTGAGTATTACTGTGAGTTCTTCGGATGGAACGATACCTTCAGTTGAATGGAAAAGCAGCAATACAAATGTGGCAACTGTTGCTTCAAATGGACTCGTATATGCTAAATCAGTTGGCGAAGCCGACATTACAGCAACGGTTGGCGAAGCAAGCGCGACATGCCATGTAAAGGTAATACCAGTATTGGCCGAAAGCATCTCACTAAATGAGAGTTTTATTCAAATGCGGCCTTCTGAAATTTTCACGCTTGTTGCAACAGTTTTACCGAATAATGCTGATAATCGGCAAGTGAATTGGATTATTCCTAACAACAGCTCAATACTGACATTCACAGATGGAAACGAGTGTATGATAGTGGCTCATGACATAGGAACCGTAGATATTACAGCCTGCACAACAGATGGAACAAACTTGAGCGCAACATGCAGAGTTCAAGTGGGCGTACCGGTAGTCTTGGCAGAATCCATTTCACTGGATCATAGCACCATGAAGGTAGAGATTGGCGATATTAAAAAATTAACAGCAACGGTACTTCCTGCAAACACAACAAATAAAAAGGTCAGTTGGAAGTCCAGTAGTGCCAATGTCGAAGTGATTGGAGATGGCTACATCAAAGGAGTGAAGACTGGTACTGCTATCATTACGGCGACTACTACAGACGGAAGTAACTTGAGTGCATCTTGTCGAGTAACAGTAATCTCAAATAGCAGTGGAATCCTGCTCGGTGATGTAGATGACAATGGATTTGTGAATATTGACGACGTTGTTGTTTTGATCGATTATTTGTTGTCAGGTTATGTGACTCCATTTAATATGGTCAATGCTGATTTAGATGCAGATAGTAAGATAACCATTAATGATATGACGCTATTGATTGACTTATTATTAAGGTAACTTTTATTAAGAAACGTCTGATGCAATTCATAGTAAATAGGGATAGTTCTTTATAGGACACTTGCACATCTATATAAGTACTATTCCCTATTTCCTCATTTCTTCACTTGGGAAAAAAACGCTACTTTTGCAGCGGACTAATAAAAAGTGTGAAGAAGATGACAAAAAAGGAATTAAGACAACAAATCAAGCAACTCAAGGCCATAACCCCCGTAGCACTACGTGAAGTTGAGGCCGATATGGTGTTTAACACGATAAAGGCGATGCCCGTATGGCAGCATGTCCAGCACATCCTGTGTTACTGGTCACTGCCTGACGAGCTGCCCACCCACAAGAGCGTGAACCAGTGGTTGGCCGACGGAAAAAGCATCTACCTGCCACGCGTCAAGGGCGATGACCTTGAAATCGTGCCCTATCATGGACCACAAAGTCTTGACGACAACAACAAGTTCCATATCGGGGAACCCGTTGGAGAGCCCGTGGATGACTCATGTCTGGAACTTATCATCGTGCCCGCTGTGGCACTGGACTCAAACCGTAACCGGTTGGGACGCGGCAAGGGATTCTACGACCGTCTGTTGAGCGGCACCTCATGCCCGACAATTGGCGTGGTATGTGATTTCCAACTCGTCGAGGAGGTCCCAGTCGAGCCTCATGACCATCCGCTTGACTGCATCGTGACCAGCGACACCGTGATTATGGACGAAACAAAGAAAGAACTGTTCGCTTGACATTACACAACAGGTAAGCGACAAGACAACCATTGAGATGAGGAGAGTGTTACTGTTGACCATCATCGCCGTGCTGTCGTTGACAGTGTGGGCCGAGGTGCATGAGTTGCCTGTGGATCCCGAGTTGAGAATCGGTCGACTCGAGAACGGCATGACCTATTACATCCGCCACAACGAGCAGCCACGTGGACGGGCCGAATTCTGGCTTGTCCAGAACACCGGTTCACTGGTCGAGGAGGAGGATGAGAAGGGTCTGGCCCATTTCATCGAGCACATCGCATTTCAGGGAACACGCAATTTCCCAAACATCGACATGGTGGATATCTTGCAGAACAACGGCGTGTCCTATGGTGGCGACATCAATGCATCTACTGGCTTTGACGACACCCGATTCCAAATCTCCAATGTGCCTACCGAGCGTACTGAATTGCTCGACACCGTCCTGCTGATGCTGAAGGACTTGTCGTGCGAGCTCAACTTTGACGACCGTGCGATTGAAGAAGAACGCGGAGTGATTCAAGAGGAATGGCGCATGCATGCCGACCAGACAATGCGCATGTATGAAAACACATTACCCATATTGCTCTCGGGTAGCCGTTATGCCCACCGAATTCCCATCGGCGACATGACAGTCATCCGCAATGCCACCCGTGGCAAATTGCTTTCCTTCTACCACCGCTGGTATCAGCCTGAGCGCCAGGCAGTAGTCGTTGTGGGCGACTTTGACGCCGAACGTATGGAACAGATGGTCAGGCAGATTATAGGTAGCATTCCCAAGGGGCCGAGCGCCGTGGACATCAGCGGAATTGGTGCGGTCCCTGACCATGCCGGTGTCAACTATGCCATCCATACCGACCCTGAGGCATCCAACTCAATGACCTACCTGATGTTTAAGCACGCTCAGTTGCCTCTCGAGTTGAGAAGCACCGACGCCTTCCTCAAGCACAACATCGTTTCCACACTCGTTCAAGAGATGTTCAACACACGGCTTGACGAGATGGCCCGCACCCAGGCTTCACCTATTGACTATAGCATGGTGTATGACCGCAAATATCTTGTAGCCACTACCTGCGATGCGCTCACATTTGCCGCCCTGACCAAGGAAGGCCGCACACTCGAAGCCCTCGACTCACTTGTCACCCATGCGACACGCGCCATGCAGCACGGCTTCACCATGGGAGAACTGGAGCGCGCCAAGCGTGATGCCCAATCACTGTACACCAACCTGAGCCTCGAGGCCAGCAACCGCACTAACCGGGAATACACCGACGAGTATATTGACCACTATGAACACGGCGGCTATATCCCTGGTGTGATAGCCGAGTCCCAGATGCTTATCGACTCATTGCAACTGGTCACTCTTGATGATGTGAACAACTATCTGAAACAGATTATCGGCAAGGACAACGTGAGTGTACTCATATCGGGTCCCCAGACGATGACCGGTGCAAGCCGCTACCCCACCTCACGCGACGTGATTGCCCATTTCTCCCGCATCATGAACACCAGGCAGACGCCATACTCTGACCTGGAGGCTGGTGAACGCCTGCTCGAGACAGAGCCTGCAATGGGCAGTATCATATCCGAGTCTCATGATGAAGCGACCGGAATCACGACAATGACCCTCAGGAACGGGGCCACAGTGCGCCTCAAGCCCACGACATTCAAGAATAACGAGATCCTGTTCAACGCGTTCAGTTTGGGCGGCGAATGGGCCTATGGAGATACTGCCGACATCAATGTCAGGCTGATGGATCAAGTGGTTGAGAACAGTGCCTTCGGTGGCCACTCACTCAATCAGCTCCATAGAATATTGAGCGGTCGTCAGCTGGGACTTGAGTTTATCCTCAATGACCCCAATGAACAATTAAACGGAGGTTGCCTGAGTGCCGACTTAGAGAGCCTGCTACAGTTGTGCTACCTATATTTTACCGACGTGACCCTTGACCAGGAAGCCTTCCAAGGCATCAAGACGCGCATCCGCTCCCAGTTGTCGCAGTCCAAGTATGACCCCAAGATGATATACAGCGACTCCATCGGCAGCACGATCTATCAAGGCAATCCCTTGTACCGCAATATCAATCCCGAAGATGTGGACCGTCTCGATGGCGAACGGGTATTGGAACTGTATCGCCAGCGCATGGCTAATGCTGGTGACTTCACATTCTCGCTGGTGGGCTCCTTTGACATCGATGAGATAAGGCCTCTCATCAGGAAGTATCTTGCTTCACTACCCGATAACGGGGTACGCGAGACATACGGCACCGGCTATCGCCCAAAGATGGCGACAGGCGAAGTGGATAACTTTTTTGAAGTTCCTATGCAAAACCCCAAGTCTTCGATTTATGTAAGCCTCATGGGTGATAAGGTCTACAGCTATGATGACGAGTTCATGATGGACCTCGTTGGTGAGTCGGTGGGCACGGCTTTGCTCACCTTCTTGCGCCACGAGAAGCACGGAACCTATGACGTGGCTTGCGACGGCACCTTGTCCATCTACCATAACCGCTGGATGATCAACTACGAATTTGAGACGAGCACGGCAGACAGGGACAGCATGCTCACCTATGCGGATTATGCGGTAAACGCCATTATGTATAGTGGTGTAAGCGAAGACCTGTTTGTCAAGATGAAAGAACGCATCAGCCACCAGCATGACGTGGCAATGCAGACCAACGCCTTCTGGCTTCGTGCCTTACAGATGCGCGCCTTGGGAATCGATGTCATCGCGGGATTTGACAACCTGTTCCCCACCCTTACCCAGGAACTGCTCAACAACTACATTGAGGCTTTAAGACCGCACACAAGGCTAAGGATAGTCATGAATTAGCCTCTAATTCACGAGGCCTGTCCCATTATTCTTCCTGTAATTATTAGGGGTTAGAACGGCTTACGGTATTTATTGTTGGGGTCTTCCTCGAGGATGCTCATGTAGCTGGCGTAGCGCGAACTGGAGATATCCCCCCGTTCGACAGCATCAAGCACGGCACAACCAGGCTCATGGGTGTGGGTACAGTTGTTGAACCGGCATTCACTGGAGGCGTTGAAAATCTCAGGGAAATAATGGGCAACCTGGGCCCGTTCAAAGTCGATCGTGCCAAAAGCCTTCACACCGGGAGTGTCAATTATCGCCCCTCCGCCAGGCAGGTCGAGCAACTCGCTGAAGGTGGTGGTGTGCATACCCTTGTGGTGGGCTTGGCTCACATCTCTCACACGGACATGTGCGTCGGGAACCATCAAGTTGATGATAGATGACTTGCCCACGCCACTGTTACCCGACAACAAGGACATTTTACCAGCCAACAACTCCCGCAATGAGTCGGCTCCATCGCCTGTAGCAGCCGACATCGTGATAACAGGATAGCCGATGCCTTCGTACAGCGCTTTCAGCTCTTCGAGTTGCTGACGCAACTCATCGGTCGTGAGCAAATCCACCTTATTAAAGGCAAGTACAGCAGGGACCTGATAAGCCTCGGCAGTGGCAAGGAAACGGTCAATAAATATAGTGCTGGTCACAGGGTTGGTCAACGTGACAACCAGTACAGCCTGGTCAAGATTGGCGGCAATAATCTGGAACTCCTTGGAGAGATTGCTTGCTCGGCGTATGATGTAATTCTTGCGAGGTTCAACGGCACCCACAACTGGAGCATCGCCACCCTTGTCCTCGACCTGCACGATGTCGCCCACAGCCACAGGATTGGTGCAGCGCAGCCCCTTGAGACGGAACACGCCACGCATCTTGCAGTTCACCGTATTGCCATCATCGAGACGGACAGTGACCCAGCTACCAGTATTCTTTATGACTAATCCTTTCATTTTTAGTCCTTAGTTTTTAGTCTTTTGAAGGCGGAAGCCTCTTTAAACTTTAAACATTAAACATTAAACCGCTCGCGAAGCGAGCATTTACTCCCAAGCGTCGAGGTCGTCGGCAACCTCGGGGAGGTCGCTGCGGTGAAAGACGGGATCCTTGATGCCTCGGCGACGCTGGTCGCGGTAGTTGTTGAGCAATTTAAAGGCATATTTGCAGAGGAACACAAGGGCAACCAAGTTACATAGGGTGACAAGCGCCATGAAGAGATCACCAAGGTTCCAAACAAACTTAAAACTGGCCACAGCACCCAGGAAAACGAAGCCGCCACCCGAGAGAATGCGGAAGACTGTAAGCACCCACTTCTTATCGGTCAAGAAGCGGATATTGGCTTCTCCATAGTAATAGTTACCGATAATGCTGCTGAAGGCGAACAGGAAAAGGGCAATGGCAACAAATATGGTTCCCCAACTACCCACTTGCGACTCCAGCGATGCTTGCGTGAGCTGGATACCCTCAAGGCCATCGGTTGTGTAAAGGCCGCTGACGAGCACCATGAATGCAGTACAGCTGCACACGACCAGGGTATCGGTGAAAACACCGAGTGCCTGTATGAGACCTTGCTTAACAGGATGGGAGATATCGGCAGTAGCTGCCACATTGGGGGCACTACCCTCGCCCGCCTCGTTACTGAAGAGACCTCGTTTGATGCCCACCATGATGGTCATGCCCAGGCCACCACCTGCCACCTGATCAAAACCGAATGCGTTCTCGATAATCAGTTTGAGCACATGAGGTATCATGTTGATGTTCATGATAACGACATACAGGGCAAGGATGAAATAGCCTATAGCCATAATAGGTACAAGAATGCTGCTCACATGGGCAATACGCCTAATGCCGCCAAACGCGATAAACAGGGCTATTGCAGTGATAGTGCAGCCCACCACCAACGGATCAAAACCGAAGGCCTTGTTCAAGGCGCCGCAGATAGCGTTGCTCTGGATGGAATTATAGGAGAGTCCAAAAGTGAGTGTAATAAGCACCGCAAACAATCCTGCCATCCACTTGCTGTGGAGACCACGGCTGATGTAATAGGCAGGACCGCCGATAAACGAGTCACTTGACGGGCGCTTGAACAGCTGGGCCAGCGTTGCCTCGACAAAAGCGGTCGCCGAACCGAAAAGCGCAATCAGCCACATCCAAAAGATGGCACCCGGTCCACCCACAGCAATAGCCGTCGCCACACCAGCCAAATTGCCAGTGCCCACACGAGTAGCCATCGAAACGGCAAAAGCCTGGAACGAAGAAATGTGCCTCTTGTTACTCTTGGAAGAAGAGTCCACGAGTTGGCGGAACATATCGCCAATCATTGTGAACTGGACAAATCGCGTGCGAATCGAGAAATACAATCCACACAGAATGAGGGCCCCTATCAGCAGATAGGCCCATAAGGCATCGTTGACCGATGTTATTATATTATTGAGGGCGTCAAGGTTTAACGTCATGGAATTACATATCAGAATTTGCCCCTAAAGGTACTGCTTTTTCTTGAAACCGTGGGTAAATAGTTTGAAATTTGCCTTTTATTGAGTATATTTGCGACTTAATTGCAAGAAATTATGAAACTGAATCAACTTATCCTTATATTAATGGCATTAGTGGCACTGGGTGCCACGGCACAGGTGATGAACCGTCCCATCGGACAATATCCAGGCAATCCCCACGAGTACTACGGACCGACACTGGTTCATGACAACGATTACGGTTATCGTAATCTTGCACTGTTCCGCACGGTCTATCAATCCTCATCATGGGATTTTAACTTGACATCACAACTACTCACCGATGGCATTTATGATAAAGAATCGCCCGCTTGGTTAAATGTAACTACACCAGAAGGACCGTTGCCGCCACACAAGCGAGAGGCATGCATCGATGGCAACGAGTGGACCTGCAATATCGTGATGGGCGGTGACACCTGGCTACAGTATGACTGGGAAGGCATGAATATTGACATCGACGAGGTCGAGATGATATGCAGTATGGCCTATCGAGAAGATGCGCCTAAGGGATTTAAAATCAGACTGCTCACGTCAACAAACGGCAAGAAATGGAAAGTCGCCGATGAATGGAAAGGCGACTCACTGCCCGGCGAACCGTCATGGAACCGCGTCCATAGTGATCCCAACAAAAACTCGGGAGATGGCCTGTTGCCCACTCGCAAAATCGACCATACTTTCAAACTGAATGGCAAACCATTCTCCCACATGAAGCTGGAGATGGTCACCCCCAGCGCTGTACACTGGACCTTCACCGAACTGAAGATGAAGAAAGACGGTAAGCGTGCCACGGGCATTCTGCCGTCAGAGCATTTCGTCAGCGCCTGGCGCAGCCTAGGGAATAGAGATGAATGGATTACTGTTGATTTAGGCGTCAGTACCGCGTTTAAAGAGATTGAATTATGGTGGGTGAATAGGCCATCGACTGGAAACATTCAAGTCAGTGATGATAATCTCCATTGGCAAACTGTTTCTGAACTTTCCAAACAAAAACCGAATTGGAATAAAACGCAAGACAAAATCTTGCTAGAAGGTCAAGGCCGGTATGTCCGCATCAATATGATCGAGCCTAACAAAAACGGTCAACCCTTTTGCCTAAGAGAGATTAACATCGGTGGTAATAGCCCTGGCGGGTTGATCGTCAAGGCACATGCCGAGGGCGGTTGGCAAGATGGCAAGTGGCTGCTCAATGGAGGCGACTGGCAATTGCAGCGGGCATCACACATCTATTCTTTGACAAAACCACGTTTCAAATGGCCATCTATTACAGCCACCGTGCCTGCCACGGTATTGTCGAGTTATGTCAACGCTGGAGCGCTGCCCGACATGAACCATGACGACAACCTGATGTTGTCGTCGGAGTCGTTCTTTAACGGGGACTTTATCTATAAACGCTCATTTGACTTGCCTCATGAGATGCAGGGCAAGCGCATTTTCCTCAACTTTGACGGCATCAACTGGAAAGCCGAGGTGACATTGAACGGCACCAATTTGGGACGCATCGATGGCGCTTTCAAGCGAGGAAAATTTGACATAACACCCTATCTGAAAGAGAAAAATAATGAACTGGAGGTACTCATTATCGCTAATGCCAATCCAGGTGGCGTGAAGGTCAAGACCGAAAAAAATACCGACTTCAACGGCGGTATCCTCGGCGCCGATAATCCCACTTTCCATGCCACAATCGGCTGGGACTGGATTTCGACCATCCGTGGCCGCGACATCGGCATCTGGGATGACGTTTACTTGACAACTGCCAGCGATGTGACCGTGAGCGACCCAGTCGTGACTACCACGCTGGCTGAGGGTGACACTCTCGCCACAATGACCCCTGCCGTAATGCTTACCAACCATAGCGACCATAATGTTACGGGAACCCTGCATGGTCACATCGGTGACATCTGCTTTGATAAACAAGTAACCCTTGCCGCTGGACAGACCATTGAGGAATCATTTAATCCCAATGAGTTCCAGCAGCTTAAAGACCAGCGGATGCGCCTGTGGTGGCCTAACGGCTACGGAGAGCCTTACTTGTATGACGCCAGTTTCTCGTTCACGGTTGATGGCGTGCAAAGCGATGCCGTCAACTACAAGGCAGGTATCCGTGAAATCAAGACCGTAGATAAAGACACAAAACTGAAGATTTATATTAACCATCGCCGACTGGTTGCAATGGGCGGTAACTGGGCGTTCAGCGAGAACAACCTGAACTACCGTGGCAGGGAATTTGACGCTGCCGTGCGCCACCACAAGGAAATGAAATACAACATGATTCGCAACTGGGTGGGTATGACCGGCGACAAGGAATTCTTTGAAGCCTGTGACCGCTACGGCATTATGGTGTGGCAGGACTTTTGGCTGGCCAACCCCGCCGACGGCCCCGACCCTGATAATAACGCCATGTTCATGGATAACGCCCGCGACTTTGTGCTGAAAATCCGCAACCACCCGTGCATCGGCATCTACTGTGGACGCAACGAGGGCTATCCTCCCAAAACGCTTGACGAGGGACTGCGTAACACCGTTGCAACACTGCATCCTGGTCTGGACTACATTTCCAGTTCGGCTGACGATGGTGTGAGCGGTCATGGACCCTACTGGGCGATAAGCGCCAAGGAGTATTTCGAGAAACAGACGGGCAAACTGCACACCGAGCGCGGTATGCCCAACGTAATGACCTATGAGGGATTGAGCCGTACACTCGACGCTGACCATCTTTGGCCGCAGAACCTCTACTGGGGCCGTCACGACTACACGATGGAGGGAGCTCAGCGAGGTGCCTCGTTCAACCAGTTGATTGCCGACAACTTCGGTGAGCCGACATCGGTTCAAGAGTTCTGTGATTGGGCACAGTGGATCAACTATGAGGGTTATCGGGCCATGTACGAGAGCGGCAGCAAGGACCGCATGGGACTGCTCATCTGGATGAGTCATCCCTGCTGGCCATCGATGGTGTGGCAAACTTATGACTACTACTTTGAACCCACAGCGGCCTACTTTGGCGTGAAACACGCCTGTGAACCGCTACACATGCAGTGGAATCCCGTGACCAACCATGTGGAAGTCGTCAACCGCTCGGCAGGACACCAGCAAGGCACGGTAAAGGCAAACATCATCGACCTGAACGGCAACACCTTGTGGGAACAGACCCAAGATTTCACTTGCGATGAGGACATGACGCTCGACATGATGCAAGTGGATGTGCCTGAGGAGATTGCCGGAGCCTATTTCCTGCGTCTGTCATTGACTGACGACAAGGGACAGCTGCGCTCGATGAATGATTATGTGAACACCACCGAGGGGAATGACCGCACGTCGCTGCATGACCTGCGACGCGCTCAAGTCACTACAGCCGTCGATGGTAATAGCATTACCTTATCTAATAATGGCAACGTGCCCGCCGTTATGTTGCGACTCAATCTCAAGGGTGATGACGGTGAACAGATTCTGCCCGTCATCTATAGCGATAACTACTTCCACCTGATGCCAGGTGAGGTGCGAACCATAGACATCGAATGGAAAGCCGAGGATGCCCGTGGGACGAAGCCTGTCCTTGAAATTTCAGGCACAAACATCTCTAAATCCACAATTGCATTATGAGGAAACAACTCATCGCAATACTCATTGCTCTCATTGCCATTGTAAGCACCGCAGCGCCCAAATATCCATATCGGGATGCGACTCTACCCGTAGACCAACGGGTTGAAGACCTGCTGTCGCGCATGACCATTGAGGAAAAAGCGGGACAGCTCGTGTGCCTCATGGGATGGGATTCTTATCAAATCAATGGGAAAAAAGTGACCACAAGCGAGAAATTCCGCCATGAGGTTGATAGTCTGCACGTGGGAATGTATTGGGCGGTTTTCCGTGCCGACCCCTGGACCCGTAAGACGATTGCCAACGGCTTGAACCCTGCACTCGCTGCCGAAGCTGCAAATGCCATGCAGCGTTATGCCATCGAGAACACCCGTCTGGGGATTCCCATCTTCCTCGCCGAGGAGGCTCCTCACGGACACATGGCAATCGGATCGACCGTGTTCCCGACGGGACTGGGCATGGCCGCCACATGGAATACTGAGTTGATGCAGCAAGTGGGTGAAGTGATTGGAAAGGAAATCAGGTTACAAGGCGGACACATCAGTTACGGGCCAGTGTTGGACCTGGCGCGTGAGCCTCGTTGGTCACGGGTTGAAGAGACTATGGGCGAAGATCCCCACTTGAGCGGCGAAATGGGTGCCGCAATGATTAAGGGATTGGGCGGTGGAAACCTGAGTCTCCCCTACTCAACCATTGCCACCCTGAAGCATTTTATCGCCTACGGAATCAGCGAGGGCGGACAGAACGGGGCACGCAGCATTGTGGGGCCAAGGGAATTGAAACAGGTGTTCCTGCCGCCTTTCAAAAAGGCGATTGATGCAGGCGCCTTGTCGGTGATGACGTCCTACAATTCGCTTGACGGTATACCTTGTACATCAAACAGGCAAATGCTCACAGAAATGTTGCGTGAGGAATGGGGATTTGAGCGAGGTTTCGTCGTGAGTGACCTTTTCAGCATTGATGGACTCAAGGGCACCCACCGCACTGCAACCAGTTCCCTTGAGGCCGCTATTCAAGCCTTGCTGGCAGGTGTTGACGTGGATCTGGGCGGGAACTGCTACGCTCAACTCGTTGAGGCAGTCCGTAGCGGGAAAGTGGATGAGACAACACTTGATCAAGCCGTAAGGCGGGTATTGAGACTGAAATTTGAGATGGGACTGTTTGAACACCCCTACGTCGATGGAAAACAGGCTGGAAATGAAGTAAATAACCCTAATGCCATAGCGCTTGCAAGAAAAGTGGCGCAGCAATCCATCACGCTGCTCAAGAACGATGGCATCTTGCCATTGAGCAAGGATAAGAAAGTGGCAGTCATCGGTCCCAATGCCGACAATATATATAATATGTTAGGGGACTATACCGCACCGCAACCCGATGGGAAGGTCATCACCGTCTATCAAGGCATCAAAACCATGTTAGGTACAGACCAGTGCGTCTATGCCAAGGGGTGCGCCGTCCGTGACACGATGGATTGCGACATTCCCGCTGCCGTCGAAGCCGCCCGACAAGCCGATGTGGTGATTGCCGTTGTGGGCGGCTCATCGGCAAGAGACTTCAAGACCTCATACGAGGACACGGGTGCCGCCACTGCCGAGCAGAATTTCATCAGTGATATGGAATGCGGTGAGGGCTTTGACCGCGCCACGCTGGACTTGCTCGGGAAGCAGATTGATCTGCTTGAAGCATTGAAGAAAACAGGCAAACCTCTGGTCGTTGTATATATCGAAGGGCGACCGCTCAATAAGAATTGGGCAGATGAAAATGCCAATGCCCTGCTCACAGCCTATTACCCTGGCGAACAGGGTGGCAGCGCCATTGCCGATGTGCTGTTCGGCGACTACAATCCATCGGGCAGGCTGCCAGTGAGCGTTCCTCGTCATGTGGGTCAACTGCCTGTCTATTACAACAAGCCTCGCCCAGTGGCTCACGATTACGTGGAGATGAGTGCTCAACCACTCTACCCCTTCGGCTACGGGTTGAGTTACACGACATTTGAATACAGTGATTCTATTACCACACAAGATGGCATCTCATGGAATATCACCAATACCGGAACGAGAAAAGGTGATGAGGTGGTACAGTTATATGTAAGGAATACGGGAACATCGGTGGTGCAACCCGAACGTCAGTTGAAGGCCTTCAAGCGCATCACCCTGGAACCAGGAGAAACCCGCAGAGTGACTTTCCTATTCAAGGACATCGACCTGAAGATTGTCAACGACAAAATGCAATGGGTCGTAGAGGGTCAGCACATATTCCTCAGATAGAGATCATGTGCCTTTACGTCATTTCTTGAGTTTTTCCCTTGCTTGTTCAAGGGCTTCCTCATATTTCATATATTCTTCTAATGCCTTATCAATTTGGGCTTTTGTCCTGGATTTGTCATGTTTTATTTTACGTTCTCTGTTGAAAGCAGCGATATCTTCCTCGCTAACATTCATCAACTCCATACATTTTTCACGTGAATCTTTGAAAAAAGCCAGATTACCCATATTCAAGAAAACATATTGGGGAAAGTCAATTTCTAATAGCGAGTCTAACGATTCAAAGCTGTCTTCTTCTAACACTTCATTCTTAATTTCTGTCATAATCAACTCCTTGTACTTGCGGCGCTTCATATAGAACGATGAAACCTCATTGACAAAGTTGACATCGCCGATGATATTGAATGTCTCGATGTTTGAAGAGAAGATTTTTTCGGTAGTTTCAGGAAACTCATCTATAATCCACGACGCCATTTGTGTAGGAATATTGTACTGCAGCGTATCAAAAAATTCAGGGTGGCAAGCAATATTATGTTGTATTCGCCTGCATTCACGCAGCGAGGTGTCAATTTTCTTTACTAACGCTATGGTATTGTCAAAGTCGCTAATGATCATCATTGACATCTCCATCTTGGCAGCTTGATTCTTGCGGTAGTCGATAACAGCAGCTGTACCAAAAGTAAGCACAATAGAAACCGTAGTGGCAAGAAGTGACAAAAAGAACTGTTTGAATGACGACATTCCACTGCCTGACTTAAGCGTGCTGGGAGTATGTACTTTAACATTCATATCTCTAAATCGTTTCGGTGAATAATTACATGCAAAATTAATGATTATTTCTCAATTATCATTCCTTTCCATGTATTTTTGACAAATCGGCTTATTTCGATATATCAACAGGAAATATAAGGAGAGCGCCACGGCATCAACGTCACGGCGCTCTCGATTATAAAATAATTATGTTACTCAGTGAAGGACAGGATTACTCCTGATCGTCGAGGAGGATGTGCATCACCTCGATGGCACTCTTCATGACGTTAGTGCCAGGGCCGAAGATGGCAGCTACACCAGCCTTGTAAAGGTAGTCATAGTCCTGCATGGGGATCACACCACCAGCAGTAACGATGATATCCTCACGGCCTAACTTCTTGAGTTCCTCGATAACAGCGGGCACGAGGGTCTTGTGACCAGCGGCGAGCGAAGATACACCGAGAACGTTCACGTCGTTCTCGACAGCCTCGCGGGCACTCTCCTCGGGAGTCTGGAACAAGGGACCCATGTCCACGTCAAAGCCACAGTCGGCATAGCCGGTGGCAACGACCTTAGCGCCACGGTCATGGCCGTCCTGACCCATCTTGGCAATCATGATGCGGGGCTGGCGGCCTTCCTTCTTGGCAAAGAGGGCGGTCAAGCGACGAGCCTCTTCCAGGTCGGGATCTGATTTGGTTTCTGCTGAATACACGCCTGAAATGGTTTTAACGACTGCTTTATAACGTCCCACGATTTTCTCGCAGGCATCCGAAATCTCACCCAGCGAAGCACGGTCCTTAGCGGCCTCAACTGCGAGTTCAAGCAGGTTGCCCTTACCGGTCTTCACACACTCGGTGATAGCAGCGAGGTCGGCCTTAACCTTAACCTCGTCACGGTTAGCACGCAGCTTCTCAAGACCCTCAACCTGTTCCTTGCGAACCTCGGTGTTGTCAATCTCCAGGATGTCGATGGGTGCCTCCTTCTCGAGGGCATACTTGTTGATGCCCACGATGGTCTGGCGACCACTGTCGATACGGGCCTGAGTACGTGCGGCGGCTTCCTCGATACGCATCTTGGGCACGCCGGTCTCAATAGCCTTGGCCATACCGCCAAGCTTCTCAATCTCCTCGATGTGAGCCCATGCCTTCTGCACGAGTTCGTTGGTCAGAGCCTCTACATAGTAGGAACCTGCCCACGGGTCAATCACCTTGGTGATATAGGTTTCCTGCTGGATGTAGATCTGGGTGTTACGGGCGATACGAGCCGAGAAGTCGGTAGGCAGTGCGATGGCCTCGTCGAGAGCGTTGGTGTGCAGAGACTGGGTGTGACCCAGTGCGGCAGCCATAGCCTCGATACAGGTGCGGCCAACGTTGTTGAAGGGATCCTGAGCCGTCAGCGACCAACCAGAGGTCTGGCTGTGGGTACGCAGCGACATCGACTTGGGATTCTCGGCACCAAAGCTCTTCACGATCTTGGCCCACAACAGACGACCTGCAAGCGAAGGCGTCAACCGACAGACCTGCATTCACACCGGTGCGGATGTAATCCATACCATCGGCCAGGGTGTAAGCCAACTCGATGTCGGCGGTAGCTCCGGCCTCCTGCATGTGATAACCCGAGATGGAGATGGAGTTGAACTTGGGCATATACTTTGAGGTGTACTCAAAGATGCTGGCAATGATCTGCATCGAGAACTTGGGAGGATAGATGTAGGTGTTACGCACCATAAACTCCTTCAAGATATCGTTCTGGATGGTACCTGCCATCTCTTCGAGCTTAGCACCCTGCTCCAGACCTGAAACGATGTAGAACGCCATGATGGGCAGCACGGCACCGTTCATAGTCATGGAAACAGACATCTTGTTCAAGGGGATACCATCGAACAGGACCTTCATGTCCTCTACAGAGCAGATGGACACACCAGCCTTACCCACGTCACCGACCACGCGCTGGTTGTCGGCGTTGTAACCACGGTGGGTGGGAAGGTCAAAGGCCACTGACAGACCCTTCTGACCAGAGGCCAGGTTACGGCGATAGAAGGCGTTGGACTCGGCAGCGGTCGAGAAACCAGCGTACTGACGGACGGTCCACGGACGGAACGGGTACATCAGCGAATAAGGGCCACCCAGGAAGGGAGGAATACCGGCAACGAACTCCAGGTGCTCCAGACCCTCGATGTCCTCGTGAGTATAAATGGGCTTAATGTCGATCAGCTCGGCATTCTTCCACACCTCGCCCTTGGGAAGGGGATTGTGCTTTACATTAAAAGCATCATTAGCAATATCTATA
>ONKF01000039.1 GCA_900318335.1 uncultured Prevotellaceae bacterium
GGTAGGCTCGGACACCGCCACTCCCATAGCGTTGGCATTGGCCTCCTTGGTGCGCTGAGCATCGTCGAGCATCTTCATGAAGAACAGATAGGTCATCTGCTCGAGAATGGTGATAGAATTGGTGATGCCACCTGTCCAAAAGGTGTCCCAAATGCTGTCTATACGGTTTTTAATCTCTCCTGTAATCATTGGCTTGGTGTTCTTTCATTGAACCACAAAGATAAGTAATATCTTCCAAAACGGACGAACGAACGGACGAACATTTTCGAGAAAACACATGAAAACGCAGGGAATTCATCCCATGTCACGAACCCAACATAGATTACGCGGACTAAACGAGTAGGCCATGAGGGATGCCGATTTGTTTAATCCGCGTAGTTGATGGTGATGATTTTGTCGGGGGTTAGTTGGCGTAGAGCATGTTCAGGATTGCGTTGAACTGGCTCTCGCTCTTGAGTCCCTCGTTCTTGAAAAGCATGATCTTGTCCATCACGCGATCCAGGTAGTCGATACTCTCGTTTTTCTCCTTCTTGTTATAGATTTTCCAGTACTTGGTGCCCTTGAGGCCCTTCTCGAACTTCTTGTAAAGGTCGCTGGTCGAGGACAGGTATTTCCACTTGTTGGCAGCGAGCTCCTTCTTCATCTTCTCCATGTATTCCTTGAGGTTCTTGGTGTACTCGCCGTACTTCTCGACCAGCTCTTTCTTCTTGATGACATCCTTGGTCTCCATGCCCTCAAAGCTGTCGAGGGCTTCCTCGACGTCGCCCTTGTTGTAGGGGTTGTAAAGGACGTCGGCGATTTCCTCGTCATAGACCAGCTCGTCGCGCACGGTGAACTTGTCCTTGCGCATCTTGGTCTCGTTCTTGACGTCTTTCTCGAGGCTCTTCTTCTGGTTCTCCAGGTCCTTGAGCACCGACTTCATGCTGTCGATTCTTGCCTCCAGATCCTTAATGGCGGTCTCTTTTTCCTTGATGTTCTTCTCGTGCTGCTCAATCTCGCGCTCGAGCTGCTGCACGTTCTGGGTAGTCTGTTGAGCCACTGCGGCGGGTGCCATGGCTGCGATTGTCATCACGGTCAGAGCAATGACCATCATTCTCATCTTCTTCATAGTGGAAAACATTTTGGTTAATATCTGTGGCAAAGGTACGAAATAGTTTTCACTTCTCCATGCCATCTGGCCAGAATATATTGTTGCCGGGAATTACGGTTGATGGGGCGGCAAGGGGACGAAAAAGTCACTGGCGGCATGGCAGGGTGGGGTATATATAAAGCGAAAGTGCACTTTTTCACAAAAGCACACCATCTTCATAACCAAAATTCAAGTATATATGTTCTTGTTGTTTTATTGACTGAATTGCCAGTACTTCTTTACTTTTTTTCAATAATAGAAAGCGTAATTCCGTACTTTGCACTGCAAAGGTAATAACAACATTTGAGAATACCAAAGAATTTTGACTAAATTTTGAATAAAAATTCTAGATTTTTAGCCAATAAAATTCTATTGTTTGCTGTTTTTCAGCGAGTTAACGTGAATTTGCTGTTCTCCCGCTCGATTATTTCTCGCGGAAGAACAGGTTGATCATCGTGCCGTGGAGGTTCCAGTGCTCGCGTATCTTGTTCTCCAGGAAGCGCTTGTAGGGGTCCTTGATCCACTGGGGCAGGTTGCAGAAGAAGATGAACGTGGGCACATGGGCGCCCTTGAGCATCGTGATGTACTTGATCTTGACATACTTGCCCTTGACGGCGGGAGGCGGGAACGCCTGGATGTCGGCCTGCAGCAGGTTGTTGAGCTGCGAGGTGGGAATGGTGACCTGACGGTTGTTGTAGACGTCGATAGCCGTTTGCAGCACCTTGTGGATGCGCTGCTTGGTGAGCGCCGACCCGAAGATGATGGGGAAGTCGGTGAACGGGGCGAAACGCTCGCGGATGGTGGCCTCGAAGTGGTCGATGGAGCGCTGCGTCTTGTTCTCGGCCACGTCCCACTTGTTAACGAGCACGACCAGGCCCTTACGGTTCTTCTGGATAATCGAGAAGATGTTCACGTCCTGGGCCTCGATGCCGCGGGTGGCGTCGATGAGCAGGATGCACACGTCGCTGTTCTCGATGGCGCGGATAGAGCGCAGCACCGAGTAGTACTCGATGTCCTCGTTGACCTTGTTCTTCTTGCGGATGCCGGCGGTATCGACAAGGTAGAAGTCAAAGCCGAACTTGTTGTAGCGCGAGTAGATGCTGTCGCGGGTCGTGCCGGCGATGTCGGTGACGATGTTGCGCTGCTCGTCCATCAGCGAGTTGACGAGTGAAGACTTGCCCGCATTGGGCCTGCCCACGATGGCAAATCGCGGCAGTTCCTCCTCGACGGTCTCTTCGCCCTTGGAAGGCATCTTCTTCACCACCTCGTCGAGCAGGTCGCCCGTGCCGTTGCCGTTGGCGGCCGAGATGGAGAACGGCTGGCCCAGTCCCAAGGCATAGAATTCGGCCTCGGCATACATGCTCTGGTTGTTGTCGTCCTTGTTGGCCACGACGATGACGGGCTTGGAGGTGCGGCGCAGGATGTCTGCCACATGGTCGTCAAGGTCGGTGATGCCGTTCTTGATGTCCACGACAAAGAGGATTACATCGGCCTCGTCGATGGCCAGATGCACCTGCTTATTGATTTCCTCCTCAAAGATGTCCTCACTGTTCACTACCCATCCGCCGGTATCCACTACCGACATCTCCATGCCGTTCCACTCCATCTTGCCGTACTGGCGGTCACGCGTGGTGCCGCTGGTGTCGTTGACGATGGCGGCACGCGTCTGGGTCAAGCGGTTGAACAGCGTTGACTTGCCCACGTTGGGCCTTCCCACGATTGCTACTAAACGTCCCATAATCAGTTATCAGTTGTCAGTGTTGTTAGTTCTCTTTACTCGATGTAGCCAAAGGCGCGCAGCTTGTTCTCCTGGTTGCGCCAGTCCTTCTCCACCTTGACGTAGAGTTCAAGGAACACCTTTTTCTCAAAGAAAGTCTCGATGTCCTTGCGTGCCAGGGTGCCCACCTTCTTGAGCATCTTGCCCTGGTGGCCGATGATAATCCCCTTCTGGGTATCGCGCTCGACATAGATGACCGCCATGATGTGGATGGCAGTGTCGCTCTCGTCAAATTTCTCGACGATGACCTGGGTGGCATAGGGCACCTCCTTGTCATAGGTCAGCAGGATTTTCTCCCTGACGATCTCGGTGACAAAGAAGCGGCTGCTGCGGTCGGTCAGAGCGTCCTTGCCGAAGTAGGGCGGACTCTCGGGCAGCAGTTCGACGATGCGCTTCATGATGTTGTCGACGTTGAAGTTCTCCAGCGCACTGGTGGGGAACACCTCGGCGTTGGGCAAGAGCTGCTTCCACTGGTCGATGATGCGCATCAGGTCGTCGTTGCCCTTCAAGAGGTCGATCTTGTTGATGACCAGCAGGATGGGGATTTTCTCCCGGGCCACGCGGTCCAGGAAGTCCTGATTCTTGGTCGGGCTCTCGATGACGTCGGTGACATAGAGCAGCACGTCGGCATCGACAAGCGCGCCGGTCGAGTACTCCAGCATGCTCTGCTGCAGCCGGAATTTGGGCTTCAGCACGCCCGGGGTGTCGCTGAACACAATCTGGTAGTCGTCGCCGTTGACGATGCCCATGATGCGGTGGCGTGTGGTCTGGGCCTTGCTGGTGATGATGGACAGGCGTTCACCCACCAGGCGGTTGCTCAGTGTCGATTTCCCCACGTTGGGGTTGCCCACGATGTTGACAAATCCTGCTCGATGCATTATATTGTAGTGATATTGAAGTATTGTTATGTATTGCAAGCCTCTGGCTTGCTCTGTAATCAGTGTGATTCCTAACCATTCACCTTTACTCAAGAAGCATCGCTACTCACGTGTTGTGCTTTCTTGAGTAGTGATGCTTCTTTGATGTGTCTGTTCGCTTTACAGCGACCAGATGAGGTAGAGGGCACCCCAGGTGAATCCTGCTCCAAAGGCAGTCAAGACCATCTTGTCGCCCTTCTTGAGGCGGTGCTTGTTCTCGTCGAGACACAGGGGGATGCTGGCAGCACTGGTGTTGCCGCGCTCCTGAATGTTAACGAGCACCTTTTCCTCGTCGATGCCCAGTCGCTGGCCGACGGCCTCGATGATGCGCAGGTTGGCTTGATGAGGTACAAACCACTGGATGTTATCGTTGGTGAGGTCGTTGCGCTTCATCACGTCCCTGCTCGAGGTGAGCATGTCGATAACGGCGTGACGATAAACAGCACGTCCCTCTTGATAGACGCAGTGGTAGTTGGCGTCAACCGTCTCGTGGCTGGTGGGCAATGCCGAGCCGCCTGCTTTATATACCAGGTGCTCCAGTCCCGAACCATCCACATGGAAGATGCCGTCCATAACGCCGACGTTCTCCTCGGTGGGCTCCAGCAGCATGCAGGCTGCGGCGTCGCCAAAGAGGGGGCATGTCGCACGGTCGTTGTAGTCCACCATGCTCGACATCTTCTCGGCCGATACTACGATAACCTTCTTGTAAATGCCAGCGCGTATATAGGCCGTGGCCTCATACAGTCCCACAAGGAAACCAGCGCATGCGGCCTGAATGTCATAGGCATAGCATTTCTTCTCGATGCCCACACCGTGAGCGATGACCGATGCCGTTGACGGGAACCGGTAATCGGGATTGGAAGTCGGGCAGATGAGCAGATCTATATCGTTGCGGTCTGTTCCGGTCTCTTCAAGCAGCTTGTTGACTGCCTGGATGCCCATGTATGACGAGCCGACGGGTTTCTTTAGGATGCGACGCTCCTTAACGCCGACACGTGTGGTGATCCACTCGTCATTGGTGTCCACCATCTGTGAAAGCATCTCGTTATCCAGCACATCATCGGGCAGGAAAGACGCGATGCCGGTAATCTTTGCGTTCAGCATAAGCTTGAAAGCGTTTTCTATTCGGTTAGATTAAAGTGATGAAGTAAGCCTGTTGCGCTTGAAATTCAATATCCCAAATGTGGATGAACGCCAATGGATGGATTCAGCCCATTCAGGATATCTCGTTTGCTTGAATCGCTGGTGCCGCTACCAGTGGAAACCACCTCGCGGCAACGGGGCGATTTTAGGCTTCCTCCTTGTTCATCACGTTCTTGCCACGGTAGTATCCGCACTCGGGGCATACGGTGTGATAAACATGCCATGCACCACAGTTACTGCACTGAGCGATGGTCGGAGCCACAGCCACATCGTGGGTGCGGCGCTTAGCGGTACGAGTCTTAGACTGTCTTCTTTTAGGATGTGCCATTTTCTTGTTGTTATTTAAAAGTTATTGTTCTTTCAGTTTTTTAAGCGCCTCCCACCGGGGGTCGGTGCTGGTTGTTTCACTCTGGTCGTCATCGACATCGTCGGGGACGGCCTCGGCGAGATGACTGTCGAGCAGGTCAAGCATGTCGGCATTGCAATCGTCCTCGTTCTCGTGACAGTGCGTCATCGGGATAGCGAGCAGCACCGTGTCGCGCACGATGGGCGCGGCATCCAGCTCTCGCCAGTCCGATGGCACAATCAGGAGCTCGTCGTTACTGTCGTCAAGCTCGGTGCCCATTTGCTCCACGTTCAGGCTATAGTCGACCTCCACCGGCAAATCCAGATCGTCGAGACATCGGTCACAAGGAATAGTCACTGTGCCGTCGCACGCGACCTCCAGGTGGTAGGTGTTCTCACTCTTGCGTGTCACCTGCAGGGTGACATCCACGTCGGCTCGACGCACCTCGGTCTGCTCGTCGAGGTTGAAAAACGACTCGTCCAGATGACACTCAACCGCATGAGTGCCAAACGGTAACGTCTTGAGTTTCAACTTCAAAGCATCTACCATCTCCTGAATTTTTCGTTAAAGCGCCACAAAGGTATAACAAATCCCGCTAATAATCAACGATTTTCCTACTTTTTTTTAATTTACGTGGCAGCGTCCTCGCTCGGTTGCTGGCCGAAGATGTGGTCGTAGATGAGGTCGGTGCCGCCCAGGTGGGACTGGATGTACTCGCCAGCGGTGGCGCCACACTTGAGGCGCAAGGGAGTGTTCTCGAGCAGCGGATCCATTGCTGCCGAGAAGCTGTCGGCATCGTGGATGCTCATGGCTCCGTCCAGCTCAATGAGGTCGCTGGCTTCCTGGAACTTGTGGTGTTTGGGGCCGAAGATGACAGGGATGCCATACACGGCGGCCTCGTTGATGTTGTGGATGCCCGCGCCGAAGCCGCCGCCAATGTAGGCCGCCTGACCGTAACGGTAAAGCGACGACAGGAGGCCGAAGCTGTCGATGATCAGGCAGTCGGCATTGGCCACGTTCTGGGGCGTGGCCTCGCTGTAGAAGCGGGCTGGGCGCGAGAGCTTGGACATGAGCACATGCAGGCGGTGGCGGTCAAACTCGTGGGGCGCGATGATGAGCTTCATGTCGCGGTGGGCGTTGAAGTAGGGGATGACAATCTCCTCGTCGGGAGGCCATGAGCTGCCCATGACGAGCGTGAAACGGGCATTCTCAACAAACTTGGCCACGAGGGGGAACTCCTTGGCCGCGGCACGCACGTCGGCCACGCGGTCAAATCGGGTGTCGCCGGCAATCACCACATTGTCCACACCGATGCCTGCCAGCAGGTCGCGCGACTGCTCGTTCTGGACAAACAGGGTGTCAAAGCACTTGAGCATCTTGCGGAACATGCCACCCCAGGGGCGGAAGAAGATTTGCTTGGGACGGAAGATGGCCGAAATGATATAAGTGGGGATGCCACGGCGCTTGAGGGCGCTCAGGTAATTGCCCCAAAACTCATACTTGACAAAGATGGCCACCGATGGCTTGACGATGTCCAGGAAACGCTTGACGTTGCTCGGTAGGTCAAACGGCAGGTAGACCACCGTGTCCACCATGCTGAAGTTTTTGCGCACCTCGTAGCCCGAGGGGGAGAAGAACGACAGCAGGATGCGGGCGTTGGGCTGCTCACGCTTTATTCTCTCGATGAGGGGGCGGCCCTGCTCAAACTCGCCCAGCGACGAGGCATGAATCCAGATGTAGCCGCCAGCGGGGTCGAGCTTGCGTTGCAGGGTGCGGAAACAGCGGCGCTGGCCACGCAGCATCAGTTTGGCCTTGGGATTGCGCAAGGCGGCAATCTTCACAGCATTGCGGTAGGTGGCTACACCTATATTATATATGGGATCCATTGGCATGAGTCTTTATCCTTAGTTGTGTTGTGTCTTCAGTATAGTTGCTGCAGACGGCCGCTCTTGAAGTATTCCTTGTCGTGGCGGCGTTTCCACAGGTTGTTGTCAAAATAGAAACGGCAGGCCACCTGCTGCCAGAACCCCGTATTCTTGTCGGTGGCATGGAGCACGAGTGAGCCCGTCAGGTCCACAAAGCGGTTGCTCACGATGTGGAAAATCAGGTCGGTGCGGCTGTAGATCTTGTTGTTGTAATAGGGGTCTCCCTGCACGAGCTGGCTGCCAAACTTGGCATACAGCGGCATGAGACGTTGGCCCGTGTAGAATGTCTCGTCGAGTTGTAGCCAGCGCCAGCGGGCGGTGGCAGTGGCGATGAATCCTGCGGGACGATTCCATTGGTCGGTGCTGCGGTCTCGCTGCATGGCGATGATAGCGCCAGCCGACACGCGCAGCGAGTCGAGTACGGTCTTGTGCGACAGGTCGAGCGATGCCATCGGGTTGATGGTGATGTCATCGTTGACGTGCTCGGTCCCATCGTGGATGCGGCGCCTCATGGCCAGGTGGCTGTACTGCAAGTGGCCACCCAGGCCGAACGGGCCCGTGACACGCCACTCGGTATTGGCCATTATTGTGAAGGCCTCGCGCTGTCGCTCGGTCTGCATCTGTCGCCAGTCCACCAGGAGCTCAGAGTATCCGGCGGGTTTCACGAGTTGGGCCATGATGCCGCGGATGTTGGGCTGGCAATAGTTGAGCGAGTCGCTCCACAGGTAGCGCGGTGCGCGTTTCACCATGAGCGAGCGCGGCAACATTCCTACGGTCACGTGCCACCCGTTGCGGTCATCGTTGTAGCGGTAGTAGAGCGTGGGCAGCAGTTTGTAGCCGTCCATGTTGTCAATCATGGGCTGGTACCACACGGCACCACCCTTGAGCACATGCGCGCCCTCCATGAGCGAGATGCCCACCTCGGGGGCAAGCCGTGTGAAGATAAACGTCTGGTCGGGGGTGGAATTGTCCTCGCCACCCTCGCGGTTGTTGATGAGCACACTGGCATCAACACTCCATTCCACCTCCTGGGCTGCAAGAGGCGGAATGGTGAGAACGAGGGTCAATATGGCGAGCAGCCAGTTACGCATCAGCGGGCAGTTGTATCTTCTCGATGCCGGCGTTGAGGCGTGCCAGGGTCTCGTCGTGACCCAGCAACTTGGTGATTTCAAACATGTGCGGGCCGCGGCACTCACCGACAACGGTCAGGCGGAATGCGTTCATCACGTTGCCCTTGTGGTAACCGTTCTTGTCAATCCAGTCCATGACAACGGCCTCACAGGCCTCGGCGTCCTGCATGTCGGTAGTGTCGAGCAGTGCGGCAAGCTGGCGCATGAGTTCGGGAGTCTCGGGCTTCCAGCGCTTGCGGATGTCCTTCTCGCTGTAGCTGGTGGGGCGGGTAAAGAAGAATTTGCCCTGTTCCCACAGGTCGCTCACAAAGGTGGCGCGGCTCTTGACCAGAGCTACCACACTGGTGATGTATTCGTCACTGTAGTCGGCCACATTCACGCCATTTTGCTCCAGGATGGGTTTGAACAGTTGGGCCAGCTCGCTGTCATCCATGTTCATGATGTACTCGTGGTTGAACCACTTGCCCTTCTCGAAGTCAAACTTAGCGCCCTTGCGTGAGCAGTGGTCGATGTTGAACTCCTTGATGAGTTCGTCCATCGAGAAAATCTCTCGGTCGTCACCAGGGTTCCATCCCAGCAGGGCGAGGAAATTGATCACGGCTTGGGGCAGGTATCCCACCTCGCGGTAGCCGCTGGAACGCTCGCCGCTCTTGGGGTCGTGCCAGTCGAGAGGGAACACGGGGAAGCCCAGGCGGTCGCCGTCGCGCTTGCTCAGTTTGCCCTTGCCGTCAGGCTTGAGCAACAGGGGCAGGTGGACAAACGCGGGCATGGTGTCTTCCCAGCCGAAGGCCTTATACAGCAGCACGTGCAACGGTGCGCTGGGCAGCCACTCCTCGCCACGGATAACGTGGGATACCTCCATCAAGTGGTCATCAACGATGTTGGCCAGGTGATAGGTGGGCAGGTCATCGGCGCTTTTGTAGAGCACCTTGTCGTCGAGAATCGACGAGTTGATGGTCACGTCACCGCGCAGCAGGTCGTGAACCACAACGTCCTGATCGGGCTCGATGAGGAAGCGCACCACCCACTTCTCGCCTTTATCCATGAGGGCTTTAACCTCATCGGCGGGCATCGACAGTGAGTTGCGCATCATGCCGCGGGTGCGGGCATCATACTGGAAATTCTTGATCTCAGCGCGTTTGGCTTCAAGCTCCTCGGGGGTGTCAAAGGCATAGTAGGCACGGCCGGCGTCAATGAGCTGCTGCGTGTACTTGCGGTACAGGTCACGGCGCTCACTCTGCTTGTAGGGGCCGTAGTTGCCGCCCTCGCGCACGCCCTCATCGATACCAATGCCCAGCCACTGCAGGGCTTCGTTGATATATTCCTCGGCACCGGGCACCAAGCGTGTGCTGTCGGTGTCCTCGATACGCAGAATCATGTCGCCACCATGCTGGCGGGCAAACAGATAGTTATACAGTGCAGTACGCACGCCGCCGATGTGAAGCGGGCCTGTGGGTGAAGGCGCAAAGCGCACTCTTACTCGTCTTTCCATCTCTTTTCTATATCTTATTATATTTATATTAATGTGTTGATTACAGCAGCAGATCGGCAATCTGGCCCAGAGACTGGTGGTCAGTCTGGTCGATGTGGCACGGTGTCACTGTGGCATAGCCGCGGCGCAGCCAGTACATGTCGGTGCGGTCGTCATTGTCGTCCTGCATCTCGTAATCTCCTGTCATCCAATAATAGTCGCCTCCCATGGGGTGCTCTCGCTTTTCCCACTCGTTGACCCAGCGCCCCAAGTCGCTGATGGTGACTTTAAGGCCCTTGAGGGGTTGCTCGGCGGTGATGGGCGGGATGTTCACGTTCAGGCAGACGCCTTGGGGCAGTCCCCCCTCAATCACGCGCGGCAACACCTGCTCTACCAGCGGAATGCAGACGTCGGTGTCGGCATCGCGGGTGAACACGCCATAGGAGAACGCCACCGACGGCACACAGTGCATGATGCCCTCATATACGCATGCCATCGTGCCGCTATACAGTGAGCTGATGCCCATGTTGTAGCCGTGGTTGATGCCGGCAAGCACCAGATCGGGCTGGCGGTCTCGCATCAGCTGGCTGATGGCAAGCTTGACGCAGTCGGCGGGAGTGCCGTTGATCTCATAGGCAGTGAAACCCTCGCGGCGTTCCACCAGATGGGCCCGCACGGGAGCATCAAGGGTGATGGCGCTCGACTTGCCGCTCTGGTGAACGGCGGGAGCGGCGACAAAAACGTCACCGTAGCGTTGTGCCACCTGGATGAGCGAGCTGATGCCATTATAGTTGTAACCATCATCATTGCTGATGAGGATGAGCGGTTTCTTGTTGTCCATGAGGTTTGTTTTGTTGTATGTGGGTGCAAAGTTACTAATTTTTTATGGAGATTCCGTAGAAAAACCTTAACTTTGCCATTCGAAAAACGTTTATAATCAAAATCAAGAATTATGAGACTTATTATCGAACCTGATTACGAGAATGTGTCAAAGTGGGCTGCCCGCTATGTTGCCAAGCGCATCAACGATGCCAATCCCACACCCGAAAAACCCTTTAAGTTAGGATGCCCCACGGGCAGCTCCCCTCTGGGTATGTACCGTGAACTCATCGCAATGAACAAGGCCGGCAAGGTTTCGTTCCAGAATGTCATCACCTTCAATATGGACGAGTATTGCAATCTGCCTGAGGAACACCCCGAGAGTTACCACTCGTTCATGTGGAATAACTTCTTCTCCCACATTGATATCAAGCCCGAGAACGTCAATATCCTCAATGGCAACGCGCCCGACCTGGTTAAGGAGTGCGCCGACTATGAGGCTCGCATCCAGGCAGCTGGCGGCATCGATCTGTTCATGGGTGGCGTGGGTCCCGATGGACACATTGCGTTCAACGAGCCGGGTTCGTCGCTCACCTCGCGCACGAGGCAGAAGACCCTCACCCAGGACACCATCATCGCCAACAGCCGTTTTTTTGACGGCGACTTGAACAAGGTGCCCAAGACTGCGCTCACCGTGGGCGTCGGCACTGTGATGGATGCCCGCGAGGTGATGATTATCGTCAATGGTCACGGCAAGGCACGCGCTTTGCAGCAGGCTGTCGAAGGCGGTGTCTCGCACATGTGCACCCTCAGCGCGCTGCAGATGCACCCCCATGCTGTCATCATTGCCGACGAAATGGCTGTCGATGAACTCAAAGTGAGCACCTACCGCTACTTCAAGGACATCGAGCAAGCCAACCTCGATCCCGACACCCTGCTCTAAACCAGACATCCCATACCGTTTTCACCCTGTAGCTTCTATGTCTAAGCTACAGGGTGAAATTATTTTCTTTCAAAAAGAGTTAGAACGAGAGCAAATTTGCTCCTCAGACAGGCAAGCCGAAGACCCATACAAGAAAACGTGTTTTGATTTTAGCCAACGTGCGGCCTGCAGGCTCGGATGTTTTGTATAGCCGGGGAAGCGTTTGAGGCTGGCAGGTCGAAGACCTGCACAAGGAAACGTGTTTTGATTTTTAGCTAACGTATGGAGCATAGGCTCTGAAGTTTCGTATAGTCAGGGAAGCGTTTCAGGTTGGCAGGTAGAAGACCCGTATAGGGAAACGTGTTTTGATTTTTAGCCAACGTGTGAAGCATAGGCTCAGAAACTTCGTATAGCCGGGGAAGCGTTTCAGGCTGGCAGGTCGAATACCTGCACAAGGAATCGTGTTTTAATTTTTTACCAACGTGTGGAGCATAGGCTCGGAAGTTTCGTATAGTCAGGGAAGCGTTTCAGGCTGGCAGGTCGAAGACCTGCACAAGGCCGACGGCCTTGAATTGCGTTAACCCCAGGGCGCACAGGCCGTAGGCCTGGTGTGGCCTGGGGATGAGCTGACGTCGGGGAACGGGCCCCGAAGGGGGCCACTCACGTTAGGCGATAGTCATTCCATTCTATTCCTGCGTTCTGCAGGTGTTTGCGGTATTCTTCCTCAAAGGATTCCCTCTGATGGTGAATGCGTTGATTATGAATGTAGTTGGCTACCATGTCCTTATCTCGCAGTGCATAGGTGAATGCCCCATATTCCTTTCCCCAGCCTGTAAATTGAGGGAAAGTGTCACGATTCTGCTTGATCCATTGGCTTGTTGACAACTTGATGTCCCGCACGAGGTCAGATAATCGCACCGATGGATGTAGGTTGATTAGCAGATGGATGTGATTCTCAATGCCATTTATCGCAAAAAGTGTCGATGGGGAATTCTGTACAACTCGTGCAATGTAACGATACAATTGGTCGCACGATGAGAGGGGCAAGGTCATCTCACGCATGTAGGTGTTGATGACGATATGATAGATGGCTGTGACTGCACTCATGATATATCGGTTATTTTGTGATGACAAAGATACAACAAAACTCCTGATACGCCAAGCGGGGCATTGACGGGTGTGAGTGGCCCCCTTCGGGGCCCCTTTCGGTTGCATCGCCATTCCCCAGGCCACACGAGGCCTTCGGCCTGTGCGCCCTGGGGCTAATGTAAGTCAAGGCCTCTGGCCTTGCGTAGGCCTACGGCCTACATCGCCCGTCCCCTTGATTGCCAGCAACGCTTACTGCTCATGCATCACTTTTTTGTGAGGAACGTTTTTAGAGATTATTTCACATTGGGACGGTGTTTTGTTCTGGTATGGGCACAAAAAAAAGCTGCTCGAGCCTAACGGCGGGAACAGCTTCAAACTCTCTTGTTGTAAAGTCTTGCTTACTCAGCGGGAGCAGCCTCCTCAGCGGGAGCGGCAGCCTCAGCGGGAGCAGCCTCCTCAGCGGGAGCAGCAACGGTGCTGTCAACAACGGCGGTGGTGTCAACGGCGGGAGCCTCTTCTACCATAGCGGTGGTATCCTCGGCAGCAGCCTCGGTTGCCTGCTCGGCATTGTTGGTGCAGGAAATCATGCTAACGCTAGCGATAACAGCAAGAGCTAAAACTAACTTCTTCATTTTCTTTTGTAATTTTAAATAATAAAACAATTAATTTTCGGTTGTTAAAATCGCTGCAAAATTATAACAAAAATTTCACCTACAAACTTTTTTCGACTTTTTTTTATTCACTTTTTTGATTGAGCCAAAAAATCAGCGCAAATTTCCGTTTGTTATGCACTGATTATCAATTAGATAAACAAACGGGCGCACTTGTATATGCGTCCGTTAAATTTTGTTAAGGCTACGTCCGATGCTCTTAAAATGCCTTGATTTTACTCCCGAAATCAGTTGCTGTACAGGTAGCGTTTGATGCTACGTTTAGGCGTTTTGTCAAATTCGGTGGCCATTAATTGGATTCTGGCGATGCGTTCATAGGGGGCAACCAGTTTGTTCAACTCGGTACGGATCTCCTCCATCAACTCGGGTAATTTGTCACGTGTTACGCCCAACTGGTCCATGGAGTCATAGTCGGGATAGACGAGAGCGACAAGTTTTCCCTCACGCATGACGACGAGGCTCTCGCTCACGTAGAGCATATTGTTCAGCTTAGCCTCGATTTCCTCGGGGTAGATGTTCTGTCCGCTGGAGCTAAGCAGCATGGTCTTCAAACGGCCCCTTATAAATAATGTGCCATCGGCATTCAGAGTGCCCATGTCGCCCGTGTGCAGCCATCCGTCCTCGTGCAGCACCTTATCGGTGGCCTCGCTGTTGTGGAAGTAGCCCTGCATCACGTTCTCGCCGCGCACGCAGATTTCGCCCGGGATGTTCTCGGGGTCATCGCTCAGGATTTTACACTCCATGATGCCCGGCAGGATGCGTCCTGCACTGTGGGGCACGAACTCACGCCACGGGGTGTGGCTCACCAGGGGACCGCACTCGGTCATGCCGTAGCCCACGGTGAACGGGAACTTGATCTTATAAAGGAAATCCTCGACCTCGGCATTGAATGGTGCGCCGCCCACGATGACTTCTTCAAATTCGCCGCCGAAGGCCTCGATGAGCTTATCACGTATCTTGTCATAGATGCGCCTGTCCAGATAGGGCACGGCCAGAGCCCAGCGCAGTGCGCCCTTGCTGATCATGGGCACAATCATCTTACTGTAGATTTTCTCCAGCACAAGGGGAACGGTCAGTACCAGGTTGGGTTTAATCTCGGCCATCGCTTTCACCAGAATCTTGGGTGATGGGATGCGGCCCAGCAGTGTGATGTGCGACCCCACTGCCAGCGGCGTCAGCATGTCGAAGGCGCAGCCGAAGGCATGAGCCAGCGGCAGGAAAGCCAGATCGCGGGACCCCCTGAAGTGCAGACCCGAATTGATACCGTAGACGATGTTACCCGCCAGGTTATTGGCAGTGAGCATCACGCCCTTGCTGAAGCCCGTTGTGCCCGACGTGTAGTTGATTTCGACAAGGGATTCGTTGGGTACCTCGGCATAGTGGATGTCGTTGCGGTAGAAGCCCTTTCCATATTTTGAGTTGAACGAATCTTCCAGTTCATCATTGGCCTTGGTGATCATCTCTTCGCCATCTTTCACAGCCAGCAGTTTCATGTCCTCGAGTTGGATGACGCCCCTCACGCGCGGCATCTTGTCAAACTCCAGGTTTTCCCAGATCGATTTGCTGATGAACAGCATCGTCGCTTCGCTATGGTTGATGATGTGCTGTGCGTCGGCGGGGTTGAACTCCTGCAGGATGGGTACAATCACCGCACCATAGGTAATGGTGCCCATGAAGATGGTAACCCAGTTGGGGATATTCTTGCCGATCAGGGCGATGCGGTCGCCCTTCTTCACGCCACTGTTCTCAAACAGCAGGTGCAACTTGGCAATATTGCGGGCAAAGTCACCATAGGTGATACGCTCTCCGGTATTATAGTCGGTCAATACTGGCAGTTCCCAGTTGTCGATGAAACTGCGCTCATAAATCTTGATCAGGTTTTCCTTCATCATAACGGATACGGGTTTATTACGTGCAAAGATAATCAAATAATTCCATCCACAAATAATTCCATCCACAAATTATATTGTGTATGGGTGGATAAAGGTGTATAGTGTGTATAGGTGTATGGGTGGATAGTGTGTATAGGTGTATAGTGTGTATGGGTGTATGGGTGGGTAGGTGTATATGTGGATAAGGTGTAGAGGTGTCGAGGGCCCAAGGGGATGCGGATGCTTCTTTAAACTTTAAACTTTAAACTTTAAACTGCGAGCGCAGCGAGCATACATGCGCGCCTTAGTATTTATTGTGCTTATTGTCTTCCCTTTATCCGTGTTGTTTTTAGAAGAAAGAACCCGCCAGAGGCAGATGTGTGGACCTCCGGCGGGCTTTTCAGGATCAAATGTGTGTTTCAAGCAACTAATCAAGCTTGGGAAAACATGATGATTAAAGTATAACGTTTAATGGTTAAAGGGGTTCATACGAATGATTGCGGATGCCATCATTAAACATTAACCATTCTCCATTATCCACGGCCAATGGCCGTTAATTCCGTTTTACACATATTTTCTTGCCTTGGTGAATATAAATGCCAGGCGTGGTCGGCACTTCCTTGCCTACGGCACGCCCCATCAGGTCATAATAATTATCGTCCACCACACGACGCTGGTCTGCCACCACCTCGTTGATACCATCATAGGCACCCTCGCGGTAACGCATACCCTTGTAGATTATTTTACCGTCCTTAATGACATGACTTAAAAAAAATGTGGGGGGATTTGAGCGCTCTGAAGCCATATAAAATAAGGGGTAACCAGCTATGTGTATATCATCAGTATCATAACCAACACCCTCTATAAGATAACAATCTTTTAATATTAACATCAGA
>ONKF01000057.1 GCA_900318335.1 uncultured Prevotellaceae bacterium
AATTGAGAGCCATTTTTCGGGGTCTTCCTGATTCCATGCACCATCAACGTAGCATGTGCGAGGATGACCGGCGATTTTGTAGCCCTGCTCCTCCAAATAACAGAAGGCTTCGGTGTAGGACTCATAGAAACGCTCATAGGGACCGATATGCTTCATGCAGAGCGCCTTGGGTATGGCTGGCAGACGTTTAAAATGGATAATGTCGCTGCTGACGCCCATTTCCTCGACCTGTTCGCAATACTCGATGTCGATGTCTGTCGGTTTGAATTCCTTGTTGTGCTCGATGGTGAAACAGTAGCCAGGTGGCGGGCACTTGCAGCCCAGGCGTTGCATCTCGGGAGCAATCTTATTGACACACAAAGGCCCCAGGGCAGCGTAATCAGGGATTTCTTCACGATGACTTGCCACAATGATTTCTGGCAATGACTGAATGCTGAATTTTTCCATTGTCTTCATTTCTTTGCGAGAGTTCCTCCAGTCGAGCAGTCGTTCACGACGGGCTACCGTGTCCTTGATCTTCGTGTCAAGTTGGCAGATGCTGGGGGTATGCGAATCGTCTCGGTACAGTTCCTTAATCTCGTCCAGCGTGAATCCGAGCCGTTGGAGATCGCGGATGGCTTGCAGTTTCTGCATCTGGTCGATGCTGTAGTAGCGATATCCCGTCCACTCGTCCACCTTGTCAGGAAGGAGTAATCCCTTCTGCTCATAGTGACGCAAAGTCTTTACAGTAACCTGCATCAGCCTTGAGAACTCTCCAATTTTTAATTTTGTTTTCTTACTCATCATCGTACGACGTTTTTGCTAAGCGACCACAAAATTATGGTATGTCCTAAGGGACGAGTCAAGTATCAACAATGGATTTAACACAAGTTTAACTGTTGTCTAATTCTTCATTCGCTGCTGCGCTTCCTTGCCTGCTCCTGTGCCTTTATACTTGCTGCGGGTGGCATTCAGGCGGTAGATGACGGTGAACTGCAACTTGTGGGTCGAGTAACGGTTGTTCTGCTGAATCTTGTAGTAGCCCATGTCGCCATACTCGTTCATGTGGTTGCGCTGCAAGGCGTCAAGCACAGCCGCACGCAGAGTGAGAGCCTTGTCCTTCAAGAAAGTCTTCTGCACCACAAGATTCAGACGCATATTGTCGTAGTCATCGTAGAAGTTCAGTTGATGGCCATGCGAACGGAACATGAAGTTGATGTCAAAGCGCCAATCGTGTTTCAGGCTGAACGTGTTGAAGGCATTCAACGTATAGACCGGTTTGTCAAAGTATGCCCTGCGCACACCTCCTGTCGCATGAGGATCTTCCAGGTCGAGATAGAGATCCTGCTTCTCCACACCGGCTGTAGCGTTCAGCGACCAGATTCCCGCACGAGGAGTTAACGAGATATAGGCTCCAACGGTGTTGACAGGACGGTCGAGATTGATGTGCTTGATGAGCGCGGCATCATCGTCGCTGACAAACGACCACTGGGTGATAACATGCTTACAGCGGCCGTATGAGGCCGACAGCATGCCCCAACGCCACGACACATTGAGCGTGAGGTCGTGCAGACGCTCGTTGAGCAACTGCGAATTGCCTGCCTGCATCGAATAACGGCTGATGTAAGTCACGGCATCGTTCATCGCAAAGAAACTGGGGCGGTTGGTCTTGAGGCTATAGGACAATGCCGTATGCACGTTTCCCAGACCGACGGAATAGGATGCCGTGGGGAAAAACTCGTCCATGCTGCGATGCAGATAGTCACTGTTTTTGTCATCGGCATAGTCATACAGCGTGTGCTCATAACGCAGGCCTACACTTGCCTTACCCCATCGCTCGAAATTGGCACCATACTCAACAAAAGTGGCTATATTGTCCTCTGTAATGTCGGCATCGGTATCGGCAATCGAGGGCTTGTCAATCCAATAGGTATTGTGGCGCCGTGCAAAGGTCATCTCGGTGCCGGCCTCCAACACTCCTTTCCACACGGGATATGAAAGCACCAGTTTGGTGGCATACAGGCGGCTTTCTGTACCCGAACCGCTGAGGACGAAATCATCATTCACCAGACTGTTCTCCACATTCTCGCGGTCGGTATTGATTTCAGTGGACAGGAAATCAAAGTTGAAATCGATGCCCAGTTTTCCGGCCGAGCCGTTGTAATAGGCGTTAGTGAGAATACCAAGAGGCTTTGTCTCCTTGCTCGTCTGCTCGGAGTAGAGATGGTCAATTCTCACATCATTCTCAAACACATCCTCGTCATAGATGACCTTATTCGTGCCTCCCAGGTAATGCGTCAGATCGGCGCGCACACCCACCGAGTGGCTGTCGCTGATTTGCCAGTTGACGCCCGCAGTATAGGTCAGTTGATTGTTCCTCCACGTCATCGTGTAAGGCCCTACCTGATGGAACAGCTTTGTCGTGTTGGTCGTCTCTTCCAGCCAGCTGTATTGGCGATAGTCCTGATGATAATACCACACGCTGCCAAAGATATCCACACTCCTGATACGGTAGTTCAAGCCTAACTTCGCATTGGGTTTGTTGAAATCGTATCGCAGGTCCTGCTCATCAGTTACCGTCAAGTCGAGACTAAGGCCCTCGCCCTGCTGACGTTTGGTGCGGATGCGCACCACAGCCCTTACAGTGGCATCATATTGCGCTCCTGGGTTGTTGATGACCTCCACATCGCGGATATCCTCGCTGCGCAGACGTTTCAATTCACTTTCATCGCGCACCAGGCGTCCGTTAAGATAGACCAGCGGGGTGCCCTTGCCCAGCACCTCGGGGCTGTCTTCAGAACCCGTCATTCCGGGCACTTTGACAAGTAATTCGCCTAACGTGCCTGACGATGCAAGTGGAGTCCCCTCAACGCGTGTAATCATCGCATTACCCTTCAGCCGGGTATTGGGAAGACCGCCCTTGACGACAAGTTCCCTCAACTCGGCCATCATGACAGCGGCCGGGATTGTATCCAGCTCCTGTGCCCATGCCGTCAAGCATGCCACACAGACCACAATGCCTATGAACAAACAACGTTTCATCATCTCTAATGTTTCAGCATGGGAAAGAAGCCTCACATCATCTGGACGTATTCATCCATAGTTCGAATGCCTGTACACGGTTCATTTCCTTTGGCTTGATTTCCTGTTTCATTCCAGTACAAAGCTGCGGGGATAGAAGTCGCTGTAGAAACGGCCATCGGTTGCCGTGAACTTCAGCACACAATAGTTGGGATCAGTAACGCCATCGGGATAATATTGGGTATCGCCATCGCGCCAAATCATCTCCTTGCTGGCCGCATCGGTCAACACCTCCATGGTGCCACGCAGCATCATGCCCTTGAAGCCGTCAGCATCGCAGAAGTAGATGGATGCTTTGGGATTGGCCTTGTAATGGGCCACACGCAGGGAGAACGTGTTGGTCGTAAAGTAGAACGTCTTGATGCCCTCACGCACACGAGGCGACAGCATGGCCTTGGTGCAAGGGAAACCCTCCTCATCTACCGACGAGATAAAGGTGACGGGCAATGTGTCGGCCATCTTGGCAATCAGGTCTTTAACACCCATCAGGGCAGGATTCTCAGGAATAGCCTCATTGATGGTCATCTCCTTGCGCCAACGTCTCAGGTGAGGGAAATACATCTTCATTTGACCGATATATTCCTCTCTTGTGATGGGCTGCGGCAAGCCCTTGTTGACCTCATCAACAAACTGGGCGCAGTGCTCGATCATCTCGTCCATCGTGCAGTCCTGCAGGAACTTGCCGTCCTTGTAGCAATAGATGCAATACTCCTCGTTCTTGCTGCCGTCAGCATTGGTGCCGAGCAGTTCCTCGGTGAGCGGCATACCGCAGCTCTGACAAAATTTCTGTTCCATATTCTCTATGATATTCTATTTTTCTGCAACAAAGTTACAGACAGTTGATAAATTCTCCAAACAACTGGAGCAATAGCTATATGGTTTTTATAACCTTTTGCAATTCTTCCAAGAATCCGGCGGCTTGCCCACCGTCCATCTGCACATGGTGGAACTGGAAGGAGATAGGTAGAGTCACCTTAGACCATCCTTTGCGATAACGGCCCCACATCACCATCGGGTTGCAGAACTGGTCAGTGTACTGGTTGACGATGCAGTCGAGTTCTGTGGATGTCATGGCCGAGGTGCCAATCACCATGGCATCATCGACAAAGGTGCTCCGGCACGCAATGCTCGCCGACAGGGTCATGGCCATATAGTCCACATTAAACTTTTCCAAGTCATCACTATAGGGAACATCACATGAGTTGATGCCCCCATCTCTATTATTCACAATCACATTAATGGCCAGGCAATCATACTTGTACAGTCTCCCTTTCTCGGGCAGCAGGTAGAACTCATCCACCATGCTTGCTGCGTTGCCAATGCACCAGCACAGGAGCATGTTGAACTTCATGCCCGTTCGCCGGCTGACCCTATATAGCCGTTTCACGTCCAGTGTCTTGGTGAGCGTCACCATCGGCATGGGTGACTTCATCCACATTTCAAAAGCATCAGCCCGACTGGTTTCTATTGGATTTATCTCCTTTTTCATTTCCTCAATTACTATACTATACCAAAAGCCCCAGCTAAACGAAGCTCCTCCTAAACCGGGACACGATGCAAAATTGCACCTTTCAACCCATTCAAGCAAATTTTTGGGATATTCTGCACCATATTGTGACGAACAGCAGAGTTCTGCAACACTTTACAGAGAGAAATAAAACAACAATATATAATACAATTTGACATATAATACATAAAATTACCATTTTCGGCACTACCCCACCCGTTCCCCATCAACACGTAATCACTCATATCCCGATGCCATTGCCATCAGCAAGCTCTCACCACCAAACAGACATTGCCGTTTATCACTCGCTATAACATAATATTATCTTGGACGACGAGGCGTTGGTCCATGTGTCAAAACCACAAATTACGCTAATTTCACCAAGCCTGATGACGATTGGATTGAATTAGCGTAATTTGTGGTTTAAGTCAAAGAGAATGTCCCGTTACCGATCACCTAATAAGTTTTTGAACTTACCCCAGATAGGGTGCTTCTTATATGCCTCTAACGCTTTGGCTGGCACATGGAGGTCGGTTCTGATGAAGGTGTCCGGATCAAAACTGTTCTCTGCCACCTCGGGCGGGTAGACCAAGAACTATCCGCACGGCAGCACCAAGTCATTCAGGGTGGTGGAGCGGGCATTGGGACGCTACCAAGGCTACAAGCGCAAACGCAACAAAGACTTCGCCCTCGATATCGACACCATATCCAAGGAGACTATCATTGACTTCTTCGATTACTTCAGACGTGAGCACGAGCTTGCTCAGAAGAACCCAAAGTTATTTGAGAAGCTGCTGCGGGATTATCCAGCCGAGATCACACAAAAACACAAGTCGCCTAAGATCACGGAGCGCGGCGACAACCATATTGTAAACTTGCAGAAGAAGCTGAAGCGTTTTTTCCTGTGGCTCAACAAGGAGGGGTACAGCACCAACCGCCCATTCGACGGCGTTGAGATTAAGGCAGAGAAATACGGCACTCCCATCATCCTCACTCTAGAGGAACGCAACAAGATTGCCGACTTTGACTTATCGAGCAAGCCGCACCTGGAGCGCCAGCGAGACGTGTTCATATTCCAATGCTTAATAGGTTGCCGTGTAGGAGACCTGCTGAAGATGACACCCGACAATGTTGTGAACGGTCAGATCGAGTATATCCCAAGAAAGACCAAAGATAACAAGCCG
>ONKF01000006.1 GCA_900318335.1 uncultured Prevotellaceae bacterium
TCTGATGTTAATATTAAAAGATTGTTATCTTATAGAGGGTGTTGGTTATGATACTGATGATATACACATAGCTGGTTACCCCTTATTTTATATGGCTTCTGAGCGCTCGAATCCCCCCACATTTTTTTTAAGTCATGTCATTAAGGACGGTAAAATAATCTACAAGGGTTTGCGTTACCGCGAGGGTGCCTATGATGGTATCAACGAGGTGGTGGCAGACCAGCGTCGTGTGCATGACGGTAACTATTATGACCTGATGGGGCGTGCCGTAGGCAAGGAAGTACCGACTGTGCCCGGCATCTACATCCACCAGGGCAAGAAGATATGTGTAAAACGGAATTAACGGCCATTGGCCGTGGATAATGGAGAATGGTTAATGTTTAATGATGGCATCCGCAATCATTCGTCTGAACCCCTTTAACCATTAAACGTTATACTTTAATCATCAAGTTTTCCCAAGCTTGATTAGTTGCTTGAAACACACATTTGATCCTGAAAAGCCCGCCGGAGGTCCACACATCTGCCTCTGGCGGGTTTTAAACTACGAATTACACGAATTCAACGAATTCTAGCATTTGCGCTTGACTTTTTCAAACAACTGGTACAACGCTGAACAACTGAAACAACTTTTTTATATTGAAAACAAGAAATACAAGAAGTACAATAAATTGATTATCAATAAATTGTGTTTCTTGTATTTCTTGTCTTCATTTTCTAACGGCGAATTACGCGAATGAATCGAATGGCACCCGCATGTATGCTCGCTGCGCTCGCAGTTTAGAGTTTAGTGTTTAAAGTTTAAAGGGGGCGTACCTTCTTTAAAAACGGCGAATTATACGGATTAAACAAATGGCACCTGCATCCCTTTTACACGAATACACCTATCCACAAATACACCTCTAAACGAATACACCCCAAAAAGAATCACTTCTTAGCGGGGAAGAACAGGTGCAGCATCCAGCTCACCAGCGTCAGCACGATGCTGAAACCCAGGGCCCACCAGAAGCTTTCCACCATGAAGTGCGGCCCCACAATCCAGGAGCACAGCATCACCATCAACGCATTGATGACAAAGGTGAACAAGCCCAGGGTAAGCATGTTGATGGGCAACGCAAACAGCTTGACCAACGGACGAATCCACGCATTGATAAAACCGAGCACGATGGCTATAATCACAGCCCACCACCAGGGTTCAACGGTCACGCCATCGAGCGTGAAGGCGGTAATGAGCACCGCCAGTGCCGAAATAATCAATCTTGTAATCATATCTTTAACAATTTCAGGTTACATTATATATATATTATAAGAATTTCCAATCGGTGGTTATCATTTGACACGCTAAAGGTACTATATTTTTTGATGCAAAGAACCATTCATCTCACTTTTTGAGCCGAATACTGATTTTTTTCTGTAATTTTGCAGCCTGATAAACAAGCTATTCTTATTATGACCGATTCAACGAGAAAATACTTCAATCTGGCACAGGACTACGTGATGATTACAATCGGCCTGTTTCTTTATGCCTTTGGTTTCACCGCGTTTATCCTCCCCGAGAAAATCGTGATTGGCAGCGTGACGGGTCTCTCGTCACTCATCCACTTCTGGCTCGGCTGGAACGTGGCCATCACCTATTATGCCATCAACATCATTCTGCTGTGCATCGCCTTCCATAGCGTGGGCAAGCAGTTTGTGCTTCGCACCGTTATGGGCGCGACAATCGCCACCATCCTGATAGGCATTCTGCAACCCATGTTCCCGACCCCCATCATTGAGCAGCAGACGTTCATGAACGTCATTTTGGGCGCCGTGCTGTGCGGCTTGGGACTGGGCATCGTGTTCACCCACAACGGCAGCACGGGCGGCACCGACATCATCGCCGCGATGGTTGCCAAGTACAGCACCGTGTCGTTTGGACGCACGATGATGTACTGTGACGTGCTCATCATCTGCTCGTCATGGTTGCTGTTCCACTCGATCGACAAGATCGTTTACGGTCTCATCTTCATGGTCATCTACTCGGTCGCTGCCGACCGTGTCATCAACAACACACGCCAAAGCGTGCAATTCCAGATCATCAGCAAGAAGTGGCAGGAAATCGCCGACAACATCATCCAGGAGGCCCACCGCGGCTGCACCGTCCTGGACGGTACCGGCTGGTACACCAAGGCTCCCGTCAAGATCCTGATGGTCATGTGCCGCAAGCACGAGAGCGTGCACATCTTCCGCATCATCAAGGAGACCGACCGCGAGGCCATCATCACCCAGAGCAACGTCAATGGCGTGTACGGATTTGGCTTTGATGAACTCAAGGTGCGCGTCCACAGCAAGAAGGTCGACACTCCTAGCCGGGAGGCTACCAGTGAAGGCATTGATTCAAAATAACAAAAATCAAGTATTAGGCTCAAAAAGCTATCAAAAGTTTATTTTTTTAGGCACGAAGCGAAATTTTCGTGCCTAAAATTGTATATTTTCAAAAAAATTAATATTTTTGCACGCTTTTCGTTTTACCGTGGTTATACCTTAAAGCAGCTAAATAATTAATCATCTATACATTAACAACTACAACATGAGAAAAATCACTATTCTTGCAACCTTGTTGCTTGCAGCCTTATCGGCTGTGGCAGCGCCCGTGACGCCGAGTCAGGCACAGCAGGCGGCGAGCCAGTTCATGCAGCAACGCCATGCAGGTGTTGCCATCCAGAGTTCGCCCATCAGCCGTTCACCACGACTGATGGCCAATGGCAAGCAATCTACCACACTTTCTAACTATTATGTTTTTAACGCTATCGGCGAGAAGGGTTATGTCATTGTGAGCGGCGACGACCGCACCATCCCCATCCTGGGTTACACCGACAGTGGCAGCTATGACCCCAATAATGTGCCCAGCAACATGCAGGCTTGGCTTGACAGCTATGCCCAGCAGATCAGCGACCTCGACAAGCTGGGCGTCAAGGGCAATGAGTTCACATCTCCCCGCCCCACCCGCAACAGTATTTCCCCGATGATCACCAGCCACTGGGACCAGGCAGGACCCTACTGGAACCACTGCCCCGAGTTCATGGATGTCACCGAGGAGGGCGATACCGTGGGCGAGTTGGCCTACACGGGATGTGTGGCTACCTCGATGGCCCAGATCATGAACTACCACAAGCACCCCATGCGTTGCTCCCAGCTCATTCCTTCCTACATCGTCACTTTTTACTGGCATGAGGAATACGGTGCATTTGAGACCGATCCGCTGGATCCCATCTTCTTTGACTGGGACAACATGCGCGACAACTACACGGGTGCCGAGACCGAGGCCGAGAAAGATGCCGTCGCTTGGCTCATGCTCTATGCCGGTTGTGCCGCACAAATGCAGTATGGCGTTAACGCCTCAAGCACCAGCGACCCCTATATCCCGACGGCACTGAACGAATACTTCAACTACGACGCCAAGCTAGTTTACCGCAGCGACTATAACCAGGCCGACTGGGAAGACATGATTTATAATGAATTGGTCGAGGGTCGTCCCATGATCTACAACGGCCGTGCCGGTACCGGTGGTGGCCACTCGTTTGTGTGCGACGGCTATGCCTATGGCGACTACTTCCACATCAACTGGGGCTGGGGTGGCCTGGGTGACGGCTACTTCGTCCTGTCGGTACTCAATCCCTATGCCGGAGGCATCGGCTCCACAACCAGCCTCGAGGGCTACAATATCGACCAGACCGCAGTCATCGGCATCCAGCCCGGTTACAGCGGCACACCCGTCGAGGTGGATCACCGCCTCACCGTGTTCAATATGTACTACACGGGAACAAGCTCGTTTGAGCGCAGCGATGACGGCTACTTCAAGCTCAACAAGCGCCGCTACATCAAGGTGACTGCCGAGGACCATATCGACGACGGCACCAAGTACCTGCGCGGTATCGCCCTCTATGACAGCGAGGACAACTTCATCGATATCATCGCACAGACCTATTACGGTGCAAACTATCTGTCCATCACCGACAGCTGGCCCGACACCCAGAGTTCCATTACCTATCCTTTCGGCAAAGATCTTCCCAACGGTTCCTATAAGATCGTTCCTGTAAGTTCCATCCCCGGCAGCAACGTTTGGGATCCCATGATCGAGAGCGACCGCTACTACGTCGAGGCCACCATCAATGGCGACTGGGTTACCATGACCAACCATCCCATTTTGGACCTGGAAGCCATCAACTTTGAGTTTACTGGTGGCGAGAAGGTGGGTAGCGCTGAGCAGTGCCACGTGACGGTCAAGAACAACAGCCATGACCGCTATAGCGGCCGCCTGTTCCTCTATGTGGACAATGAGAACATCGACGAGTATGGAGAGTACACCACAGTCGTTGAAGCTGAGATTCCCGCTGGTGGAACCAAGGAGGTGACCTTTAACTTCACCCCCAAGAACGCCGGTACCAAGAGCGCCCATCTGTCCACCTATGACACCTCATGGAACCCCGCTATCCCCGGCACGGGATCGGTGACTATTGTAGGCTCCACAACCTATCCCATGAACCTGAGCGTCGATATCAACGCCATCGGCGCCGATGAGGACATGAACATCTATGACAGCTACATCAAGTTCAAGGTCGATGTGACCAACCACAATACCGAGGGCGAGTACAACCGCTACATCCTGGCGCCCCTGTTCATCGTCGACGATAACAACCACGGCACCATGGTGACCTACCTGAGCCGCAACGTGGTTATCCCCGCGGGCGAGACTCAGACGTTCTACTTCGAGTTCGACAACCTGGCCTTCGGCTCGGTATATGCGCTCAACATCTTCGGCCGTAACGAGAACGAAGTCACCACCAATCTGGTTAATCCCGGCGAGTCCAAGTTCTATACCATCAACCGTGGTATGGTGGTTTGGGATGGCAATGGCAACCGCACGGGCTACAAGCCCTATGACGGCATTACCGTTCCCGACAACGCTGCCGCTGTCAGCATCGAGAACCTTGAGTTGACCGCATTGGTTCCCAACGAGAACCCCAACGCCCTGTACTTCCTCGGCAGCAATGCCAAAGACCTGCCTGCCGGTCTCGAGGGCAAGAACGTCATCATTGACAATGAGGCCCAAAACGACATCGCGCTCAAGCACGGCTACAACTTCTACACACCCTATCGATTCAGTGCAAGCAACATCAGCTATGAGCGCACCTTTGACTACGGCCGCCACGCCGGCCAGGAGGGTGGCTGGAGCACAATGGTGCTGCCCTTCGCAGCCACCACTGTGACCGCCGATGGTGCCCCCATCGACTGGATGCACGGCAAGGACGACGCTAAGGGGCTGTGGATCTGCAACTTCGGCATGGAGGAAGAAGACCAGGACGAGGCCAAGCTGATTGCCAACTATGTCGGCACTGAGCTCGAGGCCAATGTGCCCTACTTCGTGGCTCCCTACGATGGTGCCAACGGTACCGATATGCGTGACAAGACTTTCGTCTTCAGCGCTACAGACGTGACTGTCAAGCCCAATCCCAGCGCAATCACCAGCGGCACCTATCACATGACCGTCGGCGAGTTTGTACAGAAGAACATTCAGGACGCTTATTTCCTGAATGCGGCTGGCAGCCACTTCGTCAAGGCCGATGAAGGCGTGGTGAAGGCGTTTGAGGTCTATGCCGACAACGTTACCGCCAGCAACGCCACCCAGTTCATGATTGTCCTGGACGAGAATGCCGAGGGTGCTGCAGTCAGCATCCGCGGTGATGTGAACAAGGACGGCAAGGTCGCCATCGATGATGTGACAGAACTCATCGACTTCCTGCTGGACAATGATTCCACCGAGGTTGACACCGAAGCCGCCGACTGCGACCTCGACAGCCACATCGCCATCAACGATGTGACCCAACTGATCGACTTCCTGCTCACCGGAGCCTGGTAATCATCCGCTAGAGTAACAATCCCCACAATAACGAGGGCATGGCAACAATGATTGCCATGCCCTCGGTTTTTATCCACCCTAAACCCGACAAGATGCCACCCGAGCGCTGTCAGGCACGGTTCTTGCCTATTCTAGGGCAATGTTTATCTACACCTATACCGAAGCCGAAGGAACCGAGTCACGACGAGTGGCTGGGGACATCGACCATATCATGAAGCCTGCATTTGGAGACAGGCCAGGCGCCAACGGGCACCAGTACACGGGACCGAGGTTGAGCGCCAGGATGCTGCAGGAGTATGAAGCGGCCCACCGCGAACTCGTCAACGGCATCATCACCGACCAGATGGTTCAACTCGTGGATATGGGCAACTATGGCGTGGGGCTGCAAGTGAAAGCGCCCTGCGGACTGACATTATGTCATGCTGTGCAGGGATCCAATGTGGGTGCCCGAATCGACATCGACGAATTGCACTACCACCAGCAGTGGAGCGGTGCCCCCATGGAGGTCATCGACCGCAGCCGGGTGGTCGAGAGCAGCCAGGTGTTCCTGGAGCACGCCGCCGAGTGGAAAGAACAGCTTGCCGCCGCATTCAAGGCCGACAGCAAGGGCGTGAAAATGCGCAACATGGCAATGAACAACATGGACGCCTACCTGGTGCGCTACTTCGATGGCACCGGCATCACCTATTACTGTGACAAGCGCCATGCCGACGGTCACAAGGCCAGGCTGCTCATCCACCTCAACCGCTACAAGACCCTTGACCTTCCCATCCCCCACGACGACTTCATCAATCATCTTGACCTGGTCAAACCCTATATGGTCGAGTTTGCCTATATGGCTCGCGACGGGCGTTTCACCGTCCGCAGCGAGGTGCGTGACGACTGGCAACGGGCACAGCTTCCCGAGGACGAAACCGTCCAGGAGGAGCCTAAACCCAAAGGCCTCAAGGGATGGCTGCACCGCGTGCTCGACAGCAGCGACAAGCAGCCCGCCGAACAGCCCAAGTCCCCCTTGCAACTGCTGGTCGACGAGGTGATGCAGGACAAGACCTGCCAATACCACCTCACCGAGGACGAGGAGGACGGACGCCGCGAGCTGCACATCAGACTGAGCCGTGGACGCTCGATGATCATCGACCTCAACCAGGCTGGTGACATCAAGGCACGCATCATCCACGACATGGCCTACATCCCCCGTCTGGTCGAACTCGCCAAACTCTTTCCCTACCGCCTCACCGGCCCCCGGAAGAAGGCCGAATGGATCACAGCTCCCAAATAGGCTATAGGTGCCCCAACTAAAAACTAAGGACTAAAAACTAAAAACTACAATAATGGCCATAACAATCAACACCGGCGACCTCAAGACGATTCTCGAGACCACGCCATCGACACAGAACATCCTGCTCGTGGGTAAGCACGGCATCGGCAAGAGCGAAATCATCACCCGACACTTCGAGGAAAAGGGCATTCCCGTAATCGCCCTGTTCCTGGGACAAATGAGTGATCCGGGCGACCTCATCGGCCTGCCCAACAAGGACGAGACGACTGGCAAGACCGAATTCATGCCGCCCTACTGGTTCCCCATGGATGACAAGCCCGTGGTGCTCTTCCTCGACGAGATGAACCGCGCACGCCCCGAAATCCTGCAATCGGTCATGGACCTGTCGCTCAACCGCAAGCTGGCGGGTCGTTCGTTACCCCCCGGCAGCCGTGTCATCGCTGCCGTCAACGACGGCGAGGAGTACCAGCTCACTGACCTCGATCCCGCACTGGTGTCGCGCTTCAATGTCTATTTCTTCTCGCCCACGGTGGGTGAATGGCTCTTCTGGGCCAAGCAGAACGGCATCGACCAGCGCGTCATCACCTTTATCGAGGAACACCCCGATGAGCTCGAGAAGAACGTGGACATCAACAAGGGCACCTTTGACAAGACGCCCGACCGCCGCGCCTGGGTCCGCGTGTCAGGACTGCTGCAGGCCAGCAACAATATCACCGATATGAATCGACTGGCCAAGATGATTACCGGCGTCATCGGCGCCCGCTCGGCCTCGATGTTTATCCAGTCGCTCAACCAGTCACGCATGCTCACCGCCCGCGAGGTGCTCAACGACTTCGTGGCCTGCCAGCAGACCCTTTCGACCTATACCATGCCCCAGATCGCCATTATCAACGAGGGCATCTACCAGACGCTCGAGCTGGGTGTGAGCAAGGGCGATAGCGAGGCCGTGGGACGCAACCTTGTGCGTTATATCAAGTGGATGCTGGGTAACGGACGTCAGGAGGCGATTGCCCACTTCGCATCGTTCTTCGAGAAGGCGACCTACCCCAACGCCAATGCCTATATCATGATGGACTGCCGCGAGGCGCTGCAGCTCATCAACCAGATGATTGCTAACTTATGACCGTCGGCGAACGCATAAAGGCCCTCTCACAGGACTGGTTCCTCACCGAGCCGCTCCTGTTTGCTGTGCTCTGCACCCACGCCCTTAAGCGCAACGACAACATGGGGTGCGACATGCGTTGCGGCAAGGGACTCATCGAGTACAACCCCGAGAGGTTGGAGCACTTTGACGACAACCAGCTGGCGCTCAGGCTCAAGGCCGAGGTCGTGCGCATCATCCTCAAGCACCCCTACCAGCGCCAGCCCTACAACCCGCGGCGCGACGTGATGCGCCTGTCGAGCGACCTCACGCTGTGTGACAACCTCGACGGCATGGACACCATCGGACTGGAGCCGCCCCACGTGTTCGACATTCCCCGCGACCAGGCCTTCGAGCAGTATTATTCGCTCATGGCGGGCCAGGTCATGCAGATGGAGCAGGATGCCGACGGTGACGGTATCCCCATCGGCACGAATATGCCTGGCAGCGGCCAGGGAGACGGCGATAGTGACGGCAACAGCCTGACCGACGCCATGCTCGATGCCGACGCGGGCGCCTCGCTATGGGAGGAGGACGAACTCATGAGCGAGAAGGTCAACCACGAGATCGAGACGGCTCAACGCTGCAACCAGTGGGGCTCACTGGGTGGCGACCTCAAGGCCCTGATCGAGAGCACACTCATCAGCAAGCAGAACTTCCGCGCCATCCTCAGTCAGTTCCGTGCCAGCATCCTGAGCACCAAGCGTCACCTGACGCGCATGCGCCCCAACCGCCGCTACGGTTTTGACGCCATGGGCAGCCAGTATACCTACAGCACCTGCCTGCTCGTCGCCGTTGACGTCAGCGGCAGCGTCCCCGACGAGGACATCCGCAAGTTCCTCGCCGTCATCAACCGCTTCTTCAAGCAGGGCATCGAGCGCATCGATGTCATCGAGTTTGACAGCAAGATCACGACCGACAAGCCCATCGCCCTCAAGCAGGCCACCGGCAGCATCCGTGTCACCGGCCGCGGCGGCACCAACTTCCAGCCAGCCATCGACTTCTACTACGACCACGAGGAGTATGACGGACTCGTCTTCCTGACCGACGGCTACGCGCCCATCCCCAAGCTCCCCGACAACAAGCGCCACAAACCTCTCGCCTGGATCCTGACCACAGCCGGAGGCAACGAGGAGAACCTCAAGCCCCTGGGCCCCGTTGTCCGCATCACCGGCCTCTAAAAACCAGCTGACAACTAAAAACTAAGGACTAAGGGCCAAGGACTCAAAACTTTTTCGTATCTTTGCAGGTTAAATCACCTGTTTTAGATATGAAGAAAGACGACGACGAACTGGAAGGTATGGACCAGCAGCCCGCCGAGGGCGATGCCAGCAACGACATCAACCCCAACGAGGACAGCGCCAACAACCCCGCCGAAGGCGGCGACGGCGCTGAGCCCCAGGCCCATTCCACCTACCAGGTACCCAAAGATAAAAAACTGCAGCTGAGCGGCATGTACGAGAACTGGTTCCTCGACTATGCCTCCTACGTTATACTCGAGCGTGCCGTGCCTCACATCGAGGATGGCTTCAAGCCCGTGCAGCGCCGCATCATGCACGCCATGAAGGAGGCCGACGACGGCCACTTCAACAAGGTGGCCAACATCGTGGGCCTCACCATGCAGTATCACCCCCACGGTGACGCATCCATCTACAGCGCCCTTGTCCAGCTGGGACAGAAGGAGCTGCTTATCGATACCCAGGGTAACTGGGGTAACATCCTCACTGGCGACGGTGCGGCTGCCGGACGTTACATCGAGGCCCGCCTGAGCGAATTTGCCCTCGATGCGGTCTATAACGCCAAGGTCACCGATTGGGGTCTGTCTTATGACGGCCGCAAGCGTGAACCCCTCACCCTGCCCGCCAAGTTCCCCCTGCTGCTCACCCAGGGCGCCGAGGGCATCGCCGTAGGCCTGTCCTGCAAGATCCTGCCCCACAACTTCAACGAGGTCTGTGATGCGGCAATCAGCTACCTGCGTGGCGAGGAGTTCCACCTCTACCCCGACTTCCAGACGGGCGGCTACATCGACGTGGGCCATTACAATGATGGCGAGCGCGGCGGCAGCGTCCGCGTCAGGGCCAAAATCGAGAAACTCGACAACAAGACCCTTCTTGTCAAGGATGTACCCTACGGCAAGACCACCGGCACCGTCATCGAGTCCATCCTCAAGGCGGGCGAACGCGGCAAGATCAAGATACGCAAGGTCGAGGACAACACCAGCGCCACGGCCGAGATCATTGTCTCGCTACAGGCCGGCACCAGCAGCGACATCGCCATCGATGCCCTGTATGCCTTCACCGACTGCGAAATTTCCATCTGGCCCAACTGCTGCGTCATCATGGACGAGAAACCGCAGTTCCTCACCATCAGCGACGTGCTGCGCTACAGCGTGGACCGCACCCGCGACATCCTGCGCCAGGAGCTCGAGATTCAGCGCGGCGAGACCATGGAAACCCTGCACAACGTATCGCTCGAGAAGATCTTCATCGAGGAGCGCATCTACAAGGACAAGGAGTTTGAGAACGCCCGCGACCAGGAACGCGCCCTCAAGCACATCGACAAGCGCTTGACGCCCTTCAAGCCCCAGTTCTACCGCGAGGTGACCCAGGACGACCTGCTGCGCCTGCTCGAGATCCCGATGAAGCGCATCATCAAGTACAACAGCGACAAGGCCGACGAGAACATCGCGCGCCTCAAGGAGCGCGTCGAGGACATCGACAACAAGCTGGCCCACTTGACCGACTACACCATCGAGTGGTTCCAGGGACTCAAGACCAAGTATGGCGCCAAGTACCCCAGACGCACCGTCATCCGCGAGTTTGACACCATCGTCGCCAGCAAGGTCGCCGAGGCCAACCAGAAGCTCTACATCAACCGCGCCGACGGCTTCATCGGCACCAGCCTCAAGAAGGACGAGTTTGTCTGCAACTGCTCCGACATCGACGACATCATCATCTTCTACAAGGACGGCAAGTTCAAGGTCATCAAGGTCGCCGAGAAAATCTATGTGGGCAAGAACATCCTCTACCTCAACGTCTTCAAGAAGGGCGATGACCGCACTATATATAATGTGCTCTATCAGGATGGTCGCGGCGGCACCACCTATATGAAACGATTTGCCGTCACGGGCATCACCCGCGACCGCGAGTACGACATCACCCAGGGCAAGCCCGGCAGCAAGATCACCTGGTTCACCGCCAACCCCAATGGCGAGGCCGAGGTGCTGCGCATCACGCTCAAACCCAAGTTCAGGCTCAAGATCCTGCAATTTGACGTCGATCTGGCCGAACTCGCCATCAAGGGCAAGCAGGCGCGTGGCAACATCGTCACCAAGAACGAGGTGCACCGCATCTCGCTCAAGGAGGCGGGACAATCCACGCTGGGCGACCGCGAGGTGTGGTTCGATCCCGACATCCTGCGCATCAACTACGAGAACCACGGCCGCTCGTTGGGCCTGTTTGGCGGCGAGGACCGCATCCTGGTCATCATGCAGGGCGGCGAGTTCTACACCACCAGCACCGAGGCCAGCAACCACTACGACGAGGGCATCATGCGCATCGAGAAGTATGTGCCCGGCAAGGTCTGGACCGCCGTACTCGACGATGCCGACCAGGGACACCCCTACGTCAAGCGATTCACCCTCGAGGACAACAACAAGAAGCAGAGCTTCATCGGTTCCAACCCCGATTCGCGCCTGTTGCTGTTGAGCGACGAGCCTTGTCCGCGCTTCGAGGTCAAGATGGGCGGCGACGACGCCCACCGCGAGCCGTTCATCATCGATGCCGAGGAATTTATCGGCGTCAAGACCTTCAAGGCCAAGGGACGTCGCGTCACCAACTGGCAGGTAGATTCCATCACCGAGATCGAACCGCGTGAGCCCGCTCCCGTCGAGGAACAGACGCCCACCGTGGCCGAGACCGACGAGGCGAACGATGACACCCCGCCCACCGACGGCATCAGCCAGGACGAGGTCCTCGACAGCTTCACCGGCCAACAGCGCATCCCCTTCGACGAGGAATAAACAACGGCTGATAAAATGAAGACAACAAATACAATAATGACAATGCTATCCAGACACCATCAAACAACAGTAACAACAAGAAACAACCTGAACAACAGTTCATTAATCAACAGTTGCTTAAAAACAGTTGTCTCTGTTGTTCATCGTTGTTTGAAAAATGAGCGCGGATGCCATAGTATTTATTGTACTTATTGTCTTCCTTTACTGTGTTGTCTTCTGTTTAGCGGTTTTGGCGCTGCGGGGCAGGAACGGGGATCGGTGTTGATGGTCGAGGGCGGTTATGCCTCGGTTCATGACAGCTATCTCACCCCGATCACCTATGACGGCTTCGACCTGGGCCTCGGCCTGGAGGTCGTGCGCCCGCTTCGCGAAGGCAAGTGGCTGTGGCAGCTCAACGTGGGCGCCGACTACAACTATGTCGAGAACCCGGCCCAGAACAACGACCTGCACAAACTCATGGGCGACATCTCCTTTGACATGCAGCGGTGCTGGAGGGGTGTGTTCCACCCCAAGTTAAATTTTGCGGCCGGCCCGATGGCCCAGGTGCGCGCCGGCATCGTCTATGACGAGGTCAACAGCAACAATCCTGTCACCGTGCGTGCCCTTGCGGCCGTGGGTGCAACGGGCATGGCATGGTTCAACACCCGCCTGGGGCGCAAGCCTCTCACCCTGCGCTATCAGGCACAGTTGCCCGCGCTGGGAACCTTCTTCGCCCCCGAGTATGACGAGAGCTACTACGAGATCTACCTGGGCAACCACCGCAACCTCGCCCATCTGGCCTGGTGGGGCAACCGCCTCGACATGACCCATTACCTGGGCGCCGACCTGCAGCTGGGCAAGACCACGCTGCGCGTCGGTTACCGCACCCGCCTCGAGCACTGGACCGTCAACCACCTTCACGTCCACGACTTCTCCCACGCCCTGGTCCTCGGCATCTCTCTATAGGCTCGCTGGCGCTCGCAGTTTAAAGTTTAGAGTTTAGAGTTTAAAGAACGAAAACAATAAATACAATAATGACAATGCTATCCAGACACCATCAAACAACAATAACAACAAGAAACAACCTGAACAACAGTTTATTAATTAACAGTTGCTTAAAAACAGTTGTTTCTATTGTTCATCGTTGTTTGAAAAATGAGCGCGGATGCCATAGTATTTATTGTACTTATTGTCTTCCTTTTATCTGCTTGCTATTGTGTTGTGGGGGGTGTGCCGAGAGGGATGACTTTGAGCGCGACCAGGTGGGTAACTTCGAGGCCCTGTGGACCATCATGGACGAGCACTACAGCTTCTTTGACTACAAGCAGGTGGACTGGAACGAGGTGCACCAGCGCTACCGTGCCCGCGTGTCCAACGAGATGACCGACCGCGAGCTGTTCGACATCTGCGGCGATATGCTCAAGGAGCTGCGCGACGGCCACACCAACCTCATCGCCAGCCACGACGTGTCACGTTACTGGATATGGGAACAATGGCCCGTCAACTACGACGAGCGCCTCATCAACGAGCACTACCTCAACTTCGACTACAAGATGGCCTCGGGCATCAGGTACCAGATCCTGTCCGACAACTTCGGCTACATGTACTACGGCTCCTTCTCCTCTAACATCGGCGAGGGCAACCTCGACCTCATCCTCAGCTACCTCTCCACGGCCGACGGCCTCATCATCGACGTGCGCGACAACGGCGGCGGCATGCTGACCAACGTCGAGAAGCTCGTCTCGCGTTTCATCGACCAGAAGACCCTCGCGGGCTACATCTGCCACAAGACGGGCAAGGGCCACAACGACCTGAGCGAACCCTACCCCTACTACTTCGAGCCTGCCAAGAACCACATCCACTACCTCAAGCCCGTCGTCGTCCTGGCCAACCGTGGCTCCTTCAGCGCCACCAACAATTTCGTCTCCATCATGAAGTCGCTCGGCAACGTCACCATCGTGGGCGACACCACGGGTGGCGGCTGCGGCCTGCCCTTCACCAGCGAGCTGCCCAACGGCTGGCGCGTGCGCTTCTCCTCGTGCCCCATCATGGATGCCCAGGGAAGGCTCACCGAATTTGGCGTGGCGCCTGACGTCCGCATCGACATGGACCCCGACGACCGCACCCACGACGCCATCCTCGACACCGCCATCGCCCTCCTCACCCGCTCCACCCACTAACCCCCTTCCCCAAACAACACAATAGCAAGCAGATAAAAGGAAGACAATAAGTACAATAAATACTAAGGCATCCGCCCTCTGTTTTTAAGCAACTGTTAATTAATGAACTGTCGTTATTGTTGTTTGATGGTGTCTGAATAGCATTGTCATTATTGTATTTATTGTTTTCTTCTCTAAACTGCGAGCAACGCGAGCATACACGCATCATTCGCAGTTAAAAATATTTGTTGTTACAGTTGTGAAAGAGTTGTTATGGTTGTTTGAACCTTTAGCTTGAATTAGTTGTTTGAAAAAAATTAAGGAACTTTAACTATAAAAATAATTGCACATCGTGATAAATGTCATTAATTTTGCCGATTGAATGCAAAGAAACTTTTATCATATTGTGGGATAATGATGCTGTAAACATTCCGGAAGTTCTGATTTTGAACACTACACTACTCCAGAAGTATTTCTCCATCGCTGGTCATCCAACTCAAAACCTGCCCGATTTCCCTAACCTATGGTAAAAGCTCTTCGCAGCCACATGTTACGGACAAAATAAACACTAATTATTAATAATAATGTGGATTATGATGAACAAAAAACTAACAACAATGCTGTTCAGCCTCCTGCTTGCAGTTGGCTGGACCACTGGTGCATCAGCTCAGAAGTTGGCTAATTCAACTGCAACTGAGAATCTGCGCCATTCCATGCAGATGGAGTCTGAGACCAATCGCAGTCCTTATGTATTGAAGGCGAATGGTGTTATGAGTACTCCTCAACGTGCCCCTCAACGCACGCCTAACACGATCACGGCCGAAGAGGTCCGCACTGGAGCTTGGTGGGCCGACAAGACCTACACGTGGTACAACTCCTACCCCGCTTCTGGTTCAGGCCAGACGGCTAATTTCACCACGCCTGCCACCGATCCTTACCAGATGATGTATATGGTGAAGGAGATCTACACTAATCCCCTGTATCCTGGCATCCAGTATAACGAAGTAGAGCAGTCTGCCACTGACTATCCAGTTGTTGATTATGGTTGGGCGCTCACACAAACCGGCTATACTCAATTCCGCATCATTTTTAACAATTCTTATGCCTACTTTTCCGGAATCACAGTAAGTGACGCCACAACCGATGAAACAATTCAGACTTGGAGCACCAGCACAACAAGTAGTACTCTTGGAACGATACCTGCCTGGATGAATCCGAGCAAAACGATTCGGAAAGGACGCATTTCATCTGGCGTCTATGGCTGCTATCTTGATGGTGGCGGCACCATCACCATTGATGGCGCCTACTTACAAGGCCATAGCAGTATCAAAATCACTGTGGTTTCACGTACGACAAACAACGGTGGTGGTACAGTTAGCATCAATGGTGCTATGGCCACATTGACAACATCTTGGGGAAACTGGGCCAACACTACCGGATTTCCTAACGTTGGCACCAGCACTCCCCCTGATTACAACGGCTACACGGTGATGCTTGTCAAGGTGAAAGATGACGCTACTGATTTCCCTGCTACCACTTCGACTAGCCAAGACCTGATTGATAACTGCTTCTCCAAGTATGAATCCATCGAGTTGCTGACCGACGGTCTGCGCGTGGGTCAAGGCACTTCCAATGCCGGTACTGTATTCGCATATACTGGTACATTAAACCGCTTCTTCTTCATTGGCAAGGGTAAGACGGCACAATGGGATGCTCACGCTCCTTTCTACGAGATGTATGAGGAGTTCAGTCCCACGGCACTGGATCAGGGCGCTGAAATTAAAGACTTCTATGAGAAGATGAAGCAGGGCGCAACCTATGGTATCCAACATGACTGTGAAAGTGTATCTTACAGGGAACACTACTTCTCGATGTCTGGTAAGGACGGTACCACTCACAATTTCGTCAACAGTCTTGTACTCTACATCCCCGATGATCGCAGTGAAACTGGATATCGCACCTATGACCATCAGCCCACGGTAGGTATGTACATGATTGACCTGTATGCCAATGTTGAACCCTCAACTACTCCCGACTACTACACGGTAACAGTCGACTGGTTTGACAACCTCGGTGCTATCACCCATGACGAGAATATTCCCCAGACCTATACGCTCTATGAAATCCGCGATAAGAACGGTGACGGCGTCATGGACACCACGCTGGTTTACACGGGTCCGAACACCACCTGGAACTTAGATTATCCCGTCGGTGACCCCAGCTACTATGACATTTCCTACTATGTAGTCGGCACTCCCACAGCGGCTACCAATCAGGACACGTTCTTTGCCAAGAGTAATACTGACGACGTGACCATCCCTGGCAAGCGTGACTTCTTGGGTCTGCAGTGGCAGCGCTACGAGAGCGACTATGTCATTCAAAGCGATGCAGAACAGGTGAACTACTATCGCAACTGGTTGGCTCCACATGCACTCAGCGTGATAGGTGAAGCAGGCATCACCGCCGGCAATGTGGGCACCACGGGCCGCACGTTGACACTGTATCGAAACGACGGTACCAAAGAAACGCCAATCATGTATCTTGATTTGATCATGGATAACAACAAGGCCTACTACCGTATCAGGTACATCAATAGAGAGGCAAACCAGCAAGTCGAGCCCGGATATGATCCTGAAACTGGTGAAATGACCACAAACAACAATAACAACTAAACACGATATAAGCGATGAAAAAGATATATATGATTTTAGCAGCCATGACGCTGCTCTCGATGTCGCTTAACGCGCAAATGCTGCCTTACAAAGCTATAGGCAAAGAGTCTGTATACCAAGATAAAGGCAAACCTGCTTCTACTGCGGGGCATTTTCGCGCTCCCGCCAAAATTAATACGGCAGATGGAGAATTCCTCGTTGGACCATACACAACCGATTATTACAGCACAACTGGTAAAGGATTGTACAGCACTACCAGTTCTGGCCGTGTAGAGGTTAGTACTGTCATCCCTAGGTCAGACATCGAACAATACATTGGACAGGAAATCGTTGGCTACCGTTTCGCAACGGTTGGCGGTACTGTAAGTTGCTATTCCTTCCTTGTAGAAGGTGAAGGTCCAAATTATTATATCGATGACCTCTATAATTGGAACATTCAGAGCAGTGGTAATTATGTCGACTTGAGCGGCAACCAGTGGCATGAGTATTATCTTGATGAGCCAGTTGTATTCCAAATTCCAGATACAACACAAGCAATTTGGATTGGATATAAGTACTACCAAGAGTCCAGCAATTCTTACGGCTATACTATGACGCCGATTGCTGTTAATCCCAATGTTACTAGTTATGATTGCTATGCTTACAGCTATTATAACGAAAGTTTTTACGATGTCACTTCTACCCTTGGAGGTGCAGTGGCTGCACAGCTGATTTTCAAGGCCCCGTCAACGGATCCTAAAATCACCGCTTCGCCCACCAGTGTCAGCATGAGTACTACACCTGGCGGAACAAAGACCGAGACGATAACCGTCACTGGTGCCAACCTGACGACAGGCATTACTGCAACAATTAGCGGCACTGATGCTACTTTGTTCAGTGTAACCCCCTCCAGTTTAGGCACTTCGGGTGGTGAACTCACTATTACCTATTCGCCCACTGCCGATGGCACCCATACTGCCACTCTTACCCTATCCAGCACAGGTGCTCAGGATGTGGTCATCACTCTCAACGGTACTTGCTCTAGCGACGTGACCATCTGTGACGGAACCAACACAAACGGTTATCTGCCCATTTATGGCCTTTATTGTGATGATTACCAGATCAACCAGATGATCTATCCCGAGAGTGAGTTGACTGACCTTGTGGGCAAGAATCTCACATCGATGACGTTCTATGCAACAGCACCCCTGGATGCTAATCTTTCTAGTGTCGGCTGGAATGTCAAGTTAGGCACCACCACTCAGGCCTCTTTTGCTAGTTACCTAAGTTCCATCACCCGCCTTGTGCCTGATGATGTGGCCACAGTAGCTGAAGGATATGTTATCACAAGTGGTATCAACACGATGACCATCACGTTCACCACGCCGTTTACTTACAATGGCGGTAACCTGCTTGTTGATTTCCAATCAACAGCCGAAGGTCAATATAAATCAACGGATTTCTATGGTGTTAATCAAAGTACCACTACTGGATACAACAGTTATCTCTCGAGTAATGCAACGCCTGATCAAAATGGCCATTATTCTAGTGGTGGTGTCCGTCAGTTCCTGCCGAAGGTAACCTTCACTTTCGAGAACAACAACAAGACTCCGAAGCCCGAAATCACCTACGTGGTGAATGGTGACAACGTGGTAATCACCGCCACGGGTCAGGGCGAAGTGACTCTGAACGTCACCGGCCAGGATCCCGTGACCAGCAACGGCAGTGCAAGCGTTACCGTGCCCCGCACCGATACGACCTATAGTGTAACTGCTACCGCAACGGCTAAAGATGGTGACAAGGATGAGAGTGATCCTGCCACCGAGACCATTACCGTGCCGTTCTTGCAGACCGAAAAGCCCTCGATCACCTACACCACCCAAGGCGAAACTGTGGTTATCACAGCTACTGCCACCGAGCCAGACACTGACGCCGAAGTGACCTTGACGGTGGGCAATGGCGAGCCCGTAACCGGCATTGGCAGCGTGAGCGTTACCGTGCCTTGTGGAGTGCAAAGCAGCTCCGTGACCGCCACCGCCACCGCTCAGGTGAACGGCAAGGCACAGAGTGAAACCGAGACCGCGCAGATTACCATTCCTGCCGGTGATGGTTGGACTCAGATGACGGAAACCTATGACAATCCCAACGACCTGCTCAGCTTCAAAGTCAAAGTCGGTAATGATACCACCGATATCATGCTGATTGACCAGTTCATGGCTTCCACGGTAAACAACGATCATCCCAGCAGTTATACTTATGTCTTGAAGGAGACAATCAATGGCGAGGAGAAATCCAGTAATCCCGCAACCGTTCCCGTCTACAAGACCAACTCGACGATGTACAGTCTCTATACCGAAGAGGAGGTGCTTGCCGATAACAAATATGATGGCAACAAGTTGAAGGCCAACGTCCTGAACAGCGAGATAGACTATGACGTCGTGCCTGATAACAATGTTTTGTACTACAGCCTCTACCGCGGTGGAAAAGATGAGCCGACTCCCGTGGTTGACGTGGACCACCGCATCTCTCAGCTTCAGAAGTATGAGGAGAAGTATGAGGATAATGAAGGCGAGCACGTCCAGTACTACCTAACCGAGAACCATCTCTCGGGTATCACGCCCAGATATGAACACATCGGTAGCCAAACCGTTGAGCGTCTCGACACGAACTATGTAACAGGCACCGAAACTGACAAGCTGTCCTATGTTCCTGTTATCTGGACATTTGGTCTCTACACTGCCCGTGAAGACGGTAAGAACAACTCCTATGGTTCGGACATCAAGAACAGCTACCTCGGTAAAGTTGACATCTCGGTAGCTGGATACAAGAACGACGGAGACTCTATCACGGGTCAATGGAAAGATGGTGAAGGCACCACTTACTGCGTTTATGCACCCATCATCACCCTCCACGGCCATACGCCTGATGTTGTAAACGAAGATGTTGTAATCGCAAATGATGGTGATACCTATCAATACGTACCCTACATGTATCGCGTGTGGTGCACCTATCCCAATGCCCACAACTTCACGCACCTTGCCAATCCCGACGGTAAAGTGCACCTCGCTGACGCTGGTCCTATCACAGCACCCTTCCTGATCGGTGAGGCAACAGCCGAAGATTCAGTTTGGCACAATAATGGCGAAGAAGTCATTATCGGCCGCGCACTCGCAAGTGGAGAGGCACAACAGCCGTGGTCATTTGGTGTGCCCGTAAATGAGTCTTCCAAGAATGTTGAGTTTGTCGCTCGCTTCTACTACAAGAAGATTGTCACCCCGGCCGCTCAAGTTAACGGATTGAGGGGCAATCGCGGCGACGCGAGGGCATTTGCCATTGCCGAAAAGGGCGGTGACGGTAAAGACATCACCACCGGCATCAGCGAGCTGGGCGATATCACCTATGTGGTATCCAGGACTTATGTCAATGCCCAGGGTATGCAGAGTGACGTTCCCTTCGACGGCTTGAACATCGTCATCACCCGCTATAGTGACGGCACGACCAGCACGACCAAGGTCGTACGCTGATCCTGCCACCGTTCCCGACTGGGTTAATATAAAGAGCATTAGAATTCCATTATAATAACCACAGTAATATTTTGCATCATGCCGTGGGGTTCGCTGCCGATAGCGAGCCCCATGGCGCTTTTTTACCCCCTAATCCGTGAAATCCGCACAATCAGCCGACCGAAAACTTTTATTGTCCGTGGAAAAAATCACTGATGTTGCTTAAACACCTCGATATCAATGCTGCTATGGGGCTTGCCCTTAAGCCCGTAGGGCTGCAAGGGTATAGGCAGGGGTGGAGCAAAGCGGAACCCCTGTGAATAGGCATTACGGGTAAAAATAACCCCGTTAGGGGCGACAGGTGGTTGCAACTTACTGCCGCCCCGATGGGGCTAAAAATTTCAACGCTCTCTATTGCAGGGGTTTCACTCGGCTTCGCCTCGTTGCACCCCTGCCTATACTGTCGCCGCTCCTAACGGAGCTTCCCCCGGACACCAATGAATTTATGACATATCCTCATCAAGTTTGTTTTTAAGCCCGTAGGGCTGCAAGGGTATAGGCAGGGGTGGAGCATAGCGGAACCCCTGTGAATAGGAATTACGGGGAAAAGTAGCCCCATTAGGGGTGACAGCTTGTTGCATCAACTTACTGCCGCCCCGATGGGGCTATGATTTCAACGCTCTCTATTGCAGGGGTTTCACTCGGCTTCGCCTCATTGCACCCCTGCCTATGCCGTCGCCGTTCCTAACGGAGCTTTCCCCTAACACTGCCGACAAGGCACCATGCGCCGTTACCCTAATCCGTGAAATCCGCACTATCAGCCCCCGTGGCGACAATTTGCACATCCGGCATCGATTTATTACAATTTTTTAAAAAAATTATTACTATTATAATTGTTATTTCAAAAAAACATTTTACCTTTGCACCTATAGAACAGTGTGCAATTACTTGTCGTTTCATGAACGTTACCTCATAAGCAATGAATTGACACCTACTCGTCATGAATTTGCATACACGGAAAAGAGACGATTGATGCCAACAAATTACAAACAAGTGACTGAATTACAATTTATTAATTTATTATTAACTTTTAAATAATTGATTCTATGCTTACTAAAAACTTCTTTAGGTTTCTTGCAGCATCAGCTTTGCTGCTCGGAACGAGTGCAATCGCTCAGGCTCAGATCTCGGAGGAAGGCTATGAGTTCCCTCCCCTGCTGAACGGTACCCGTGCAGCATCTGCTCCTTCGGTTGTCCATGACTATGACTGGTATGCTGCCAAGACCTACACTTGGACCGATGCCAGTGGTGTTTCCCACACCGCAAGCCTGGTAGACGAGGTGACCAACCCCTATCAGATGTATGACCTGTTCCGTTGGGTTTACTGCAACCCCGAGATCCCCGGCAACAAGTGGGACGACGTTACCAACAGCCCCACTTACTACGGCGAGGTCTATGACCTTAACTATGGCAGCCACTTCGATCCAGGATGGAACATCAAGAACAGCGATGTTACCGCCCCCTACGAGGAAGGCCACACCCTGTTCCTGCTCAAGCTGAAAAACTATACCTCAGCTCCCAGCAGCCAGACCACCAGCAAGACTCAGCTCATCAACATCTTCAGCAACTGCATCCAGTCAGTAAAGCTCATCACCGACGCTATGCGCGTGGGCGAGGGTGACAACGTCGGCTCGATCGTGAACATCGAGGGTGAGTTCAACCGCTTCTTCATTCTGGGCAAGGGTAAATCCTACTACTGGACTCCCACTAACAGCACCAGCAACCCGCCCTATGCTCCCTTCTACAACATGTTTGAGGAGTACAGCCCCACAACCACCGATCAGGGTGCCGAGATCACCGACTTCTATCAGTCGATGACCGAGGGTGATATCTATCCCGTCATCCACGACTGCTCCACCGTGCTGCGCTTCGAGCACTACTTCTCGATGTCTGGTAAGAACGGCACTCAGGAGAAGTCACTCACCGGTATGTTCCTGTACATCCCCGACAACCGCAACAGCTATGGCGAGCGCAACTACGACGTGAATCACCAGCCCGAGGTTGGTATCTACGTGATCGAGCTCGGTGCCAAGGCTGCCGACAACGGTGACCACACCTACACCGTAACCCTCGACTGGACCAGCAAGCTCGACGAGGCTGTTGGCTCAACGGTTCCCCAGAACTACACCGTCTATGTGTATGTTACCGACGAGACCGGTACCACCCGCGTAGAGCTCGTTCAGACCACCGAGACCACCTACAGCTATGTCGTTCCTCAGGACGAGCACAGCTACACCATCACCTACGTGGTACATGGCGAGGCTATCGAGAACAATGCATTCAACACCTGGTCTAACGACGCTACCGTCGTTATCCCCGGCTGGAACGACTTCATCTCGCTCATCCTCAACCACTACGAGAGCGACTTCGTGAAGAACGAGGGCAAGAACTACTACCGCAACTTCATGGGCATCATCAACGACGTGAATGCCATCACTCCCGAGAACATCAACGCCGGTATGGACGAGATCATCGTTAACCGCTTCGACGCCGCTGTTCCTGGTGTGCTCATCCCCGTTGCAACCATCAAGTTCACCACCAACAACAATGGCCGTGTTAACTACACTATCACCTATCAGGAGCAGAACATCCTGAGCGGTTACAGCCTGAACACCCTGGGCATCCCCGTTAGTGGGAACCTGGGTAACTATGGCGCTGGCGACATCGTTGACCTGAGTCCTATCCAGATCGTTGACCAGTTCGCCGAGAGCGTTGAGGGCAACCAGCACCCCGACAAGTATGGTTATGTTCTCACCCTGGGCGAGAAGAGCTCTAACGACATCGAAGTTCCCGTGACCAAGGTTGTCGCCGACCTCGACGGTTACTACACCAAGGCTGAGGTTGACGCCGACCTCGACCGTGCTCTGCCCGTTAACGTTAAGAGCGGTGACTTCAACGTTTACCTCGAGAACAATGCACGCATCTATTACTACACCATCGACCGTGGTAATAACGTACTGCCCAACGAGCAGATCTCTTACCTGCAGCGCCGCACCGACGGTACCTTCATCGAGATGAACGACGCCTTGGGCAACAAGGACAACGTTTACGGCGAGGGTTACCTCAACTTCTTCGATGATCCCGCATTCTACGGCGTTCCTGGTGACTACATGGCTTATCTGCCCATCGCTTGGACCTTCGGTACCACCCGCGTTAAGCAGGATGGCGAGAACAGCTATGGTAGCCCCGTCCACAGGACTGGTGTAGGCCAGGTTGGTCAGGAATCCAATGTTCACGGTACTGTAGCCGTTAACCCGCGCTTCAACTGGCTCGACGAGAACGATCAGCCCTGTAGCATCTTCAACCCGATGCTGACCATCTACGGTGAAGTGCCCACCGATGCCAGCATTGAGTACGAGCCCTACATGTACCGCGTTTGGAGGCAGAACAACAGCATCCGCGGTTACAAGAAGGATTGGAACCTCGAGGATGGTGGTTACTTCTTCTACATCAACGATGAGGAGGCTCCCCGTGATGCTGACCTGCTCATCGCCGAGGTAAGGACCAACGAAGAGAAGATTGACCTGGGTGACGAGAACGACGCTCTGGCATTCGGTGCTACCGTTAACTCTCATACCAAATTCCTGGTTCGCTTCTACTACAAGACCCTTGACCGCTCTGGCGAGTTCAAGTACTACGTAGTAGAGAAGAATATGGATTGGAATGACGTTGCAACCAGCGTTGCTGAGATCAACGGCAACAGCATCGTATCCAAGACCTATGTTAACGCTCAGGGTATCAAGAGTGACAAGCCCTTCAGCGGCCTGAACATCGTCATCACCCGCTTCGCTGATGGCACCACTCAGACCACCAAGGTTGTTCGCTAATCCTTAGCAACCAATCTCTAAAAAAGGAGGCACCCCGCCCGGGGCGCCTCTTTTTTTCATATCTAACGCGATATCGACGTTGATCCCAAGAGTACATCATATAAAAACCATTGGTGTCCCCTGTTTTCCGCATTGGAACACGCCGTGAGGTCATTAATGGCGATTGTTGTGTCTTAGCAGGTCGAAGGCCTGCACAAGGCCAGAGGCCTTGAATTGCTCAAACCCCAGGGTGCACAGGCCAGAGGTCTGTGTAGCCTGGGGACCGTCAGGATAGTAATAACGGGCCCTGAAAGGGGCCACTATCCGCGACATTTCCTTAGCCTGGAGTGTGTGGCCCCCTTCGGGGCCCTTTCCCTTTGGACGCTCTTTCCCCATGCCGCACAGACCTATCGGCCTGTACGCCATGGGGTTACCACTATTCAAGGCCGCTGGCCTTGTCAAGGTCTTCGACCTTTTTTGCCGAATGAAAATAGTACGGGAAACGCCATTTTGCAAAAATCATGACGTTAAACCGCTGAATATCAAACAAAATGTTTTTTTATATCTCATCTAAAATGTTGTTTAATTTCTCGGCCGTTAGGCCGATTAAAAATCCAGAGGCTTGTTATGACGCATCCTTAGAGCTGGTGCGGCAGCATGACTACCCAGAAACAGTTAACTGATACTAAAAATCAAGTTTCCAGCCAAAATATTGCACATTTCGCCAAAACTCCTTACCTTTGCGCCATGTAACGGACCTCGCTTGCTTAAAGCCCTAAAAATGAACACTTTTGTTTATTAACATATTTCATTAACTCAATTCATTTTAAGTTTTTTATGAAGAAATTATTTTCTCTCCTCACGTTAGCCCTGCTGACCATGTCGGCATGGGGCGCTAACACTTATGTAAAGGTGACGAGTACCGATCAGCTCGTAGCTGGTAAGAAGTACATCGTTGTTAACGAGGAAGCTGCCGCTGGTATGGGCGGCATCACCGGAGGCAGCACCAAGTATGCTGCAGCCATCAGTGGCCTCACTATCGACAATGGTGTTACCGACATCGAGGACCTCGCTGTTGAAGAGCTCACCCTGGGCGGTGAGACTGGTGCCTGGACCTTTGAGATGGGCGAGGGTGCTTACCTCTTCTGGGGAAGCGGCAACTCAGTAAACACCACCGACGACGCTACCGCAGCCACCGCTAAGTGGACTGTTACCGCATCGGCCAACGGCGGTTACATCCTGACCAACGCAGGTGCTACCGAGACCCGCGTTCTGCAATACAACGCCAATTCCGGTCAGGAGCGTTTCGCTTGCTACAAGGGCACCCAGAAGGATGCTGTCCTCTATGTTCAGGATCCTAACGCTGCTCCCGTAGTGGAAATCGCAGCTCCCACCCTGCCCGCAGCTCAGACCTTCGTAGAGAGCCTCGAGATCACCATCACCAACAACGAGGCTGGTGCAACCCTGTATTACAGCACCGACGGCCTGGCATGGACAGCCTACACTGCTCCCTTCACCCTGACCGAGACCACCACTGTCTATGCTAAGGCTAGCAAGGACGGTCATGACAGCCCCGTTGTAAGCGCCACTTACGTTAAGGTTGAACCTGGTGTTATCGTATTCACCAGCGCCACCGATCCCGGTAACGGCACTGCTTCGGCTTCTGCTTGGACCGTAACTAAGGAGGGTGTCACCCTGGATTGCTCCAATGGTTGGGTTGACGCAAACAGCTACCGCATCTACAAGGACCAGACCCTGACCATCAGCTCGACTGCTGGCACCATCGTTAAGATTGAGATTGTAGGTAACAGCGGCAGCCACCTCGTCAGCAACCTGGTTCCCGACGCTGGCGAATATACTGTTGAGAACAACTTCGGTACTTGGGAAGGCACTGCCACCAGCGTTGTGTTCACCGCTTCGGCTCAGGCTCGCGCCTCCGAGATCCGCGTTTATCTCGACGGCGATGCTCCCATCATCACCGTTGCCGCTCCCGTCTTCAACCCCAGTGGCCGCAAGTTCGCCGGCAGCATCGAGGTTGCTCTGACCTGTGAGACCGAGGGTGCCGACATTTACTACATGCTCAACGATGGCGACGAGATCCTCTACACCGCTCCCTTCACCCTGACCGAGACCACCACCGTTAAGGCTTATGCCGAGAAGGACGGCACCGAGAGCACTATGGCTACCGCTACCTATACCCGTCTGCCCGAGGTTGCTACCCTTGCCGAGGCTAACGCCCTGGCCACCAAGACCGACTTCGTCTTCACTGGCAACGTTGTAGCTGTATACCAGCACAAGTCTAACCTCTGGGTTAAGGATGCTACTGGTGTAGGCCTCATCTACGGCAACCAGGTTCCCACCATCGCCGAGGGTTCGACCATCAAGAGCGGTTGGGATGCTCAGTTCTACATCTTCCGTGGTCACATCAACGAGTACCAGTATCCCAACAACGTTGAGGCTACCGATGCTCCCCTGCAGACCATCGAGGCTACCGAGTACACCGAGGCTCAGGTCGACACCACCACGATCAACCAGCGCATTCTCGTTAAGGACCTGACCCTGACCACTGCCGAGGATTCCTTGTATCTCTACACTGCCGATGGCATGGCCATCTACAACATGTTTGAGATCACCTATCCCGAGAGCGTCGAGGGTAAGACCTTTGATGTTGAGGCTATGGTAAGCTATTACAACAATGCCGTACAGCTGCTGCCCATCGCTATCACCGAGCACAGTGGTGCCCAGGTAATCTTGGGTGACGTTAACGACGACCAGAAGGTAAGCATCGAGGACGTTACCGCTCTCATCGACTACCTGCTGGGTGGTGGCACTGCCATCAACGTGGCAAATGCTGACCTCAGTGCTGACGGTAAGGCTGGTATCGAGGATGTTACTCTGGTAATCGACATGCTCCTCGGCGGTAACTAATCCCGCACCGTAACCAGTTTTTATCAACTGTAAATATCCTGGACAGGACCCGCAATGGCTGCGGGCCCTGTCCTCGTTTTTAACACATCTTCCCGACCACAACAGCACAACGCCACGACCTCGACAATCCTGAGCCCCACAATGGCCGCCATCTCCCAATTTGTTGAAGAAAATTGACAGTTCGTTGAAAAGAATTTGCCCCAAGCTTGCATTTTTAATCATTATTCAAAAAACCGACCTATATTTGCCACTGCGATAAAGGTCAAGTAGCACATTGCCATTCAACGACTTGTAACTGTCAGCATTAACACCAGGCATCAAAGTCCTTACGACAGGGCTAACAAGACCTCTCAACTACCAGCCCCCTATTAAGGGGCGTATTTCTTGCTTAAACGGAACAAAAATTTAAAATACAAACTGTGGTTATAACCATTTCCAGCAGACATCACCTCGTGATGTCGACACTGGCCCCGGGACAACACTCGGAATCGCCAACTGTCGGCAGGCAATACCCTGCCTGCAGTTGACCTGTGTCCGTTACCCGATGGAAACTAATAAAAACCAAAATACTACTAACCATTTATTCAGTGCATTATGAAGTACTTCAATTTTAAATTTCTAATCTTTTTCTTAGCCCTCGCCATGGCCATCCCCCCCGCCTGGGCAACGACAACTGATGTCATTACGGCAAGTGACCTGGCGGCAACAAGCACCTCGTTAGCTTACTTTACTAATGTGAGTAAACCGAGTGGCGCTGTCTATGCTGGAAGGACAGCCAAGCACTCCAGTGGTGCGATTATCTTAACCACCCAAAGTGCTAATGCTGGCATCGTATCCACCACATCTGGTGGCAAAATCAAGTCTGTTACTTTCACCTTTAATCAAAATACAGACAAGTACGGTATTCAGGTGTATGGTAAAAATACTGCTTATAGCAGTTCAAGTGATCTTACTGACGCATCGACTCGAGGCACGCTCTTGGGCACGACGAATTCTAGCAGCACTGTAATCACAGTGACGGATGATTATGAGTATATTGGTATTATTTCAAATAATACCTCGTCGAGTAGTAAGATTATCTTGGATGATATCCAGTTTGAATGGGAGGCTAACGGCCCTAAGTTAGAAGTCGGTGTCGAATCGTTGACCATCAACGACAGCGGCTCCAACAACTCCTTCTCCGTTACTGGCTCTGGCCTGATTGACAATGTGGGTCTATCACGCTCGAGCTCGTCTATTACGCCTTCTCTTTCTACTACTGTGGGTTCGGCTGTCAACAACGACAATGGCAACTGGTATTTCATTCACAATGATGGCTCGTTGACTGGTACTGTTGCCGCAACCTATGAGGGCCGCGAATTGACCGCAACTGATATCTTTACTCTCGGAACCAATAAAAATAATGATGGCGAAGATATTACTATTCCTGTCGAAGTGACATACCAACCCAACATCTACGTCATTGGCAATTTCGGTAATGCTGGTTGGCAATATGGTGATGGCTCACATCCGATGACCTATAGCAAAGATGGGAATACCATTACCTATACGGCCACGTTGGAGAATGTTCCAGCTAACAGCTACATCATGTTCACCAGGAATACTGGTGAGACTTACTACTGGGAAGGCGACTACAACCGCCTCTTCTTCGGCGCAGAGACCGATGGTGGAGACTGGGGCTATGGCACCAACACGAGCGGTAATCTTGATACAGACCCGACAGATGAAAATCCAGTTAAGTATCATCCCATCTATTTCTCGGAAGCTGGCAATTATACCATCACTATTAACGCCACAGCCAAGACCTTCTCTATTACAAAGGTATTGCCGCAGGTGGCTACACCAGTGATTTCGCCTGAAAGTGGCAACTTTACCGAGGCTCAACAGGTGACCATAACCTGTGAGACTTCAGGAGCAACCATCTATTACACCACCGATGGCAGCACGCCCACCACGAGCAGCACTGCTTACAGTGCTCCTTTCACAGTGAGCGAGACAACAACCGTCAAGGCTATCGCTGTGCTCAACGGTTACACCGACAGTGAAGTCGCTACTGCTACCTATACCATCAACACAATTCCTTCGGGACAAGAGCAGACAATTACTATTGGCGATGAAAGCACCTATACAGATTTCCTGCCTGTATATGGCACTTGGTATGACGCAAACCAGCGCAATCAGATAATTTACACTGCCAAACAACTGGGCTGGGAACCCGGCACAGTGGTCAAAGCCATTACGTTCTATCCTCGTTCCACTTTGGGTATCTCCGAAGGAAATATAAAGGTGTCCTTAGGCACGACTACCTCGACTTGGCAGACAAGCGGTTCCTACTATGTTACTGTAGATGGCCCGATTGAGGCAGAAAACCTAGTCGATGTAGCCGAATTGGAGCCAGATCCAAACACAACGGGTGCGTGGATCATCAACTTCACCACTCCGTTTACTTACTATGGTGATAACCTTCTTGTTGAAATCAACACCACAGCTGGCATTTATAAAGCATGTTCTTTCTATGCTCAGACGCAAGGTGACTATGCAGGCTATTACTCATATAATAGCTCTAAGAATGTTACTAAGGATCTGCCTATGGCAACCTTCACCTTCATCCCTGGAGATGCACCAGAGCAGGTTGCTACCCCTACGTTTAACCCTGCTGAAGGTACTTATACCAGCGCTCAGAGTGTGACCATCTCGTGCGCTACCGAAGGCGCCACTATCTATTATACGACCGATGGCACCGCTCCCACTACTGCCAGTACCCAGTACTCTGGTGCTATTACCGTGAGCGAGACGATGACAATTAATGCCATAGCCGTTAAGGACGAAATGGCTGATAGTGAGATTGCGTCAGCTACCTATACCATCGACATCCCCATTGACTATGCTGTTACTGTTTCGCCTAATGGTGGTGATATTGCCTTTGGTACAGTTAATCCAGAAAATAACGAGAGCACAACCCGTACAATTACCGTTACTAATACAGGTCTTCAGCCTGTTACTCCGACGTTGACGGCGCTGACCGCTCCGTTCAGTACCGATTATACTCCTGTTCAATTGGCAAGTGGTGAGAGCGTGACCATTACCGTCACGTTTGCCCCGACCGAGGAGGGTACTTTCTCCAGTGAGGCTACGTTGAGTCTTGGCAACGGTATTGCCGATTGTGTCTTCACTCTTACCGGTAAGGGCGGCAAGTATGACGAGAACGACCACTCTGCCCTCTATGACCACGATTACACGTGGGTTGATGACAATGGTAATGAGCATATCAATAACCTGTTGGATGTGGCTACTGATCCCAACCAGATTATCGCCATGCTGCGCGAAATTTATATCACACCTGAGATTCCTGGTAACAAGTTGCGAGGCTTCACTGAGGACGGTGCTGATGAAAGTTTGACCATCAATGGCAACAACGCTTATGCCGTGAACTATTCTGCCGTCGGTCAGCTCAACAGCACTCTGCAGTACACCGACACCTATGGTTGGAACATTCCCACCCAGAAATCGGTTCTGTCCGTAACTAAGGGTGGTTACACTTACAATTATATGGATCCTACCGAGTACGAGCCCAACGAGGAAGGCCTTACCTTGATTATGGTTGAAATCAAGGACGGAGCCAATTATTCTGGTTCTTCGTACTACTCTTTCACCAACTCGACACTGAAGGAGAAGGTAGCCAATACTTTCAAGTCGGCACGCATCATTACGACCTACAAGAAATCAGGTAGCGGTGAGGAAGCTGGTACACTCTTCAAAATTGATGCCGATAAGTTGAACCGCTTTTTCTTCCTGGCCAAAGGCCAGTTGCGACTCATTGACCACTCTCAGGCTAGCGAGAAGCCCTGGACCAGTACAAACGTCGTTCCCTATCCCAGCTTGAAGGTGAAAGGCAGCAGCTATACATTTACCGACAATACATTTAACAGTTCAGCAAATAGTGCTGTGTTGGCACCATTTGAGCACATGTTCGAGCAGTTCAGTCCTAACCAGGCCAGCAGTGCAACCAGTGCTATGACCGACGTTTACCAGGAACTGGTGAACATGGAATCCTACGAGGTGGTACACGATTGCGTGTCAATTCCCTTCGTTGGAGGTAACCATGAGTTCAACATGTATGGCGTGGATTCTGAGAGTGACGACTGCCAGGACGTGCGTGACATGATGTTCTTCGTGCCCGACTATCGCATGAAGTATTGGGCTGAAAGTCAGTATTCCTTTGGCGATGCCACTCGTGACCCCAGTTCCGACGAGAAGTTCGTGAACTACAATAAGGACCACCGTCCCACGCTGGGCCTCTACGTTATCCACCAGAATGAGATTACTGGTGACAAGCAGGACAATGCCAATGTCTATGACCTGAACTTGAGCTGGAAGAGCAATCTGCTCGACTTCCTGCCCGCCGACGAGGGACAGTACTTCTTGTACCGCGTCATCACCGATGCTAACGGTAACAAGTCCTATGAACCCGTCGTGCAAGTGACCGAGAGTGGCGAACCCATCCTGGATGCCAACGGCGATCCCATTCCCGTCACCCTCGACCCGAACCAGACTACCTATGTTGACCACATCGCTATGCAGGAGACTGGTCAGGAGGTGACCTACGTTGTTCAAGGTCAGGATGCCACCCAGTTCCTCTCGTTGCAGATGTCCAACGAGGAGAGTTTCATCATCCCCGGTACCGACGAGACCTTGAAACTCACCCTCAAGCTCACCAACGACTATAGCCGCTTTGATCCGAAAACTGAGCGCAACTACTACTCCAACGAGCTTCAGGTGACCAACAACATGTCGCCCTATGTATCGGCCGACGACTTGGCTGCCAACAATGCCCAGTTCACTATCTACCGCTACTACGGCGAGGGTGAAAACGAGGTTGAAATCCCCGTTGCCACCTTGACTCCCGTTGCCGGACAGATGAAGCTGAACATCACCTGGGCCAACCAGCGTGGCAACAGCACCGACGCCGAGAACTACTACAGCTGGATCAACATGCCCAACGCCGACAACGTTACCTACAGCGTCAACAACAACAACGTGGTGGCATTTGACAACTTCAGGCTGTTTGACAACTTCTACGAGTCGGTAGCCGACAACAACCACCCGTCACAGTACCGCTATCAGGTTGAGTTCTCCTATGGAGACCAGACCGCTCACAGTAACAAGGTGAGTGTCTATATCCACAAGACCGATATGGACGTTCAGGGTTATACCCAGAGCAATATCGACAATGATGACCTGGATCACTCCCTGGATGCGACAGCGAGGTACATCGACGAGCAGGTGAAGTACAGTTCCAAACAGGAAATCCTGCGCTACGACGCCTTCCGCTGGAAAGAAGGCAGCGAGAATGAGCTCAAGATCATGACCAACTCCACCATTGACGCCACGACCCTTGAAGTAACCGACACCGAGGTGGCTCCCACTGGCGAAGCCGATAATGGTGGTAACCAGTACACCCTCAAGATGGACGGCAATACTCAGGGTGCTGTCGGTATCGACCTGGGCGACACCAAGCCTGTCACCTTCATGGACGCTGCCGTCAACCAGGAGGCCGGCATGTACTATTATGCTCCCGTAGTCGAGACCTTCACCGGCCGCAGCGACTACAACACCTATGGCGCTCCCGTGCAGCAGACTGGCGTCGCCACCATCCAGGCCAAGGTGGCCCAGGCTGTAATCAGCGAGGGCTCCTTCAAGGTGGGTAACGAGCCTACCCTCTATGCCCACTACAACGTGACGCTCGACCTGAGCCAACTGTTGATTCCCAGCGAGGATGATCCCTTCAAGGATTATGACTTGTACAAGGTGCGCGTTTGGCGCCAGGTGGATGTCAACCTGCTCAACGAGGAAGTCTTCTCTGGCAATAACGTCGGCCGCAACCGTGCCGAGCGCATCACCGGCGACTTCCTGATGGAAGAGGTGAACAACAACACTTCCTCGGATCCCTGCCTCGGCCGCGAGGGTGTCCACAACGATTTGGGCATCAGCGACTACAAGCTGGGCAGCAACGAGAACCTCACCCAGTTCCACAGCAACTGGACTAAGAGCGGCAGCAACGAGATCATGGGTACCTTCGGTGCCAAGAAGCTGCGCTCAACCGTCCAGGAAGGCGACAGTGTCATCGATGAACTGCCCATGCACTTCATCGTGAGGGCTTATTACACCCGCACTGCCAACCTTGAACAGGCCAGCAACGGACGTGGCGTGGACGTGACAGCCGACAGCAAGTACTACATTGCCGAGTACCAGTTCGATTACACGCTCACCCGCGACAACACGGCCACTGGCTTGAGCAATGTGATTGTTGACCGCAAGGTCACCAGCGTGACCTATTACAACCTGATGGGTCAGCAGTCAAGCAAGCCGTTCGAGGGCGTGAACATCGTTGTGACACGCTACAGCGACGGCACTACCTCGACCGCCAAGGTCATCCAGTAAAGAGAAAATCATAATTCACTAAATAACTCTTTGCATTACAGTAGCAGGGGCCCGCCGGTGATGGCGCGCCCCTGTTCGTTTATTTATTGACTGGTTTATCTGTTTACTCCAACTCCAGGCCGTCAAACAAGGTGGGTTGTGGCAGCAGCTGGAAACTGTGGCGATGATAAGGTGTCGCTCCATGTTGTGCGATGGCAGCACGATGGTCGGCTGTGGGATAACCCTTGTTGCGGGCCCAGCCATACTGGGGAAACTCCTCGTCCAGACGGCACATCAGCTCGTCACGGTGGGTCTTGGCCAGAATCGATGCGGCAGCGATGCTGAGCATCTTGCCGTCACCCTTGATGATTGTGGTGTAAGGAATGTCATGGTAAGGGAAGAAGCGGTTGCCGTCCACCAGGATGCCCTCGGGGCGCACCGTCAGCTGGTCCAGGGCACGGTGCATCGCCATAATCGAGGCGCGCAGGATGTTGATGCGGTCAATCTCTTGGGGTGACACCATTGCCACGGCCCAGGCCACAGCCTCACGCTCGATGATGGGACGCAGGCGCTCGCGCTGACGTTCGGTCAACTGCTTGCTGTCGTTAATCAAGTCATTATGGAAATCGGGCGGCAATATCACCGCAGCCGCCGTCACTGGTCCCGCAAGGCAACCCCGGCCCGCCTCATCACAGCCGGCCTCGACGCGTCCCGCTATCAGATAACTCTCCAGCAAAGCCTAAAGTCCAATCACAGCCTACGTTCAATCACGTAGTCAAAGATTTCACGGAACTGCTCGATGGTGTCATCGGGCGAATAGGGCGACAGGATGTCGTTGGCCTCGTCACGCAGGCTCTCCATCTTGGCGTAGGCGTAGTCGATACCGCCTGCACGCTTGGCAAACTCTATCAGGCGGTCGATGTCTTCGCCCGTCAGGTTCTCCTTGTTCACCAGGGCCAGCATCTCGTCACGCTCAGGCAGGTCGGTGCGGTTGAGCGCATAGATAAGCGGCAACGTCACCTTGCCCTCCCTCAGGTCGTTGCCCGTGGGCTTGCCGATGATCGGGTCGTTGTAGTAGTCAAACGTGTCGTCCTTGATCTGGAAACAGATGCCCAGCAGACGCGCATAGCGGCGCAACTCGTCAATCGACGTCTGGGGCGCGTTGTTGGCATATCCACCCACGGCGGCACAGCACTCAAACAGCGATGCAGTCTTAGCCCTGATGATGTCCATATAGGTCGCCTCGTCGATATTGTGGTTGCGGGCAATATCCACCTGGTCAATCTCGCCGAGTGACAAGTCACGGCCCATGTCGGCCAGAGCGCTCAAGATGCGGCCGTCGCCAGTTGCGACTCCGCAGCGCAGGGCACCCGTCACAAAGAAGTCACCCACCAGCACCGCCACGTGGTTGCTCCACACATTATTGATTGTGGGCAAGCCGCGGCGCTCGGTGGCCTCGTCAATCACGTCGTCGTGAATCAACGACGCGTTGTGAAGCATCTCCAGGGCGGCAGCGCCCTGCAGGGCTTTGTCGTTGATGCCGCCAAAGAACTTGGCGCTCAACAGCGTGACGATGGGGCGCAGCATCTTGCCCTTGCTCTTGAGATAGGAGGTCACGATGCTGTTGGTGAGTTCACTGTTACTTGACAATGTGGTGGCGATGATTTCGTTCAACGCCTCCAGTTCGGTTCTTAATTGTTCTTGTATATGTGTCAGTGATATTGCCATAGCCTGCAAAGTTAGCAATAATTCCTGGGAGAGCCACCTTTTTTGAGAGTAAAATTGTTTTTTGGCCCTTGAAATACCTAAAACGCAAAAAAATGACTATCTTTATCCCCGTAAACCAACCAAAGATTATGGAAACTAACAAGAAACTGCTGTTACTTGACGCGTATGCGCTCATCTTTAGGGCTTATTATGCCATGGTGCGTAGTCCCCGTGTCACCTCGACCGGGATTGACACGTCGGCCGTGTTCGGCTTTGTCAACACCCTGCAGGACCTGCTCAAGCGGGAAAATCCGTCGCACATCGCCGTGTGCTTTGATCCGCCCGGCGGCAGCACCTTCCGCCACAAGAGCTACGAGCCCTACAAAGCCAACCGCGAGAAGACGCCCGAGGGCATCCTTACCGCCGTCCCCTACATCAAGTGCATCCTCAAGGCCTATCAGATCCCCATCTACGAGGTCGAGGGCTATGAGGCCGACGACGTCATCGGCACGCTCTCCCATCAGGCCGAGCAGCAGGGTTTCTTCACCTATATGGTCACCGGAGACAAAGACTTCGGTCAGCTGGTGACCCCTAACATCAAGATTTTCAACCCCGGCAAAAACATCATCGAGGGCGTCGAGGAGGTCAATGCCAAGTATGGCATCCAGTCGCCCAAACAGCTCATCGATATCTTAGGACTCATGGGCGATACCGCCGACAACATCCCCGGTTGCCCCGGCATCGGTCCCAAGAATGCCGAGAAACTCATCCAGCAATTCGGCTCGATTGAGAACCTGCTGGAGAACACCGACCAGCTCAAGGGAGTCCAGAAACAGCGCGTTGAGGACAACGCCGAGCAGATACGCCTGTCGAAGTGGCTTGCCACCATCATCACCGACGTTCCCGTGAGCCTCGACGCCGATGCCCTGAGCCGCAGGCCCGTTGACATGGATGCCCTGCGCGAGGTGTTCAGTGAACTGGAATTCCGCACCCTCACCCAGCGTCTCATCGATGGCGGTGAGGCCAACGCCGGCCTGGAAAATGCCCCCGTTGCTGCAAATGAGGCCCCTGCACCTGCACCATCTCCCGCACCAGTGAGTCCAACACCAAAGGCAAATCCCGCACGCCAGCTCTCCCTGTTTGACCTCGAGGAGCCCGCTCAGGATAATGCGGCCCCCGTCTATACCTCACTCGAACAGGTGGGCTACAACTACCGCCTGATCACCTCGCCCATCGAGGCCGCCTCCCTCGTCAGCGAGCTCATGGACAAGCCGCGCGTTGCCGTCAGCCTGCTGGGCACGGGCAGCAATGCCATGCAGCTCAAGGTGATTGGCATCGCCCTTTGTGGCACGAGGCACGAGGCCGCCTTTGTCAAGTGTGACGGCAAGGCCGACATGCTCAAGACGCTGGCACCGCTTTTCACCAGCCGGGCATGCATCGTGAGCAGCGACGTCAAGCGCACCATGGTTGCCCTCGACCAGCACGGCATCAGCTTCACAGCACCCTATTATGACACCGCCGTGGCCCACTACCTGCTGCAGCCCGAGCGCGGCCACTCCATCGCCGAGATGGCCTACGAACTGCTGCACTACACCGCCATCACCCCCGAGAGCCTGCTGGGACCCAAAGGCCGCAACCAACTCAAGCCCAGCCAGGTGGCTCCCGAAGCGCTCAGCCGCTGGGCCTGTGAGGCCGCCGACCTCACCCTGCAGTTGCCTGACAAACTTGATAAATCGCTTAAGGAACAAGGATTGGAGAAACTCTTTACCGAAATTGAGTTGCCACTGGTCAAGGTGCTCGCGAGCATGGAACTGGCTGGCGCACGCATCGATGTCAAGGCGCTTAACGAGTATTCGGTTGCCCTGACTGAGCAGATGAACCGCCTGGACGCCGAATGCCATCAGCTGGCAGGCATCCCCTTTAACACGGCAAGCCCGGCCCAAGTGGGCGAAGTGCTGTTTGACCACCTCAAGATTGACCCCAAGGCCAAGAAGACCAAGACGGGCCAGTACAGCACCACCGAGGACATCCTGCTCAAGTTGCGCGACCGCCATCCGCTCATCAACAAGATTCTGGAACTCAGGGGCATCCGCAAGCTCTTATCGACCTATGTCAACGCCTTGCCAGCCCTCATTAACCCCCAGACGGGCCGCATCCACACGACCTATAACCAGACGGTCACCGCCACGGGCCGCCTGTCATCGACCAATCCCAACCTGCAGAACATCCCCGTCAGGAACGACGAGGGCAAGGAGATACGCCGCGCGTTCATCCCTGCCGATGGCAACGTGTTCTTCAGCGCCGACTATTCCCAGATAGAGTTGCGCCTGGTGGCCGACCTGAGCCATGACAAGACGATGCTCGACGCCTTTGCCCACGGCCACGACATCCACGCGATCACCGCCGCCCGCATCTACCATAAACCCCTGGAGCAAGTAACCGGCGACGAGCGGCGCAAAGCCAAAACAGCCAACTTCGGCATCCTGTACGGCATCAGCGCCTTCGGTCTGGCTCAGCGCCTCAACATCCCGCGTGACGAGGCCAAGATGCTCATCGACGGCTACTATGCCACCTTCCCGCAGGTGCGCGACTACATCGACCGCTCCATCGCCCAGGCGCGTGAAAAAGGCTACGTGACCACCCTGTACGGCCGACGCCGCATGCTGCCCGACATCAACTCCCGCAATGCCGTGGTCAGGGGGTTCAGCGAGCGCAATGCCATCAACGCGCCCATCCAGGGTACCGCCGCCGACGTCATCAAGCTGGCTATGGTGCGCATCTATCAGCGATTTGAGCAGGAGGGCATCAAGTCCAAGATGATTCTTCAGGTTCATGACGAACTCAACTTTGACGTCATTCCCAGCGAACTCGACCGCGTGCAGCGCATCGTCATCGAGGAAATGGAAGGCGTCTATAAGGGCAATGTACGCCTCACTGCCAGCCATGGTGCCGCCAGCAACTGGCTCGATGCCCATTAAATTAATTGGAGAAATCTTGCTCAGATTGAAAAAATAGCAGTATCTTTGCACCGCTCAAACGAGATTCGGGGTGTAGCACAGTTGGTTAGCGCGCCACGTTCGGGACGTGGAGGCCGGAAGTTCGAGTCTTCTCACCCCGACTCGATGTGGTCTAACTTGTTAATTATTATCAAGTTAGACCACTTTTTCAAAAATAACCGTGACAAAATCGGGACAATTCTAATCATTACAACTATGAAACAGAACAGAATCACACAACTGGACCTGAACGACCTGTCTGAAGTCTATCACGACCTCAAGTACAACGATGGAGAAATCATCTTTGCCGACGATATCACCTCTGTTCCTGGACTGATGAAGCGGTTCCAGGTGAATTTCATAGCCTATGTCATGGTGCTGAACGGAACACTCTCGTTAGAACTCAACACCAACACCTACCACTTGAAGAAGAACTGCTCGCTCATTGTTGACCGCAAGGCAGTCATCGACAATATCCAGCACAGCGACGACTTCAGCTGCCTGATCTGCGGCATCAGCACCGATGTCGGTTTCTCGTTCATCAACAAGAGCCTGATGCAGTCGGTCATGCACATCCTCTCCAATCCCGTCATCGAGATGGGACAGGACGATGTGGACCTGATGGTCAAGTATTATGATCTGCTCACCTTCAAGATGGGACATCCCGAGATGAACTTCGGCCGTGAGACGATGCGCGACATTATCCGCTGTTTCGCCTATGACCTGCTTTCCAACATCAACAAGCACATCAACCGGGACGCAGGCGACATGCTACGCCAGGGGGACCGCATCTTCCGTCGTTTCATGCTGCTGCTTGCCGACAACACGAGCGTCAACCGCAGCGTCAAGTCCTATGCCGACGAGCTATGCGTGTCACCCAAGTACCTGACCACCATCTGCCGCAAGCACAGTGACTCTACGGCGAGCGAACTCATCGCCACAGCCGTCATCAGCCGCATCAAGCAACTGCTGCTCTACAGCGACATGAGCATCAAGGAGGTTGCCAACGAGATGGGCTTCGACAACCTCTCGTTCTTCGGTAAATATGTGAAGAAGCACTTGGGCCTGTCCCCCAACCACTACCGCAAGGCCAACAACTACGGTCGTTGACCCACGTCCCCCAACGAGGGTCTAAAAAACCCCAAACTCTGAACCCTAAACTCTAAACTTTGTACTACCTTTGCACCCATGGAAAGAGAGACAAGAGGAAACGTTTGTGTATTCTGCGCTTCAAGCGCAGACATCGATCCGCGCTACATGCAAGCGGCACGCGAGATGGGTGAATTGCTGGCACGTGGCGGCTGGCGCTGTGTGAATGGCGGTGGTGCCGTGGGCTTGATGGGCGCAATAACCGACGGCGCTCTCGATGCCGGCGGCCAGGTGACAGGTGTCATCCCCAAATTCATGGTTGATCATGGATGGTGCTACGACCGCCTGGAAGACGTCATCGTCACGGCCGACATGCACCAGCGCAAACACATGATGAGCGACATGGCCGACGCCGTGATTGCCATGCCCGGTGGTGTGGGCACACTCGAAGAACTCCTCGAGACCCTCACCTGGCGACAGCTTGGACTGGTCAAGTATCCCGTTGTCATCCTCAACACACTGGGCTACTACGATGCCCTGCTCGCCATGCTGCAGCATGCCATAGACGAGGAATTCATGAAACCCTCCCACAACCGGTTGTGGCAAGTGGCCGCCACGCCCCAGGAGGTCATCACGCTGTTAGAGAACAGCAAACCCATCGAGTTTGAGTCCAAATATTGAGATTCCCATGCCCGTCAACACCCAACCCGCCGACACGACCCTGCATGCCGATACTGTGGAAGCCTATTACGCGCCGCAGTACCTCGACGGCTTCCCCGACACGGTGGCGGGTGACTCGGCGCTGGGCGACATCAACACCCTGCCAGTCATGGAGCAACCTCCACGTGGACAGGCACAGCCTTTTACCCGCTCGCCCCTGCACGACACCCCATCGATGGCCCTGCTGCTCACGGGACTGCTGGCCGTGGCGCTGAGTTACCACACGGGCTACAAGTATATCGAGAACTTCTTTCACCACATGTTCTCGACACGCCGCCGCGAGAACCTGTTTGAGGACCACACGGTCAACGAGACCACAATCCTCTTTGCTCTGATTGCCAACACCTGCATCACCGAGGGGTTCCTCATCTACTTTGCCATCCAGCAACTGGTACCCGCATTAGCCACCTCGCTGCAGGCCAGCGTGTTCCCCCATGTGGCAACCTACTGCGGACTCGCTGCCGGTTTTTATATCGCACAGTGGATGGTTTACAAGGTGTTAGGCTACACGTTCAGCGACAAGGTGGGCTCAAAATTGTGGCTTGACGGCTTCAAGGCATCACAATCGTTCCTGGGGCTGTTACTACTACCGGTTCTGGTATTGGTCATGCTGTATCCCGCCCATGGCAAATTGCTATTGGGCATCGCCGCGACACTATATTTGATAGCCCGATTAATCTTTATTTATAAAGGGTTTAGAATTTTTTATGGCAATTTGTCATCGATTCTCTATTTTATTTTGTACCTTTGCGCCGTCGAAATAGTACCCCTTGCCATTTTTTGGGGTGTAACTATTTGGGTTACAGGTTTTTTACAATCATAGAAGAACTACATGAGCATTAAGAAGATTCTGGTTTCACAACCAAGACCGACGTCTGAGAAATCTCCTTATTTTGACTTGGAGAAAAAATATGGTGTTGAAATAGTATTCCGACCTTTTATCAAGGTAGAAGGGCTTTCATCCAAAGAATTTAGACAATCCAAGATTAATGTGCCTGACTATACGGCCATTATCTTGACAGCCCGCACCGCAATCGATCATTTCTTCCGCCTGTGCAAGGAATTGCGTTACAATGTGCCCGACACATTGAAGTACTTCTGCGTGAGCGAGACTATCGCACATTACCTCCAGAAGTATGTCGTCTATCGCAAACGCAAGATTTTCTACAGCGAGTCAGGACTCATGGAGGGTCTGATTCCCATCATTGCCAAGCACAACAAGGAGACCTATCTCATGCCCGTGAGCGACGTGCACAATGACAAGGCTGTCGTGCTCGACAACAACAAGGTGAAATATGTCAAGGCCGTCATGTACCGCACGGTGAGCAACGATTTCACTCCCGATGAGCCGTTTGACTACGACATGCTGGTGTTCTTCAGTCCCGCTGGCATCAAGTCCTACACGACCAACTTCCCCGACTACAAGGAGCGCAAGGTGGTCATTGCCGCAATGGGAAACACGACCCTTGAGGCTGCCGACAAGGCCGGTCTGCATGTCGATATCACCATCTCGCCCGAGACGCCGTCGATGGCCAGCGCCATCGAGCACTACCTGAAGAAGGTACAGCCCGTCGAGGTCGAGTCTTGAACCGAAACAGAACCTAAAAAGAGATTTTAAGAGGTTATGGTGCTCGCCATACCCTCTTTTTTTAGTAATTTCGCAGCTTGAATGGGCTACAAGTTAAATAAAGACGAGAAATTGTGCAGCCGCACGGCGGTCGATACGCTTTTCCATGAGGGCAAGTCACTCATGGCGTTTCCGCTGCGCGCCGCCTATCGCCTGCGCCCGCGCGACGAGAGGTATCCCGTGCAGTTCCTCATCTCCATCCCCAAGAAGCGCATCCGCAAGGCCGTGAACCGCGTCCTGCTGAGGCGACGCACTCGTGAGGCTTATCGTCTGAACCGCGGTGAGCTGCTGCTCAGACCGCTCGAGTCCACGGGTTGGGGGGTAGATATCGCCTTTGTCTATCTGGACACCACGCCGGCCCCTTATGAGGTAATCAACGAGAAAATGACCCAACTGCTCAACCGCATCGCCACGGCTGCTGCCGAGCAGCAATTTTCCACCCAGGAAGACGAGAAATGAACGGTTTCATCGACAAAATCGGCCAATTCTTGAAGCAGGTGCTGCATTTCATCGGCTGGCTCCTCATTCTGCCCATACGCTTCTACCAGAAGTATATTTCCCCGCTCAAGCCCCCCACGTGCCGTTTCACCCCCACGTGCAGCCAGTATGCCATCGAGGCGATACGCAAGCACGGGCCCTTCAAGGGGCTGTATCTGGCCGTGTGGCGCATCCTCAGGTGCAATCCCTGGGGCGGCAGCGGCTATGACCCAGTCCCATAGAGCCCAGAATGAGCATCATCGATTTCCATACTCACAACCTGAATGCCACCGACGCCATGATATCGGTCAATCCGTCGCAGTTTGACCCGCAACCTGGCCAGTGGTACTCAGTAGGATTCCATCCCTGGCATGACGTGGATACCCTCACCGATGACGATTTCTCGCGCCTGGAGCGCTGTGCGCATCACGATCAGGTGTTGGCCATCGGCGAGACGGGAATGGATGCCCTGAGGGGGGCAAGCCTTGAGATTCAGGCACGGGTGTTTGAACGCCACTTGAGCATTGCGGCAGCCGTGAACAAGCCCCTTGTGGTACATAGCGTAAGAACGGCCCAAAACATTCTCTCCGTCCGCCATCGATCCGGACAGACGGCTGTACCGCTTGCCATTCACGGCATGAGGGCCAATGCGAATGTCGCTCGCACGCTGCTCGATGCCGGCTGCTACCTGTCCTTCGGCCCCCGTTTCAATCCAGCAGCCTTACTTATCACCCCACTCGACCGACTGCTCATCGAGACCGATGACGGTGACATCACGATTGACGAAGTCGCAGCTGCAGTCGCCGACGCACTTCACCTCACAGCCGCCGAGGTCATGTCACTGGCCTCGACCAACGCTGTCACGTTCCTCCATCTTCCCCAGTAAAAACACCTCATAAAACAAATGACCAGGACAATGTTGGTTGCCCTGGTCACGTGATGATTGACTATCGTCGTTATTGTAGTTATTTCTTCTCGACTGCCGTCAATTCTTCCTTGGCCTTGACAGCACGCGAAGCGCTCTTGTTGTCGGTTCCCTTATCGAGCTTGCCAGTGGCTTGTACCTTGGTCACATCCTTGGCAGGAGCCCAATAGCCCGCGGGGCGATAAGCGGTGAACTGATAGAAGCGGCTGTCGAGTGCGAGAAGCAGGTCACCGTTGCGGTCGTAGCCGTAGAAAAGGTAGTCAGAATCTCCGTCATAGTACCTGATCACGAGGCGGTCACCATAGGTGTCCCAGTCAAAGTCAACGTAGGAGAGTCCATAGTAAATATCATAGTAGGTATAACGTCCAGTGTGGTTTGTGTAAAAATCATAGCGCACTCTGTCAAAACCCATGATATCATATTCATAGTTGCCCTGGCATCCGTAGTAGGACTCCCAACTGCCCACGATGTTGTCGACATAATAGGGAGAATCCCAGCCGTCACAGGAAACTACCGTCATCGAGATCACTGCAAGAAGCAGCATGTAGTATATCTTTTTCATAGCGCAAATGAGTTTAGAATGGTTGATAACTGTTGCAAATTTAATAAGTTTTTGTCAATCTTGGTTAACTATTGACGATTTATTGATTTCCTCTGCCTAAAAAAGCGCATGCCACCGGTGTGATTTAGCGGCATGCGCCACCCAGAAAAAATCACGTTTACTTTTTAAAAATTCACACCTACGTTCAATGTAAAGCAACCGTTGTGCGTGTTATCAAAACTGTCCTGGCCGATGTTGGCGAGGCCGATGTCATAACTGGCATCCAAGTAGAGCATATTGAAGCCCACTCCACAACCTATCTTGAGTCCGCCATCAAAGCGCTTGAAGTATCCGTCCTCAAACGAGCTGAACGCCGTTCGTGAGCCATAGTTCTTGATGCTGCCGTCGGTTCCCACCGCCAAGTAACCGCCCGCATAGGGCTGGATGCTCGTCTGGTTGCCGACGAAGTGCTTGTACTTGATCAGGAGCGGCACCTCCAGGTAGTTGAGGTCATAGGTGAACTTGTCGGGCCCTGAACCGCTCTTGCCGCCCTTCTGGCTATAGTACAGACCGGTTTCAAAGAACAATGGAGCTCTGTAAGTCAACTGGGTGCCGGCTGCCACCCCGATGTTCAAGCCACTCTTCACACTGCTGCCATCGAGCAGGGGGCTGTCACTGCCCACGTGGGAAGCATTCAATCCCACCCTGAGTCCCACGTAATAGCGGTGCCAAGCGACATACTCGTTGCCGTGACGTCCCACCGTCTGGACGCGGGGATTGTAACCGTATCGGTAACCGGGCTGTGCCATCGCAGGGATAGCGAGTATCATGCACAGCAGGCTGAGAAGTAAAGTCTTTTTCATTGTCGTCAAGTTTTTAAGTCGTTATTTCTTGACTCTTAGACCCAGTGCCCCATAGCAAGGTTTAACCCTTCCCCCTCCCAAAAACGATGAGTGCCCCCAGTCAACCGACCAAGGGCTAAAATTAACCGACAAACGCACTAAATTGAAATCGTCAGTGGAGCAGTCCCTTGACATACTCCACGAGCGGTGGCATGTGTAAAGCCTTGGAAATCGCCTGTTCCTGCAGTTCAAGACACGACAAGAGCACGGCAGAAACCAGTATCACAAACACGACCATCCACCATGTAAAGGCTTTGCGGAAACGGCCTTCAAACAGGCGGCACAGCACAAACATGACCACAGGGATGAATAGCGGCTGTACAGGCAAGACATAGCGTGCGACCGAACCGGCCATGACATAGGCCAACATTATATAGGAAATCGCAGGCCACCATGCCCAGATGCCCATATTCTCGCCCCGACGCCAGGAGATTACGAAGTAGTAGAACAATCCCACTCCGCCAAACAGGTACCACGGATAAGATAACCGGCACAGCCATTCAAACAGGGTCACATCACCTCCCGTAGCCCATGGGAAAGGATTAAAGAACTGAATGGACAACGTCAGCGGCAGCATGACTGCACGGTGCAACGGGGAGTAAAGGAAATAGTAGCCTATCACATCGCGATAAAAGCCCTGGGTCCCCCTGATGACATAAAACCGCTGCATGTTCCATCCGCCATCCACAATCTTGGCATGACGGTCAAATGAATAGGCGGCAAAATGAGTTCCCACCAACAGAGCCACAGCAACCATCGCCAGCATGGCCAGTGCCATGCCCCAATCACGCCTCAAGTGGGGCAACACCATCACCACAATGCCCACCAGGACAAGATAAAGATAGGTGGTGCGCACGGCACCCATAATCACACAAGCAAGCGCCATCAGGGCGATATCACGCCATAGCCTGAAGCGCTCATCGTCGTGAGCCGCCATCGAGGACAATGCGAATCCCGCCAAGGTAATAGCCAGATAGATGGATGCTTCCTTCAATAGGCTGATGCCCATCATCAAGTTATAGGCCAGCGCGAGGTAGAGCAGCATACCGCCAAACAACAAGGTCTCAGGGCTTGCTTTGACCCGATGGTACAGCAACCGGCGGGTCGTCATTCCCGTCAAGACCACCGAGGTCAACGTGAACATCAGGTTCAGCGCCTGGGGCCAGACCACACTCACGCCAAACACCTTAAACAAGCAATAAATCATGCCTGGGAAGCCTGGGAAAATCACTTTCTCCCATGGCACACTGCCGTCATAATGGAAAAGAGCCCATTTATAGTACTTGCGGGGATCACTTTCCAGATTTGGCAATCGCAATGAATAGCCGTCCACGCTGGTCCACTCCACCAGTCGGAGATAATCGACAGCCATCAGCGATGCCGCCAGCACCAGCAGTACCACACATGCCGGTAGCGACACGCCACGCGCATGATGGAGCACCGTTCGCGGCACCAGATAGGCGACCAGATAAGCAAGGGTTATCTTGAGACCATCTGCCATGCCAAAATGACTCGAGGCGATGACTGCACACACGGCAAACACCAGCACCTCGGCAAGCAATAACGGCAAATTGGGAGTTGTCAAGCCCTTTTTCATTCAGTAGTCAAAATGGTTTGTGAACCTGTTTTTTTGCCTCGCAAAAGTAGAACATTTCAGCATTATGAACAAATTTTTCGCCTGATGCTTTCCATTTTCGGTCAAAATATATAACTTTGTATGTTTGAACCAAAACCTAAAAATGAAAATGAGCGGCCAACCGATAAAAATAGATGTCGACAAAGTGCTCCGTGATAGGCTTCCGAAGCACTACAAGTACATCCCGCGCTTTGTCGTGCGGTGGTTGGAGCGCACAATATGCCAGGATAAGCTCAATGCAATCCTCACCAAGATGGCGGGAAAGAACAGTGTCGACGCAGCCACAGCCGCGCTCGACGAGATGGACATCACTGTCAAAGCCACAGGTCTGGAGCACCTGCCCGAGGGGCGCTTCATGTTTGTGTCCAACCATCCCCTGGGCGGACTTGACGGTCTGGCGCTCATCTCGTTGTTGGGTAACCGCTACGATAAGAAAATCAAGTTCTTGGTCAACGACCTGCTCATGGCAGTCGAACCCCTGCGCGGTGTGTTCCTGCCCGTGAACAAGTACGGCAACCAGGCACGCGCTGCCGCCGTGCAGATCGAGGAGGCTCTCCAGAGCGACAACCAGTTCATCACCTTCCCCGCAGGCCTGTGCTCACGCATGCAGCCCGATGGCTCCATTGCCGACCTGCCGTGGCAGAAGGCCGCTGTGGCTCATGCCATTAACCACCAGCGCGACATCGTGCCCATCTTTTTTGACGCCCACAATTCACGGTTTTTCTACCGCTTTGCCAAGTGGCGCAAAAAACTGGGCATCAAGTTCAATATCGAACTCATCTTCTTGCCCAAGGAGATGATCAAGAAGAGCGGCAGCACGCTGCGGGTGATGATCGGCGAGCCCATCCCCTGGAACACCCTAGATGCTACTCACCCCAAGCAGGAGGCAGCGCGCCTGCGCGAAATAGTAATCAATATGGCCCCAACGCCAGCAAACCGATAAATTGCCCTATGGAACCCATTATTGAACCTATCCCCGTCCAACTCATCGAGCAGGAACTCACGCCCGAGCGCCTGCTGCGCCACACCAACAAGGCCGACAACGACATCTACGTCGTCACGGCCCACAACGCCCCCAACACGATGCGCGAGATCGGTCGCCTGCGTGAGATCACTTTCCGTGCTGCGGGAGGCGGTACTGGCAAGGCGTGTGACATCGACGAGTTTGATACTATGGAGACGCCATGCCAACAACTGCTGGTGTGGAACCCCGACAAAAAGGAAATCATCGGAGCCTACCGTTTCATCGGTGGCTGGGATGTGAAGGTGGAAAACGGCGTGCCACACATTGCCACGGGACACCTGTTCCGCTTCAGCGACAGGTTCCTGAACGAGATTCTGCCTGTTACCATCGAACTGGGCCGCTCGTTTGTCCGCCCCGAATATCAGTCCACCCGCGAGGGCGTGCGGGCGCTGTTTGCACTCGACAACCTGTGGGACGGTTTGGGCGCACTGACCATCATCTACCCGAAGGTCAAATACATGTTCGGCAAGATGACGATGTACCCGAGCTACGTGCGCGACTGCCGCGACATGCTGCTGTGCTTCCTCAACCTCTACTTTGAGGACAAGGAGGGGCTAGTGGTGCCCATCGACCCGCTTCCCGACACCCGCAACGACGATCCCGCTCTGAGGTCTCAATTTGTGGGCAACGACTTCCGTGAGGACTACAAGCGGCTGAACGCCTTCATCCGCCAGCACGGTATCAACATCCCACCGCTGGTCAACGCCTATATGGGTCTATCGCCCAAGATGCTGCTGCTGGGCACCGCCATCAACCGTGAGTTCGGCAATGTGGAGGAAACGGGCATTCTTATCAACCTCGACGAGATAGCCGACGAGAAGAAGCGCCGCCACATCGACACCTATCTGGCAAACATTGAACGATAACCGGAACATAATCATAATATGATAAAAAACACCATAGCATCACTCCTACTCGCATTATGCTGCGCCACGACCGCGATGGCACAGGCACCGACAGACACCAAACTGGCCAACCTTGACCTCTCGACCGACACGTTGGAAATGCGCGAGCGCTTCAGCCCTGTTCTCTATGAGAATGAATACAGCTTTGGCTTCATGGCCAATGCGGGCAACAGCGAGTTGGCACCCTACTACATCAGTTCCAATTGCGGAGGTGTCATTACCCAGCAGTACTCTGCCCTGGTCAACGCATCGCTGTACCACAACATGAATATGGATCAGCGCTTCTCATGGGGCGCCGGACTTGAAGTCTGGGGCGGTTATGCGTCGAGTGCGGGCTACGAGCGCTACAAGGGCAACGATGAGTTTGAGATACTGAAGCAACACCCCGCACGGGTATGGATACAACAGGCTTATGTCGAGGCCAAGTACCGCAGCATCTTTGCCGAGGCAGGTCAAGCCTACAAGACCTCACCCATCGTCGATGCCTCGCTGAGCAGCGGTGACCTGGTGTGGAGCAACAATTCACGGCCTCCCGTGGGTCTGCGTGCCGGTTTCATCGACTTCCAGAATATCCCGTTCACTAAGGGCTGGGTACAGATCAAGGGCGAATTCGGCTACTTCCGCGAGTTGGATGACAAGTGGCTCGAGAATCATTACAACTACTATAACCACTTCATTACTACGGGCTCGTGGCTGCACTACAAGAGCCTGCACTTCCGCACCAACCCTGAAAAACCCGTGGTGTTCACCATCGGTGCCCAGTCGGCATGTCAGTTCGGCGGCACGGCCAAGTACTACGAGGACGGCCAGGTGACGCGGACGGTGAAGATGGATGCCAACGCAAAGGCCTGGTGGCGCACATTTATTGCGGGCAGTGGCGGCAACAGCGCGGGCGACTCGTTTGTCGAGGGCAACCACCTGGGCACGTGGGACATCGCACTAGAGTATAACTCCAAGAATCTCTATCACTTGCGCGCCTACACCCAGTGGCTGTGGGAAGACGGCTCAGGCATCGGCAAGATGAACGGCTTTGACGGCCTGTGGGGACTGGAATACCATCGCAATGGATTTTTCCTCGTCTCGGGCGCTGTCATCGAGTATATCGACTTCACCAACCAGAGCGGCCCCATCCACTGGACGCCCAACGACCACGAGGGTACGGCAATCACCAGCCACTCGTCGGGAGCCGACGATTACTACAACAACTACATCTACAATGGTTACCAGAGCCGCGGCATGTCCATCGGCTCGCCCTTCGTCAAGTCGCCGCTCTATAACCAGGACGGTTACATGCGCTACCGCGACAACGTGCTGCGCGGTTTCCACGCCGCTGTCGAGGGTTGGCTCAGCAGCGACTGCCACTACACTCTGCAGGGCTCTTACCGCAAGGTGTGGGGCACGCCCATCATCCCCCGCGCGGGCAGCATCGATGACTTCTCGATGGCATTATCGGTCTATTATTACCCCTATTGGCTCAAGGGCGTGAAGGTTGAAGGCCTATCTCTTGGCGCCACCGTGGCCATGGACCGCGGTAAGCTCTACGGCAACAACTGGGGCGCCCAATTGGGTATATCCTATAGCGGAAACTTTAATTTCAAGAAACGATGAAAAAGACAACATCATATTACCTGCTTATCGCATCATTTGTCATGGCGATGCTCGTCTTTGCCTCCTGCAACCGCAACCATGGCGACATCGGCATCTGGTTCGGCACCTGGCACGTCGATCAGATCACTGCCGGCGGCACGCCCGTCAACGTCGATGGCGACTACTTCTTCCAGTTCCAGAACAAGGTCTTCAGGGTATCTAATGTCGGTGCCCACGAGCAAGTGGAGGAGAGTTACGGCACGTGGGATGAGAGCGAGGACGGCCTCAAGATGACCGTTTCATTCCCCGACCCCACCGTATATTATATATATATGCCCGGGCTGGAAACCGAGAATCACTTCACCATCACACGGACTTCGTCACGCGACCTCACCTTCACCAAAACCGACACCACCGGCGCCACCTACTCCTACCACCTCAAAAAACAACCCTAACCCCCCACGTTATTCAAGTGTTTAAAGTTGACATGCCACTTTAAACACTTGCGGATATTGGATAAAGTCGAATCATTAACTCCGCCAATCAAGTTAACACCATCATTATTTCCGTTGACAACTGAGGAATCTTGCTACATCGTAGAAAAACCATGCTCATACACGAGAATTTTTGAAAAACTCTTGCATATTCCAAGAATTCTTACAAAAGTATGAATACAAGTTGTGCATACGGTGATTCGAATTAAATTTTTTCGTCACCACTAAATTGCTAAGAATCAACGATATATGCATTCTTCGATCATCTTTTTATTAACTTTTTAATCCCGACAACGGGTACTAATTATATAGAATTGCATCATGACAGAAAAATAATCTTCCATGATGCCGTGAAATTCTATGATTTAATAGTATCTTTGCCATGTCGTGACTGATTATTACTTATTTAATAAATAATAAGATATGATGTTTTTTGCCACATGTTTTTGCCCAGGGAGTTAGTGGTAATTTAGAATTATGTGCTCTGAACTTTGGGTTAATAGCACATGAGTCAATCAATCTTCTACTTAAAGAATTGTATGGACAAATATATTGTTTTAAATAATGGAATAAAAGTCGCAATTAATAATCATTATGACATTGTGTCTAGGATTATTATTGCCATTATGGCTGGAAGCCGTGATTGTGGTAATGAATTGTGTGGTTTGGCGCATTTTTCTGAGCATATCCTATTGACTGATATGCATGATAAAAAAGATGCTATTATAAACTGCGATGGTAAAACAACTAATGAAGAGACAGTAATATCATTAACATGTTTGAATGATGATTTTAATAGAGCTCTATTATTGATAAGAAACTGTCTTTCACTTGAGGAGATACCATATTCGTCTTATGAGAAAGAAAAAGAAATCATTAAGTCTGAGATTAAACGAAGAAGTGTGTTCTCCAATGATTTTTCAAACTCCATTAATTTGCAACTTTTTGAAGGTGGCTTAGAATATGATACTTTGGGCAGCGATGTATTATTAGATAATATTACATTAGAAGAAATATTGAACTTTAGAAATAAATACTATATCTCAAATAATATATCTATATCAATATCTACAAGTTTAAATGTTGAATACGTAACCGATATGGTTTCTACTTCTTTGGGTCGAATAAAATCAGGTCAAGAAATCAACAGAAAACCATGTCAACAAAAATCCCAATATTATATAACTCAACGTCATAAACAGGATTACGTTTGCAATTTGTATTGTTATCCTATAAAAATACCATTTTCGCTTTATTCGCCATTGGATTTATTGTTGTTTTTTATCGGTGGAAAGACGTCTAATAATAGATTAATGGAAGGTCTTCTTATGAAAGGATTAAAAGTATATAATGCAGCAATGAGAATTGTGAAATACTCTGACTTTAGTGTAGTATTTCTAGAATATGATTGTCCAGCAGGAAGTGTTAGGGCTTATGAAAAGGCCATCAAAAGCATAATAGAAAGTACTATATTGCCTTATAATGAAGATCAAATGGATAAACTAGTCAAAAATTATATAATTAGTTATATATCCTACATGAATTTAGACGAAAGATTATATATGGTATGTAGAGATATGCTTTATAATAATAGTTTCTTTTGTCAGGAACGAGACACTTTGAACTATGCGAAGATAGTAACAGCTGATTGTTTAAAAAAAGCTTTTATCAAATATATTAAAACATTTTCTTAAGTTCATGACAACAAAATAAAGATTTCAGATTAATTCTTGTATCGGGGCTTTTGGTGCAAACTCTCAATCTCGATGAGGCCATACATGACCACCACATGGCCCTACGGACGTTGTTTAGAATGCGTATTGGGACGCATTGATTCCAGTGGTCGCACACAAAGTCGGCCCAGACGCCAATGATGCACATCACTGCCAGCCGCCGCTCGAACCATTCCATGTGAGTGAGATGCGTGTCCTCGAGATGGAACCCTGCCGCCTTCAGACAACGGTTCAGCGTTTCAATCTGCTAGCGCAACTTGTAGATGTCCACGGCTTCCTAGGTGGCTGTTGTAGCTGGTCAGTATCTGCAGAACTGGGACACCGTCCGAGTTCAAGAGCCTGGCCCCCCGCCAAATAGACATATTCGCCTTTTAGCAGATAGAGTTGGTGCCGAGCTTCGGTTCACCCAACTTCAAGTCGTTGAAGAGCCAGAAAGCCTTGATAAACTTGCCGCTGCCAGACTTCTGTATCCAGCAGTTCTGTCGGATGTGTAGGTAGTAGCGGATGCCCCTGCTGTTGAGGATGCCCATCCAATTCTCGCCGACGAACTCACGATCAGCCACCAGACAATTGATCCAGTCCTTGCCAAAGAGCCTGATGAACCGCTCGATAATCTCAATGCATTCTGCTGTTCACGCGTATGAGTTGGAGTTTGAACAGGAGAGGGACGGCTACGTTCTCATAGGTCACGTCAAGCAGCAGAACGTTGATGTCATTCTGACCGTACTTCCAATTGGTGCGTTTCATTGTCAATACCAGCACGCTATTGACAGGACGCAGCGAGAAAACCAAGAGCGCTATCAGGTCCATCATGTAACCCACAAAAATCCTTTGCAACCGACGTATGTTGGACTCCTTCTCGGCAGCGTTGGCCAGCCTGACCAGTTTCACGATCTGAGCCTTGGCCAGTGCCTCCAACAGCAGGGCCATCAATTTGATGCGCCAAGTTTATCGATTTTCCCAAATTTTCTTGCATGATCGAAAAAAATTAACTAATTTTGTCTTTATTCTTGGAATTAGTAGCTCTCTTCATCTGAATAATCGGAAGTTTTTAAAAAAGTTACTAAATTCCAAGGACTCATGTAATGCTCAACCACCTGATGGCTAGTTAATAAGAGTTAAGTTTTTAACTTTTTGTCATGTACTAAATCATTTTCTTAAAATGAATAATTCAAGTCTAATTTCTGAACTTAAGCTTCTTGCATCACATTTATCACCATCATCTTTTGAGGATGATGTACAAGAATATTTCTTGTCAACATGCAACAAACATTGCGATGCAAAATGGAAAGATGTGCTTGGAAATGCGTATATAAGATTAAAAGGAAAATCAAATTTTAAAATTATGATAGCTGCCCACGCAGATGAAATAGGTTTTATCATTACAAATGTATTGGAGCAGGGCTACTTATCATTTGCTCGTATCGGCGGTGTGAATGCAAGTTTTCTGCAAGGACGAGAAGTCGTTATTCATCACGAAAACAGTTTCGTTTCAGGAGTCATTGGAAAACGTAGAGATATTAACAATGAAGACAGTAATGTATCATTTGAAAATTTGTGGATTGACATCGGTTGTTTTTCCAAAAGAGAAGCACTTAAAAAAGTATCAATAGGCGATGTTGTGACTTTCAAACCAAATTTTACAAAAATATCTAATGGTATTATATGTAGTAAATCAATGGACAACAGATCCGGCTTGCTGATAATGGAGGATTTGGGTAATTTTTTTTATAATAAAGATATTATTCCAGAGATCTATCTAGTGGCAACTGTACAAGAAGAAATCGGTTGTCGAGGTATCATGACTGCAGTCTATAATGTTAATCCTGATGTTTGTATCATTTTGGATGTTACTCATGCAACGGACTACCCTGGAAATAATAGTAATATTTCAGGTGATATACATCTTTCTCAGGGGGCAGTGATTTCTTTTGGTGCTGATGTAAATATGCAACTTCAAAATGTTTTCAAAAAAATCTGCATTGAAAGAAAAATAAAGTTTCAAATTGAGGTGAATGGCAAATCAAGTTATACTGATGCTGGTAATGCTCAACTGTCTAGACAAGGCATTGTCTGTGGATTGTTAAGCATACCATGCAGGTATATGCACACTCCTGTAGAAATGATTTCACTTTCTGACATTAATTCTTGTAGCAATATTCTTAAAGAGTTTATAACAAACTTCCAAAAGTGGGAAAATGCTCTTCCACTTAAAAAAGGTGAGCAAATTTGTTAAACTTAATTGTTTTATTATGAACAGTAATATTCAAGTTTTTGATGTCGGTTTTGCTTCCAAGGAACAAATCTTGAGTTATTATTTCTTTGAAAGCAAATCTATGTTACAGCGCTCCTGCTGTGGTGACGGGTGTCACAGATGGATGGATTAATTCGTTTGTGTTTTTTCACTTTGGCTGCATGCCTGATATCTAGCATGCAGCCAATTGTTAAAAAGAAAGATTATGGAAATTTCTAAATATATTATATCCACAGAAGTTGATGAGAGTATTATTCTATATAGTACATTAACAACAGCATTGATTTCAATCGACAAGAACTCATATAACTCAATTTTTATTAAGAAAGATTTCTCTAATGAAGGATTATGTTCTTCATTATTAAAAATGGGATTTATCGAAAATTCTGAAGGAGAACAGCTTAAATTAATTGAAGAACTACGTGAAAAAGATATATTAAGCCCTGTTCAGACTATTGTAGTGTATACGACAAATAGGTGCAACGCTCGTTGTTATTATTGTTTTGAAAGAGGAATTAAGCAGGTGGATATGACTAGGGCAACAGCGGACAAACTCTTGGATTTTATATCGTTGAGATTTCCTCAAAAGGACCTATCAATTTCATGGTTTGGAGGTGAGCCACTCTACAATTTTGATATAATAGTATATATAACTCAGAAATTAATAGAACTGGGCTACAATCTTTATGCACACATAACTACTAACGGTTCGCTGATAGATGAAGACAAAATATCTTTTTTTAAAAAATATTATAGAGAGTTGTCTATACAAGTGACAATTGATGATGTTGGCGAGAAATATAATAAAATAAAAAGCTACATTGACATTAAAGATAGAAGCCCTTTTGATATGGTTATATCTAATTGTAAATTAATTTTGCAGAATGATATTAAATTATCAATTCGTATAAACTACAATACTTATGAGATTGATAGAACTATTAACATTTACAAACAATTAAAGAGCTATTTTGAGAATGATAATAAAAATAATCTTCGTCTTTATTTGGCTGCTATAACCATGACTGAAGATTACATTAATTTACATACGGAATCTAAGGAGGAACATGCTGATAATCTTTTTAAGGCTTTAGCTTTTGCAAGCGAACAGGGCTTATATAATCCTAGGGCAACAGATGAAAGACAAAGGCTTTTATCTGCATATTGTCTGCTTCCTAAGCCAAGCAGTTGTGCGGCTTGCAGAAAAAATTACCTAACGGTTGATGCTGAAGGATACATATATAAATGTCATAGGCTACAGAAATATGAGAGATATAGGATTGGAAGTGTATATAATGGGCTTAAAAAAACAAATTATGTTGATAAATTTGAGGACTATCATGTTTATCAAGAGAAATGCAAAGAATGTAACATATTACCAATTTGTCAGCAGGGTTGTTTCGCTGTAAAAGAATTGTATGATCAGGATTTAGATTGTGAGACAAAGGAAGTACAAGAAGAACTCCTATTGAAATATTTTAAAGATTTGAAAAGGTTGTCTAAATGTGACTTGTGAAATTCTAGTGTTTTTTAAATGACTTTAATAGATATGGCGGATGAAACCGCTAAAATCCAAATTCTAGATATTCCCAATCTGGTTCAATCCTTTATTGAAAACCATTTTAGTAAAGTGAAAGATATGGGTTATAATACATCAGATCCGTATTACCAGAATCTTCTTAAAGATCCAATAAGGAATTATTTTAAGATATCCAACAATACGTCTTTCTTTGTTGGAGCAGGAGTAACAGAATTGTTCAGAACATTATTATACATTTTCAACACAGGGAGAGTTATTGGTGTCGCTCATCAGTTTACCCCTTTTATCGATTATCTTAAAATCGTAGGAAATGATTATACTGCTGTGCAGAATTCAGATTTTTCTTTTCCTTTAGAAGAACTCCTCAATAAAATAGATAATACTCCTAATTGTTCCTTTGTCATATTGGAACGTCCTATGAAATTTTCTGGTGATTGTTGCAGTTTATTAGATTTGAGTAGAATTCTATCTGGAGCGTTACATCATGGGTTGTATGTATTGGTTGATGAATCATATGCTAATTATATACCTTTAGAAGAATCTTCTATAAAGTTGCTAGATTTTTTCCATAATTTAATAGTATTAAGGTCGAATGCCAAGGCGTTTAATTTAGGTGGTATAAGGACAGGTATTCTATTTACTTCATCATTGGATATGACTCAGAAGTTGAGATACTATTGTCGCCCATACTCACCAGATATATTTTCTGTAAATTTCTTTGCATATCATTTAAAAATGGGAAGAGATTTAATTAATAAGCTTATCATTTTCACGGATGAGCTGAAAAGAAAAGTAATGTTTGGATTGTCAAGTAGAGGCTATCAGTATTTACCAACACACAGAAGTGTTCCTATAATTTGTATATATAATAAAAGTTTTGATGTTAACCAGTATTTTGAAGATGCTTTTGTGAAGACATCAAATTATAATTATAATGTTAGTATTAATGGTCATTCTCTTTGTAGAATTCGTATACCCTATAATGTGGATGTATTGAATCAGTTTGTTCGTATTTTGTAAGGTGTATTGGTATGATTTGTTGATGGTATTACTCTTGACTATCAAAATATATCATTGTTGTCAAGCGGATTACAAGAAAAAGTGACAGTTTTTTGATGTGATTTTTGATGTGAAAGGCGAGGTTGATGCATATTGACGGTTCTTGTTGATAGCATCGCAAGGCTTTGCATTAAAAGAACGCGTCCAACCTGATAGCCCGTAAGCCATCAGTGAACCCCGTATTGTGAGATTCTTTGAAAGTCTCCGAAAAAATTGGAGAGAGTCTCAAAGATGTTGGATGATTCTCTGAGATTTTGAAAATAAGTCTGAGAGTGATGGAGGATTTTCAGAGTATGTCAGAGAACTGCGTATGCGTATTCCGGCGATATCCATTCACTCAGTTTAGGTGAAAAACGCCTCAAGTTTTTAAGAAGGCATCAACGACTGAAGCCCAAATGTTGTTCGTAAACAAGCCAAATGTTGTTTTTTTTAGATAGATTTGGCTGATTTACACATATTCTTGCCAATTTCAGTGGTGCCTGTTCATCTCTTGAAGATACATTCTCTCATCTTATTCTAAAAAAATCCTCCGCCTCAAATCCCCCAGCTGCCTTATAAATAACTAAAGAGAATTACGCTCCATTTTTGACAGCTGTCTATAATTGAAGAGACATGCCAACGGATATGTAAGGGACGACAACAATTTTTCAAGTATCTAAAGCAGCATGTCCACTTTAAATACTTACTTTAAATACTTAAGGATAATGGATAAAGATGAATGGTTAAAGTTTATTGTTCTAGGAGGTCGTTGTATTTCTGGCGGAGGTTGCGGCAATGGGTCAGCAGGTCCTCGTCAGCAGAACCCTGAACGACTTCCTCGGTCGAAGTGACCCATTTTTCCTGAAACTTGTCGGTGGCCGTGCGATAAGCGTCCTCAAGAAATTCGTTGCCTGACAGCATCGCCACAGTCATTTCTCGGAAGTAGATTTCCCACCGTTTGGCATAGTAATCCCACATAAGCCCGTTCCAGTTGCGGCAGGCGTAATCGTTCAAACTGCCGCCCCAAGTCGTGATCAGGCGACGGGCATTCATCTCGTAATAGTCCTTGACCTTTGGGGTGGAGCCCAAGTCGCGTGCCTGTTGCAGCCATTGGGCCAGGGTCGCATGGGGATGATGGCTGTTGAGGTTATCCAAGTCGGACAAGATTTCATAAAGCAGATCGCTGTGAGCGAAAAAGGCCGTGCGGTCGCCCTGCTGGTAGGCCTGGTCCAACGCCTGCTTCTCGGTCAGGAACAGGTCGCCCAGCAGCTGCCGCCCCACCCAGATGAGGTCGATGGTCATGGCATCGGTCTTCACCTCGTCCTGCATGAGCAGGTAGTCCCACACGGCAAGCAACTGGCGCTTGTCGTACTTCACAGTGCGGCTTTCCTTATTCATCTGGGGATAGGAGCACGGCAGCGGGGCCGCAAAGTTGCCGGGCGTGATGTCGAGCACGCTGTCATAGAGCAACTTCCATGCCTGGCGGACAGGCTCGCTCTCGCGGCCAGCATGGCGGTCGGCCAGTTCGTTGATGACCTGCTCGTCGGTCTTGCCGAAGTTCCACGCCTTCTCAAGAATGTATTCATAGGGGAACTGCTGCACGTCCAGGCCCTCGAGCGTGGAGCCGATGCCCACGAGATTATCGCCACACTCGGCCAGCGCCCGCTCGATGCGCTTGCCCGCCTCGCGGACACGTCCCTGCACATTGGTATTGCCACCGAAGTTGCCCAGGTAGCACCAGATGAACGGCTGTCCGTAGAAACCCTCGTGCTCACGCCACATCTCCTTGTACTCGCAGTAGTAGTCGAGCATGGTCATCTTGCCCTGGGGGACACCCGTGAGCATGGCACGGGTGCGCTCGGCCGTGTAATCCTCGCGCTGGTAATACAGAAACCACGCCATCTGCAGCCACTCGGCATCGGGGTCTACGGCGGTGAGGCTCTCATAGATGTGGCGCGACACCTTGTTGAGGTAATCGGGTGAGAAACTGGGCGGATCCACCTCGTTGAACGGGTCGATGCCGTAGATATGGTCGGTGCCGAACAGGCGCGTCTGCTCCTCGAGGAACAGGCGCTGGATGCGGGCATACAGCGGATCCTCGCTGTTGAGGAAATAGGTACGGTAGGCCTTGTCAAACCCAGCCCAGCCACCCAAGGCCTGGATATCGGCATCGGGGAAAAGGTCACGCAGCGCCCCAGGCACATGGCCCGCGAAGGCGGGCAGCACGGGACGCATGTTGAGCGCCCGCTCGCGCTCCACAATGCGCTGCTGCAGGGCGGTCTGCTGGGTGAGCCATTCCTTGGGCAAGGGTCCGCACCAGCCGTCGATGTTGGCCATGCGGTGCCAGGGCAGATAGGCTGGCCCAGTGAAGTAAGACCTCACCTGCTGGTCGCTCATGCCCAATCGGGTCCACACATTATACCACACCGCCTCCTGGCCAGTGATGGCGAGCGGCAGATTCACTCCGTTGAGCGCCATCCAGTCGATGAGACGCTCCCAGTCCCGCCATTGCCAGAAAGGCATCGTGTAACCCCAAGTGCAGTAATTGAGGAAGAAACGCTGCGGCACACGGGCGGTCACCCGCTCGCGGTCGGGTACATCGGGCAAGACTGCAGGCAACTTGACTGGCACCGTGGCATACCACGACACCGTCACGCGGCAATAGCGGTTCAGGTAACGGTTCAGCCCCACGGCCATCGACCCGGCATTATTGCCACCGATGACAATCTTGCCGCCACGGCTCTCGAGCGTGAACACATCCCTGCCCTGGTCGGCATCAATCGGCAGGAACTCGACCTTGCTGGCCAATCGGGACGACAACCGCCCCGCCAGAGCCATCGCCTGCTCCACGTCACCATTTACCGCACCGCTGGCAGCCACCGCCACCAGCATCACCATGATACAAATCACAAATCGCCTGGCCATATCCTTCAATTGTTTAACTGTGGTTGAAAACGCAAATGTAGCGATAATTCTCTATAAAACATGTGGCTAAAACGCTTTTTTAACCCTATCCGCATCGCCCCAAGAATCCCAAATCCACCCCAAAACGGCCATTTTGCACAAAAAATTGTGCAAAAATCCTCAAAAATTGCACGAAAATTTGTGCAATTGTGCTGTAACTTTGCGGACTCAAACTCAATTATTATGATTGGAACGATAGTCAATACCTGCACGATAGTGGCGGGCACCCTCATTGGGGTGGCGCTGCACAAGGGCATCAAGGAGAAATACAAGAATGTGCTTTATGACGCGCTGGGACTGGCGTGCTTTGCCATCGGCCTGAATGCCGTGGTGACCAACCTGCCCAAGAGCCAGTATCCCGTCCTGTTTATCGCCGCTATGGCCATCGGCAGCGTCGTTGGCGTCGCGCTGGACATCGACGGGCGCTTCCACCGCCTGGTGGACCGCAAGAGCAAGCATCCTGACGGGGACAAGTCATCCAACCGACTGGCAGACGGTCTGGCGACCGCCACGCTGGTCTATTGCATCGGCCCGCTGTCGATGCTGGGACCCGTCATCAGTGCCCTGGAGGGCGACAACACCTTCCTGTTCACCAATGCCACGCTCGACCTGGTCACAGCGACCATATTCGGCTCGACTTACGGTATCGGCATGCTGCTGGCGGCGCCCGCGCTGTTCCTGTGGCAGGGCATGTTCTATTGCATCGCCATGATCTCGAGCACGGCGGTGAGCGAGGCACTGATGGCCGAGTTGCTCATCGTGGGCGGCCTGCTCATCACGGGTTCGGGGCTGTCGCTGCTGCGCATCAAGGACTGCCACGTGCTCAACATGCTTCCCGCGTTGCTCGTCCCGCCCCTGTGGTACCTGCTTATGGCAATAATCGGTTAATAATGGGAGAAACATTGTGAGCAATCATCTTTTTTTCACTATCTTTGTCGCTTAAATCATAAAGAAACTCATAAAGTAATGAACGCCTTACGCTACTTATACATTATCGCCATTATCGTTGCTGCTGGAATGAGCATCCCCGCAACGGGACAGATTGTCACCAGAGACCGGTCCAGCAGCGAAATTGCCGACAGTATCCGCGCCGAGCTTGACAGCAGGCCCTACTTCGGCCTCTACAAGGACACTTACTTCGTGGGCGGCACCGTGCTGGGCAGCAAGCCGACCAGCCATAACAGCGATGTCAAGTTCCAGATCAGTTTCCAGCAGCGCCTGACCAAGAGTGTGCTCCCGTGGAACACTTATCTGTACCTTTTCTATTCCCAAAAGGCCTTGTGGAACGTCTTTGAGCGTTCCCTGCCCTTCCACGACCTGAACTTCAACCCCGGTCTCGGTATCTCGCGATACGTCATCTTGAAAAACCGCCTCGTGGGCAAGGTCACCTTGATGATAGAGCACGAGTCCAACGGACGCGACGGTACGGCATCACGCAGCTGGAACAAGATTTCATGGGCGGGCGAAGCCTATATCTCACCCAACCTGATGGCGCATGCCAAGTTCTGGATTCCCATCGTTGACGGCAAATACAACAAGGACATCCTCAAGTACAGCGGCATCTCCCAGGCCGGCTTCCAGGCCATCAGCAACGATGACAAGTGGGTGCTGGACATGACACTGGTCAAGCGCAAGGGATGGAACTTCAACTTCAACACCATCGTGCAGCTGGGCTATCGACTCAACCACAATTCCAACCAGTTCCTCATGCTGCAGTACTATAACGGCTACGGTGAGACCCTGCTCGACTACAACCAGTACCACTCCCGCATCCGCATCGGCCTGCTCATCAGACCCAAGTTCTTCAGCGACTTCTAAAACGCATTATTCACGACTGATTCATTGGTTTTTCCGATTTTATTACTAACTTTGTGGCAATAGTATAAACAAAGACGTCGATTATGCAGTACTGGATCAATCACAATGGAGTGCAGTCAGGCCCTGTTGACCTGGATGCCATGAAGGAGATGAACCTCACTTCACGTGCCTACGTGTGGCGTGAGGGCCTTGGCGACTGGGTAAAAATCACCCAGATGCCCGAGTTGCAGGGTTATTACGAGATGATCTCCGACCCCGCTGCGCCGCAGCAACAGCCCGCTGCCGAGCAACAACCCGCCAACAGCCAGGCCACCATGGGTCAGCCCTATCAGCCCCAACCGGCACAGCCTCAATATGCACAGCCGCAGCCGGCTAGCACCGAGCCCTGTCCGCCCACCAACCTGGTCTGGGCCATCATCTCGACAGTATTGTGCTGCATCCCCACCGGCATCGTCGCCATCATCTATGCGCTCAAGGTGAGCAACAAGTACCGCGAGGGCGATATCGAGGGCGCCAAGCGTGCCAGTGAAGTTGGCGCCTGGTGGTGCATTGCCACGATTATCCTGGGCATCATCGTGCAGCCCTTCATGTCCATGTTACCCGCGATGATGGCTTCGATGGGCAACTGACACGTTAAGGCGACATGCGCCGTTCCCTTATCATCATTCTTGCCGTTGCCGCACTGCTCGTGTTCGGCTTCATCTATTATGCGCTTGACCCGTCACAGTCAGGCGTATTTCCTCGTTGCACATTCTTGACGCTCACGGGCTACAAGTGTCCTGGCTGCGGCAGCCAGCGCGCCATCCATGCCCTGATGCACGGCGACATTGCCGGGGCATTCCGGTTCAACGCCCTGCTGCTTATTTCCATACCTTGGATTACACTATGCCTGTATGCCGAGGCCCAACGCACGCGCAACCCCCGCCTGTATGCCCGTCTCAACTCCCCACTACTCATCTGGCTCTTCCTGGTCATGGTACTGCTGTGGTGGCTCCTGCGCAACATCTTCAACTGGTAACAACCATTGCTCGCAAGAGCTCGCAGTTTATAGTTTAATGTTTAAAGTTTAATGTTTAAAGTTTAAAGGGGCGGATGCCATTTGATGAATTCGATAAATTCGTGGACCCAAAACTCGTGGACTCAAAAGTTTTCGCCGATTAACAAAAAAGGAGCCGAACTCTGTTGTTCAGCTCCTCTTCTTGTGGTTGCCTTGCCCGGACTCGAACCAGGAAATGCGGCACCAAAAACCGTTGTGTTACCATTACACTACAAGGCAATCCTATGTCAACTGGACAGCATGCCGTCCAAATTGCGGTGCAAAATTACTGCTTTTTTTTGAATTGCAACCTTTTTATCGCAATTTTTTGCGATACTGGGCGCAAATCACTTGACAATGAGCAGATAATAGTTCTTCTTACCCTTCTGGGCCAGGATGTACTTGTCGTTGAGCAGCATGTCGATGCTGGCGGGCATGTTGGGGTCAGCAAGTTTCTCCTTGTTGATGCTCACACCACCGCCTTGGGTCAACTTGCGCATCTCGCCCTTGCTGGGGAAGACGGGGGCAGCCTCGGTCAACAGCGAGATGAGCGGCATGCCTTCCTCGACGGCGCTGCGGGGCACCTCAAACTGGGGAACGCCCTCAAACACGTTGAGCAGCGTGTTCTCGTCAATCTTGTGCAGGATGTCCTTGGCCTTATTGGAGAACAGGATCTGGGAAGCCTCGACGGCCATCTCATAATCCTCGGCACTGTGCACCATGGTGGTAATCTCCTTGGCCAGACGCTTCTGCAACGGACGCAGACCGGGATCCTTCTCCTGTTCGGCGATGAGTTCGGCAATCTCGTCCTGAGGCAGCGCGGTGAAGATCTTAATGTATTTCTTGGCGTCCTCGTCGCTCACATTGATCCAGAACTGGTAGAACTTGTAGGGCGAGGTGCGATTGGGATCGAGCCACACGTTGCCACCCTCGGTCTTTCCGAACTTGGTGCCGTCACTCTTGGTAATGAGCGGGCAGGTGATGGCGTAGGCTTCACCGCCGTTGATGCGGCGAATGAGCTCGGTGCCCGTGGTGATGTTGCCCCACTGGTCACTACCGCCCATCTGCAGCTTGCAACCCTCGTGCTCATAGAGGTACAGGAAGTCGTAGCCCTGCAGCAACTGATAGGAGAACTCGGTGAACGACATACCATGGTCAGCATTGGCAGCCAGGCGCTTCTTCACGCTATCCTTGGCCATCATGTAGTTGACGGTGATGTGCTTACCAATGTCGCGGATGAAGCTCAAGAAAGAGAAATCCTTCATCCAGTCATAATTGTTCACCACGATGGCGTGGTTGGGTGCGTCGCTGTCAAAATCCAGGAATTTGGCCAACTGCTTGCGGATGCACTCCTGGTTGTGGCGGAGGGTCTCCTCGTCGATGAGCTTGCGCTCCTGGGACTTCATCGAGGGGTCGCCGATCATACCCGTGGCGCCGCCGATGAGGGCGATGGGACGGTGGCCCGCACGCTGCAGGTGCTTGAGCATCATCACGCCCACCAGGTGTCCGATGTGCAGTGAATCGGCCGTCGGGTCGATGCCCACATAGCCGCTGGTCATTTCCTTGTTAAGTTGTTCCTCGGCCCCAGGCATGATATCATTGATCATGCCGCGCCATTTCAGTTCTTCTACAAAATTCATTGTTTCAGTATCGTTATTGATTATGATTGGTTATTCTCTGTTATTGAACGGCAAAGGTACAATAAAGTTTTCAGTTTTCGGTTTAAGGCTTGCAGTTTTTTGGAAAACTGGCATGTGAAAAGGGATAACTGAAAAGTTTTTCGTAAATTTGCAGGTTCTTACAATCAACCAAGCAAGATGGCACAAGACCCAATGAAAACGCCGATGATGAAGCAGTTTGTCGAGATGAAGGCCAAGCATCCCGACGCGATACTGCTGTTTCGCGTGGGCGACTTTTACGAGACCTACCTGCAGGACGCGGTGACTGCCAGTGAGATACTGGGCATTACCCTGACGCGCCGCAGCAACGGGGCCGCCGCCTCGACCGAGATGGCGGGATTTCCCCACCATGCGCTCGATACCTACCTGCCCAAACTGGTGCGGGCTGGCAAGCGCGTTGCCATCTGTGACCAGCTCGAGGATCCCAAGCTGACCAAGAAACTCGTCAAGCGCGGCATCACCGAACTTGTCACGCCCGGTGTTGTTGTGGGTGGCACGATGCTCGACCGCAAGGAGAACAACTTTCTGGCCGCGGTCCACTTTGGCAAAAAGATGCTGGGCGTATCGTTCCTTGACATCAGCACTGGCGAATTCCTCACCGCCGAGGGCAACGAGGAGTACGTTGATAAACTATTGGTCAACTTTTCGCCCAAGGAGGTGCTCATCGAGCGCAGCAACCGCCAGCGCTTTGCCGCCACCTTCTCGTCACGCTACCTGACCTTTGAGCTGGATGACTGGGTATTTACCATCGAGTCGGCCAACGACCGCCTGCTCAAACACTTCGAGACGCGCAGCCTGAAGGGATTTGGCATCACGAGCATGGATAATGCCATCATCGCCAGCGGTGCCATCCTGCACTATCTCGACATCACCCAGCACACCCAGTTGGGGCACATCACCACCCTGGCACGCATCGAGGCCGAGCGCTATGTGCGCCTCGACAAGTTCACCATCCGCAACCTCGAGCTCGTGGCTCCCATGAGCGACGACGGCAAGTCGCTGCTCGACGTCATCGACCGCACTATCTCGCCGATGGGCGGACGCATGATGCGCCGCTGGGTGCTCTTCCCCTTGCAGGACGTGAAAGCCATCAACAGGCGGCTGGATGTGGTGGAACACTTCATGCGCGACCCCGAGGGGCGTGACCTCATCAAGGAACGCCTGGAGCTCATCGGTGACCTGGAACGCCTGACGTCAAAGGCTGCTGTGGGCCGCATCACCCCACGCGAACTGGTCCAGCTCAAGAGTGCCCTGCAAGCCATCGAACCCATCAAGCTGTATTGCCAGCAGGCCGCATGTGACGTGCTGAACAGCCTGGGAGAACAGTTGAACCCCTGTGCCCTGATACGCGACCGCATCGAGCGCGAAATCAATCCCGATGCGCCCAACCAGACGAACCGCGGCAACGTCATCTGCCGTGGCGTGGACGCACAACTTGACGAACTGCGAGACATATCCAGCAGCGGCAAGGACTACCTGGTGGCAATGCAGCGCTCACTGAGCGAGACCACGGGCATACCGAGCCTGAAGATTGCCTACAATAACGTGTTCGGCTACTATATCGAAGTGCGCAACACCCACAAGGACAAGGTGCCCGAGGAGTGGATACGCAAGCAGACGCTGGTCAACGCCGAGCGCTACGTGACCCAGGAACTCAAGGAATATGAGGAGAAAATCCTGGGTGCCGAGGAGAAAATCCTCATCATCGAGGGCCGCCTGTTCAACGAGCTGGTGACCGCTGTGACCGAGTATATCCCCGCCATCCAGAACGATAGCGCCATCATCGCCCAGCTCGACTGCCTGAACGCACTGACGCGTGTGGCAATGGAGAACCGCTACAACCGTCCCGTGCTTGACGACAGTCTGGACATCGACATCGCGATGGGCCGCCATCCCGTCATCGAGTGCCAGCTGCCGCCAGGCGAGACCTATGTGCCCAACAGCATCCGCCTGAGCAACGACGAGCAGCAGATCATGATTATCACAGGTCCCAATATGGCTGGTAAATCGGCGCTGCTGAGGCAGACGGCGCTCATCACCCTGATGGCTCAAATGGGCAGTTTTGTACCTGCCGAGCAGGCACGCATCGGCATTGTGGACAAGATCTTCACCCGCGTGGGAGCCAGCGACAACATCTCGCTGGGAGAATCAACTTTCATGGTCGAGATGACCGAAGCCGCCGCCATCCTCAACAACATGAGCCAGCGGAGCCTAATCCTGTTCGACGAGTTGGGACGCGGCACGAGCACCTATGACGGCATCAGCATCGCTTGGAGCATCGTCGAGCACATCCATGAGCACGCCACGCGGCCCAAGACCCTGTTTGCCACCCACTATCACGAGTTGAACGAGATGGAGAAGTCCTTCAAGCGCATCGTGAACTACAACGTGAGCGTGAAGGAAATCAACGGCAAGGTGGTGTTTGTGCGCCAACTGGTCAAGGGAGGCAGTGAGCACAGTTTCGGTATCCACGTGGCCAAGTTGGCGGGTATGCCGCCCACCATCGTCAAGCGGGCCAACGAGGTACTCAAGCAACTCGAGACCAACAACCGCAGCGACAACGCCATCACCAAGGACCTGGGCGACGTTGCCACCAACCGCTCGGGTTACCAGTTGTCCATCTTCCAACTCGACGATCCCGTCCTGACCCAAATCCGTGACGAAATCCTCACCATCGACATCAACAACCTGACGCCCATGGAGGCCCTGAACAAACTCTACGACATCAAGGGCATCCTCACAGGCAAGAAAGAGAGATAATTATAAGAACCACAAATTACACGGATTAAGCTAACTTAGTGTGATTCGCGAAATTCGTAGTTTAAAATGAACAAAAATATGAATCGTTCCGATTTTGAAATCATGGCCCCTGTGGGCTCCTGGGAATCGCTATATGCCGCCCACCAGGGAGGCGCCGACGCCATCTACTTCGGTATCGAGGGGCTGAATATGCGCTCTCGCTCAAGTGTGAACTTCACGCTCGACGACCTGCGCACCATCGCGCAGTGGTGCCACGAGCACGGCATGAAGAGTTATCTGACAGTCAACACCATCGTCTATGACGAGGACATCGACTACATGCATCAGATAGTCACCGCGGCACGCGATGCCCAAGTGAGTGCCATCATCGCCAGCGACATGGCGACCATCCTGTTCGCCCGCTCAATCGGCGTGGAGGTACACATCTCCACCCAAGTCAACGTGAGCAACAGCGAGGCCGTGCGCTACTATGCCCAGTGGGCCGACGTTATGGTTCTGGCCCGCGAGCTGAACCTGGACCAGGTGACCAAAATCTCCGGTTTCATCGAGAAAAACGACGTTCGTGGCCCTCATGGCGAGCGCGTGAGGCTGGAAATGTTCTGCCACGGCGCGTTGTGCATGGCGGTGAGTGGCAAGTGCTACATGAGCCTGCATCAGGAGAACACCAGTGCCAACCGCGGTGCCTGCCGTCAGATATGCCGTCGCGGTTACTTGGTTACCGACCTGGTGAACGGCGACGAACTGGCCATCGAGAACAAGTATATCATGTCGCCCAAGGACCTGAAGACCATCCACTTCCTCAACAAGATGGTGGATGCCGGCGTGACGGTGTTCAAGATTGAGGGCAGGGCACGCGGACCGGAATATGTCCGCACCGTCGTCGGGTGCTATGACGAAGCGTTGAAAGCCATCTGTGACGGCACCTATACCGAGGAATGCATCGATGAGTGGAACGAACGTCTGGCCAAGGTGTTCAACCGAGGCTTCTGGGATGGTTATTACATGGGGCAGCGCCTGGGCGAATGGTCGGCCAAGTACGGTTCCAGCGCCACTCGCGTCAAGGTGTATGCCGCTAAGGGTATCCGCTACTACAGCAAGCTGGGTGTCGCCGAGTTCCTCATGGAAGCCGGTGAACTCCACGTGGGCGACGAGGTCTGGATCATCGGTCCCACGACGGGTGCCATCCCTCTTACCATCGAGGAAATACGTGTCGACCTCAAGCCCGTTGAAAAGACCGTCAAGGGCGAGCACTTCTCCATCGCCGTTCCCGAGAAAATCCGCCCCAGCGACAAACTCTACCTGTGGCAAACCGTAACACCCAAGGGAACAAGCACTGACACAGCGGCAACCGCCCCCTGTGAATAAACGCATCATGCCCCCCAAGTTTCTGACCTATAGGTCATTTTGCAGGATAGGAAGTGCCTGTAGAGCCGATGGACACTGGCTTTACAGGCATTTCAAAATTTTTAGGCAAAATTATACTTGTAAAATCTCTCTATAGGTCTCTTTTCTTCGGGTATATATCCACAAAAAAGGCCCTGAGGAAAATCCCCAGAGCCATTCATCTATTGAAAACTGATTGTCTATTTCTTCTTGTTCTTGGCGGGTGCCTTCTTGGCGGCAGGTTTGCGGTGCGGCGCCTTGAGGCGGAGCACCTGGGCACTGCGGGCCGGCATGTAAAGCTTGAGCCAACCCAAGTGGGCATCGGCATACAAGCCATCGTGCTCGGTCAGGTGCTGGACACTACCATCGATGTTGCCATATCCTCCATAGCGGGCATTATCGCTGTCGAACACGCTCTCGTACTCGCCCTCAGGAGCCAGGATTGGATAATCGACATGAGAAGCCGTGGGGCTGAAGTTGAAGATGAACACAAGGTTGCCGCGCATGTAGGCCAGCACCTGATCGTCATCCTTGTCCCAAAGCTTGCGCACGGGCAACTGCTGGAAATTCCTCACACTGCCGATGAGATGTATCATGTCGTTGTCCCAGTTATTGAGGAACTTGTATTTCAGGTCCTCACGGTCCACGAGATCCCACTGGCGGCGTGCATACTTGTAACTCCAGCCGTTACCCTCACGGGGGAAGTCGATCCACTCGGGATGTCCCCACTCGTTGCCCATGAAGTTGAGGTAAGCGCCATTGATGAGCGATGCGGTCACGAGGCGGATCATCTTGTGCAACGCCATGCCTCGATCGACGGTGCCGTCGTGGTCACCCGTCATCATGTGCCAGTACATCTCCTTATCAATCAGGCGGAAGATAATGGTCTTGTCGCCCACGAGGGCCTGGTCGTGGCTCTCGGCATAGGAGACGGTCTTCTCGTCGGCGCGGCGGTTGGTCAGTTCCCAGAAGATGGACGTCGGTTTCCAGTCCTCATCTTTCCGCTCCTTGATGGTCTTGATCCAGTAGTCGGGGATACCCATTGCCATGCGGTAGTCAAAGCCGATGCCGCCATCCTTGAACTTGCGTGCCAGTCCCGGCATACCGCTCATCTCCTCGGCAATGGTGATGGCATGGGGATTGACGGTGTGGATAAGTTCGTTGGCCAGGGTCAGATAGGTGATGGCATTGGTGTCCTCACCACCATTGTAGTAGTCATCATAGCTACCGAAAGCTTGTCCCAAACCATGACTGTAATACAGCATCGAGGTCACGCCATCGAAGCGGAAACCGTCAAACTTGTATTCCTCCAGCCAGAACTTGCAGTTGGACAACAGGAAATTAAGCACGGCATTCTTGCCATAGTCAAAGCACAGGGAATCCCATGCGGGATGCTCGCGCTTGTCGTCGCCATAGAAGTACAGGTCGCCCGTGCCATCAAAGCAGCCCAGGCCCTCGACCTCGTTTTTCACCGCATGGGAGTGGACGATGTCCATGATGACAGCCACGCCCTGGGCATGGGCATCATCGATGAGGTGCTTCAGCTCCTCGGGGGTGCCAAAACGTGACGAAGCGGCATAGAAACTCGACACGTGATAGCCAAATGAGCCATAGTAGGGATGCTCCTGGATGGCCATAATCTGGATGGCGTTATAGCCGTCGGCGACAATGCGAGGCAACACGTTGACGCGGAACTCCTCATAGGTACCCACACCCTCGCGGTTCTGAGCCATGCCGATGTGGCACTCATAGATGAGCAAGGGCTTAACATTAGGTGTAAACTTCTTGATCTTGAACTCATAGGGAGTCTCGGGCGCCCACACTTGGGCCGAGAAAATGTAAGTTTTCTCATCCTGAACCACTCTGGTGGCGTATGCCGGAATGCGCTCGCCTTCCCCACCCTGCCAGTGGACACGCAACTTGTACAGGTCGCCGTGGCGCATCGCGCGCTCGGGCAACACAATCTCCCAGTTGCCGTCCTCGAGACGCTTGAGGCGATAGGGAGCACACTCGCGCCAATCGTTGAACTGGCCCACGAGATAGATTTCGGTCGCATTGGGTGCCCATTCGCGGAATACCCAGCCCTCGCTTGTGCGGTGCAGGCCATAATAGTTATAAGCGTTGGCAAACTCCACAAGATTACCCGTGCCACCCGTCAGCTCTTCTATCTTGTTCACAGCGTCCTGATGACGTCCATTGATGGCGTCGCTATAAGGCTCCAGCCAGGGATCATCATTGATGATTGCAAGATTCTTTCTCTTTCTCATAATGGTCAGTTATTAAATTGATGGTGATGACTACAAAAGTACAATTTTACTCTCAAATAAGCCCGTTTTTCACTCACTTTTTATATCCATCTGCTCGAAAACGATTGCAAAAGTTGCTCAGGCAACCTTCTCATGGTCATACATTCCACACGAAAAACACAATATCGCACGTTCTGTTAATTTATTTAAACACAAATTAAAGAACGTGAAATTCCTCGGGCTTTTTGTTAAGAAATGGTAACTTTGCAATTAGATTCAATAGTCATGAAAGCGGGAATGGGTCTTGACCCTTTCTATGATTTTTAAAACCTCAACCCAAGACCCCCCATTATCTTAAACTAAAATGAAAAAATTATTTCTTATCGCTGCAGTTGCCATTATGGCAGCATCCTGCTCCACATCAATGAAAACCTACACAGCAACGGCTATCGACACCCGTTCTCAGTTACAAACCGCCACCACTGCCGATCTTGTCGTGAGCGAGACCCGCATTTCCTACACCATGAGACCGACAGAGGCTATTCAGAGAGGCGGTGAGAAGAATGTCATCAATGCGGCTGTACATGAGGCATTATTACAATACGGTAACTCAGATGTGCTGGTAGACCTGGAATATGTGCTGGAGTATAAGGACAGTAAGATTGAGTCCATCACTGTCACCGGTCATCCCGCAAAGTACACCAACTACCGCTCCCTGAATAAGTAAGCGACAGCTTAATAAGCACGACTAATCATCTAATCGTTTACTATCAATCATGAAATTATCAACCCTATATACAGGAGCATTATTGTTGTTCCTGTCATCATGCACCACTGCCGGAATGGTAAAGACGGCTTCGACGCTCAAGACGAAAGCCGATATCCATTCTCTTACCATCGCCGACCTGGAGGTGTCACCCGAACGCGTGACTCACACGATACATCCGTCTGATGAGATCCTGCGAGGAGGTGAAGAGAACGCGAAGCGCGCCGCCGAAGCCGAGGTCCTGGCAGCTCACAACAATGCAGATGTGCTTGTTGATGCACAATATGTCATCACCAAGGACAACGGTTCACTGTTCAAGAGACCCAAGATCACATCCATCACTGTCACAGGCCACCCCGCCCACTACAAGAACTATCATTCGGTTCCCGCGTCGGTGTGGGACAATGCCGTTGCCGCAGCTACAGCAGTTGGCCAAAGCATTAACCCCACTGGTAGCGGAGAAGCTAAAAAAGTCTTCATCCCAACGCCTAAATTCAACTTCAGCGGAGCAAAATTTGAAGGCTATTTTAATGCATTCGGAGGCTACATGGTTCCCGAGCACGATGATATTGATGACGGATGCTACTTTGCTGGCGGATCGTTAACTCTGGGCTGCCGGATACTTCCCCAGTTATTCATCGGTGCCGGCGCTGCAGGCAAATATGTCTTTCATTCAGAATTTGTATATGTACCTGTTTATGGCAATATCCGTTTCTATACCCACAATGGCAGCATCTCGCCTTTCATCGATGCCAAAGTAGGCCACTCGTTTGTTCCAGGTGACAAGATGTACAAAGGCGGCTTCTTTGCATCACCGACTATTGGTTACGCGTTTGGCAGATTTGAGATAGGTATTCAATACACATTCCAGAAATGCCGGATTGAAAGTTATCAGATGAACAGAACATCCAAGGAGCATAACCTTGCTCTGTCATTAGGACTTAGATTATAACCGGACAGAAACGTTAATCATAAGGGGGAGGGCCATCTTTTGGAACCCTCCTTCTTTTTTACAAGTCACTTTCTCTCGTGGTGGGATGACTATTCATCAACTTCGTTAGACATCACATGAAGAAAGCAAAAACACATCATGATTAGATTTCTCAATGATTTTTTGAAGAAAAATAAAGGAATCTGGACCAATTATAAAAAAAATCATTACATTTGCACACTTTAGAGAGAACATTAATAACTTAAAAATAGCATTATCACTATGAGACTTGAAGGAAGACGCGAAAGCACCAACGTTGAGGATCGCCGCGGCATGGGCACCGGAACCAAGATTGGTCTGGGTGGCATCGGCGGACTGATTATCGCCGGATTAATCACCCTACTGATGGGTGGCAACATCGGCGATGTGTTACAACAAGCTGGAAACATTGGACTCCAGAACGAGACTATCCAGCAAGGAGAGTTCAGCGAGGAGGAACAGGAACTGGCAACATTCTCCAAACAGGTGATTGCCAGCACCGAGGACATCTGGTCTGAAATATTCAGGCAGTATGGCATCGGGGAATATCCCGCACCCACATTGGTACTCTACACCGGTACAACCAGCACCGCCTGCGGTCAGGGAAACGCTGCAGTAGGCCCCTTCTACTGCTCGGGTGACCAGAAGGTTTACCTTGACCTGTCGTTCTTCCAGACCATGGATAGGCAACTGGGTGTCAAAGGTGACAATTCCAGCCTTGCCAAAGCCTACGTTATTGCCCACGAGGTGGGTCACCACATCGAGTACCTGATGGGTACCCTGGACAAAGCGCACCAGCGCATGCAGGCCACCAACCAGACCAATGCCAACAAGTATAGTGTGCGCCTCGAGCTGATGGCCGACTTCTATGCAGGCGTATGGGCACATTACGAGAGCAGGATGTTCGGTTCAATCAGCGACCAGGACCTGCGTGAGGCCATCGACTGCGCTCAGAAAATCGGTGACGACTACCTGCAGAAGCGTTCGCAGGGCTACGCACAGCCCGAAAGCTTCACCCACGGTACCAGCGCACAGCGCATGAAGTGGTTCAAGCTTGGTTACGAGACCGGCGACGTGCGCCGCGCCACCACCTTCCAGGAGAGCGACGCCACCCTGTAAATTTTAACGACACCACAAAAAGTGTGACAAAAGGGACGGTTCTTTTTGTCACACTTTTTTCTATTGCCTGATAATTGCGGTGAAGGTGCGGCCGCTGTGGATGCCGAGACGGCGGGCCGAGAAGAAGCGGTCGTGCTCGCAGCGGGAACAGTGTTGCGACAGGACGATTTGACTTGATGGGACGCCTGCATCGATGAGGACGGCCCGATTTGCTGCACGCAGGTCGATATGGGCCTTGCCCGTGGCAGGGTTACGCTGGACAATGGCATTGAGGTCAAATCGCGCCTTGCTGAATGCATCCACCACCTCGTCGCCCACTTCAAAGCACTCCTGGCAGATGCTGGGTCCCATGGCCACCTGGATGCGGCTGGCGCTTGCTCCCTGGCGGCACATCTCCTTCACAACGGCCTCGGCAATACGTCCCACTGTACCACGCCAACCCGCATGGGCCACAGCAATGACACCTGCCTGCCCTTCGACCAGGACAATGGGCACACAGTCGGCGGTATTCACCCCGATGACCACCCCCTGCAGGGATGTCACAATCGCGTCAACGCCCTCAAGCGCGGACTCCTGCTTGTCGATATCCATCGAGCGGAATGCTTCGTCGATTACCGCCACACGGCAGGAGTGGGTCTGCCGCGGCATGATGAGGTCATCCAGGTCAACGCCCAATTGCATTGCCAGCGTGATGCGGGCGTCAAGCACGCGCAAGGCATCATCGCCCACATAGTCACACAGGTTCACACCCGAATAGGCATTGCGCCCATCCACCTCGCCACGCGTCGTCGAAAAGGCCTCCACGCCCTCGACGGGTCTCGCAAAATCCAATTTCAATAATTCCATCACGATGACAAAGGTAACAATTAATTCCTGTCCTATCATCAAAAATCATGGAATTTGCACTACCTTTGCATCATGACACTGAATACCGCCACCATAGTCAACTACAAGAACATCGATGAGGCCCGGCTGGAGTTCTCGCCCAAGCTGAATTGCCTGATTGGCAACAACGGCCAGGGCAAGACCAACGTGCTCGACGCGATATATTACCTGAGCATGTGCCGCTCCTATGCAGCGACGGGTGACAATAGCGCCGTCATCCGCCACGGCGAATCCTACATGATGCTCCAGGGCTGTTATACCCGGCAGGAGTCCCCGCTGGAAATCAGCGTCGCCCTGCAGCGCGGCAAGCGCAAGGTCGTGCGCCGTGACGGCAAGGAGTACCAGCGCCTGAGCCAACACATCGGCCTATTGCCCGTGGTCATGGTCTCGCCCATGGACTGGGATCTGGTGCGCGGCAGCGGTGAGGAACGACGACGGTTCATGGACCTTATCATCGCCCAGAACGATAGCGAGTATCTTGACGCCCTCATCCGCTACAACAAGGCCGTTGAGCAGCGCAATGCCATGATCAAGAAGGAAATGCGCGATCCATTGCTCTATGAGACCGTCGAGCAGGCCATGTCTATCCACGCCTCCTTGATTCATCGTCGCCGCAGCCAGTGGGTGGAGCAGTTCATGCCCATCTTCATGCACTACTACAATGCCGTTGCGGGCGATGGCGAGACCGTCAGTCTGCACTACAAGAGTCACCTCAACGAGGGCAGCATGCTCGAGCATCTGACAGCGACACGCGAGCGCGACATGATACTGGGATACACCACCCGTGGCATCCACCGTGACGACATCGAGCTCATGCTCGACGACTATCCCATGCGCCGCACGGGCAGCCAGGGTCAGTGCAAAACCTACACCATTGCCCTGCGTTTTGCCCAGTTTGACTTCCTCAAGGCCAACAATCCCGCAGTGCCCATCCTCCTGCTTGACGACATATTTGACAAGCTCGACGCCAACCGTGTGGAACGCATTGTGGATGTCGTGTCCAGTGACCGTTTCGGTCAGATTTTCATCACCGACACCAATCGCACCCATCTCGACGAAATCGTTGCCCGACACGGCGGCGGGCACTGCCTGATGCACGTCGAGAACGGTGCCATCACCATCATGAAAGGAGGAGAAACAGCATGAAACGTACCGAGGCCCGCAACATCGGCCAAATCATCAACGACTTGCTCAAGAAGGAGAACCTTGATGTCGCCCTCGATGAGCACCGTGCCTGCGCCCTCTGGCCCCAAATCGTGGGTGACGGCATCAACCGCTACACCATCAAGCGCTACGTCAAGGACGGCGTGATGACGGTCCACCTCTCCTCGGCATCGCTCAAGGGGGAACTCATGCTCAACCGGGCCACTATCATCGCGCGCATCAACGAGGCCCTGGGGAGGGACATCATCAGTGAAATCATCTTTAAATAATCCAGATCATCTATCATTTCCAGAACATCTCGAAATGCGGATGTCATCTTTAAACTCTAAACTCTAAACTTTAAACTAAAATATGAATCACAGCATCGAAGCCCAATATCCCTTCAAGCGCACCACCAAGGTACAACTGCGTTTCAACGACATCGACGCCCTGGGCCACGTCAACAATTCCATCTATTTCCAATTCTTTGACTTGGCCAAGACCGAATACTTTGCCGGCCTTGAGGTCGATGCCGACATCAACTGGTGCCGTCCTGCCATCGTCATCGCCAACGTGAATTGCTCGTTCCTGGTTTCCACAGTCTTCCAGGAGCCTGTCGAAGTGCTCACCCAGTGTGCACACCTGGGCAACAAGAGTCTGACGCTGCTGCAGCACCTCATCAACAGCGACACACGCGAGTTGAAAGCCACCTGTGCCACCGTGATGGTCAACCTGGATCCCGAAACCAACCAGCCTTCACCGCTCCCCAAGGTGTGGCGTGACGCCATCGTGGCCTATGAGGGCCATGAGTGATTATCGCTGGGCGTGTGCCATCATTCACCCCCTGAATTAGGGTCAGCATTCGCTTCAATATTTGCCTTGCGTCTGGCTTTTCTTGTAGAAAAATAGTTAATGATTAAGCCGACTGCAAGAATAATAAATGAATAAATCAGAAAGCCGACCACAAGCATGGATCTATTCTCTACATTTTGCTCTGGTGTCAGTTTTTTGTTGACTAACCACTCGACCTTGATGTCAAACAGACCATAAATCAGCGCACTTCCCCATAACAGGATAACTAAGATGACCACACTCTGGCGCCAGAAGGTGCCCCACAACCCATAACCGAACAAATACTTGTAAACGATAATATAGTATATCATCGTGACTACAAACGAGACAAGACTCGTCAAGTTATAATCGAACACAAGCAGTGGAATCACCAAAAAGGCACACAATACCATGATTATAGACAGGAACACCTGGATAAAAAAGCCTTCAGGTAGGCTATGGCGGGTATTGCGAGGAGAATAACGGAACAACAACCATGTGGGAATAATCGCCATGACCGCCATAATCAACATTACCCAACTATAATGACTTTGTTGCCATGTAGCATAGTCGCCCATAGCTCTTAGTGCCTGACTGTCAACATTGAAGTCAATGAAAATTGGAAGGAGCCAATAGACAACAAACGAGTATAATAATGTCAAGATAAACAGCATCTTCACTGGCGGGAAACTCATCTGGCGTTTACCGCTGATGTAATCATCAATGATGTGCCCCGGGCGTAATAGTAATTGCCACAGGCTATAAATCAGTGAGCGGGTCCCTAATCCCCAGATGTCCATCACACCCTGATGGACGCTCGCCCAATTGATGCGGCCAATGCCCGCCTTCTGGGAACAGCATGGGCAAAAGTTGCCCGTGAAAGTGCATCCGCAGTTCTGACAAAGGTGCTCAGCATCGCTCATGTGATATTCTATCGGATGACGCTGCCACTCCTTAAAGCGTTTATATTGTTGTTTCAAGTGTTCCCAATTCATCATAATTCTATCTTTTTTAGGATGCTATTACTATTCAATCGCACAAAAATACAACAAAAAAAACATAAAACCACCCTTGCTCCCCAAAAACTGAAAACTGGAAACTGAAAACTAAAAACTATTTCGTACCTTTGCACGTTCTAAACATCTTATACCAATTCTAATATGAACGTAAAACAATCAATGCAAGAGATACTGGAGGCCGAGAGCAAGGCCGTCCTTAACATACCCGTGACCGACGCCTACGAGGAGGCCGTCAATCTGATAGTCGAGCAAGTGAAGCACGAGGGGGGCAAACTCGTCACCTCGGGCATGGGCAAGTGTGGCCAGATTGCCGACAACATTGCCACCACCTTCTCCTCGACGGGTATTCCTGCCATCTTCCTCCATCCCAGCGAGGCACAGCATGGCGACTTGGGTGTGGTACAACCCCACGACGTGCTTCTGTTGCTCTCCAACTCGGGCCGCACCAACGAAATCTGCGCCCTCGTCTCACTCGCACACAACCTGTACCCCCAGCTCAAGATTGTTGTTATCACCGGCAACAAGGACAGTGAGCTGGCTCACTTAGCCGACATCTGCCTGTGGACAGGCAATACCCAGGAGGTGTGCCCTCTGGGCCTGACACCCACCACCTCGACCACGGTGATGACCGTCATCGGCGATGTGCTCGTGGTCAACACCATGCGCGCCACCGGCTTCACCCGTGAGGACTATGCCCTGCGCCATCACGGCGGTTACCTGGGCAGTGTCGCCAAGGGTACCAAATATTAACCTGACAGTCATTTAGCATCTATTCTCTGTTATCCCCTCCCTGAACAATGAACTCCCTGCCCATCACAGTCGCCCTGCCCCGTCTCAAGAACGACATGACCATCGCTCGAGCCCAAATGACCACGAGCGGCACCATGCCTTCCAGCAAAGGGCTGGATCAGGGTATTGTCATCGAGATGGAGATGTGCTATGCCGAGTACCTCATCGCCAACCAGCGCGACCTTGAGGCCGACCAGCTCATCGAGTCCATCCTCTATGACGACGACCGTGTGCAGGAATTACCCGTATTGTATGCAGCATGGCTATGGCTCACCCGCATGGCGCTGCTCATCAATGAGGGCAACCCGTCACTGGCTCTCGGTGCTGCCGAGAGCGCGTTGCTCGAGCTCAACGACCACCAGGGGAAGAAAACCGAGGATTTCCATGCTATTGTCGCATCCCTGCTCTTTAACTTGGCGCTCGCCCACCACCAGATGGGCGACAACAGCCGTGCCGTCAAGGAGCTGACCAAGGCTCAGCAACTGCTCGAACGGCTTGCCAAGCGCAACGAGGCGCGTTTCTCGGCCATGCTTCTCATGGCCGTCGAAGCCTCGACCGAGGTCATCAAGTCCAAAACCAAGCAGATGAATGTCCTTGCCCACTACCAGAGCGCCAGCGAACTCTACATGAGCGAACTGAACAGCGGTGACACCAATGCCACACGCACCGCCATGTCCAATCTGGTGGATACTCTGGGTAAGGAGGGTGACATCATGCTCGAGATGGGCAACGGCCGCAATGCCGTCAAGTATTACACCAAGGCACTGCGTTACCAGAAGAAACTCGGTGAGAAGATGGGACACCGCGACCTGCAGCTCTCCATCGGGCTCGCCAAGGCGCTGATGAGGCTCATCAACCGTCGAGCCGCCGCCGAGCAACTCCTGCGCTCGCTGCTGCCCCTGGCCCAGCGTCTGGATGCCACAGCCGAGGTACACGAGATTCAAGACCTACTCAATAACAAGAATAAAAACGTGAACATCATGACATTGCTCAAGAGTATTTTTACCGCTGCCCTCGTGATTGTGGGCACACTGAATATGCAAGCCCAGCTTATCGTCGGGCACCGTGGATCGCAATGGGGCGTCGAGAACACCCGTGCCGCATTTATTAACGGAGCCAATGCCGGCGCATGGGGTCTGGAGTGTGACATCCGCGTGACGGGTGACGGCACATTTGTGGTCAGCCACGACGACAACTACAAGCGCCTGGGCGGTCCCGAGACCAAGATAGCCGACATGACAACCGAGGCCATCCTGTCGACCCGCCTCACCAGCAAGCGCCATGGTGTCACCTATGCCGGCACGCCTTGCACCCTGGGCGAATTCCTGGACATCTGCAAGGAGTACAACGTGGTACCCGTTGTAGAGGTCAAGGTGTGCACCACCATCCACAGCAACACCAAGGCCGAGAACGAGCCAGTGTTTGACGGCATTCCTGCCCTCATCAACCTCATCGACCAGAAGGGTCTGAGTGACCGCGTGGTCATCATCTCGTTCATGCCTGGTGTGGTGGACTTCATTCACCGCCATTACCCCGACATCACCGTTCAGGTGCTCGCCGGTGACGAAGACGGCACCATCATGGAGTGGGTCGAGTGGTGCAAGCAGTATAAAATGGACTTGGACGTTGTCCACACTATCGTCACCAAGGAGGCCGTAGACGCCATGCACGCCGCTGGCCTGAAAGTCAACGTCTGGACTGTGGACCGTGTAGAGGACTTTGAACGTGTCAAGGCTATGGGCGTGGACTTCATCACCACCAACGCCCGCTTCCCCAACGAATTAAAATAAGAAACGATACAGATGCAGACCCATTAACGGGTTAAAATCACAAATTGCACGAATTAAACGCGCTCAAGCCTCATATATATAATTAGTGAAATTTGTAGTTCAAAAAAATGATGCCGATTTTGGGCCAACTGCTATCTCATTGCCTATAAATAATTGTCATGTCAACCCAATTGAATAAAGCGGAGGGTTCCAACGCCCTCCATACCCTGCCCCACGTGGAAGGACTCACCGTGGGTATCGTCTGTGCCGAATGGAACAACCAGGTCACTGGGGCATTGCTCCAGGGCGCCCTGGACCTGTTTAAGAAGGAGGGATATGAAGACATCAACGTGACCTATGTGCCCGGCACTGTCGAACTCACCTTCGGCGCAGCCCAGATGGCCCGCACGGGCCGCTACGATGCCGTCATCATGATAGGCTGCGTGATCCGCGGCGGCACGCCCCACTTCGACTACGTCTGCGACAACGCGACGCAGGGATGCGCTTTCCTCAACGCCACACAGCAGGTGCCCATCATCTTCTGTGTCCTCACCACCGATGACCTCCAGCAGGCACTGGACCGTGCTGGCGGCGCGCTGTGCAACAAGGGCACCGAGGCGGCCGAGGCGGCCATCAAGATGGTGCACTTTGCCCGTACCGTGCAGTAAGTTCGTATCCTATTTTTTGAAATAGTCACGCATCAGCCTCTTGACTCGTGGCGAGAGTGCAATGATGGTGAACATGGTGCACAGGGCCATCAAAGCAAAGGCGAGGTCCATGATGCTGACCATCACTTTGAGCGGAATCATTGCCGCAACAACAATCATTGCCAGATAATAGTAATTGTACCACTTGACATTGTGTGCGCCAAATAGATAGTTGGTGCACTTCTGGCCATAGTAACTATAGGAGAACATCGTCGAGAAGGCAAAGAAGAAGACGATTGCCATCAGCAGCAGATGACCGATGCCGGGCAGCAGTTGGCCCCAAGCACCCAGGGCGACATACAGGCCCTTGGGGTCAGTCAGACCCACATAGTTACCGGCGATGATGATGGGAATCGATGTCAAGGTGCACACCAGGCCCGAATCGATAGCCGGGCCAAGCATGGCGATGAGGCCCTCGCGGATGGGGTCGGTGTTCTTGCTGGCACCGTGCATCATCGAGGCGGTACCCACACCAGCCTCGTTGACAAAGGCGGCACGCCTGGCGCCCGTCAAGGCGACATAGGCAAACGCGCCAAAGCCCGCACGCATATCGAAGGCACCCTCAAAAATCTGTCCAAACACACCAGGAATCTCCCTGAAATTCATCGCCATGATAACCAGCACCATGATGAGGTAGAGAACCACCATCACAGGCACGATGCGCGAGGCGAACAGGGCGATGCGCTTGATGCCGCCCAGTATCACGGCTCCCACGATGGCCACCATAATCAGGCCCATGATGAAACGCAGCGTCAGCGTGTTCTCAATGCCCATGGGTGTGGTGAATACCGTGGTCACCGACTCGACCAGCTGGTTGGCCTGCATGAAGCACAACGTGCCCACGAGGCCGAATATCGAGAACGCCACGGCAAGCGGTTTCCACTTCTCGCCCAACCCCTTGGTGATAATATACATGGGGCCACCCTGCACCTCACCGGCGCTGTCGCGCCCCTTATACATAATTGAAAGGGAACCCTCAAAAAACTTGGTTGACATGCCCACCAGGGCGCTCACCCACATCCAAAAGACAGTGCCCGGGCCGCCTATCGACAACGCGATGGCAACACCCGCGATGTTGCCCATGCCCACTGTAGCGGCGATGGCGCTCAACAAGGCCTGCACCGAACTGATCTGGCCCGATTGCTTACCGCTGTCGCTGGCCTGCTTGTCACGCAGGGCACGCAGAGCCCACGGCAAGCGCTTGATAGACACCGCGCCCGAGAAAATGAACAGGAACAATCCGCCGCCTATCAGCAGAAAAAACTCAGGATAGCCGCACACAGCGTCGCTGGCGGCCACAATCCAGTCACTCAATGCACTGAGTATGTTTTCCATATCGATTCAATAATTAATGATTGATTGGGCAAAGGTAAGTCATTTTTCCATAAAAACCAAAAACGAGGCTGCTCACGCAGTCTCGTCTCTGGCGCTTCTTCTTGGACTTGAACCAAGGACCCCCTGATTAACAGTCAGATGCTCTAACCAACTGAGCTAAAGAAGCATTCCTCTCTTAAATATCTATCTATTATGTTGCGCTTCTTCTTGGACTTGAACCAAGGACCCCCTGATTAACAGTCAGATGCTCTAACCAACTGAGCTAAAGAAGCGTTTGCCGAAAAATGCGGTGCAAAGATAGTGCCAATAATTGAACTGTGCAATAAAAAAATGAAAAAACTTGAAAAATTTCGTGTAATAAAGGTTTTTTAGGCCCCTAAATCGGCCAATATTCGTGGAATAGTAGTATTTTCGCAGCCAAATACATTATAAAAAATGAAAAAGACGCTCAAATATCTCGCATGGGGATGTGTGGCCATGAGCCTTGCTGCCCCTGCCGCCCTTGCCGACACCGACAAGGTGGTCAACGATGACGCCGCTGTGGCACGCAGCCTGGACATCTTCAATACCCTGTACAAGGAGTTGAACACGTTCTATGTAGATACGATCGATGCCCAGAAGACCATCGAAAACGCCATCAACGCGATGCTCGACGAAATCGACCCCTATACCGAGTATATCCCCGCCAAGGAGACCGACGAGTTCATGACCCTGAGCACGGGTGAGTATGGCGGTATCGGCAGCTACCTGATGGAACGCACCATCGATGGCAAGAAGGGCGTCTACATCAGCGGCCCCTACGAGGGAAGTCCAGCGGCCCGCGCGGGATTGCGCTCGGGCGACCGCATCATCATGATTGACGGTGACAGCACCGCCACCTGGAGCAGCGACCAGGTGAGCAAGCACCTCAAGGGCCAGGCCAACACCCACCTGACGGTAACGGTTGTGCGCCCCTATGACGAGGACAGCATCAAGACTTTCTCATTCAACCGCGAGACCATCAGCGTCAACCCTGTGCCCTACTACGGCGTGACGCGCGACAATATCGGTTATATTGACCTGACAACCTTTAACGAGAAGTCGGCCCAGCAGGTGCGCGACGCCCTTATCGAGCTGAAAAAGGACCCTAGGGTCAAGAACATCGTGCTCGACCTGCGCAGCAATGGCGGCGGTATCGTCGAGGGCGCAATCCAGATTGTGGGCTGCTTTGTCCCCAAAGGCACCCAAGTGATGCAGATGCGCGGCCGCGACAAGTCGAGCGAGCGCATCTACAAGACCACTGTCGATCCTGTTGACACCAACATTCCTCTGGTTGTTCTCATCGACGGCGGTTCGGCCAGTGCCAGCGAAATCACTGCCGGCGCACTGCAAGACCTGGACCGTGCCGTGATCATCGGAACACGCTCGTTTGGCAAGGGTCTGGTGCAATCTACCCGCAGCCTCCCCTATGACGGAATGCTCAAGGTCACCATCGCCAAGTACTACATCCCCAGCGGCCGCCTCATTCAAGAGGTCGATTACGGCAATCGCAATGCCGACGGTTCCTACAAGAAGACCACGACCGACAGCACGGCCCGCGTCTTCCACACTGCCCACGGCCGTGAGGTGAGAGAGGGTGGCGGCATCGAGCCTGACCTGAAGGTGGAACCCCGCGAGCTCAAGCGCATCGTCTATAACATCATGCGTGACCACTGGGACTTTGACTTTGCCACCAAGTATGTGGCCGAGCACGGCAACGAAATCGCCAATCCTGCCGATTTCCAAGTGACCGATGATATCTTCAACGAGTTCAAAGCCTTTATCAACGCCGACAAGTTTGAGTATGACAAGGTGTGTGAGCAACAGCTTGCCGCCCTGCGCAAGACCGCGACCACCGAGGGCTACATGAACGACTCCACCAGTGCCCAGTTTGACCGCCTCGAGGCCCTGCTCAAGCACGACCTGGACCACGATCTGGACCTGCACCGCCGTGATATCTCCTATCTCCTTGGCCAAGAAATCATGGACCGCCTCTACTACCAGCGAGGCCAAGTCCAACACAGCATCAAGGACGACGAGTTCCTCGACAAGGCCCAAGAGATGTTCAATACCCCCGGCGAATATGCCCGCATCCTCCACCTCAAGTCCAAACCCAGCCAGAAAAAGAAAAAGAAATAACCTATAGTTGGGGATGGAGATACGGGAATTGTGTGAGGCGTTTAACGGGAAGGCCCGGGTTGCTGCTGTCAAGAAGTTGATTGGCGGCAGCGGTAATGCCGTGATTGACGGGCTGGCGGGTTCCAGCGCGGCGATGCTGCTGGCGCAGCTGCCGCAGCGGGATTGTCCCTACCTGATTGTTGTCAATGACCTGGACGAGGCGGGGTATATGTACAACGACCTGTGCCAGATTGCGGGTGACAAGCAAGTGCTGATTTTCCCGTCGGGCTACAAGCGTGACATTAAGTACGGCCAGGTGGATGCCCCCAACGAGATTCTGCGTACCGAGGTGCTCAACCGCTGGTATGACGACCCCGAAGTGCGCTGGGTGGTCACCTATCCCGAGGCGCTGGCCGAGCGCGTACGCCGCCGCGAGGATGTGGAGGCCAGCACCGTGCAGTTGCGTACAGGCGGCACCGCCGACTTAAGCGAAATCACCGCAAGGCTGCGTGAGTTGGGCTTCACCGCGACCGATTATGTCTATGAACCAGGACAGTACAGCGTGCGCGGCTCCATCCTCGACGTATTCTCCTACAGCAACGAGTTGCCCTACCGCATCGACTTCTGGGGCGACGATATCGACTCGATACGCACCTTTAACGTCGAGACCCAGCTGAGTGAGGAGCGTCTGGACCAGGTGAGCATCCTCAACAACAGTTCATCGGACGGTAGCCGTGGGGACAACGTGTCACTGCTCGATTACATCGGTGACGACACCATTGTGCTGTGCCGCAGCGAACGCTGGCTCACATCCCGCATCGGTGAGATAGCCCAGGAAGGGATGTCGGCAAGCGCTCTCATCGCCGACGAAGGCGACACCCAGGCGACCGCCAAGGTGGTCGATCCCGACTTGTTTGTCAAGCGGCTGCACGCGTTGCGACGCATCGCCCTGGTCAACGGAGAGGCACCCGCCGAGAAGGGTGTCAAGCGCCTGACCCTGCACTGCAAGCCACAAGGCATCTACCATAAGAATTTTGACCTCATAGGCCAGTCGTTCACCGATTTCCTTGCCAAAGGATACCGCCTCATCATCTTGAGCGACAGCGCCAAGCAGATTGAGCGCCTGCACAACATCTTTGAAGACCGCGGCGATGAAATCCGCTTCGAGTCCGTGTTGAGGACCATTCACGAGGGCTTCGTTGACGAGGACCTGAAGCTGTGTGTGTTCACCGACCACCAGATATTTGACCGTTTCCATAAGTATAACCTCAAGAGCGACCGCGCCCGTTCGGGCAAACTGGCGTTGTCACTCAAGGAGCTCAACCAGATAGAGAAGGGCGATTATATCGTCCATGAGGACCTGGGCGTGGGCCGTTTTGGCGGACTGATACGCACCTCGATGAACGGCACGCCACAGGAGATGATCAAGCTCACCTACCTGAACGGCGACGAGGCCTATGTCTCCATCCACTCGCTGCACAAATTGTCGAAGTACCGCAGCAAGGAGGGCGAGGCTCCCCGACTGAACCGTCTGGGCAGCAACGCTTGGGCAAGGATCAAATCGCGCACCAAGAGCCGCCTGAAGGATATCGCCCGCGAACTTATCCGCCTGTATGCCGCCCGACGCGAGCAGAAAGGCTTTGCCTATACCCCCGACGGCTACCTGCAGCAGGAGCTGGAGGCCTCGTTCATCTATGAGGACACTCCCGACCAGCTGACGGCGACACAGGCCGTCAAAGCCGATATGGAAAGCGAGAAGCCTATGGACCGCCTCATCTGCGGTGACGTGGGCTTTGGCAAGACCGAGATTGCCGTGCGCGCTGCCTTCAAGGCCGCCACCGACGGCAAGCAGACCGCCGTGCTCGTGCCGACGACCGTGCTGGCGTTCCAGCATTACCGCACCTTCAAGGAGCGCCTGCAGGACTTCCCCGTCAGGGTGGATTACCTGAGCCGCGCCCGCAAGCCCAAAGAGGTGAAACAGATTCTCGCAGACCTCAAGGAAGGCAAAATCGACATCCTCATCGGTACCCACAAGCTCATCGGCAAGACCGTGCAGTTCCACGACCTGGGCCTGCTCGTAGTGGACGAGGAGCAGAAATTTGGCGTAGCCGTCAAGGACAAACTCAAGCAGATGAAGCTCAACGTCGATACCCTGACCATGAGCGCCACGCCCATCCCCCGCACGTTGCAGTTCTCGCTCATGGGCGCCCGCGACTTGAGCACACTCACCACACCACCCGCCAACCGCTACCCCATCCTCACCACGGTGGGCACCCTCAATGACGACATCGTCGCCGAGGCCATCAACTTCGAACTGTCGCGCAACGGGCAGGTCTTCTTTGTCAACCATCGCATCGAACAGCTGGAACAGTTGGAGAACATGATCCACCGCGTCGTGCCCGATGCCCGTGTGGTTGTGGGTCACGGCCAGATGCCACCCGAGCGCCTGGAGCAGGTGATTATCGACTTTGGCAACCATGATTATGACGTGCTGCTCTCGACAACCATCATCGAGAACGGCATCGACATGCCCAACGTCAACACCATCATCATCAACAACGCCGACCGCTATGGCCTGAGCGACCTGCATCAGCTCAGGGGCCGCGTGGGCCGCAGCAGCCGCAAGGCATTCTGCTACCTGCTTGTGCCCCCCGGCAAACCGCTGGCCACCGACGCACGCCGCCGCTTGCAAGCCATCGAGAGCTTCAGCGACCTGGGAGCGGGCATCCAGATTGCCATGCAAGACCTGGACATCCGCGGTGCAGGCAACCTACTGGGTGCCGAACAGAGCGGCTTCATTGCCGACCTGGGTTATGAAACCTACCAGCGGGTGCTCAAGGAGGCCGTCACCGAGCTGCGGACTGAGGAATTTGCTTCAACATTTGCCGCAGGGGACGGAGGTAACGGAGAGGACGGACTCGACGGAGGCTCCGAATTTGTCACCGACTGCGTTGTCGACACCGACCTGGAACTGATGTTCCCCGCCAGCTATGTGCCTCAGGAGAACGAGCGCATCACCCTGTACCGTGAACTTGACAACATGGAGACCGACGATCAGGTCGAGGCCTTTGAGGAAAGGATGGTGGACCGCTTCGGCCGAATTCCCGAGATGGCGAGCGAACTGATCCGTATCGTGCCCCTGAGACGCACGGCACGCCGCCTGGGCATCGAGAAACTGGTTATCCGCCAGCACAGCATGCATCTGTTCATGGTGGGCGAGGAGAACAAGGCCTATTACCAGTCACCGGCATTCGGACGCATCATTAACTATGTCTACAGTAATCCCACACGGTGTGACTTCAGACAGAAGAACGGCCGCCGCAGCATCGTCATCAGCAACATTCCCAGCGTGAGCGCCGCATTGACCGTGCTGAGGACCATCACCCATCTGGAAAGCCTGTAGTTTTTTCATCACATAATCAGAGTTCACCGATTTTATCGGGGGATTGGTTGAAAACCCAGTCCCCCGGTTTGCTTTTTTTTATATTCTTGCATAGTTTTGTGTCACCAAATCATGTTTAATTATTATTAAAACACAACAAAAAGTTTTACATTTATGAAAAAAAGAATCCTATTGACAGCCATGATTATTATGGCAGGTGTAATGGGCTATGCGCAGCAGACCATGTGGGTACACACGGGCCATGTGCATTGGGCCTATAACACCGAATCGGTGGGCACGATGCCGTATAGCTCGGCCAGCCTGCTCACGGTTCTTGAAAAGGGTTTCACCCTTGCCGATGTGGACAGTGTCACGGTCGCCAGCGAGACGTTTGCCGACGACAATGTCCTCGTCAAGTACAACAACAGTGTGGCCGACGTCTATGTGGCCGGTAACATCGCCAACCACATCACTGCCGAAGTGACGGGCGCGCGCGTTGCCGTCATGCAGGACGCCGATGTCGCCACCGAGTACACCTACACCCTGCAGGGCACCAGCTCGAGCGGCTGCTTCTACCATGCGGGTTTCTACAAGATGACGCTTGTGCTCAACGGAGTTAACCTGGTTAACCCCGATAGCGCTGCCATCAACATCCAGAACAGTAAGCGCATCGCCGTGCAACTTGCCGACGGCACGACCAACACCCTGGCCGATGCCGCCAACAATACCAAGAAGGCCGCCTTCCTGGTGAAGGGCCACGCTGAGTTTGCCAAGGGCGGTACGCTCACCATCACGGGTAACAAGAAGCACGCGCTGGCCTGCAACGAGTACATGGAGGTGAAGAAAACCGTAGGTACCATCAACATCATCAGCTCGGTAGCCGACGCCATCAACGTGACACAGTACTTCCAGATGAACGGCGGTACCATCAATATCCAGAGCTGCGGTGACGACGGTATCCAAGTAGATGCCGAGGACACTGCCGATCCTGAGCTTGACGGCCACGTCCTGATCAAGGGCGGCACGCTCACCATCAACGGCAGCGCCGCTGGCACCAAGTGCATCAAGGCCGAGGGCAACGTGGATATCCAGGGCGGCACCTTGACATTGAAGCACACGGGTATTCCCGTTTGGGACGAAGAGGATAGCAAGATCAAGGAACCCGCCGGTATCGGCAGCGACCGCAACCTCACCATTAATGGCGCTGAGGCCATCGTGAACATCACCATGACCGGTAACGGCGCCCGCGGCATGAAGTGCGACAGCACGATGACCGCTACCGCCGGCAACATCGACCTCAACTGCTCGGGCGGTGACTGGGCCTACAGCACCGTTGACACCAGCAGCGTGAAGTGCGCCAAGGCCGACTATGCCTTCATCCTGAACGGTGCAAGCATGAAGTGCACCACCGTCAAGGACGAGGCCGTGGGCGTTCACAGCGAGGGCACCATCCTCATCAGCGACGGCACGCTGACGCTCAACACCTATGACCACGGTATCAAGAGTGACTATGACATGGAGATTACCGGTGGTACCATTACCTACAACATCAATGGTCCTGCCAGCAAGGCACTCAAGTGTGAAGGCAACATGCACATCTCGGGCGGCAACATCAGCGGCACCGTGAGCGGTGGTGGCCAGACGGCCAGCGACCAGACTACCAGTGCCAGCGCCGGCATCAAGTGTGACAACAACGTGACCATCGACGGCGGTACCTTCAACCTCAAGGCCACCGGTAACGGCGACAAGGGCATGAGCATCGACGGCTGGCTCATCATCAACGACGGCAACATCACCGTGAGCACCACCGGTAGCCGCTACGGACAGAGCAGTGGTGGCTGGGGCGGCACGAGCAGCAGCGACCGCCGCTCATCGCCCAAGGGCATCAAGGTGGATGGCAACATCACCATCAATGGCGGTACCATCACCGTGAGCGCCACTGGCGGCGAAGGTGCCGAGGGCATCGAGTCCAAGAACATCATGACCATCAATGGTGGCTATATCGAGGTGACCAGTTATGATGATGCCTTGAACAGTTCCATGCACATGTACTTCAAGGGCGGTTATGTATATGCCGTTGCCACGGGCAATGACGCTATCGACTCCAATGGCAATATGTACCTGAGCGGCGGACACGTATTCTGCTGCGGCGCCGAGGAAGGTCTTGACGCCAACAGCGAGGGTGGCTACAAGGTTTATATCCAGAGCGGAGCTGCCCTGATTGCTATCGGTGGCAGCATGGGTGCCATCGAAAGTGGCGCAAGCCTGGGTCAAACGTGCTACCAGGGTAGCGTGAGCGCAAACACCCGCTATGCCCTCTATAACGGCAGCAATGTTGACTTTGCAGTTCTTGTTCCCACTATCTCGTCACAGGGCGGCGGCTTTGGCCCCGGTGGCCCCGGTGGACCTGGCGGACAAGGTGGTTCAACAACCATGGTTGTCACAGCACCCTCTACGCCGAAACTTTACTCGGGTGTAACCTTCGGCGGCACTACCTTCTGGACCGGTAAGGGCGCTACCAGCGCTACTGGCGGCTCACAAGTAAGCCTCTCGACCTATTCCGGCGGTGGCGGCTGGGGTCCCAATTGGTAATCTCTCAAGTAGTTATAAACAATGACATCATTATTAAAAAGATTGAGAAATATGAAAAAGACGATTATAACGATGCTGATCGCACTGGTGGCTATGCTGGCCAGCGCCGAGACCTATAACTACCTGAAGTTCACAATGTGTATGTCACAAATGCCGAAACCACAGCAACCATCCCACTGGCCGAGGTGCAGGATATGTACTTCAGCAACGAGGCTGGCGGCGAGAGTGACTACAAGATGGGCGACGTGGACAAGGACGGCGAAGTGAGCATTGCCGACGTGACAGCGCTCATCGACTACCTGCTGGGTGGTGACGAAAGCGCCATCAATGTGCTCGCAGCCAACGTGAACGGTGACGAAAAGGTTAGTATCGAAGACCTCACCGCACTCATCGACATGCTGCTTGGCGGCAACAGATAAAAAATCTTCCTATCGATAAGACGTTGCGTCGTCTGGGCAATCCAGGCGGCGCAATTCTTATATTACTTACTATTCATCAAATAATACCTCATGCTAAGCCGCTTTGATCTGATGATACGGAAAACAGTCACTGTCCAAAAGAAAAATCTTAAAAAATGTTAAAGAATTTGGATTATTCAAATACATTGTTATACCTTTGCGGTGTACTATTTAAGTAGTACACTAGTTAAGTCATTTTACTAACCAATTAAAATATCTATCTATTATGTTTACAATCAAAGATATCAGCTTCAGCTACAGAAAGAAAGGCGTTGATCTTTTCGACCGCCTGCTGGGCAAGAACGGCGCCGGCAAGTCCACCCTGATCTACCTGATGACGAGTCTGCTCACCCCCCAAAGCGGTGAAGTGCTGATGGAAGGTGAGAACGTTCGCCGCCGTCTGCCCAAGACGATGAGCGACATTTTCCTGGTACCTGAGGAGTTTGAGCTGCCGCGATTGAGCCTCAAGGAGTATGTGAAAATCAACGCACCGTTCTATCCCCGCTTCAGCATGGAGGACATGCAGCGTTATCTGGACATCTTCGATATGGGTGGTGACATGAACGCCAAGTTGCACGCCCTGTCGATGGGTCAGAAGAAGAAAGTGTTCATGGCCTTTGCCTTTGCCACCAACACCCGAGCACTGATTATGGATGAGCCCACCAACGGCCTGGACATCCCCAGCAAGAGCCAGTTCCGCAAACTCGTCAGCACCGGCATGACCGACGACAAGATGATGCTCATTTCGACCCATCAGGTGCGCGACATCAGTGACATCCTTGACCATGTGGTCATTATTGACCAGAGCAAGGTGTTGCTCAATGCAGGCATTGCCGAAGTGATGAACCGCGTGGCCTTCCGCCCGTTGCGTGAAGGTGACCAGCCCATCTTCGTACTTCAGAGTCCCATGGGCTCCTTGGGTGCCGTACCCGCACAACCCGGCGAGGAAACCGCCGTCGATCTGGAGATGCTCTTCAACGCCACGCTCCAGAATCCCGTTGCTATCAACCAATTATTCACCGCCTCAAAATGATTACTACTATGAATACCGTCAATCAAATATTCAACTGGAGCCGCTTCACGGCCGCCCTGCGTAAGGAAGTAGTAGAGAACTGGCGCACCATCCTGTTCAGCATCCTGGGCATCTATCTCCTGCTCACTGTCATTATGATTCTGGGAAATTTCATCGATTCCATCAGCGATAATATTGTCAGTTCGTTGATGAATATGGTTCCCCAAAAGACTGTGTTCTTTATGTTAACAATAGCCCTCATGGTGGTAGCTTCCTTGTCATTCCGCAACCTCAAGAGCAAAAACGGCCGTGTGGCCTTATTCACATCGCCCTCGTCAACGCTCGAGAAATTCCTTGTCAACGTTCTCATCTACGTGGTCGGCTCGATTGTTGTCTTCTTTGCCTGCGCACAGCTGGCCGACTTGACCCGCATCGGCATCCTGAGCCTGGTTGGCGCCGACGATCTCATCGTTCCTGGTCCCATCAACTTCTTGAGCGCCATCAATGACACAGTCACGGGCATCGGCAGCATTGAACCAGTCGCTAAGGGCATGAGATGGATCTTCTGGCTGAGCCTGCTGGCAACACCGGGTATGTATCTGCTGGGCAGTGTGCTGTGGCCTCGCCTGTCATTGCTCAAGACCTTTGCCGCAGGCCAGATTCTCTCGATAGCCGTTATGATTATCGCCATCACCCTGACTAATGTCCTGATTCCCGAAGATGAGATAACCAACTGGCTTAAGAACATCGTCGAGAGCGGCACTTTAACCAACTGGATTGCCATCAGCCTGGGCGTTCAAGCCGTTCTCTACTGGGGTCTCTCCTGGTATCTGTTCAAACGTAAAGATGTTGTTTCTCTTAAATGGTGGAAATAAGTTATGAATTTCAAGGATAATAAAGCGATTTATCTGCAGATTGCAGATCGCATTGGCGACCAGATTCTCTCAGGAACACTGACGCCAGACGGAAAAGTGCCGAGCGTGCGAGAACTTGCCGCTGAGATTGAGGTTAACGCTAACACTGTAGCGCGCACCTATGACCACCTGCAGCAGAGCGGGGTCATCTACACCAAGCGTGGACTGGGCTACTTTGTGAGCCCCGAAGCAAAAGAAAAAATCGTGTCCCTGAGGCGCGAACAGCTGATGCAGGGCGAGATGGACTACTTCATGGGCCAGCTCAAGGCTGTGGGCATTACCCCTGCCGAACTGCAACAGATCTATCAGGATTATATCAACTCATAAATCATTGAACCACGAATTTCGCGAATCGACACAAACTGATCTCACCTGTAATCAATTAACTCAATTCCCGGAATTCGTGGTTCTTAAAAAACAACTACTATTATGATTTGCATCATCACCGCAGCTATCATCGTTGTCACTTTTGTCACAACGATAACCAGCAATCTCCTGTAAACCCTCTCGATTATTATATCATAGTATTTTCAACAATCATTAAACATCTTGCAATTATGAAAAAGTTAATCTACCTGGCACTGATTATTGCCATCGCCATACCCGCCTTCACCTCGTGCGGTAAAAAAAACAACAAAACGAAGTGTGGAACAATCTATCACCTGTCCGTTTCACAGGACTTGCTCGACTTGTGTGACATCATGGTCTCATACAGGGATGCTGACAGCGTCATCAAGACCAGCAAGATAAATGACATCGAATGGAAAAAAATGGTGATGAACAAAACCGATACCTTCAATGACTGGATGGGTTATGAGCTCAAACTCAAACCTGATGTTAAACTGACTAAGCAGTACTACGAAATCATCCTATCCTACGAGATCCTCAACTTTCATAAGTATGGCAGCGGGATAGCCGATGAAGGTGCCATGGATACGATTATGACCCGCTTGGTCAAGCCCGATCAGATTGAATCGACCATCGCAGCGCTTAACAGCAAGGGGCATCCCATCATTTCCATCAATCACAAGATAGCACAACACCAAGTCGTGGAAGGTGATTATGAAGACGTCGACAAATTCTATATGACTTATCACGGTTACAGCCCAAGCGCCCAGACAGACTCCCTCATGAAGGCTGCTGAAAGGAATTCCGCCGATACCGTGGCCTCAACGGCCAAATAACCGATCGGGCAAAATCATCGATTATGGAAGATGAGAGCAGAAATAAGATCTTGAATGATATGAACTATAGAACAAGAATAATCGGTCATCGGGGAGAACTCTCATGCTGATTGAGCGTCCTACTTCCTGAGTTTATCATCTCGTATAATCAACTAAGATAAATCACTGACTTATCGGACAATAATGCCCTCTAATCACGATTAATCCCATTTTTTTCAAAAAAAACAGATTATTTGTGTAGTTTTGCAGCCGGTTGATGCGTCTAATGAGCAAAGAACATAAAAAACATATTATTAACCAGTATTTATGAAAAACTGTATGAGAGTAAAACAATTATTTGCTGCAATGCTGCTGATGATAGTGGCATTGAGCGCCAACGTGATGACGGCTCAGGAGATGCCGCCTATTCCCGTGGATGATGCCGTGCGCATCGGCAAGCTGGATTGCGGATTGACCTACTACATCCGCCACAACAACTATCCCGAGAACCGTGTGAACTTCTACATCGCTCAGCGCGTGGGCTCTATCCAGGAGGAGGAAAGCCAGCGTGGTCTTGCCCACTTCCTGGAGCACATGGCCTTCAACGGTAGTGAGCACTTCAACGGTGAGGGCAAGGGTATCATCGACTACACCCGCTCGCTGGGTGTGAACTTCGGTGGTGACCTCAACGCTTACACCAGCATCGCCGAGACCGTTTATAACATCAACGATGTGCCCAGCACCCGCCAGAGCGCCATCGACTCGTGTCTGCTCATCCTCAAGGACTGGAGCAACGGCCTGTTGCTCACCGACGAGGAGATCGACAAGGAGCGTGGTGTGATCCACGAGGAGTGGCGACTGGGCCAGAGCGCACAGATGCGTATGCTCGAGCGCCAGTTGGAGACCCTGTTCCCCAATTCGAAGTTCGGCCAGCGTCTGCCCATCGGTCTGATGAGCGTGGTGGACAACTTCAAGTACAACGAACTGCGCGACTACTACCACAAGTGGTATCGTCCCGACAACCAGGCCCTGGTGATCGTGGGTGACGTGGATGTTGACCACATCGAGGCCCAGATCAAGGAGATGTATAAGGGCTATAAGCTCGATCCCAACGCAGCCAAGGTGGTTCGCGAGCCTGTGCCCGATAACGAGACTCCCATCATCGTTGTCGACAAGGACAAGGAGCAGCAGTACAGCGAGGTGAGCGTGATGTTCAAGCACGAGACCGAGACCCCCGAGGAGAAGTTGAACATGGATTATCTCCTTATCGACTATCTCAAGGATATGATCACCGACATGCTCAACACCCGTTTCAGGGACCTGGCTCAGGAGCCCGACTGCCCCTTTGACAACGCATACTGCTATGACGGTCCCTACATCCTGGCCAATACCATGGATGCTCTGACGATAGACATTATGCCCAAGGAGGGCAAGGCCGAGGCCGCTACCCAGGCAGCGATTATCGAGGCCATGCGTGCCGCCAAGCACGGCTTTACCGTCAGTGAGTACAACCGCGCACGTGACGAGTACATGAGCCGTCTGGAGCGCCGTTACAACGAGCGCGACAAGGTGTCCAATGAGCGTTACGGCCGTCAGTACTGCAGCCACTTCCTGGACGGTGAGCCCATCCCCTCGATCGATAACCTGTACCAGATTATGGGCATGCTTACTCCTAATATCACGGTTGACGTGATTAACAGCGTGATGCCCGAGCTCATCAGCACCGATGGCAAGAATCTGGTTATCGCCAACTTCAACCAGGAGAAGGAAGGTGCCGTATATCCCACTGTTGAGGCTCTCCAGGCCGCCTATGACGCTGCCTCCACCGCCCAGATCGACCCCTATGTTGACAACGTGAAGGATGAGCCCCTGATGACCACGATGCCCAAGAAGGGTAAAATCGTCAAGGAAAGCGAGAACACCACCTTCGGCTACAAGGAACTGGAACTGAGCAATGGCGCCCGCGTCATCCTCAAGAAGACCGACTTCAAGCAAGACGAAATCCAGATGCGCGCCTTCCAGCGCGGCGGTCAGTCGCTCTACAACGAGAAGGATTGGGCTAACCTGAACTTACTGAGTTCACTGAACTCAATTACCGGTGTTGGCAACTTCTCCAACTCTGAACTTGACAAGGCTCTGGCCGGCAAGCAGGTGGGTGTTTACATGAACATCGGTGAATTTACCGACAACCTGACCGGTAACAGCACCGTTAAGGATCTGGAAACCATGTTCCAGCTCATCTACCTCAAATTCACTGCTCTGAATAAGGACGAGAAGAAGTTCAACCAGACGATGAGCCTGATGGAGACCCAACTCAAGAACAAGGACCTCATGCCCGAGAGCGCACTTAGCGACTCACTGCAGTACATCATGACCAACCACAGCTGGCGTGGCAAGCCCTTCAATGTTGAGGACCTGAAACAGGTCAACCTGGACCGCATCTTGGAGATTGCCAAGGAGCGTACCGCCAATGCAGCCAACTACACCTTCACCTTTGTGGGCAACATTGATGAGGCTGTTATCCGCCCGCTCATCGAGCAGTACATCGCCAGCCTGCCCGCCAAGAAAGGCGTGAAGAGCAATTGGGTAAACTACATGGAGATGCCCAAGGGAGAGGTCATCAACCACTTCACCAAGAAGATGGAGTCCCCCAAGGAGTATGAGATCGTGATCTGGCACAACAATAATCTGCCGCACACCCTGGAGAATGAGATCAAGGCCGAGATGCTTGCCCAGTGCTTGAGCCGCGTCTATCTGCAGAAGATCCGTGAGGATGCAGGTGCCGCTTACTCGACCAGCGCTATGGGCCAGACCGGCATGGCTGGTGACAGGCCCCAGACACTGGTACTTGCCATCTGCCCCGTTAATCCCGAGTTTGAGGAGATGGCTCTGAACATCATCAACGAGGAGATGAAGAACGCCAGCACCACCATCGATGCCACCGCCCTGAATGAGGCCATCGAGCAGATGCTCAAGGACTACGCCACCAATGCCAAGGAGAACTATTTCTGGATGAGCGCTATCCAGGATTACCTGACCCATGGCTATGACGGTGTAACCAACTATGAGCAGATTGTGAAAGCCCAGACCCCCGAGTCGATTGCCGAGTTTGCCCGCCAGCTCTTGAGCGCCGGCAACAAGGTTGAACTCGTGATGGCTCCCGAAAAGTAAACGGATTCCCATACAATACAACTCCTGGAGTCAGGGGCTCGATAGCCGAGTCCCTGACTCTTGCTATTGACGCTTTTTCATAATGATTTGCTTAACTGGATGATTTGTACTATATTTGCATCACTCAAAATCATTAACCCAAGACATCATGCCTCATACTTTTAAAATCACCTATAAAATCAGTATTATGAATGTGAAAAGACTTTGTGTCGCCTTGCTACTGATTGTGGCTCTGGGCGCCATCACCGTCAAGGCACAGTCGATGGGTTCCATCCCCGTCGATGACCAGGTGCGCGTCGGCAAGTTGGACTGCGGATTAACCTACTACATCCGCCACAACGACTATCCTGAACACCGCGTGGACTTCTTCCTCGCCCAGCGCGTAGGCTCCATCCAGGAGGAGGAGAACCAGCGCGGCCTGGCCCACTTCCTGGAGCACATGGCCTTTAACGGCAGTGAGCACTTCAATGGCGAGGGCAAGAGCATAATCGACTATACCCGCTCACTGGGTGTAGCCTTCGGCCAGAACATGAACGCCGTTACCAGCATTGGCGAGACCATCTATCTTATTACCGAAGTGCCCAGTACACGCCAGAGCGCTATCGACTCGTGCCTGCTCATCCTCAAGGACTGGAGCGGCGGCCTGTTGCTCTCCGACGAGGAAATTGACAAGGAGCGTGGTGTGATTCACGAGGAGTGGCGATTGCGCCGCAGCGCCAATCAGCGCTTGTTGGAGAATAATCTCGAGGCGCTGTATCCCGGTTCAAAGTATGGCCGCCGCATGCCCATCGGCCTGATCGAAATTGTGGACAACTTCCCCTATCAGGACCTGCGCGACTACTACCACAAGTGGTATCGTCCCGACAACCAGGCCCTGATTGTCGTGGGTGACGTGGATGTCGATCACATCGAGGCCCAGATCAAGGAACTCTTCAAGGACTGCAAGCTCGATCCCAATGCCGCCCAGGTGGTTGAAGAGCCCGTTCCCGACAACGATGAACCCATCATCGTCATCGACAAGGACAAGGAGCAGCAACACAACGATGTGGCAATCATGTTCAAGCACGAGACCACCCCCAAGGAGCAGAAGGGCGAAATGATGTACCTGATCAAAAGTTTTACTACCAGCATGATGAGCATCATGCTTAACAACCGCCTGAGCGAAGCCGCCCTTGAACCCGACTGTCCCTTCCTGTCAGCCGGTGCCTCCGATGGCCCTTATCTGCTGTCCAAGAACGTTGGAGCATTCACCTTGAGCGTATCGCCCAAGGAGGGCCAGACCGAGGCCGCTGTCCAGGCCGTTGTTACCGAAGCCATACGCGCTGCCGAGCACGGCTTTACCGACACCGAGTACGACCGTGCCAAGGAGAATCTCATGAGCATTTTGGAGAATGCCTATAACGAACGCAATAAGATCCCCAATACAGCATTTGCCGTTGAGTACTGCAATAATTACCTCAACAACGAGCCCATACCCTCGATTGAGCAGAGGTACCAACTCATGCAGGCGCTCGTTCCACAGATACCTGTCGAACTCATTAACATGGTCATTCCCAGGCTCATCAACACCACAGGTGAGAACCTCGTTGTGATGAACTTCAACCAGGAGAAAGACGATGCCGTTTATCCCACCCCTGAGAGTCTGAAGGCTGCCATTGATGCGGGTCTGAATGCCCAAGTCGAGGCATTTGTCGATAACGTGAAGCAGGAGCCTCTCATCAGCAAGATGCCCAAGAAGGGTAAAATCATCAAGGAGACCTACAACAGCAAGTTTGACTACAAGGAACTCGAGTTGAGCAACGGTGCCCGTGCCATCCTCAAGAAAACCGATTTCAAGAAAAACGAGATCCAGATGCATGCCGAGGCTCGCGGTGGTACTTCGCTCTACGGTGAGGAAGATTGGGTCAACATTGAGAAGCTGGATTTCTTCTTGCTGGATTGTGGTTTGGGCAACTTCTCAAGAACTGAGCTTGATAAGGCTATCGCTGGCAAACAGATTGATGTCTACTTTGCGATGTCTCCATACAATGATTTTGTATCCGCTAACTCCACGGTCAAGGACCTGGAAACCATGTTCCAGCTCACCTATCTCACCTTTACCGATATCAACATCGACGAGAAAAACTTCAACCAGAACAAGAGCTTTCTCGAAGACATTTACAAGAACCGTGGCCTGGACCATGAATCTGTATTCCTCGACTCGGTCATCTATATCCTTAACAACCATGACTGGCGCTGCAAGCCCTTCAAAGTTGAGGACTTGAAGGAGATGAACCGTGAGCGCATGATGGAGATCGTCAAGGAACGCACTGCCAACGCTGCTAACTACACTTTTATCTTTGTGGGCAACTTTGACGAGGCACTGATGCGTCAGTATATCGAGCAGTATATCGCCAGCCTGCCCGGCAAGAAGGGCACTCCCTCCAACTGGGTGAATGTTATTACCCGCCCCGAAGGCGAGACCATCAACCACTTCTCCCGCAAGATGGAAACGCCCAAGGCCAATGCCAGAATCATCTGGTATGACACCAAGACTCCTTATAGTGTTGAGAACGACATCAAGGCCGAAATGCTGGGCCAGGTGCTGAACAAGATTTACCTGCAGAAGATTCGTGAGGATGCAGGTGCCGCCTACTCGGCAAGCGCTGGCGGACGGGCCGGGCTCTATGGTGACCGATGCATTACCTCCGTCTCGGCTTCCTGCCCGATGAAACCAGAGTTTGTTGACGTCGCCCTCAAGATTCTGAACGAGGAGATGGTCAAGGCTTGCAGTACCATCGATGCGACTACCCTGCAGGAGATCAAGGAACTCATGATTAAGGAGCACAACACCGAACTCAAGGAGAACTCCTACTGGATGTCTATTATCTCGGCCTATATTGATCCTGGTATTGACTACTACACCGGCTATGAGCAGATGATTAATGCCCAGACTCCTGAGAGCATCGCGGCCTTTGCCCGCCAGGTTCTGGCTGCCGGCAACAAGGTTGAGGTGGTCATGACCCCCGAGGAGTAACATGAGGATGTGTCATAACTCCAGCCTGTAATTATGTTTAGTATTATTAAATAAAATAAATTTAGCATTATGAACGTGAAGAGACTTTTTATTGCCTTAATGCTGATGATATTGGCATTAGGCACCAATGTGATGATGGCACAGCAGATGCCACCCATTCCCGTGGACGATCAGGTGCGCATCGGCAAGTTGGACTGCGGATTGACCTACTACATCCGCCACAACAACTATCCCGAGCACCGCGTGAACTTCTACATCGCGCAGCGTGTGGGCTCCATCCAGGAGGAGGAGAGCCAGCGCGGTCTCGCCCACTTCCTGGAACACATGGCCTTCAACGGCAGTGAGCACTTCAACGGCGAGGGCAAGACTATTATCGACTACACCCGCTCGCTGGGTGTGGAATTCGGACGCGACATGAATGCCTATACCAGCATTGCCGAAACCGTCTATAACATCAATAACGTGCCCAGCACACGCCAGAGCGCCCTTGACTCGTGTCTGCTCATCCTCAAGGACTGGAGTGGCGGCCTGCTGCTCACCGACGAGGAAATCGACAAGGAGCGTGGCGTCATCCACGAGGAGTGGCGACTGAGCCGTGGCGCACAGATGCGCATGCTCGAAAACAACCTTGAGACGCTGTATCCCGGTTCGAAGTACGGCAAGCGTATGCCCATCGGCCTGATGAGTGTGGTGGACAACTTCAAGTACAACGAACTGCGCGATTACTACCACAAGTGGTATCGTCCCGACAACCAGGCCCTGGTGATTGTGGGTGACGTGGACGTGGACCATATCGAGGCCCAGATCAAGGAACTCTTCAAGGACTGCAAACTCGACCCCAACGCCGCACAAGTGGTTGAGGAACCCGTGCCCGACAATGAAACGGCTATCATCGTTGTCGATAAGGACAAGGAGCAACAGGCCAGCAGCACCCAAGTCATTTTCAAGCACGACGCTGTGAAGAAGGAGGGTAAAACCACTCTTGACTATCTCCTCTATAACTACATGCGCAGCATGATGGGCAACATGCTCAACAGCCGCCTGAGCGAGAAGGTTCAGGATGCCGACTGCCCATTCCTGATGGGATATGCCTATGACGGCAACTACCTGTTCTCCAAGAACAAGGATGCCTTTAACCTCGTGTTCCTCCCCAAGGAGGGCATGACCGAGCAAGCAACCCAGGAGATCGTCACCGAGGCCATGCGCGCCATGGAGCACGGCTTCACCGAGACCGAGTACATCCGTGCCCGTGAAGAGTATCTGAGCGGTCTGGAGAGCCAGTACAACGAGCGCAACAAGGTGGACAATGATTTTTACGGCCGCCAATACTGCAGCCACTATCTCGACAACGAGCCCATTCCCTCAATCGAGCAGAAGTATGAGATCATGAACCAAATCGTGCCCATGATTCCCGTCGAGGCCATCAACTCGATGCTGCCCGGAGTCATTACCACCAATGGTAAGAACATGATTGTCGTGAGCTTCAACCAGGATAAGGAAGGCGCCGTTTATCCCACTCCCGACGCCCTGAAGGCCGCCGTGGATGCCGGTCTCAACGCCAAGGTCGAGGCCTATGTGGACAACGTGAAGCAGGAGCCCCTTATCACCCAATTGCCCAAGAAGGGTAAAATCGTCAAGGAGACAGAGAACAAGCAGTTTGGTTTCAAGGACCTGGAACTGAGCAACGGTGCACGCGTCATCCTCAAGAAGACCGACTTAAAGGATGATGACATCCAGATGAAGGCGATGCAGCGTGGCGGCAACTCCATCTATGGAGAACAAGACCAGGCCAATTTCTCACTCTTTGAAGCCGTCATCGAAGTCAGCGGACTGGGTGAGTTCAACAACACCGAGCTCGAGAAAGCCCTCGCCGGCAAGCAGGTGACCTGCAGCATGAGCATGGACAACGAGTATAACATGGTCAGTGGCTCATCAACCGTCAAGGATCTGGAGACCCTGTTCCAACTCAACTACCTGATGTTCACCGATATCCGCAAGGACGAGAAGAAGTTCAACAACCTGATGAGTCAGCTCGACATGGTGCTCAAGAACCGGGATCTCGTTCCCGAGACTGCATTCAGCGACTCGCTGAGCCTGACCCTCGGTAGCCACAACTGGCGCAGTAAGCCCTTTACCGCCGAGATGGTTAAGCAACTCGACTATGACCGCACTCTGCAGATGGCCAAGGAGCTTACAGCCAATGCCGGCAGCTACACGTTCTACTTCGTCGGCTCGTTTGACGAGGACGTTATCCGTCCGCTCATCGAGCAGTATATCGCCAGCCTGCCTGGCAAGAAGGGCACCAAGACCAATTGGGTAAACATTGACAATTACCCCAACGGTCAGGTCATCAACCACTTCACCCGCAAAATGGAAGATCCCAAGGCCTATACCACAATCTACTGGTATGACAAGAAGACCCCTTACAGCCTGGAGAACAACATCAAGGCCGACTTGCTGGCACGTGCCCTGGACAAGATTTATCTGCAGAAGATCCGCGAGGATGCTGGTGCCGCCTATTCCACGAGCGCCAGTGGCATGTCAGGCTTCAACGGTGACAACCCCTTCAGTTGCATCTATGCCTACTGCCCTGTTAAGCCCGAGTTTACCGACCTGGCACTGCAGATCATGAACAACGAGATTGTTGAAGCAGGCAAGAGCATTGACGCCAGCTCGCTCGAGGACTTCAAGGAACTCCTGATTAAGGACTACAACAACGAGATCAAGGAGAACTGGTACTGGATGTGGGTGCTCAACCGCTATGTGGAGCGTGGCATCGACAGCCACACCGGCTACGAGCAGATCGTCAAGGCTCAGACGCCTGAGTCGATTGCCGCCTTTGCCCGCCAGATTCTGGCTGCCGGCAACAAGGTTGAGGTGGTCATGACCCCCGAGGAATAATCGGATTCCCCCTAAATACAACACCTGAAGTCAGGGGCTCGAGCATCGAGCCCCTGATTCTGTTTATACTAATAGCTGTCAATTAGTCAATCATTTCCACAATCGCCTATCATGTGGGGACGGTTCCGTTAGCAACAAAAGATGAATCTTTTGTTACAAACCGAACCGTCCCCTTTAATCGGCCTGGCGGCCGAGAAATTAATTTTTTGTCTAATAATTTGACAAACTGTTGTATAAAATTTTGACAATCGGCGATAAAGGCCTGAAAAAGTTTGACAGGGCTTCAAGGCGGGGTTATTTTTGTTTCAGCAAGAGGGGAAAGTGTGTTTCACACCCGATTAATTCTGATAACAACTCATATAACTATTAAAAAGTATCCACTATGAAACCTTACATCCTCCATTCCCTAATGATTGCGGCTGCCATGATGACTGCAGCCAGCGCGAGCGCAGCTCCCATTGATGCTGATGCGGCCCAACTTGCTGCTCAACAGTTCATTAATTCTCAGTCGGGAAAGCGCTTGACGGCACCCAATGCGGTGATGAAGCTGGCGCATGCCGAGTTTGCCACCCAGAATGCCAAGGAGGCCGATTACTACGTGTTCAATATCGAGGACGAGCAAGGTTTTGTTATCGTCAGCGGTGATGACCGCACCCGTTCGGTGCTGGCCTATGGTGACGGCAACATCGACATGAAACACATCCCGGCCAACATGCAATGGCTGCTGGATCAGTACAAGCGGCAGATGGAGTGCCTGAGGTCCCATCCCGACATCCAACCGTCCACCGCCACGACCAATGATATCACTATCGAGCCGATGATCACTTGCCACTGGGGACAGGGCACACCCTATAACAGCCAGTGCCCGGTGATGAATGGCAAATACTGTTACACCGGATGTGTGGCCACGTCGATGGCACAGGTGATGTATTACTGGAAATACCCCGAGGAACTGCCCGCTCTCCCAGCCTACTCCACGCTGACGACGAACCTCAGTTTGTCCGCTTTGCCAGCAGTAAGCGTTGACTGGGACAACATGATTGATTTCTACTACTACAACTATACCACCGCCCAGGTGGATGCGGTAGCCACCCTGATGAGATACTGCGGGCAAGCCTGCATGATGGAGTACTCGGACGAGGGCAGCGGCTCCAACGAGGAAAATAAATTGCTCGCCATGAAACGGTTTGGCTACAATGCTGATGCCTACAGCGTCCGTCGTGATGACTGCACTGCCGAGCAATGGGATGCCCTGCTTCTCGAAGACCTGTCCAACGGGCGTCCTGTCCTTTACAGGGGCACAGGCAGCGATGGCGGCCATGCCTTTGTCATTGACGGGTGCCAGGGTAACATGTACCACGTCAACTGGGGATATGATGGCAGTTATGAAGGCTACTTCTCGCTCGACGTGCTGGGCAACAATTACTTCTCCTACGAGTTCAATCAGGGCATGCTGCACAACATCTGCCCTGACGAGATGGGGGCCGCCCGCCCGGTTTATGACGTTGAGAAGGATGGTATCTATTACAAGATCGATGGGGATGAAGCCTCGGTGTCGGTTAGGGACGCGCGGTTCAATTCCTATTCGGGAGACGTTGTCATTCCAGCATCCATCAGCCTGGACGGGAAGAATTATCCCGTCACCGCCATCGGGGACTACGCCTTCAGCGACTGCGAGGCACTCACCTCGGTGACGATGCCCAATTCCATCACAACCACAGGAATAGGCAGTTTCATGCTCAGTCCCAACCTCAAGCAGGTCACCCTGAGCGAGAACCTCAACACCCTTGGGAGTTATCTGTTCAATGGCTGTTCAAGTTTAAGTGAAGTGACTATTCCCTCGTCGGTTTCTAAAATTAGCAACTGCGCGTTTGCCCACTGTCCTTCACTGTCCCAGGTCAACATCAATGAGGGTATCACCACCATCGAGCCGTATGCCTTCAGCAACTGTTATGGCCTCCAAGAACTTAAAATCCCGTCTTCGGTCACCCATATTGACTACTTCGCCTTCTATCTGTGCAGTGGGCTCAAGCGTTTGGAATTGGGAGATGGGAACTTGCTGATTGACTATGCCGCGTTCGCCTTTTGTGAAGGGCTCAACGAACTGGATTTCGGTAACGGTAACGTAAACATCGGAATCTATGCCTTTTCCTGCTGCCCATCGTTGACCCAGGTCACCTTCACGCCATCGGTCAAGAGCATTGGCGACGTAGCGTTCTCCTACTGCGACGCACTCGAGTGCGTGACCTTCGACAGGAATCAGGCAGTCATCGGTCAAGACGTTTTCTACGCCTGTGGCAAATTGAACCGATTGGAAATCACCGATCTCGCCTCATGGTGCGGCATCCAGTTCCAGGACAAGAATTCCAACCCGCTCTACTTGACCCATCAAATCTACCTGAACAATGAGGAAATCACCGAGCTGCACATCCCTGAGGGCGTGACCGCCATTGGCAGCAACACCTTTGCCGGCGGCACCCACATCACCAGTGTGTATTTCCCGACAAGCCTCAACAACATCGGCACCGACGCTTTTACAGGCTGCACATCGATGAGCAGCACGCACGTCGGCAGCTTGAAGACCTGGTGCGGCATCAACTTTGACAATGACCAGGCCAATCCGCTCAGCAATGGCGCCACGCTCATTGCCGATGGTGAAACAATCACCGCATTGACGATTCCTGCAGGTGTGACAGCCATTGGTAACAACGCTTTTGTACGCTGTAACCAGTTAACCAGCGCCAACATCGGCAACGATGTGGAAACCATCGGTGACGGCGCATTCTACAACTGCGGCAACCTCACCCAAGTCAACATCGGCGATAATGTGAAGTCCATCGGCGAGAAGGCATTCAGCATCTGTACCAGTCTCAAGGAAGTCACCCTGGGCAGCGGGCTGGAAACCCTGGGCAGCAAGGCCTTCTCATCGAGCATGGTCATCAACGGCATCACCTGCAAGGCGATGACGCCACCAGCCATCACCGACAAGGGCTGTTGGGCCAACGGCGTGTACAAGAAGGCCCACCTCAAGGTGCCTCAAGAGGCATTGGAAGCATACCAGAACGGAGACATCTGGAAATCATTTGTCAATATCGAGGCCATCATCGACAAGATTGTGGGTGACGTGAACCTGGATGGCGAGGTCACCATCAGCGACGTCAATGCCCTGATTGACAACCTGCTCACCCCCTACTCGACGGACTCGGTTTATGACGTTAACGGAGATGGTGAAATCGGTATCGCTGATGTCAATGCCCTAATCGAACTCATCATGCAACAATAACAACATAAAGATATTAATCACGGTTTCTTCAGGCGGAGTGTCAAACTCAAAGCCAACAGACTATAATCTGGCTTACCTGCCTCTTTCTATATAGTTATATGAGTTCCGGGTCTTCGGGATGAAGGTCGAATGGAACGAGGGCGCTACGGTGCCCTCATTTTTTAGTCTAAGATGCAATTTTTTCACCTCTCATGCGTTAATATAATATAACACTTTCTTTCCAACAGATACATAGCAACAATACATTAATCTCTAATATTCAAAGAACCATGAAACGCCTTTTATTTTATCAGCTTCTGTCCGTAGCCTTGATTCTCATGGCGGGCATAGCCACTGTAGCCCATGGCCAGGACTTCAACGGCTCATGGAGTGGCGTGATTGATGTCGGCCAGCCACTCACCATTGTGTTCAATATCCAGCAGACCAGTGATGGTGTCAACATCACTTGGGATTCACCCGACCAGGGCGCCTTCGGCTTGCCGGCAACAGCCACCATCAGCGGCAATGAATTGAACGTCGACATGCCCATCTCCCCACGCGCCACCTACAAAGGTATTTTGGAGGGCGAGGCGCTGAACGGCACTTTCACTCAGGGAAGGTATGGATTCACATTGAACATGTCACGAACCGGAAAAGTACAGAACAATACCCGTCCCCAGGAATCCGCCATCGAGAGCGATACCCATAGGCCTTACCGCAACGAGGACGTAACGTTCACTAACGGTGACATCATCTTCTCCGGTACATTGAGTTTGCCGGACAAGGGCAGCCATTTTCCTGCTGTGGTCCTCGTTGCCGGCTCTGGTCCCCTTGACCGCGACGAGGAAGTCATGGGTCACAAACCGTTCCTGCTGCTGGCCGACGCGCTGAGCCGCAATGGTTTTGCCGTGCTGCGCTATGATGAGCGAGGCGTGGGTGCCACCATCAGCGGTGATCCAGGCGCTCCCTCCGAGCCACTTGCCACCGATGCCATGGCAGCATTGCGCTATCTCAAGACGCGTCCCGAGGTGGATGCCACCCAAGTGGGTTTCGTTGGCCACAGTGAGGGTGGCTTGATTGCCGTCATGAATGCAGCCAAGCATCCCGACGAGGTTGCCTATATCGTCTCTTTGGCTGGCCCCGGTGTGCCAGGCAAGGAACTGGGCATGGCGCAAACACAATTGGGATTCAAGGCAGCAGGGCTTGAATTTGGAGAAGATCTGATGAAGTTGAACGAGGACTTTTACACGATTATTGCCACCGAGAAAGATTCGGTCACGATGTGCAACAAGTTGGCTAACTTTTTTCATGAGCAGGAGGGAAATCCCGCACTACAACTTTACTTGAAAGGAGTTACACCCGAGCAATACATTAAATTGTACGCTCTGCCCATGGTGCGCTGCGTCTTCCAGTATGACCCGGCCGAAAACCTCAAGCGTGTCAAGTGCCCGATGCTTGCCATCAACGGCATGCTGGACTGTCAGGTAGCATGCGAGAACAACCTGGATGCCATCAAGCGATTAGTTCCTCATGCTACTGTCAAGGCTTATGAGGGCCTGAACCATTTCTTCCAGACTTGCGCCGAGTGGAAGGGCAGTGCAAATTATGGCGCTATCCATGAGACGATGTCGCCCGAGGTGCTGCAAGATATCGTCAACTGGCTGCAATCGGTAGTTAAACATTAAGCCGTCTCGCTTAACCCCCTTTTCACAACTTTCTCGCGCCATAACTCAGGAAAATATCGAGTTATGGCGCGAGAAGTCTTGAAAAGCCCTTGTTTTTCTGCACCTGAAATATCGTATGCTTTTTTGCCCACTCAGAGCATTTTTATGGTTTTTTGTGTAGTTTTTTACCCACCCCGTGCGTCTAAGGGGTAAGAGTTGATTATCTTTGCAATCAACAACACTAAAAACTAACAACTAAGGACTAAAAACTAAAATATGGCTTATCTTGATATTAACAACGTGGTGAAGCGCTACGAGGGGCACACGGCCCTGGCGGGCGTTTCCATGCAGGTGGAACAGGGCACCATCTATGGCCTGTTGGGACCCAACGGTGCCGGCAAGAGCACCCTGATCCGCATCATCAACCGCATCCTCGCCGCCGATGAGGGTACCGTAACCCTCAACGGCAAAGTCATGACCGATGACGATATCACCCACATCGGCTATCTGCCCGAGGAGCGCGGCCTGTACAAGAAAATGAAAGTGGGTGACCATATCGTCTATTTGGGCCGCCTCAAGGGCATGACCAAGGCCGACGCAGTGGCCTCGATGCACTGGTGGCTTGACCGCTTTGACCTCAAGGAGTGGGAGAACAAGAAGGTGGAAAACCTGTCCAAAGGTATGCAGCAGAAGGTGCAGTTCATCGGCACCGTGATCCACCGCCCTCCCCTGCTGATCTTTGACGAGCCGTTCTCGGGCTTCGATCCCGTGAATGCCGAGCAGTTGAAGGTCGAGATTCTGGCCCTGCGCGACCAGGGCAGCACCATCCTGTTCTCGACCCACAACATGGCATCGGTCGAGGAGGTGTGCCAAGAGATTACTCTACTCAATCACGCCCAGGTGGTGCTCACCGGCAGTGTTGACGAGGTGAAACAGCAGCACAAGAAGAACATCATCTCCATTCAGACGCCCGACACCGTCGAGCCAAACGAGGCATTGTTCAGCCTGCTGCCCCCCGATCCTGTCAAGAAGAGCGAAACCCGCATCAAACTCGCCCAGGGCGTCAACGTGCGCGACGCCATCAACTGGCTCAACGAGCATTACCGCCTGACTGGCTTCACCGAGGTGTTGCCCAGCATGAACGAGATTTTCATCGAAACCGTCAAATCCAAAAACGTAGAGAACAATGAATAAGCTTCGCCTCATCATCGCCCGTGAATATATGTCGATTGTCGGGCGCAAGTCATTCATCTTTATGACCCTGGGCATGCCCCTGCTGTTTATCCTCATCATGGCCGTCCCCATCGGCTTGGCATGGCTCAACGACAAGGGCAGCGACACCCAGCAGATAGCCGTCATCGACGAGACGGGCCGCTATGCCGCAGCACTCAAGAGTGACGACATGTACAACTTTGTCGCCATCAAGGGCGACACCGTGACCAACGCCCGCGAGTTCTATGACAAGGCAGGTGGCAGTCTCAACGCCGTCATCATCATCCCGCGCGACGTGGACAGCACCGGAGTGGTAAACATCTTCAGCGAGGGCACTATCACCCCTGCCCTGGTGTCGAGCGTGCGTAATGTCCTCTCGGACACCATCGAGACCGCTCACCTCACCGCCATGGGTATTCCCAATATACAGGAGATGGTCGATAAGGCACACGTAGATGTGGATGTGCGTTCCATCAAGTGGAGTGAGGCTGGCGGCGAGCAGGAATCGTCGACCGATGTCGCCATGGGACTGGGACTGATGCTGTCGATCTTCACCTATATGTTTGTACTCATGTATGGCGCAATGATCATGAACAGCGTCATTGAAGAGAAGACCAACCGCATCGTTGAGGTCGTGGTGAGCAGTTGCCGACCCTTCCAGCTGATGTTAGGTAAAATCATCGGTGTGGGCCTTGTGGGACTGACACAGATGGCCATCTGGATAGCGCTGCTCGCCATCGTGGGCACCATAGCTGGCAGTGCATTCGGGCTGAACAGCATGGCGTCACCTGACGCGATTGCAGCCGCTGGCGCTGCCGCCAACGCCGAGGGCATGGACGGCTTCATGCGCGAAGTGATGTCCATCAACTTTATGCCCATCATCGTGAACTTCATCCTCTACTTCATTGGCGGTTACATGCTTTACAGCGCGCTGTTTGCGGGTCTGGGCTCGGCTGTTGACCAGGCCAGTGACTCCTCACAGTTCACGACCCCCGTCATCCTGATTATGCTCATCGCCTTCTACGCCGGCATGGCTTGCATGGAGAATCCCTCGGGTCCCACTGCCGTGTGGTGCTCCATCATCCCGTTCACCTCGCCAGTGGTCATGATGATCAGGTTGCCCTTCGGTGTTCCCTTCTGGCAGTTGGTATTAAGCCTTGCACTGCTCTTCGGCACCGCACTTGCCATTACCTGGCTGGCTGCCCGCATCTACCGTCGCGGCATCCTGCACTACGGCAAGAAGGCCAGCTTCAAGGACCTCTTCAAGTGGATGAAGTGAGATGCGGGCTAATGCCCGCAGTTTAAAGTTTAGAGTTTAAAGTTTAAAGACTTGTAATTAAGGACTAAGGACTAAAAACTAAAATGCGAATAGTGATTCAACGGGTGACCGAAGCGTCGGTCACTATCGACAATAAGCTTCACAGCGCCATCGGCCCCGGGCTGATGGTGCTGGTGGGCGTCCGTGAGGGAGATACCATGGACGACATGCGCTGGCTGGCGCAGAAAACGGTGAACCTGCGCATCTTTGACGACGAGCAGGGCGTGATGAACCGCAGCATCATCGATGCGGGCGGCGAGGTGCTTGCGGTGAGCCAGTTCACCCTTAACGCCTCGACCAAGAAGGGCAACCGCCCCAGCTACATCCACGCTGCAGGACATGACCTGGCCGTGCCGCTGTATGAGGCCTACTGCGACGAGTTGGCCCAGCTGCTGGGCAAGGAGACGAAACGAGGCGTGTTTGGCGCCGAGATGCAGGTGGCGCTCATCAACGACGGCCCGGTGACCATTATCATCGACAGCAGGCTTAAGGAGTGAGGGATTAGGAGTTAGGAATTAATCACAATCTTTCCTTAAAAGATAAGGGGGAATGGGGTAAAACCTTTTTTGGAAGAATTCACATTCCTTATCACAGCTATGTGAAAAATAATGGCTACTTTTGCAGGTTGTAGCGCCCGAGCGCTATAGAATAACTTATTTTTAATCTATGATCAACCTGAGTGTAAATGTCAACAAAATAGCCACCCTGCGCAATGCACGCGGTGGCAATATCCCTAATGTCCAGCAAGTAGCCATGGATTGTGAGCGCTTTGGCGCCAATGGTATCACCGTACATCCCCGCCCCGACGAGCGTCACATACGCCGCAGCGACGTGTTCGCCCTGCGCCCCCTGGTACGCACCGAGTTTAATATCGAGGGCTATCCCAGCGAGCAGTTCATGGAGCTGGTACTGTCGGTACGTCCCACCCAGGCCACGCTGGTCCCTGACGCTCCCAATGTGCTCACGTCATCAGCAGGCTGGGATGTGGAGCCCAACATGGAGTTCCTCACGGGTATTGTTGACCGCCTGAAGGATGCCGGCATCCGCACGAGCATCTTTGTCGGTACCGACCTGGACAACATCCGCGCTGCGGCACGCACTGGTGCCGACCGCGTGGAACTGTACACCGGCCCGTTTGCCGAGGAGTTTGACGCCGACCCCGAGCGTGCCGTCGCCCCCTTTACCGCCGCCGCTCTGGCCGCCCACAGTGTGGGCATGGGCCTGAACGCCGGTCATGACCTGAACCTGCACAACCTCAAGTACTTCCAGCAGCACGTGCCGCACCTGATGGAAGTGTCGATAGGCCACGCCCTGATTGCCGACGCCCTGTACCTGGGCCTGGAGGCGACCATCAAGGCCTACAAGGAGTGCTTAAAATAAAAACAGCAATTACACGTTAAATATTAATAACAGCTAACAGCAATATAACCAAATAAAGAATAATATGTCAATCCTCAACATGATTCTCGCTCAAGTGACGCCTGCCGACTCGATGGTCCAGCAGGCTGTTGACACCGTGCAGCAAGCTATGGACAGCGCTGCGCAGTTTGTTACCGACAGCACAGCAGCAATTGCCGCTGCTACAGCCCCTGCCGCTCCTGCCGCAGCCGAACCTGTTGTCAAGGAACTCTCGGTATGGGATCTCACCATGGCTGGTGGCTGGCTCATGATTCCCCTGGCACTGCTTGCCATCGTGAGCCTTTACATCTTCTTTGAGCGCTTGTTTGCCATCAACCGCGCCAACCGTCAAGACCGTTCCTTCATGGACCGCATCAAGGAATACATCCATCGTGGCGAGGTTGACCAGGCCTTGAAACTGTGTCAAGACACTAACACCCCCTACTCACGCATGATTGAGAAGGGTGTGACCCGCATCGGCCGACCCATGAACGACGTGCTCGTTGCCATCGAGAATGTGGGCAACATGGAGGTCGCCAAGCTCGAGAAGGGCTTCAACTGGCTTGCCACCACCGCTGCTGGTGCGCCGATGATCGGTTTCTTGGGTACCGTTCTGGGTATGGTGCGCGCATTTTTCCAGCTCGCCAGTGCCGGCAACAACAGCAACGTGTCCATCCTGGCAAGCGGTATCTACCAGGCCCTGGTAACCACCGTTGCCGGTCTGATTGTGGGTATCATTGCCCTGTTTGCCTACAACTACCTGACCTCTCGCGTCAACAAGGTGATGAACAAGCTTGAGGGCAAGACAATGGAATTCATGGACCTGCTCAACGAGCCGGCCAAGTAATTCAGGTTTTTGGCTTTAGTAACTCTGAGAACTAAAAACTAAGGACTAAAAACTAAAAAAACTATGGCACTCAAGAGACAACATAACACCATGTCGATGTTCAGCATGGCCTCGATGACCGACATCATCTTCCTGCTGCTCATCTTCTTCATGGTCACATCCACATTTGTCTTCCCTTCGGCGCTTGAGGTGAATCTGCCCCAGAGCAGCGAGCAGACGGCCATCAAACCCTCGACCCGCATCTATGTTGACAAGGACCTCAACATGTATGCCACCCAGACGAGTGAGACTGGCGAGAGTGACCTCTTGCCCATCGCCCCCGAGCAGCTCGAAGGCTTCATGCAGGCCCTCAAAGCCGGCAATCCCGACGAGTTTGTCGCCGTCTATGCCGACGAGGAAGTGAACTACGGTAAGATCGTCGAGATTCTTGACAAGGGTTCCAAGCAGGGCGTTAAAATCGTCCTCGCGACCAAGCCCAGTGAGGCCACATTCGGTGGCCCCGCTGTCGAGGAGCCCGTTGTCACCGAACCCGTTCCCGCCGCCAACAACAACCTTTAAAACCGCGCCATCACGATGGAAGAAGATCGCCGCAAAAATAGCCTCTGGGCCCTGTTGCTCACCCTGCTCATCACGGGAGGCACGCTCGCGCTGCTGCTGCTGTGCACGCTGCGCTACGAGCATGTGCCCAACTCGCAGGATCCGACACAGCTTGCCCAGGACACCATCTTGTTCGGCGGTGAATATGTGATGCTGGGAAACACCATGGACAACCTGCAGAACGAGCTTATGGACCTCGAGGCCAACGACCAGAGCGCATCGCCCGAGGAGGGTGACGAGCCCGACATCGAGGCCGACGACATGGAGGATGCAGGTGAGGTCAACCAGAAGACCCCGCCCGTGGTGACCCAGAAGACCGAATCACCCCACAAGGTGAAGGAACAGCCCAAGGAGCCTGAGCCCAAGAAGCCCGGCCCCACCAAGCAGAACGACAAGGTCGTGGAGAAGCCCAAGGCCAAGGCCACCAAAGCCGAGGCCCAGGAGACCAAGACCAAGAAGACTAACGATGAGCAGAAGAATGCCACCAGCAATGCCACCAACAACAGGGTGAAAAACGCCTTTGGCAACAAGGGTGGCAACGGTGGCGGACAGCAAGGCTCACCCAATGGCAACTCCAGCCAGGGAGTTCTGGCTGGTGCTCCCAGCATCAGTGGACTTGTCGGATATACATGGGAAAATTGGGTCAGACCTAATCCTAACAGCAAATGGTCGGGACGCGTCACCGTTCGCGTCACCGTCAATACACGTGGCAAGATTACCCAAGCCAGATGCATTGGCGCCACAGGAGAAATCGCTTCCCATCCCGAGGTGCGCCGTGCTTGTGAACAGGCCGCACTCAAGTCGAGCTTCTCGGTTCCCAAGAACACGATGACCGAGGGCATCGGCACCGTGACCTACATCTGGCACTAAATAGAGTCAACTCATCAAGAGGAAGTGTCATAACACCATCCTGTAATTATGTCCGTGCTGTGCACGGAGAAATTAAACAAAATAGATTTGTATTTTAATTTTATTTATAATTTTGTTTAATTTCTCTGCCGTTAGGCCGATCATAAATCCAGGGGCCAGTTATGGCACTTCCTCTTTTATTTACCTGTTTATTGAATCAATCTCCCGAATCACTGAAAATATTTTGCCAATCCCATGATAAACACTTACCTTTGTTCATCAACTGAATAAGAGTAGCACCCATGAGCATTTTTAACAAACAGCCCAAACAGGAAACGATTGTCTACACCATCGTGTGGATGCTCATCTTCTTGGCTCCACTTGCCGAGTTTGTCGTCAATTATGACCCCGAGCACCCGATTTGGATCAAGAACGGGCTCCTGGACACATGGGCCCATCTGCTCTTCTTCTTTGTGGTTTTCCTCATCCACAATCACATCATAGCCCCCATCCTGTTCAAGGAGAAGAAAGTAACGAAATACATTGCTTGTTGCGTCATTGTCATTGCATTGTTCCAGACAGTACAATGCATACACAAACCCCGTCACAATCTTCACGGCCACCATCCAGCAAATGCCGTTGAGATGGAGCCACCTCCTCCCAATGGGCGTCCTCCCATCGACAGACATGACATCAGCATGTTTATTATTGTCATCATGATGATTGGGGCCAACCTGGGTGTGAAGTATTATTTCCAGGGTGAGGAGGAGAAAAAGTACCTGGCCAGGCTCAAAGAGCAGAGCCTCAAGCAGGAGCTGGACTACCTGCGCTACCAGATCAACCCGCACTTCATCATGAACACACTCAACAACATCCACGCCCTGGTCGACATCGACCCCGAGCAGGCCAAGGACAGTATCGTGGACATGTCGCGGATGATGCGCTACCTGCTCTACGAGAGCGAGAAGCAATACGTCACGCTTGATGTCGCCGTGACCTTCCTGAAGAAGTACATCAACCTGTTGAAGCTGCGCTACACCGACCAGGTCAACGTCAAGCTAGACGTTCCCGAGCTGTGCCACGAGGACATCGCCCTCGCTCCGCTGGTGTTCATCCCCTTTGTCGAGAACGCCTTCAAGCATGGCGTGGCCTATGACAAGCCCTCGACCATCGATATCAGCATCAAGCATGATGGCGGCAGGCTACTGTTCCACTGCTGTAACACCAAGAGTAACGTCAAGCACGAGTATGGCGGCGTGGGGCTCAATAACGTCACTAAGCGCCTGGAGCTCATCTACGGCACCGACTACAGCCTCGACATCAAGGACGAAGCCGAGACCTACAGCGTGCTGCTCGACCTGCCGGAGCGACGACCCGAAGACTTCAACAACCACAAAGTGGTGACCAAAGAGTAAAAAGAAGAAGAAAAAAAGAGAAGTTATGAGAAATATTAAATGTATTGCCATCGATGACGAGCCGCTGGCGCTCAAGAAACTGGTCACCTATATTAATAAGGTACCATATCTCGAACTGGTGGCCGAGTGCCACAGTGCTATCGAGGCCCAGCAAGTCATCAACAATCAAGAGGTTGAGGCTATCTTCCTCGACATCAATATGCCCAACATGAACGGAATGGACTTCGCCAAATCACTCGAGGACAACAGCAAGGGGCCCGTGGTGGTGTTCACGACTGCCTACAGCGAGTATGCCATCGAGGGCTACAAGGCCAATTCGGTGGGCTATCTGTTGAAGCCCTACGGCTTCGACGAGTTTGAAGCAGCCGCCCAGAAGGTGAAAGAAATCTGTGAGATACGCCAGCAGGCGATGACCGAGGTAACAACCCAGGTCGATGACAACGGCACGATCTATGTCAAGAGCGATTACAAGATCGTGCGCATCGCCATCGAGCACATCCGCTACATCGAGGCGATGAGCGAGTACCTGCGCATCTCGTGCGACGACCGCAATAAACCCGTGGTGGTGCTGTTGAGCATGAAAAAGATCGAGGAGCACTTGCCGTCGGTCAAGTTCATGCGCATCCATCGCTCCTATATCATCAACCTGGACAAGATCACCGAGGTGAAGAAGAACCATGTGGTCATCGAGGGTGATGTGTCACTGCCCATCGGTGACAACTACAAGGACACCTTCATGAATTACCTCAACAAGAAAATACTCACTAAATAATCAGCAGCACCATTATTTTCATCATCCAAGGATAGAGAAACAGTAATAACCAATAGATTATTTTTTCTCATAGCTTTTCCAGGGTGGCTCACGCGGGATGCGTTCAGCCGCCCCATTTTTTTATATGCATTTCTGAGAAGGGCCAAATTTGTCAAGAAATTTGACAAATTTATACATTTTCATGTTCTTCAGCGATTTAGGTTGTCTAAATAATTTAACACTTTCACCTTTTTACACTATTCAAATCAAAACACAGCAAATTGCGCATAAATGCCCTATTTGTCTAATTAAATTGGACATTCAGAAATCAAACAAGACCATTCTAACTACCAAAAATAAGGGGGGGCAATTATTGCAAATACTTATTTACAATATATAAATTATGTTAATTTTGCAAAGATTTTGCAACAAATTATATTGCATATTCAGGATTTTAATTATTTTTGCCGAAATTTCGTATGCTGTGGTCGAGGAGACCATAGAAAAGAATCTGATTTTCAGTCACATACACATAAATAACATATATAACATTTAAAAATTCGGATAACGATGAAAAATTTTGCATTAACACTGCTACTCTTGCTGTGCGCAGTCACATCTGCCTCGGCCTATCAGTACGTGTTTGACTGGGCAGCCATGGAAGGCTCAGCTTACACCAACGAGGTCACACCTGCCACCAAGACCAATCCAGCAGACGGTGTTGACCTGTATGTCCGCACCGACGGTAACAGAATGCCCAGACTGTATGCCTGGGAGGACAACGGCACTGAACTGTTAGGTTCATGGCCAGGAACCCAGCTGACAGAGCTCAAGTCAGTCGCCATTATCGGCGCTGAGAACAACAAGCGCGGTTACTACAAGATTCACATCAACAGCACCAATTTCAGGATTCAGGCAAACTTCAACGGTGACTCCGACAAGAGTGCCGCCGCAATCATCAATGGTGCTGGTGACTATTTCATGTACTACAACGGCAATTATGCCGACGCGCTCGCATTTGACAACGATTACTACTCGGGCGGCTCGACCACAAGCGGTTCCACCATCTATGCGCGCGTGATTGGCGACGACTTTGCGCCCACAATTTACGCATGGTTCGAATACTGGAATACCGGCTGGCCCGGCCAAGGCATGAGCGAGACCCAATTAAATGGCGAGAAGTGGTACAAGTGGACCACGGGTGAGACCGTGTTCCAAGGCATCATTTTCACAAAGAATGGTGACGAAAACACCAAGACCCACGACATCACTAACGTGCCCGGCGGTGAGAGCTACTACTATTACTATCCTTGGGGTGACTTCGCCAAGTATGAGGTCTATGCCACAATGAACGGCCGCCAGAACAACTACAAGGAGTGGGATTACACCCCCTTCATGGAGATCAATGGCAAGGATGTGACCTTCACCACTCAGGACAAGTATGGCCACACCGCAACACTCACTGTCATGTGTAACAATGCCGCTGATGTCGCCAAGGTGAAAGTTGTCAACAATGAGTTGCAGTTCCCCCGTTATACCCATCTGATTTTCACTGTCAATGACGGCTATAACATCAACCGCATCTGGTTAGGAAAGCCCACCCAGGGCAATGCCACCTATCAGTTCTTTAATAATGGTGAACGTTATCCCCAGCCCGCCGAGGGACACCAGTATGTGACCGACATGCTCGGGCTGTGGAATCACTCCTATGACGACCACCTGTACAATATCTCAAACAACAGCAGCACTGTCACCACTGGTGAGGTCATTGACTGGAACGAGACCTATTTCTTGAGTTCCAAGGTCTATGTGATGAGTGAGGGTATCACTCTCGAGGACCTCGTTGACGCACACTGGGGTGTGAAGCAGCTGAACTTTGAGTTTGACCACGACCTGGTGGGTGTGGAATTCCGCGACAACGGTAACCGTGAGGTGCTGATCTGCCGCAGTCTGGATTATGTGGCCAACCACAATCCCATGAAGCCGGGCCAGAAATCGATCATCGATCCGAACACGGGTAAGCCCTATGAGTGGTCAGATCCCAACACCAAGCAGTATGCATGGATTGCCCTCGAGCTTCCTGAAGGCGTCGACGGCAAGCAATATGAAGGCAAGCAGCTGCGCGACATCCGCGGTGCTTACTGCACCCACCACGATGACCAGGGCTGGCACATCTCCTGGTACAACCCCACCATGGTTGTTGACGAGATCAGGCCTGAGCAGATTGTTGCCGAGGGCGTTGAGACCCACTACAATACCTATATTGTCGCCAACTTGACCGACCAGAGCTATGAGCACGTCTATGACAATAGTGATGCTTGGCCCAATCCCGCTAACCGTCCCAATGAGAATGGTGAAGTGTCGTTTGACGTCAGTGGCAACTACTATCTGATCAAGCCGCGCCTGTGGGAAATCTGTAACCTGGATCACGTAATGCGCACCGACGATGAGGTCATCTACATCCCCGACTCACGTGCCGTGATGCCCACCGTAACCAATGTTATTGATGGTGAAGAGGTTGAAACCCTGCAAGCCAATGTGTGCGAACAAAACAACATCGAGGGCTATGCCAACATCCAGCGTCCCTACGAGACCGGCGAGAAATCCATCTGGCGTCATTCTGACGAACAGATGGGCTGCGTGGGCCAGGAATGGCGTATGCGTTACAAGATCTATTACATCCCCGATGCTCTGGTATTTGCCAGCGACTTCCACCCCAACGACTATCCCCTGGGTGTACCTGACCGCACCTATGATATCGAGTTGGCTAAGAAAGGTAACATCGGTATGCACATCATCGGTATCCCCGAACTCAAGAAGTATGAGAAGGACATCCTGATCAGCGCCAGCGACTACTGGAGCCGCTACAAGTACAGCGAGGACGTGAACGTTTACCGCAACGACCTGCACATTGCCCCCAACACGCTGAAGGAAACCTTCGGCAACACCGGTAACCTGATTGTTTATCGTGAGGAATACCGCAACAAGGCGTTTGTTCGCGAAGTTCCCATCGCAAAGCTCATCCAGACAACAGCCAGCGGCCTGAGAGCCGGTAGCACTAACCGAGTTGAGTATCAGCTGCAGTACCTCAATCTGACCGCCGACAACAAGGCCCGTCGTGACAACCTCCTGAAGCCGGACAACGTTTATTCTGATGGAACTAACTTCAGTCCGATTCCTGTCACCATTGCTGCTGCCGATACCACATGCTCTGCTTCAGGCTTAGTAAATCGCACATTTGTTATCGGTGAGGGTGCTCCCGACCGCTATGTGAGCATTTATGACATGTTCTACAGCAATAAGATGGAGGACATCGCCACCAACGAGAGCCTGGCTACCGACTACTACTACCGCGTGAAACCCGAGGTGGAGCAGCCCAACCTTGAGGAAGTGTCAGGTTACGCTCCCATCTACAAGACCGACGTGAACATCGTCAACCACGCCATCTACAGCAAGGATGAGGTTGACCAGGATAAACTCGACCAGTTGCATGAAAGCAATACTGTGGACATCAACTTCACTCCCAACCAGGGCATTCCCGTGACCGAGTACCGCATCTACAGCGGCAACTGGACTGAATCGGACAAAAACATTGACAAGGATGCCAGCACGCTGGTTTTGGACAATGATAACTACTTCCTGGCAGAGCCTATTACCATCGAAGCCACAGTAACTCCTGGCAGGGTACATGTGCCTGAGGCTTACACCGACTATAACAACAACACCTACGGCTGCTATAAGCAGAAAGCCGGTGACGCGAGCATCAGTCTGTCGTCCAACAACCTGGCCCAATCTGAAGCCGATATCTATTGGGATCACACGACCGATGAGAACGGCAACACAGTTATTGACTATGACGTGGTTACCAAGCTTTACCATGTTGACCTTACCAGCCTGACCGAACTCTTCTTGCCCAATGATGAGAGCCGTTATCTGCTCCGCATCTGGCGTCAAGTCGAGGGTGATGAGGAGATGGTTCTGCTCAATGACATTGATCATGAGTTCAACCCAGAGGGCTCTGGTGTTCCCTTCTCGATGGAGGGTGTGGATCTCAATACCAATTATGGCCTGATGGATGAGCTCGTGGACGGCAATAGTGAACCGGTATTACCGAATACGATCAGTGACACCTTCTTCCACCACCAGTTGGCCGACGGTCAAAAGATTCATTACTACGCAACGCTCTACGTCTATGACCCGGAAGCCAACAAGTATTATGTCAAGAAGGTTGACATTGAGGTGACCGCCGAGAACATGGACATCATCACAGGTATCGACGAGGCTAAGCTTGCCAACAAGACCATCAGTGGAGTCGATTACTACAATGTGAAGGGCGTTAAGAGCCAGATGCCGCACGACGGCGTGAACATCGTTGTAACCCGTTTCAACGACGGTACTACAATGACCCAAAAGATGATTTATCCAACTAAATAAGTATTTTTCATCATCATTATCCATGGACAGGAGGGGACCGTGAGGCTTCCCTCCTGTTCTTATTTTGGGCATCTGCCTGAAATCATTAAAGCCCCCCTGAACCCGAGGCTGGCACGGGCTGCAATGGCTCAAAAACAAGAAAAATACCATGAGGTTGTTAGTAAGACAGATTTTTTACGTAACTTTGCACGTTTTTAAGCGATTGTAATTCTCATTCAAGACTATGAATATTTCCTATAAATGGCTTAAACGCTATATTGACACCGACCTGACCCCCGAACAGGTGGCCGAGGCACTGACCTCGTTAGGTCTGGAAGTGGGAGCAGTGGAACAAGTAGAAACCATCAAGGGCGGCTTGCGCGGACTGGTTGTGGGTCAGGTAGTGACCTGCATCGACCATCCTAACAGCGACCACCTGCACATCACCACAGTCAACCTGGGCGATGGCAATGACCCCGTGCAGATTGTGTGCGGCGCCCCCAATGTGGCTGCCGGTCAAAAGGTCATCGTCGCCACCCTGGGCACCAAGCTCTATGACGGCGACAACGAATTCACCATCAAGCGCTCCAAGATGCGCGGTGAGGAGTCCCTGGGCATGATCTGTGCCGAGGACGAGATCGGCGTGGGCACGAGCCATGACGGCATCATCGTCCTTCCCGAGGACGCCGTGGTGGGCACCCCTGCCGCCGACTATTACGGCATCGAGGACGATTACCTCATCGAGGTGGACCTGACCCCCAACCGCATCGACGGCGGCTCACACTATGGCGTGGCACGCGACCTGGCAGCATGGATGCACCACCAGGGCATGGAGGGCAACCTGCACCGTCCCAGCGTGGACGCGTTTGCCATCGACCGCAAGGACGGCGGCATCCCCGTCACCGTCGAGAACGCCGAGGCCTGTCCGCGCTACGCCGGACTGACCGTGCGCGGTGTCAAGGTTCAGGAGAGCCCCAAGTGGCTCAAGGACCTGCTGCTCGCCGTGGGCCAGCGTCCCATCAACAACATTGTCGATATCACCAACTACATACTGCTGGGCACGGGCCAACCCATGCACTGCTTTGACCTGAGCAAGGTCAAGGGTGACCGCATCGTGGTCAAGACCGTGGCTGCGGGTACCAAGTTTGTCACCCTGGATGGCGTGGAGCGCACGTTGACCGACCGTGACCTGATGATCTGCAACGGCGAGGAGCCCATGTGCATCGGTGGCGTGTTTGGCGGTCTGGACTCGGGTGTGACCGGCGAGACGACCGACGTCTTCCTGGAGTCGGCCTACTTCCACCCCACCTGGATCCGCAAGACGGCCCGCCGCTTTGGTCTGAACACCGACGCGTCGTTCCGCTTTGAGCGCGGTATCGACCCCAATAGCGTCATCTATAACCTCAAGCTGGCAGCCATGCTCGTCAAGGAACTGGCCGGCGGCGAGATCTGCGGTGACATCATCGACGTGAAGGCCCACGACTTCCCCGGCTTCCCCGTCGAGCTGAGCTACGACTACGTGAAGCGCCTCATCGGCAAGGAGATTCCCCACAACGAGATCCGCGACATCGTCAAGAGCCTCGAGATGGAAATCACCGCCGAGGACGATGAAAAGCTGCAACTTGTCGTGCCCCCCTACCGCGTGGATGTTCAGCGCCCCTGTGACGTTGTCGAGGATATCCTGCGCGTGTATGGCTACAACAACGTCGAGTTCACCAACGAGGTTCACAGCAGCCTGTCGAACAAGACCGATGTGGACTTCCGCGACGACAAGCAGGAAATCATCAGCAACCAGCTCACCAGCGTGGGCTACCACGAGATCATGAACAACTCGCTGACCGTGGGTGCCTACTATGAGGGCCTGACCACCTACCCTGCCGACCGCTGTGTCCAGATCATGAACCCGCTGAGCAGTGACCTGAACGTGATGCGCCAGACGCTGCTGTTCGGCGGCCTGGAGAGCATCGCCCGCAACATCAACCACAAGAACCCCAACCTGCGCCTGTATGAGTTCGGCAACGTGTACAGCCACGACGGCAGCATCAGCCAGGAGGAGAAAGCCCTCGCCCCCTACAGCGAGAGCACCCAGATGGCCATGTGGATGACCGGTAACAACCACGACGAGTCGTGGGCCGACAAGGTGAGGGCATTGAACGTGTATGACCTCAAGGCCGACCTCGAGAACATGCTGGTCAACCTGGGCATCAACATGCGTGACCTGGTTATAGAGCAATATGAGGACGAGACCCTGAATCCCGCCCTGCGCTACAGCAACCGCGGCGGCAAGACCATTGCCGTGATGGGTGTCGTGGACAAGGCACTGGCACACAAGTTTGACGTGGACCAGCCCGTCTATTACGCACAGGTGAACTGGAACCTCGCCTGCAAGCTGGCGATGAAGAAGGACATCAAGTACAGTGACCTGCCCAAGACGCTGCCGCTGCGCCGCGACCTGGCGCTGCTGGTTGACCGCGAGGTGACCTATGACGACATCCGCCGTGTGGTCGAGGCCAGTGAGAAGAAACTGCTCAAGTCGATGACCCTGTTTGACGTGTATGAGTCCAACAAACTCGAGGCTGGCAAGAAATCCTATGCCATCAGCATGATTCTGCAAGACGACGAGAAGACCCTCAACGACAAGCAGATTGACTCCATCATGAACAAGATCATCAAGAATCTGGAAACCCAGTTGGGCGCTAAGCTGAGATAAAACTGAAAATTTTAATATTTAAACTCAATAAAACAATGGGAAGAGCTTTTGAATACCGCAAAGCAAGAAAGATGAAACGCTGGGGCAGCATGTCCCGCACGTTTACCAGAATCGGTAAGGAAATCACCATCGCCGTCAAGGCTGGCGGTCCTGATCCCGAGGGTAACTCACGCCTGCGCGCGTTGATCGCCAACGCCAAGGCAGCCAATATGCCCAAGGAGAATATCGAGCGCGCCATCAAGCGTGCCAGCGAGAAGGATGCCGGTGACTACAAGGAGGTGATCTACGAGGGATTCGGTCCTCACGGCATCGCCGTCCTGGTCGAGACTGCTACCGACAACACCACCCGCACCGTTGCCAACCTGCGCAACTACTTCAACAAGAAGGGCGGCAGCCTGGGCAACTCGGGCAGTGTGGCCTTCATGTTCAGCCACAAGTGCTACTTCCACGTTGCACCCAAGGCCGATGTTGACCCCGACGAGCTGGAGCTCGAACTGATCGACTGCGGCGCCGAGGAGTTTGCCATCGACGAGGAGGAAATGCTCGTGTCGGGTGACTTTGCCGCCAACGGCGACATCATGAAGTATCTCGAGGACAATGGCTTTGAGATCAAGAGCAGTGAGTTTGTTTACGAGCCTGCCGACTACAAGGATGTCAACGAGGCCGAGCGTGCCGATGTTGAAGCCCTGATCGAGGTTCTCGAGGAGGATGACGACGTGCAGAACGTCTTCACCACCATGGCCGAGGACGAGAGCGGCGACGACGAGTAAAACACTTGCCATCATCTACAACAATGGCGGCTTCACTGAAGTGTGAAGCCGCCATTGCTATATTCTGATAATTGTAATCAGTAGATGACCTCAAAGAGGCGGTCGTCGGTATTGGTCAGTGAGGTGTGACCCTCGGCGATAGACAGCGTGCCTTCCACGTCAAGGGCGCGGCCATTGGGGGCGCAGCTGTAGAAGGCGCCACCCCTGATGGTGCAGTCGGTATCACACTTGATGCCCTTAGGGGCTACAGTGGTCTGCTGACCAGTCACCACCACGTTGAGTTCACCGCCAGTAAACAGCAGGGGCTGTGCCACGTTGATACCCTTGGCATCGTTGCCGGTACACTTGATGTTGAGCTTGCCGCCTGTCATCGTGAAGTTGTAATCGGCCTTGACGCCTGCAGCACCTGTCGAGACGGGATTGCCCAGGGTATCGACCTCGGCCTTGGAGGTACCGCTGTTGATGATGGTGGTGCGTCCGCCAGTGATATAGACAAGACTGTCGCAGTTGATGCCCTTGGCACCGTCGGCTGCTATCTCCATATTGATGACACCGCCCTTGATGTGAATGTAATCCTTGGCCTTGATGCCATGACCGCTGGTGCTGTTCAGGTACAGTTTGGAGCCAGGACGGACAAATATATAGTCATCACTCGCCATGCAGTTGCGGCCGACACTGTAGACGTTAATCAGGCCCTTACCGCTGACGAGAATCTGTCCCTCGCTGAATATGGTCCCCTTCTGGTCCTCTTCACCAGACATCTCATATTCCTCGCCATCGCGCAGGGTGTTGACCGTGCCCTCGTTCGCCACCAGATAGAGTGACTTGCCGCACTGGTTGTTGATGGCGGCACCGTTGGGATTGGTGATGTCCACACCGTTGAGCTGGAGCTGGAACTTGCGCTCACTGTAGAACTTGAGCGAACCGTTAGGTGTCGAGCCCGTGACAATAAACTTCACGCGCTTGGCCGCGTTGGTGATGGTCACATGGGCACCGTTGACATTAGCAATCACACTACCGGGATTGCCCGTCACTGTCGCCGTCTCGCCGTCAAAGGCGATATTGACCGTAGTTGCCCAGATGGTATTCTCGACATAGTCGCCATAGTCCAGTGCATCCTCATCCTGTGGAATCGACTCGGATGGTTCGGTCAACTCGCTGTCATCAAGGAGAATCTCTTTGGGAGTGATGGGCTCCACGACGTCACCCCCCAGGATGATGTCGATCACGGCGTTGACGTCGCTGATGCCCACCTCACCGTCGCCATTGACGTCGGCAGCGAGAGAACCCGCATCGCCACCACTCAGGATGATGTCAATGATGGCATTAACGTCGCTGATGCCCACCTCGCCGTCACCATTGACGTCACCTGTTAGGGCATGAGCGCTCATCGCTGTCGCCACAGCGAGTATCGCAAGCAATAATTTCTTCATAGCGTTACCTTATATTATCTTAGTATCATGTCTATCTCCATCAATAGGCTATGGTAAGCACCTTGGGTTTAAGCTCATAGGTCTTGTAGCCCGGTGCTACCGATGTGTTGCCACTCACATCTATCGGGTCGCTGCGTCGGCTGTAACTATAGAAGTAACCGCCGCTGATGTTGAAGTTGCCGTCAACCTTGACCCCCTTAGGCTTCTTCAGTTCCCTGGTGCCCGTGGCAACTGCCTGGAACGAGCCGCCAGTCACTTTCACGTCCTGCTTGGCGTTCAGGCCCTTGCCGCCGTCGCCAGTGGCCTTGAGTTTGAGCATGCCCGCATTGACGGTGACGAGGGTATCGCAGTAGAGCGCTGCACAGGCTGTGGTATCGGTCACGCCATCGGCGGTCTCAATCCTGGTGTCGCCATCGCTGATGGCAATGAGGCGGCCGCCATTGACAAGCATCACACCACCGCTGCGCACGCCCTTGGCGCCCGCTCCAGTGGTATTCACGTTGACAACGCCGCCATCCATGATGATGCCGTCGTTGGCGCGCAAGCCGTCCTGGGCGGTACTATTGACATAGATGTTCACACCCGGACGGATGCGGATATAGTCGTCACTGCGGATGCCGCCGCGGCCCTGGGCAATGACGGTGAGCCCGCCCTTACCGCTGAAGATGATTTGGCCCTCGCTGAAGAGCGCGGCCTTCTGGTCCTCCTCGTCGACCATAACGTAGTCGGTTCCATCCTGCAAGCGGTTGACCGATCCGTCGGCCATCACGACATAGAGCGACTTGCTGCCCTGATTGTTGATGGCAGCCCCCTTGGGATTGGCAATCTCGGCGCCATTGAGATAAATCTGGAAACGCTTGTCGCCATAGAACTTCAACGAGCCGTTGGCCGTCTTGCCGCTGACGATGAACTTGACAGGGCCTGACATATTGACGACCGTTACGTGGGCACCGTCGGTCTGAACCGACACACCCGAAACCGAGCCGTTTACCGTGGCGGTGTTATCGGCAAAACTGATTTCGATGACCTTGCTCCACGAGGAATTCTCGACATAGTCGTTGAAGGCCGAGTCGGCCTCATCGGTGACAGGCACATCGGGAGCCTCGGTCAGGGCACTGAAGTCGAGCTCAATGCCCACAGGTTGAACCTGGTAATCGGCAATAACGTCGGCAAGGTCGGTGTCATCCTTCTGGCACGAGGCCATCGTGAGCCCCATTGCCGTGATTAACAGTGTGTAGAATATCTTTCTCATATCGCTTTCCTCCAGGATTAAAACTTATAGGTGTAAGCCAAGCCCATCAAGTGAATGTTAGGCTCGTCGCTGCTTTTGCCCGAAAGTTGATAGCGGTAATAAAGCTTAAAGTCGTGTTTCTTCTTCAAGGAGTGGGCCACTCCGAGGATGAAACGGGTCTTCTCGAGCTCACGCGTCGTGTGGAACTCGACGCTGGCAAACGGGTCAAACTTGCACTTGGGGATGTCCCACTCGAGCTGCAGACGGCTGCGCAGCACGTTCTTACCCTTACCGCGCACCTCATGATCCTCCCACTCGCCCTCGTCGAAGTCGAAGTTGTCGATCATCTTGCTGGGGCGATAGGTATATTGCCAACGCTCGCGCAGGCTCAACTCGACACGCTGTATCTTGTAACTTCCCGTGAGCGACACGTTCAGGCGGTGACGCAGGCCCCAATAACTGGGACGCCAGTTGTTGTAGCTGATGCCGTCGTCCTGATAAGAGAGACTCTCACGGTTGTTGTCGATGAGCAGCATATAGCCGACACCGGCCTTGAGCCACGGCAGCAGCTTGTAGCTGGCGTCGACACCCAGACTCACACGGTCGGCCGTACGGAAACTGTTGCGGGAGCGGAATTCGACCTCAAAGCCCGCGCTGAGGCGCTTATCAAACTTATGGGACGTGCCTGCACTAACCACAAGCCCGCCATCGTCGGCAAGCGACGATGTCGGGATGATTGCAGCACAGAATACCAGCAACAGTATGATCAGTTGTTCTCTTTTACTTCTTGCCATTCGTATTTAGGTATTTTTAAAGTGTGATTCACGTGGCTGCCTCCGCCGCCATCGTTCTCATACTCTATCTTGAGGATAGCGGTATCCTTGAGGAAATCGACGGAACCCACGTTCACCTTAGTAATCTTCAGTCCCAGGCGCTTGGTGAGGTCTTCGAGGAGTTCCTCACGCCTCTCGGGTGTAACCAATTCAATGCGGTCATACAGCACCAGCTTGGTGGCCAGATTGGCACGCAGCACAAAGGCCTCAAAGAACCAGATGAGCAGGGCTATCGACACATTGGGCACCAGCAACTCGACAAAACTCAACGCGTCGGCCAGCGCATTGATGACCGAAAGGCTGATAACACCGAACATATAGGACATCTCGCGCACCGGAATTGTCTCGGTACGATAACGCAACACGCCGAATATGGCAAACAGTCCCAACGCGAAGCCAATCTTGACCTTGACACTACCTAACAGGTAGATCAGGAAGAAGATGCTCACACTGAGCAGCACCAACGTGAAGAAGTAATCGCGGCGATGGGTCTTGCGAAAATACAGGAAATAGACGATAAAAAACAGCACCACCAGAAAGAAACCAAAGCGTAGCAGCATCTCGGAAACTCCTGCCGCATCATACCAGTCGAAGCCCATGGCGTGTCCCTTGACGGCATCCTGGGCGGCTTGCAGTTCGTCTTCTAACCCTAAATCTTGAAGTAATATCATAGTTGCAGTCTAATTTATTATTTATTTAACCATAGTAATATTTTCATCAATTGGATTGTTGAGCCCGCGACAAGAGGCGCTCGACCAGGCGCAGGCGCTCCTTGAAGTTGTTGCGCTTCAACGAGGGGTTGGTCAATGCCGTCCCCATGCAATACTTGCTGAAACCACTCGGCATGATGCGCAGTTCGCGCAGCATCCCCAGGATGGGCGACGGCTGCAGGCCGTCACGCTTGAGCTCGATAATCACCAGCCCCGTGAGGTCAGCATCCCTGCCGGTCATCAGATTGTGGAAACACAGATCGGTGTCGATGGTCAACCGCTCGGTCTTGGCCTTGTTCACGAGAGTGATGCGGTGGAAATGGTTTTCCAGATGCTCAGTCAAGATGGTCGGGTCATAGCGCAGGTGCTTACGCAGGAAGTCGTCATAACTCCTGTACTGGTCGTCCTGACGCAGGAAACGGATGCCGTGGTCGGGGTTCATCGGGTCAAAACCCACCATATCGACCCGTTTTTTACGGGTGCGGCCACGGTTATTCTTGGTCTTCACCTCCAGGAAATTGAGACCCGAATCGATATAGGAACGGATGCGCAGTTTCTGTCGCCCGGCATGCCCGTTCTGGTGCACGATGTACATGTTGTTGTCGGGCGTGTCAAAGTAGGCCGTGTAGTAAGATGCGATGCGCTTGCCGTTGATATCCTGAGCGCGGTAATCATCATGGGCAAGGGCCAACAGTAAACGCAGCCGATCAACCGTCGTCACAAACTTGGTGTCGGTACGGTTCATCAACTTGATACCGCTCATCTCGTCGAGCGTTATCGGGTCATATTTACTGATGATGCTTTCCATCGCGAGTGGCAAAGATATACTATTTAACTCAATTTGAGCGTCCGAATTGTAAGTTTTAACCTAAATTTCAGCAAATTATTGGAATTCATCAACCAATAATCATTGATGGATTGCCCTAAGCCCCGAAGTTTCCCACTACCGTAACAGGATATTCACGGGTTTGTAACGCTTTCGTAACCAGATTATCAGAATGACGTGTGTATTTTTGCTAGTGTAAACACGATTAAAGCCACCCTATGGAAACGACACAAGACGCCATAATGATAACGCTCAAGATACTGGGCACGCTGGGACTGCTGATTTTCGGGATGCGCATGATGAGTAACGCGCTCCAACAGTTGGCGGGTCCCCAGTTGCGTCACGTGCTGGGCCGCATGACGACCAACCGCTTTGCCGGCATGTTGACGGGAACGGGTGTGACGTGTGCTGTGCAGTCATCGTCGGCAACGACGGTGATGACCGTCTCGTTTGTATCGGCCGGCCTGTTGACGCTCGGCCAGGCCATCAGTGTCATCATGGGAGCCAACATCGGCACGACGCTCACAGCGTGGATCATGTCGCTGGGCTACAATGTCGACTTGACCAATGTGGTGTTCCCCGCATTTCTGGTGGGCATCCTGCTCATCTACCACAAGCGCCACCGCCACGTGGGCGATTTCCTCTTTGGCATCGCCTTCATGTTCTTTGCACTGGTGCTATTGAGCACGGCGGGCAAGGAACTGGACCTGGAGCACAACCAGGACGTGATCCGGTTCTTCTCGTCGTTTGACACGGGCAGCTATCTCACTATCCTTGCTTTTCTTGCCATCGGTACCGTAATTACCTGCCTCGTGCAGTCGTCGGCCGCCGTGATGGCCATCACTATATTGTTATGCTCTACAGGAGTGCTGCCCATTCACCTGGGCATTGCACTCGTCATGGGCGAGAACATCGGCACCACCGCGACCGCCAATCTGGCGGCTTTGGGGGCTAATACCGATGCGCGCCGAGCTGCTCTCGCCCATTTATTGTTTAACGTGTTTGGCGTGATCTGGGTGATGTGCGTTTTCTACCCCTTTGTCGACGGCGTGTGCCACCTGGCGGGCTATAACCCGGCAGCCGGTGGCCAGACCGAACGCCTGCCCGTGGTGCTGGCGATGTTCCACACCTGCTTTAATGTCACCAACACGGCCATCCTGATAGGCTTCATCCCGCAGATGGAGAAATTGGTGCGCTGGCTCTTGCCCGACAAGGAAGGCCAGCACGAGGAGGCCTTTAAGCTCAAGTACATCAAGGCCAACCTGATCCAGACGCCCGAGATTGCCGTCTTGCAGGCCCAGAAAGAGACTGCCCACTTTGGCCAACAGGTGCAAGAAATGTTTGCCACAGTAAAGGAGATGCTTAACGAGGATGACATTAAGCGACGGGAAGAGATTTTCCAGCAAATCGAACACGATGAAGATGTGTCGGACAAGGCCGAAATCACCATCGCCCAATTCCTGGAACAAGTGAGCGAGGGGCACCTGAGTAATGACACTAAGGGTAAAATCCGCCAAATGCTCAGGGAAATCGGTGAACTGGAGAGCATCGGCGACTCCTGCTTCAGACTGGCCCGCACCATCCACCGCCGAGACCAGCAAGGCAAGAGCTTTGACGACAACCAGCAGCGCAACCTCATTGAAATGATGTCGTTATGCGACAAGGCATTGTCCCAGATGAATCTGGTGCTGAGCGAACCTCTGGAACGGCACGACACCCGTGAGACCTATTACTACGAGAACAACATCAACACCATGCGCGACCGCCTCAAGGACGACAATGTGGTGGCAGTCAATGAGCGCAAATATGACTATGCCCAGGGCACAGCCTATGGTGAATTGGTGGGTGAATTGGAGAAATTGGGCGATTATGTCGTTAATGTCGTTGAAGCGCGTTTCGGACAAATAAAATAATTTGCTTTAAGCAAATACTAATTTGGCGTTTTTCAAAAGGTTTTCCTTATATTTGCAACCGAAATGGAACAGAAACGGTTATTGATTATAGACGATGAGCCAGACTTGTGCGAGATTCTGTCATTTAATCTCTCTACCGCTGGCTACACGGTTGACACGGCGCTCTCTGGCCAAGAAGCGATGAAAAAGGATGTCAAGCAGTATGACCTGATACTGCTCGACGTGATGATGCCCGTCTTGTCGGGCTTTGATGTGGCTCGACAGCTCAAGCTTAATCCGGCTACTGCCAGCATTCCTATCATCTTCCTTACCGCCCTGGGCAGCGAGCCCGATATGTTGCACGGTTTTGAGCTGGGCGCCGATGATTACATTTCCAAGCCCTTCTCGACCCGCGAGGTACTGGCAAGGGTGAAAGCTGTGCTGAACCGCACAACGGCCACCGAGGGTGCTGACCAATCCAACATCCTGCGATACAAGAATCTGATCATGGACCTGAGCAGGATGGTGGTCACTGTCGATGGCAAGCCCACGTCATTAACCAGAACCGAGTTTGATCTGTTGAAGGTTTTCCTGGAGAACCGCAGCCAGGTGTTCTCGCGTCAGGACCTGCTGGAACGCGTTTGGCCACATGACGTTATCGTGACCGACCGCACTGTGGACGTAAACATTACCCGCATGCGCAAGAAGATTGGACAGTACTCGTCCTGTATTATCACGCGGCATGGGTTTGGCTATCTGTTTGCTGAGTGATGGGAAAAATGTCCGAAGGCAACAAGATGTTCATCAGCGTGATGGTGGTTTTCATCATCTATGCGATGATTTTCATCCTGTTTGAGGACTATGACAAGCATTTCCTGATGCCCTTTGAGGAAACCAGTGACTGGCATCTGCTGTTATTCTCGTGTGCGGTCATGGTCGGGCTGGGCCTGCTGCTGCACCGCTATGCCCAGCGCATGGATGAGCGCATCAGCCGCGAGCAGGCCAACAAGGAAAACCAGATGCGCCGCGAGTTGACGCAGAACATCGCCCACGAGCTCAAGACACCTGTTGCCAGCATCCTGGGCTACACCGACACCATTCTGGAGCATCCCGACTTGAATGACGATACCCGCAAGCAGTTCCTGGAGCGTACCCAATCCCAGGCCCACCGTCTCACTGCCCTGTTGCAGGACTTATCCACGCTCAACCGCATGGACTATGCCACCGACCTGATTACCATCGAGCGCATCGACGTGTCGCGCATCGTCACCGAGGTCATCAAGGAAACCGAACTTGCCGCCACTGCCAAGAATATGAAGGTGCGCAATTCTCTGCCCGAGGATATCATCATCAATGGCAACCACTCGCTCATCTACAGCATCTTCCGCAACCTGATGGACAACGCCATCAACTATGCTGGCGAGGGCACCACCGTGCGCATCGAGGCCCAGGAGAAGCTCGGAGGTTGGCACTTCGTCTTTGCCGACAACGGTGTAGGCATCCCGGCCGAGCATCTGCCGCGCATCTTTGAGCGTTTCTACCGTGTGGACAAGGGGCGTAGCCGCTCACTGGGGGGTACAGGACTGGGGCTCTCGATTGTAAAAAACGCCATCGTGATGCACGGTGGCGTTATCCAAGCAAAACCCGCCCCGGGTGGCGGACTGTGCTATCACTTCACGTTAAGGAAATTCAAGCGTTAAGGCTCTTCTCCCCCCTACTTTATCGCAGCAACACAACAGCAGGTTTTTAATTATTAGGATGTCCGGTAAAAGCTCCGTTAGGAGCGGCCACAGCATAGGCAGGGGTGCAACGAGGCGAAGCCGAGTGAAACCCTTGCAATAGAGAGCATTGAAATCTTAGCCCCATCGGGGCGGCACTAAATCATTGATACACATCTTTTACAGGGGTTCCGCTACGCTATACCCCTGCCTATACCCTGTCAGCTCTACGAGCTTAAGAAGCAAGCTATAGTTGACACATCCTCTTAGGGGTGGTTATCTGGCGGGAGCCATGTCGAATCCCAAGCGTACACCCTCGTATTGCTTGCTCAAGTCACCGATGGTCTGCAACGTGCTGTTGCCGCTCATAGCGGCAGCCACCTGGAGCACCTTCAGCAGGCTTTTGCTCTCAAAGGTGAGGCCCAGACCGCTCGATGTGCGGGTGATATACGCATTGGTCGAGAAAAGCATCGTCTTCAGCTTCAGGGTGCCCGTGGAAGGATCATAGGTATAGGTGCCGCTCAGGGGAATGCCCCTGAAGTTGCCGGCAAACTGATGATCCTGAGTGAACTGGAACTGGGTGTTCTGTGCACTGATGCCTATACCGTTATACACGGGCAAGAGCTTTTCCTTGCAGTTCTCGGCAGCGACTGCGCCACCGGCCTTGGCCAGCAGGTTCTCGCTGGTGAATGCACAGGTGGGCCCGGTATAGTACCACTGGCCATACAACTCGCTCTCCTGCACCTTGACACTGCCGATGACCAGGCCCAGCAGACCGTCGATGGTGTTCTGGGAACCCAGCGTACCCAGTACGCTGCCCAACACGCCACCCAGTATATCACCCAGGCCTCCGCCCGTGGTTGTACCGTTGCCTGTCTCGCCGCCTAATCCGCCCAGGCCGCCCAGCAGCCCTGTCGAGCAACCCGATGCCATCAGCATCACCAATGCCAATACTGTAGTGTATATTTTTTTCATCGTCTATAAAGTTTTACAATGGTTAATAATCATGCCACTAAAGGGGCAAATATATAATAAAAGTGTGACATTGCAACCGATTTTGAGGAAATTTCGCACATTTCTGCGATGATTTCCTCAAAACCGTAACTATTACCCTACTTGTTGACCCTATGGATTCTATTTGGCACCCTCGGCCATGAAATCGCTCAGGGTAAAGCTGCCGTCATCGTTCAACTTGACGGTGGCACTGATGGTGGGCATATCGTCGTAGTGGAGAATCTTGCCGACCACAAAGTTCACGCCGGGGGTCACCTGTACCGTCAGCGGGCCTTCGATGCCATAGGCAATCTGCTCGCCGATGTAGATGGCGTCGTCCATGAATCCGCCCATGTCCTGCATCGTGTTGGTCACTGTAGTAAGGGGCTTGCCCTGGGCCATCAAGGTGATGTCCTGACCGTCGATGGTGTAGGTCAACGCCTCACACAACGCCTGCTGCATCTTGTAGGGGTCGATCGACGTCACGACTGTGGCATAACCATCATCACCGAACCTGAGCAGATAGGGACGCTCAACATTCACGCCGGTGCCCTCCATGTCACTGCCCAGAATCCACAGGTCACCCGTGGCGGCATCATAGCGGGCACGCGGCATCCTGCCGTGGCGGATGCTGGGCAGGGCCGTCGTCACGTCACCCCTGGCCACAACCATGCCGTAGCCCTCGCTCGACACCGTGTCCGAGCAGTTGAGCAGGCTATAGACAGCAACACCGTTGGTCTTGTCATCCATCAGCGTCTCGTAGCGCTCATCGAGGTTGACGCGCTTCATCGCGTCGAGCACAGCCTGGGGAGCTTCGCCAACCGTGGTGGCACTCTCCATTGTTCCATTCACGGGGCGCTCGGCATTGCCCTTGCAGCCCGTCATCGTGCCGCACAGTGCAACCACAGCGGCAACCATCAACCATTGCTTCATCTGTTTCATAGTCATTGTTAAGTTTATTGATTTCAGTTATTATTTACACCCGGCAAAGGTAGTGCTTTTTTCCAATTTTCGGCACTAAGATTTTACCAAAAGAGAAATTGTCAGATATTCACTGTTTCTATAAATGAAGAGAGCGGCCCAATCACGGGTCGCTCTCTCCTATCGGATAAGATGAAAAGGGGTTATCTCAGGATCTTGGTAGTGGAGGTTGAGCCGTCGGTGTAGCGGGTCACCACGATGTTGATGCCCTCAAACGGCTTCTTGCTCTCCATACCCATCATGTTGTAGTAGCGCACGCTCTCAACGGCCTTCATCAAGACATTCAGCTCCTCAACACTTGTCACGATACCAGAAGCGTTTTCGGCAGCGTTGAGCGGGTAAACGATATAGGCGGGTACATTCTCCTGGCCTTCGGTGTAAGGCGCTACATCGACACGACGAGGAGCGCCATTACTGCCATTCCAATTGTAATCAGGATTCTTGCGGACAATGGCATCGAAACCAAAGAGCTTGACATGATCCATGTCAGCACCATCTACATCAGATGCCTCAGGGAAGCACCTCTCTACAGTACTTCCGTTTGCTGTGCTTACATTAGGATCCTCGCACAGCGACATGTCCGCCTTGAAAATACCATGGAACTGGTGACCGTTCACCTGGTCGCCTATGCGCTCAGGAATGTAGAAGTAATCACCATCACCAGGATAATATCCCCAAACGACCATACAAGTTTCATGAGGCTTGGCATCCATCATGAAGAAGTACTGGTTGCCTAGCGCATCTGTACGGTAACTCTTGGCTCCTGCTTCGCTGCCCTCATCATCAAGGTTCTCCATCAAGAAGTTGACAGGAGTGTAGATGTTGGGCTTGTAAACCGATGTCGCAAGATCACTAGGAAGCTCCGAGAGATTATACTCGATGGTGGGATTGAGCTTGTCAATATAGGTTCCACGAATCTTGCCACCAGGCAGAATCTTGTTCTCAAACTGGTGCTTGAATTCATCGAGCTGTGACTGGTAGCCTCCGTCAAGTTTGTTTTTGATGTCGCTCGGAATCAGGATCTCAACCCAATTGCTCTGGTCATAATCCTCCTGCATCACGGTATTGTTGAGTTCAGGATGATTAACATTTTCATACCTGATGAAGTAGCTTTCCTGACCGTCAAGACGATGGCGTGGACTGGCATACGCCTCATCGTCCTTGGCGAAGATGGCGAACTTACCCTTGTTGTCGTCCCAAGTCACCTTGGTGGCAATCAGGTCGTTGGAGATAGTGTACTCCTTATAGGGCGTACTCACCTCAATCTTGACAAGGTCCTCAAGACGAACCTTATTCTCCACCCAAGGAGTGAACTCGATAGGCATGATTTCATATACACTACCATACTTCTGGAAAATGAATTTTACATTATAGTATATGCCATCACCGCTGGGAATAGTAACAGTGTGGCCAGTGCCATCCTTCTCCTTCCATGTGGGGAACTTGTTGTAGCATATGATATCATTGTCATCCGTTGCACTGGTAGTGCCAAATACCTCAGATACGTCGTCGCCATTTTCATCGGAAGCAACAGTGTAGTTAGTACCACTATGGCCAGTGATTTCCAACTTGTTGATGTACAGGTAACGGTCATTGTAGTAAGCAGGATTGGCAAGCAGCTCACTGAGTTTCACCTGCTCAGGATCAGCAAGAGCTCTCTCGGTAGGATTTTTAAAATTCTCGAGAGAAGGATCTTCTGATTTACCCTCAATGAAGCTTGCATCATGTTCAGTATAAGTAATCTTCTTGACGGTAAATCCTTCGGGAATCACATCACCATTATTGTAGCGGGGCTTACTTGTATTAGAATCAAATCCAGGCTGGATGAACAACTTCATATAACCCGTGCGGTCCTTCACCCATATGTAATCCTGATTACCATTCTGCGAATAGTCAAACAGTACAACAACGGGATTCTTGAAGAACCTCTCCTCGTTGTCGTCCAAAGCCAGGAACTCGGCAATATTGTTTACCCAACCCTCAATAGAATAGGTATAGGTAGCAGTAGCCTCGTTACTGGTCACACCATTTTTCTCAGCCCATGCCACAACCGTTGCCGTGGTCTGGTTCTCGTTGAGCTCAACAGTAAACGGAGCAGTATAAGTCTGCTGCTCACCACCATTCACGGTATAATAAATCGTGGCACCAGTGGTCGCACAGGTAATGGTCACGTTCTGGTCACTAGGATAGCCGCCACTGGCAGGAGTAATCTTAGGAGTAGCGACAGCATTGCCCTGAACATACAGGTAAGCAATCTGGCCGGTGCCACTAGTATAGAGACGGAACCTGTCAGTATTTGACATTGCAGTGTTATAACGCAAAGTGTAAGTCTGATTTGAGCTATTGGTCCACTGCAAGTAATAACCATCGGTCTCATTACCATCGATTGACCAGTCATAGCCAACAGTAGGTGAGCCTTCAGCAAAATCCAAACTGGGTGGAGTTCCAGCCTCGAGGTAATAGGTTGTCGAGCCCGAAACATAGGACAATGTTGCCGAAGCTGCGTTACCGTCAAGCGTAAACGGAATAACGTTGGTATTGTCGATATCGATAACTGAGCTCGGGGTATCCCATGCAACGGTAGCGCCGGTACCACCACCATTAACACCGTTCAGCGCTTGGGGTGCATCGGCATTCTCATAAACGATGATATACTGGTTGCCTGCTGCAATCTGGTCAAGGCTCTTCACCTTAGTAAACAGAGTGCTGCTTGCCTCGACGCGAGTATAGGTAGCCTGGCTGGTTACGGTCTCACCATTGTAGGTTGCGCGGGCATAGACAGTAACGGTGCCGTTAATGTCACTCACTTCGGGTGTCGAGAAAGCACCATTATAGGTCTGCCAAGTGGTTCCGTCAAAGCTATATTCGATGGTTGCACTATTGACGTTTGAACTGATGGTAACATTCTCCATGCAGTTGCCGGTGAAGGTGGTACCATTAATCGGAGTTATGGTTACAGTCATCGGCATCTTATAACCCGTCACATTGACATCGGCAGTAGCAGTGCCATTGGTCAGGGTGATTGTTGCGGCATCGGGAGTGTCAGCAGTAGCAGTACCATCGTAGGTCACGGTCAGGGCGCCGTTATCGAGAGTGGCGCTGAAGTGACTTGCGCCATCGCCTGTAATGGTGACAATAGTGGTTTCGGTCGTGTTACGCTCGGTAACCGTTGCAGTACCCTGCTGTGATGTTTCACCAGCGGGGATTACCAGTTCCATTGTCGCAGGCTCAACCTTGATGCTGGGAACAAGCGAGCCATGCCTGTACAAAGCTGCATATTGTTGAGCAGAACCAGACGTAATAGATGAATATGTAGTAAAACGTGGACTGTTCGTATTGTAAGCCAGGTATCTTTGAGTTGAAACATTTTGGATGACTGCTAAATCATTGGCAATAGAGATTGACCATTTGTAAGCGTCAGTATTCTGCTTTTCAGTTGATCTCGCCATATTATTGCCATTTGTACCAATGTAATATCCATCACCCTTAATGAAGAACTTGCCATTTTCAGCATCCTCAAAGGTCAAGATATTAACATTATTACCGTCTTCAAGTGTGATGATGGGACCCACATGAGTGAAGTGATCACTGGTCTCCAAATAGAACGTATTATTAGTGCCAGAAATTGAAGTACTCATCGCATAGTCGTCATCCATGCCATCTGAGTAAACCAGTATATAGTCGCTGGAAAAATCAATATCATCGTCACTTGTAACAAGGGTATAATCGTCATCACCAGGCAACTTGATGGTAATGCTTGAGGTAGCGGGGTCACTTGTCAGCCCATTGCTTACGGCTATAGCAGTCACAACCGTGGTTGCATCCACCGTGAACGGGCCATTATAGACGCTGCTCGATGTGGTGGGCGTCGTGCCATCGGTGGTGTAATAGATGGTCGCACCAGGTGTGGAGCAAGTGATGGTAACCTCCTGGGCCTCATGATAGGTGCCCGTGGCGGGAGTAATCACGGGAGATGCCACATCAGGCGTGATTTTGAACTTGTTGTTGACGGGATCAACCACGATCTCATAGGAACCTGAATTCATGTAGATGGTGTTCACATCACCATTCTGATCCAGATCACACCACTGGCCATACAGGTTAGGTGTCATACCCCATTGATCACCACCCAGGGGACCAAAGGCGTTCGCCGCAACGATGGCCTCACTACCCACGGCCTTGGTAAAATAGAGCCATGCGTACTGTACACCGTTATACCATCCGTTAGCCTGAGCAGTGACGTGGGCACTGTAGGTGCCATCCTGATTACGGGTCATTGGGACACCATTCACGAAGTCCCAACTCGTGTTATTCACGTCACCCACGATATACATGTTGCCATCGTAAACGTAGGTCACGTTGACGGTCTCAGTCAGATTATCGGCAGTGTTGCTAACAGTAACGTTACCAGTTGCACTTAATGCCTGACCGGTGTAGGTCACATTGACCGCAGCAGGATAAGTAGCATCGGTAGCAAGCGATGTCGGGTTGACGCTAAAGCCAGTCGAGGCGGTAACAGTCAACGCCTCGGTCAGGTTAGAGGCGGTCACGTTAAAGCTATTGCCATTGGCGCCAACGGTGAGCGAGTTGGTCGATACCGTCATCGTGGGGGGAGGCGGCAATTCCTTCTGGGCCGTAACAGTAACAGTCTGGGATAAGTCGCCACTGGTCACGGTTACTGTACCAGTGACGGGAGTTGTGCTGGTGCCATTATAGGTCACAGTAACATCTTGGTTAACCGAGCCATCGGCAACGGGAATTGAAGTGGGCGAAACGCTGAAATCCGCTCCGTTCGCATCCACGCTCACACTGCTTGACGTCAGGTTAGAACCCGTCACGGTAAACGTTGCGCTAGCACTGCTCTCGTTATAGGGAACGTTTATCGACAACTCGTTGGGGCTAACGCTCAACTCGGGGTCGGTACTGTCTTGAACATAAAGGACAGCACGTTTCATACCGCTGGTGTAGCAAGCAAAACGCAATTGACCACTTGTACTGTTGTATTTCAATTCTCGACTTGTATCAAAAACATTGGTCAATGTAAAACCACTGCTCGCATCACCAGAAGCAGTCCATTTCGATTTATTTGAAATATTTTCTTCTACATTCAAAGAATTACCACTTATCCAACACAAATACCCATCACCGTTATGGAATGACAAATTATCACCATCTTTAGTAAGGGTGAGTTCTTTGATGTCAGCATAGCCAGCAATGTTTACTTTGTTGTTGGTGATTGATGGACCTGTAATAGAAAGACCATATTTTGTGCTGGTTGTGGAGATTGCACCCATAAAAGCGGGAGTTTCTTCGTAAACAAGAATGTATTTCTTTCCATTAACAAAGTCATCTGAACTTGTTACTTTTCTATAGATTTTATCGCCACCCGAAGAGATGGAATAAGACTGACTTGTAACAATTGTACTATTATCCATGCCGCTCTTTGCAGCCATCGCTTTAAGTGTGCAACTTTCTGTCAGGTGTACAGTGCCGCCGTTGGCAATTGAACTGGTGCTCCTGTTCACGACAGGATCAGTGTTATCTGTAGTGTAATAGATAGTCGCACCCTCAGTCGCACTTGAGATAGTCACATCAAGAGAACCAGAGGTTGACGAGCCACCGTCCGGCGAGAACGTCGGTGCAGCACAAGGCTGGGTAGCTGAACCATTAGTATCGTATGTAAGTATTAACGAATTAACATAGACCGAATTTGTCGTAACATTAACTGTAATGACGAGATCATTACCATCAAAAACCGTCTCTGAAACATCCAAAACCGCACTTCTAAGGTCAGTACCACCAGATTTCGTGAGTGTATAAGGGTTTCCAAGACTGGTATTGCCCAATTTTGCAGTCACGGTGCCAGCACCTTTGCTGCTATTTGTGCAATATCTGAGTGTTAGAGCGAGGAGTTTATAACTTGAGGTGAAACCCTTAACCTTAATAGTAAAGGGAGAGTAATTTGTTGTTATCTGAGCTCCACTATTATTGAAGCCATTCGCTTCTGTAACTTCGACAGTTACACCACTTGGAGCACCAGATAGAGTTCCACTAACGACATTACTTGATACTCCTGTAACGGTGTAAGTCGCTACACTTGCTGCCCAGCCGACGCTGAAGGCCAGTAGGGCAGTCAATAAAAAAGTAAGTAATTTTTTCATATTAAAATGAATGAGTTAAAAATGTTGATTAATTTAAATGAATTCGGGTAAAAGAAAATTCCACCAGCGGCAATCCATTGCCAGCGGTGGAAAGGGAGAGGGTTAGGTTTAACAAAAAAATGGCAGTCAAACGCCTCCAGCGCCCATAGCGGAAACCGCCAAGCCGCTGACAAACATCGAACGCCATCCTTAAACCACTATTGTTCATATCCTTGCATCACAGCAGACCCAACGCGGGTACCACCATAATCTGCTGCAAAGGTACACATATTTCCCAAATCCCATAAGAAAAACACAACTTTTTTTCCACCCCCCTAAAAAGAAATCCACCCCCACCCCAAAACAACCCAAGGACACATGATAATCAAATGGCGCCTCCTATCAGAATCCCTAGATATTACCGTCCTTAAAAACCAACAACGACTCAAGCTCCCTCAAGATGACGCGGTCATAAACCCTTACCATCCCAAAGGCGCATAATTCCTGGACAACAAGGTTCTACAGTGCCCTTCTAGGCTTGTTCTTCGAGTCTGTATTCCAATTCTTCCACATCGTCACTGAAAGCGGGATCTATCCAAAAATCCCGGTTACTGAAAAGTGCTCCGAGAATATAGAGAATGAGCAATTCTGCAATCCTCCATACATCGTGAAAGTCATCGAGGGTCAGGAAAGGTAGCCAAAAGAGGAGAGAAAGGCAGAGAAAATTCCTGAACTGAAAACACTTTTTCAGCCTTTTGACCATAGGGAGAAACTGCTTGGGGGTTGCGGCAAGATTCATGTCGTTGACCAACCGTCTATTGATGAGGAAGAATACAAAGTTCACAACCAATATGGCGCCAACCACAATGGCACCGAGCCCCCAATACGCATACGTCATGTAGCGCCACTCAATAGCCACACACACCGCGAAAGCCAGAGCCCAAATGAGCAGGCGATACTTATTATATTGGGGAAGATAGGTTTTGAAGAC
>ONKF01000041.1 GCA_900318335.1 uncultured Prevotellaceae bacterium
GCGGGAATCACGCTGGTCGTCGCAGTAGAACGTCAGCGTCGTGTTCTCCTCGGTGTACACAACATAGGCCTCTTTCCATTCAGTGAAGTAACCCGGGTTGCTCGGGCCGCCGTCGATGTGGGCATAGGTATCGTCCCTCGGGTTGGATTCACTATAGGTTGTGCCCTGACCGCCCACCAGACTGGTACAGCCATGGAACATTAATATGGCGTTTGCTACAGTCTCTGTGCTCCAATCATTGCCCGCATAGATGGTGCGCAGACCGTAGCAGTTAAAGAACATCCAGTGCATATCGGTCACCTTGGACGTATTGAAACTGCTCAGGTTAGTACTCAGCAAGTTGGTGCAGAAGTAGAACATCTCGCTCATGTCGGTCACATTGCGCGTGTCGAAACTGCGCAAGTCAAGGCTCGTCAGCCCATAGCAGGCAGTGAACATATTATGCATATCGGTCACCTTGGCTGTATTGAAATGGCTCATATCAATACTCTCCAATGTTATACAGCCATAGAACATTTCTTCCATATTGGTCACCTCGCTGGTGTTCAGGTAACTGAGTCCCGTAATGGAGCTGAGATTTTCCATATCACGAAACCATGCAGATGTACTCGTCGGGCGGGCATCGGCGAACGAGGGGTCAAAGACCACGTTAGTCACTTCTTCGGAGATTTGGACATTTGAGTCCGACCATGCGGGAGTGTCATCGCCCGAGTTCAGGTCGTAGGTTGTGCCCGTGCGGCTGCTGCGCTGGCTGTCGTAATAGAACGTCAGCGTCGTGTTCGATGACGTGTAGTTGGCATAGGCCTCAGTCGCTGCGGTGAAGTAGCCAGGGTTGCTCGGGCCACCGTCGATGTGGGCATAGGTCTTGTCCGTCGGGTTGGACATGTCCCAGGTCGTGCCCTGGCCGCCCACCAAGCTGTTGCACTCTGTGAACATCCACCTGGATGATTCCACGGCAGTCGTGTTCCAACCACTACCCACATAGATGGTCTGCAGATTGGTACATTCTGCGAACATGTTTTCCATATCAGTCACCTTGGACGTGTTGAAACGGCTCAAGTCAAGACTCGTCAGTCCACAGCAGAATTCGAACATGTCATGCATAATGGTCACCTGGGACGTGTTAAAGTGGCTCAAGTCAAGACTCGTCAAATTTCCACAGTCACTAAACATATAAGCCATATTGGTCACTTCGCTGGTGTTCAGGTACTCCATGCCCGTGATGGATTGAAGGCTCTTCATTTCATAAAACCAGCCGTAGGTGGTCGTCGGGCGGGCATCAGCAAATGAGGGGTCAAAGACAACTTTGGTCACATTGACATCGGTGCCGTCGGTGTCCCAACCGGTATCGGTGGCGCCCTCGTTCAGGTCGTAGGCTGTGCCCGTACGGCTACTGCGATCGTTGTCGTAGTAGAACGACAGGGTCGTGTTGTCAGACGTGTACACAGCATAGGCCTCCTGCGCAACGGCGCCGAGGGCACACATCATGGCCGCCACCAGGACGGCAAGTCTGAAAAGTAGTTTATTGCTCATAGTCGTATCAGGTTTTATTGGTTAATATAATATTGTTGGCGGTTTGGAGTATCCTGCGAGGTGCTGACCACAAAGGTAATATTTTTTTTCCAATTCTCATCATCGGTTTGCCCATTTCCCATATCCCGAAGTCGCCTTATATATATAACTGAGATTTAACTAACATTATTTTTTACAACCAATTACAAGAACAACGACATGATGAGACTTTTGAAAATTATAAATTACGCGGCTCAGCTCATGGCACTGATCGATATCGGGAAGAACATTAAGCGCCGGGTTACAATGAGCAACATCAAGAAACAAAAAGAACGCCCTAAAATCAAAACACAAATGACCTCTCCCTCCAAAAAGCCGCCAATAACATAAAAAGAGAAACGCAACCGACTGATTTCTCAGCGATTGCGCTTTCTTCTGGTGATCCCTACAGGATTCAAACCTGTAACCTTTTGATCCGTAGTCAAACGCTCTATTCAATTGAGCTAAGGGACCATTTTTTCGTTTTCAGCGGTGCAAAGATACTGCCATTTTTTGAACTGGCAAGCATTTTGACGAACTTTTTTTCAAAAATTTTTTGCGCGCAAAGTCGGAATTGGCGTTATTCGTCACAACGTCAACGAGTTAGGCACAAATAAAAATTTTAGTTCAGCAGCCAGGTGGCAAGCGCCCAAACGACGAAGATGAGCAGTGCGATGAACGTTGCGGTCCACAGGGGCTTGTACTTGACCACATAGAGTGAGAGCTTGGGTACATCGGCCTTCTCGGGACGATCCTCGGCGATGGCGAGCTTGTGCTCATCGATGGGCTCGATGGGCTGCGCCTCTTCCTTATATAAATATGCCTTCATTGTTCTTGATTGATGTTTAGTTTTGCGGTGCAAATGTACACCTTTTCCCTTAAATGACCAAGTCTGCCATGTTTTTTTATCACAACCTGATAAAAAAGGAGTGGGACACGCTGACGTAGCCACGTGTTCCACTCCTTGTCTATAAGAAGCCACACCAAAGGATGTGATGAAACTCCGACTAAATACAGGATTTGAGGGCGCCACTCGCTTTGTAATCCTCCGGCTTATTAGGCACCTTTCGGTCGAGGCCCGCCATTGCGGGCAGCGCTTTTCTCGGCATTTCATAAAAATTTGAAGAGTATCCCGATCTACTTTGATGTGGACATTTTTCAAAGAACGTTTTGTCTTAACGACACGGCAAAGGTACACACTATTGCCCATAAATGCAAGAGATATTCCCATTTTTAACACACCATTTTAACATCTGAACGCCTATTGATTTCAGCAAGCAGAAAAAAAGCCGGGCTCTCTTGCTTAGTGTTTATAATTTTAACTCACAGTGGCGATGCCGTTTCATCATAACCACTCATGGGCCCCCAAAAAGCGAATGGCTGACAAAAAAAGTAGTTCTAATTTGTACCATTTTCAATAATTAAGTATATTTGCACGTGGTTTATACATAATCACAGACCTGCCATCAAGTAATTATCAATTATTCATATATACTGTTTTTATTAACCTTTTCTAAATTGTTTACATGATGAAAAAAACCTTACTTCTTCTTGTAGCATTTGCCCTTGCCATGGCGGCGAGCGGACAACGGGTCTCAAAGGACCTACGCCTGTCGTCCGACCCCGTCAAGAGCAAATATGAGTTCCGCACCACGCACAAGTCCACGGACCGTGCCAAAAGGTCACTGATGGCTACGAACAGCCGAAAAGCACCCTCCCGCGTTGATGTCATCACCAATCAGCCCGAGGGCGAGTTGAAGACCTATAAGCGCAGCGGTGGCGCGATGTACAACTTCTGGGGCTACCTCTTCACGGCCAATCAGGACGGTGGCGCCATGCAGATGGTGTTTGCCAACGACGGCAAGACCGTCTATCTGCAGGATCCCATTTCACAGGCTATAGCCGGAACGTGGGTCAAGGCAGAGTTGAGCGATGACGGCAAAACCCTGACAATGCCGTTAAACCAGTTCATCATTTTCTATGATGAGATGGGTTACGGCCTGATGACGGCATGGGTTGACGTCACTACTGATGAGGACGGTTATATTGTTGCCACCCCCAACCCGGATATTAAAGAGGCTACGTTCACGATTGGTGACGACGGCACAATCTCGCTCGTCGGCTCAAGCGGCAACGTTGACACCTTTGAAGGCAGTGGCATCGGATTGATCTATGACGACGACTTGAGCTGGGCCGGCTATGTCGACTGGGAGTCGGTTTACACCCCGTTTGACGCCACGCCTGTTGAGTTGCCCGACGGCGCTTCACTGGAGGACTTCTCAATGTCCTACGTTGACGGCTACGGCAATCCCGGCGGCCAGATGATCAAGGTAGCCATGATGAATAACGACGTCTATGTGCAGGGATTCTCGTCCTATGTTCCTAATGGCGTCATGAAGGGCACCATCAGCGGCGACAAGGTGCTGTTCCCGAGTGACCAGTACATCGGTATCGGCAACAGCCGCTTCATGAGCATGATGGGTCTTGATGACGATTACATGATTCTCGATAACCTCGTGTTTGACTACGATGCAGCAACGCGCACGATGAGCGCAAGCGACATTCTTGCCGTTGTTGCAGGCCTGGACGTTCAGGAGGAATATCACCAGCCTGTCCTCGCTCCCTATACCGACCATGCAGCAACGCCCGCCAATCCTTCAGTCATCGATTTTGTTGACCAGGGTGAGTTGGGTGGCTACAACTATGGCTCGTTCAATGTGCCGACCGTTGACACCGAGGGCAATTTCATCAACCCCAACGACTTGTACTATCGCATCTACTTTGATGATGACGAGTTGTTCACCTTCGGTCCCGACGAGTACCCCTATGTCACCGAGTTCATGACCGACGTGCCCTACAGCTACACTGAAGGTTACGACTTCGGCGTTGGCGGTGCAACCGTCTACTTCTATGAGACGGGCTTCCAGCGCGTGGGTGTCCAGAGTGTCTTCCGCGGCGGCGGTGAAGAGCACGTGAGCGACATTGTCTACATGGAGCTGACTGACGGCAGCGCTCCCGTAGGCACAGCCGACCACTATGCAGGTTACTGTGATGACAACGCCAACGCAGGAAGCGTGACGGCCGGCAGGGCACAGGCCTATGACCTGGCCATGTTTGTCAACGATCCCAGCCTCAAGGGCATGAAGGTTAAGGGTCTGCGCATCAGCGCTCCCCGCAACACCACCGTAGCCCAGTACACTGGCTGGTTGTCAAACGGCTTGAGCCTCAAGCTGGTTGACGGCGTGAAAGTTGCCGATGCCGATATCACCAGCAAGGCCGGTGATGTGGTTTCGGGTCATGCCGAGATCATGTTTGACGAGCCTTATGAGATCGGTGAGGAGGGCTTCTTTGCCGGTTACACGATTCCCGTTACCGATGAGAACGCACCGATGATGATCACCAGCGATAAGATGGGTGGCGGATTCTGGCTCCACACCTCGAGTGCCCTGCACTGCTGGACCGACCTGTCCAGCGCAGGCAGCCCCTGTATCGAACTTATCCTGGAAGGCCAGCAGGAGAATGCAGCCACTATCCTTCTGCCCGAGAACAGCTATGCAAAGAAGGGTGAGCCCATCTTTGTCAATGCCACCCTGTACAACCACGGCACGTCCACGCTCACCAAGGGCGAGTACACCTACGAGATCAACGGCGTGACCAACAGCGCCACGCTCGATACCTACCTGAGCGGTGACCACTGGGGACGCAACATCAACATCGCAATCGAGTTGCCCAGCATCGCCGATGCAGGCGCTTATCCGCTGACCATCAACCTGACTAAGGTGAATGATGCAGACAACCAGGATGTAGCACCCACCAGCACCGGCATGGTGAACATCATGGACTTTGTGCCTGTTCACCGCGTCCTGATTGAGGAATACACCGGCACCTGGTGCGGATGGTGTACCCGCGGATTGGTAGCCATGAGGCTGCTGGCCGAGGCCCTGGGTGATGACTTCATCGGCGTTGCCTACCACAATGGCGACCCCATGGAAGTCACCAGCAACTATCCCAGCCCTGTTGCCGGCTTCCCGAGCGCATGGATTGAGAGGGCATATGACGTCGATCCTTACTACGGATTTGACCAGGAAGGCTTCGGCACCAAGTATGCCGTTGAATACCTGATGAGCCAACTGGCCGTTGTTGACCTCAATGTCAAGGCCGAATGGGCAGACGAGAGCCGCACCGAGCTCAAAGCCAACGTGGAGAGCAACTTCGTGATGAATGCCCTCGGCAGCGACTACGGTATCGAGGTGATGCTCATCGAGGACGACATGTATGGCCCTGCCGGCACGGATTGGGACCAGCACAACTACTATGCCACCATGGGTGAGCAGTATGGCAACGAACCCAACCTGGGCCCGTTGTGCGACATGCCGTCGACCATCGAGGGTTACCACTTCAATGATGTGCTTGTTGCCACCAGTGGCGTGATTGACGAGAGCCTGCCCGAGTCGATCGTGGCCAACTCGACCAACAACTTTGAGTACTCATTCAGTGACATTGACTACATCGTCAACACGAGCTATGAGCCGCTCATCCAGGACAAGGACAAGCTCCATGTCGTGGCTATCATCGTCGAGAAGGCTACCGGCAAGGTGCTCAATGCCGCCAAGGCACACGTGGGCAATAGTGCAGTGAACGAGATCAGCGAGAACGACAAGGTGGTTGAGTCGACCCTGTACTACGACCTCACTGGCCGCATGGTAAGCAATCCCACCAGCGGTATCTACGTGAAGGTGGTTCGCTACACCGACGGTTCACAGCGCAGCTTCAAGGTGCTCAAGAAGTAACGCACTCATCAGGAGAACCTGATTTATAAGAAATCGCAGGCCACATTTTTGGTGTCTGCGATTTCTTTGTGTTTTAGTAAAAAATACGGTTTCATCTACCTGTCAGACAAGCTGGGCAGCATCGCTCCCACCGGTGTTAATAAAAAGATGTGAAAAATGATGTGGGGTTGAGGGAAATTGCTTACCTTTGCACCTTAGAAACAAAAACATCCATTAACATCAACAAGAACGAAAGTAATTTCCAAGTCATGAAAGGTATTCATGTAACAAGTGAGATAAAACCGTTAAAGAAGGTTTTGTTGCACCGTCCCGGACGTGAACTGCTCAACTTGACACCCAACACCCTTGAGGAACTGCTGTTTGACGATATTCCCTATCTTAAGGTGGCCGAGGAGGAACATGATGCCTTCTCGCAGGTGTTGCGTGACAATGGCGTTGAGGTGGTTTACCTGGAGGACCTGATGGCCGAGGTACTGGACATCGATGCTGATATCAGGGAGAAGTTCCTGCGCCAATTCATCGAGGAGGCCGGCATCTGTGCAACCAAATACCACGATATTATCTACAACTACCTGAACGGCATCAAGTCGAGCAAGGAACTTGTATTGAAAACGATGGAGGGCATCTACCTTCAGGATCTGCCTCGCGACCCTCACGAGGTGGAGAACTCGCTGGTTGACCAGGTGCGTGGCGACAGCCGCTTTGTTGTCAAGCCGATGCCCAACCTATACTTCACCCGCGACCCGTTTGCCTGCATTGGCACTGGCGTGAGCATCAACCGTATGTTCTCGGTAACGCGCTGCAGGGAGACCATCTACGGTGACTACATCTTCAGGTATCACCCCGACTTCAAGGAGGTTGACCACTATTACGACCGCACCCTGCCCTACCGCATCGAGGGCGGTGACATCCTGAATCTGAACGAGCACACGCTCGCTATCGGTATCTCACAGCGCACCGAGCCCGACGGCATCGAGTTGATTGCCAAGAACATCTTCAAGAACGGCAATACCGCCATCGACACTGTTCTGGCCATCCATATTCCCGAGACCCGCGCATTCATGCACCTGGACACCGTGTTCACCCAGATCGACCACGACAAGTTCACCGTGCATCCCGGCATCTTGGGCCCGCTGGAAGTCTTCAAGCTGACACGTGGCGAGGGCGAGAACGAGATCAAGCTGGAGCGCAAGGAAGAGACCCTCGAGGAAATCCTCGCCGAGTCGTTGGGTCTGGAGCATGTCACGCTCATCAAGTGTGGTGGAGGTGACCTGATCACCGCCGAGCGCGAGCAATGGAACGACGGCTCCAACACCCTGTGCATCGCACCGGGCAAGGTAATCGTGTATGAGCGCAACAATGTGACCAACGCCATCCTGCGTGACGAGGGCATCACGGTGCTCGAGATTCCCAGCAGCGAGTTGTCCCGCGGCCGTGGAGGGCCCCGCTGCATGAGCATGCCGCTGTGGAGGGATTGAGATGCGGCTAAAGCCGCAGTTTAGAGTTTAGAGTTTAAAGTTTAGAGAAAAGCAACTGAAGACTTAAAACTGAGGACTGTGGACTAACAACTAACAACAGAAATATCTTTAATACATTTAATATTAATCTTTTAAACACAATTTTACAATTATGCCAAGAAGTTTATCTGGAAGAAGTTTCCTGAAGTTACTCGATTTCTCGACCGAAGAGATTCAGTATTTACTCGAGCTCGCTAAGGATTTCAAGCGCATGAAACGCGCCGGAACTCCCCACAAATACCTTGCCGGCAAGAACATCGTGCTCTTGTTTGAAAAGACTTCGACAAGAACCCGTTGCTCGTTTGAGGTAGCAGGTAATGACCTGGGTATGGGTGTTACTTACCTTGATCCCGGTTCATCACAGATGGGTAAGAAGGAGTCTCTCGAGGACACCGCTAAGGTGCTGGGTCGCATGTTTGACGGTATCGAGTACCGTGGCTTTGACCAGCAGATTGTGGAAGACCTTGCCAAGCACGCTGGCGTGCCCGTATGGAATGGTCTGACCACCGACTTCCACCCCACCCAGATGCTGGCCGACGTCCTCACCATCGAGGAGAACTTCGGTCGCTATAAGGGCCTGACCATGGTGTTCATGGGTGATGCCCGCAACAATGTCGCCAACTCACTGATGGTTGTATCGGCCAAGTTGGGTATCAACTTTGTTGCCTGCGGTCCCAAGGACAACATGCCCGACGCTAAGCTCGTGAAGACCTGCAAGGAGATTGCAAAGGAGAACGGTTGCACCATCACGCTGACCGACGACGTGAAGAAGGGCACCAAGAACGCTGACGTCATCTATACCGACATCTGGGTATCGATGGGCGAGCCCGACGAGATCTGGGCCGAGCGCATCAAACTGTTGAGCCCCTATCAGGTGAATGACGCTGTGATGGCCAACGCCAACCCCGATGCCATCTTCCTGCACTGCCTGCCTTCGTTCCACGACCTGGAGACCACCATCGGCGCCGACATCTACAAGAAGTTCGGTCTGCCCGAGATGGAGGTTACCGACAAGGTATTCCGTAGCAAGCAGTCCAAGGTATTTGACGAGGCCGAGAACCGCATGCACACCATCAAGGCCGTCATGTACGCTACGCTGAAGTAATTTAATCCGGTTCACTGGTGAACTGGAGGCTAAAGATTAATGGTTAAAGGTTAATGGGTGAGAACTCATGGACTTTAATCATTAATCTTTGTAAAACATCATTCATTAAAAGAAAAAGACAACACATAGTATATTATGAGCAAACGTCTTGTTATCGCCCTGGGCGGCAACGCTCTGGGCAAGACTCCCCAGGAGCAGCTTGACCTGGTAAAGGGCACAGCATCAACTATCGTGGACCTCGTCGAGGAGGGCTATGATGTGGTCATCGGCCATGGTAACGGTCCCCAAGTGGGCATGGTGAACCTGGCCTTTGAGTACTCGGCCAACAACGGTGGCGGCACTCCCGCCATGCCTTTCCCCGAGTGCGGCGCCATGACTCAGGGTTACATCGGTTATCACCTGCAGCAGGCCGTCGAGCGTGAGCTGGCCCGCCGTGGCATCAACAAGCCCTGCGCCGCTGTTGTGACCCAGGTGGTTGTCGACAAGAACGACGATGCCTTCCAGAAGCCGACCAAGCCCGTAGGCATGTTCTACAGCAAGGAGGATGCCGACCGCATCGTTGCCGAGACGGGTTACACCTTTGTCGAGGATGCCGGCCGTGGCTACCGTCGCGTAGTCCCCTCGCCCATTCCCGTCAAGATTGTTGAGTTGCCCATCGTGGAGCAGCTCGTAGGCCTGCACAGCGTTGTCATCACCGTGGGTGGTGGTGGCATTCCCGTTGTGGAGAACGGCCCCGGCGACTATGAGGGTGTTGCAGCCGTTATCGACAAGGACCGTGCGAGCGCCAAGTTGGCCCTGGACCTGAACGCCGATATGCTGGTGATCCTTACCGCAGTCGAGAAGGTTTCCATCAACTTCAACAAGCCCGACCAGAAGGATCTGGACCGCATGACCATCGCCGAGGCCCGCGAGTATATCCAGCAGGGTCACTTCGCCCCCGGCAGCATGCTGCCCAAGGTGGAGAGCTGCATCAGCTTTGTGGAGAACACCACAGGCGGCACTGCTCTGATCACCTCGCTTGACAAGGCCCGCGAAGCCTTGCAGGGCAAGACCGGCACGCTGCTGGTGAAGGAGTAAAGACAACAACCTTTTACATTACCAATAGGAATGGCTGGGCGACACGTGCGTCTGGCCATTCTTGCATTACACGGGGGCACAGTTTGCCATTATTGAGGTGGGATGCGGAAAGGGGCATAATAGGCTGATTTACCATTGACGACTCGAGGAGAGGTAACAAGCAAGCCATGCTCAGGAATTCTTTTTTTTTGCAGTAAAGTGAAGTTTCCTCGGCAATTATGACTAATTTTGTGGGATTCCTACTGAATTAACCGCCTATGCTTCAATTATCAAAGGAGAACAGCACAGTCATCAAGGGCATCGCAATCCTGCTGATGCTGTTTTATCATCTGTTTAACTACGATAACGCTGAAGCCTGCATCAACTTTTTCCACATGGGCGGTGTGCCGCTGGCCTCGTGGTTGGCACGGGCATGCAATCCTGTTGCCATCTTCCTGCTGCTGAGCGGATATGGCTTGGCTTGCAAATATGAGAAAGGGGCGCTCAATCCCTTGCATCAGGGCAGCCGCGCCCTGTTCCTTTATCTGCACTTCTGGATCACATTAGCGGTTTTTCTCACGATAGGCCACCTGATGGTGCCCGCGCTCTATCCCGGCGACTGGATCACCCTGTTAGGGAACGCCACCGGCTGGAGCCCCAGCTATAATCATGAGATGTGGTTCCTGCTGCCCTATGTGCTGGTCAGTATCGTGAGCCTGTATATCCTGCGGGCGGTTGACAAGGCGGGACTCATCTGGGCTGTCGCCGTGACTGCGGTGCTGCACATTGCCACCCAGTTGTACATCAACCATCACAGTGAAGCCCTCTACACCAACCTGCCTCTCTTCCAGTTGCTGATATTCATCCAGTTCCTGTATCCGTTCACCATGGGTGTGGCCTTGAGGCGCACAAGCATCAATCTGAGGTGGCGCATGCCCCAGTGGGCGGTTATTGCCGGACTTGCCGTGCTTGTGCTCATCTTGTGCGTGACGAATATCCACCTGTGCTACATGTTCTGCGCGCCGCTGATGGTCATCCTGTTCTGCCATCTGCGTTATCCCCGATGGCTCAAGGCTATCCTGCTTGAGCTGGGTCATAAGTCCATGGCGATGTGGATGATACACACCTGGCTGGCCTACTATCTGTTCCGTCCCCAGGTTTACTCCCTGCGCTATCCGGTTCTCATTTTCCTGCTGCTGATCGTAGTCAGCTACATCCTCGCGATACCCGTCATGTGGGTCGCCAGGGCCATCTACCAGCGCATCTTTCCCAACAAGTAACCAGGACGTTGTTGTTATATCCGTGCTGCTCACGGATAAACTTTAGCTCGGCGAGGCCAAATTAAACAAAAATTTTATTTATAATTTTGTTTAATTTCTCGGCCGCCAGGCCGATTAAAAAATCCAGAGGTCTATTATGACGCAGCCTAAGGCCTACTCTATTCCCGTGATGCCGTGAGTGGCCCCCTTCGGGGCCCGTATCGACGTCCTCCCTCCCCTAGGCCACGAGGACCTACGGCCCTCGCGCCCTAGGGTTACCTCAAGTCAAGGCCGTCGGCCTTGTGCAGGTCTTTCGACCTGCCTGTCGTACATAAAAAAATCAGGCTCCCTGTTGAGGGAGCCTGAATGCATTTTGCGGAATTAATTCTTTGGAATGAACCCTTGTTGATTAGGCGTGCTTTTTAGCCTCGTCAACGATAGCCTTGAAAGCGGCGGGATTGTTCATAGCCAGGTCGGCGAGCACCTTGCGGTTGATCTCGATACCAGCCTTGTGAATCAGG
>ONKF01000007.1 GCA_900318335.1 uncultured Prevotellaceae bacterium
CTTACCCAGCAGGATGATACCGCCACGGGGACCGCGCAGGGTCTTGTGGGTGGTGCTGGTAACGATGTGGGCATACTTCAAGGGGTTGTTCAGCAGACCAGCAGCGATCAAGCCAGCGGGATGTGCCATGTCAATCATGAGCAGTGCGCCCACACTGTCGGCAATCTTGCGCATGCGCTCATAGTCCCACTCGCGGCTGTAGGCGCTGGCGCCACCGACGATCAGCTTGGGACGCTCGCGCTGTGCCACCTCTTCCATCTGGTCATAGTCTACCAGGTTGGTGTCGGGGGTCACGTTATATTCACAAGCCTGGAACATCAAGCCAGAGAAGTTAACGGGGCTACCGTGTGAGAGGTGACCGCCATGAGCCAGGTTCAGACCCATGAACTTGTCGCCGGGCTTGAGGCATGCCATGAATACAGCCATGTTGGCCTGTGCGCCCGAGTGGGGCTGCACGTTGACGTACTCGGCATCAAAGATCTGTTTCAGGCGCTCGATGGCGACATTCTCGCTCTCGTCAACGCACTGGCAACCGCCATAGTAGCGGTGGCCGGGATAACCCTCGGCATACTTGTTGGTCAGGCAGCTGCCCATGGCCTGCATCACCTGGTCGCTCACGAAGTTCTCACTGGCGATGAGCTCAATGCCGTGTATGTCAAAAATCACTTTGTCTCGTTCCATTGTTAGTTTTTTAGTTTTTTAGTTTCTAGTCCTAAGTCTTTAGTTTCTAGATGTTAGTTGTTAGTATTAAAGTTATTTTGTCGTTTTCGGTTTCTTACGTACTGACCACCCGAAGTGGCCCAGTTCCTCGCCCAGAGCGTAATAGTGACCATGGCAATAGGTAATCAGGTCGGCTGCCTTGAGGTCAAGAGCACCGGTCTCGGGGTCAATGAAGCGTTCGTCGGCAATCACATTCATCACCTCGCCGATGAACATGTCATGACTGCCCAGGCGCATGATGTCGCGCACTCGGCACTCGATGCTCACGGGAGCCTCCACGATGTAGGGGGCGGCGACAGTCTCTCCTTTGACGGGGGTGAGTCCCATCTCACGCCACTTGTCATAGTCACGGCCTGAACGCACGCCACACCAGTCGGTGGCACGGGCCAGGTCACGGGTTGTGAGGTTGAGCGTGAAGGCCATGTTGCGCTCCACAATGCCGTGGCTGTGGCGCTCTGGCCTGATGGAAACATAGCATAGCGCGGGATCGCTGCAGATGGTGCCCGTCCATGCCGCCGTGAAGACGTTATACTCGTCGGGCGACGCCCCACAACTGACCAGCAGCGCGGGTAGCGGGTATATCATGGTGCCAGGTCTCCAGTTCTGTTTCATGCTCACATTGTAAATGATGGCGCAAAAGTAGTGTTTTTTTAGTTAATAGAGAATAATTAACTGTTTTTTTAGATGTGTTTTTTTGCAGGATAACCGAAAACAGAAAGATGTTAATAACTTTCGCTGCCGTAGCCTTGTTGTGACGTTGAAATAGAGTATCTTTGCCATTTGTAAAACAACCAATCATTGACTGAACCGTGCACATCGTTATAGCAGGAAATATCGGGAGCGGGAAATCGACCCTTGCCGAGATGCTTGCCAAGCATTACGGATGGGAACCGTTTATGGAGCCCGTGGTGGACAATCCCTACCTGAGCGACTACTACCAGGACATCAAGCGGTGGTCGTTTGCTCTGGAGGTGTTCTTCCTGAAGCAGCGCTTCAAGGACATCTTGGGCATCAATGCCAGCGACAAGACCATCATCCAGGACCGCAGCATCTTTGAAGGGGTATATATCTTCACGGCCAACAATCACGACATGGGTAACATGGATGACCGTGACTTTGAGACCTACATGGAACTGTTTGAGCAGATGATGACCATCGTGCGTCTGCCCGACCTGATGATATACCTGCGCTCGAGCGTACCCCACCTGGTGGACAACATCCGCAAGCGTGGACGGGACTACGAGCAGACGATGCCCCTCAAGTACCTGTCGAACCTCAACGAACGCTACGAGGAGTTTGTGATGCAGACCTACAAGGGCCGCAAACTCGTCATCGACGTTGATAACATAGACTACAAGAACCGTCCCGAGGACTTTGCCGCCATCGTCGACAAGATTGACGCGACGATGTTCGGCATCTTCGGACCACTTGATTAATAAGAGTTAACAGTTAATAGAGAATAGTTAATAGTAGGCATCCGCGCAACTAAGGACTAAAAACTAAGGACTAAGGACAAAAAAACTTAAAACTAAAAGATATGCATATAGCAGTAGCAGGAAACATCGGCAGCGGCAAGACGACCTTGACCAAGCTGCTCGCCAAGCACTACGGATGGAGCCCACGGTTTGAGCCTGTGGACAACAACCCCTATCTGGAGGACTTCTATGCCGACATGTCGCGCTGGTCGTTCAACTTGCAGATTTACTTCCTGAACAAACGCTTCAAGGAAGTGGTTGAGATTTCAAAGAGCGAAATCGACATCATCCAGGACCGCACTATCTATGAGGACGCGTGCATCTTTGCCCCCAACCTGCATGGCCAGGGCCACATGAGTGACCGCGACTTCAATAACTACAAGGACCTGTTTGAGTTAATGATGTCGTTAGTGAAAATGCCCGACCTGATGATTTACATCCGCTCGACCATCCCCAACCTGGTGCAGCAGATCCAGAAACGCGGCCGTGAATACGAGCAGACCATGCGCCTGGACTATCTGGAGGGCCTGAACAAGCGCTACGAGGACTGGATTGCCGACTACAAGGGCAACCTGGTCATCATCAACGGTGACGAGGTGAAATTCGGCGACAAGCCCGAGGACTTCCAGCTCGTATGCGACAAGATTGACGCCAACCTGTACGGTATTTTCTCCCCTTTCAACCAGCAGCGTTAACGTCAGTTCTATTTATTGCCCGATGCCATCGCGTCAACAATGGTGCGATGATACACAAGATTGCAGGCAACGGGCAATCTGCTATCGAGTTATGCTATCATCGGGGCGGGACTGTGAAAGTCTCGCCCCGTTTTTGTTGGGCAATTCGGGGTTTTGTGGTACTTTTGCGGCGTGATTGGCAAGAAGGCAATCGGCCTATTGGCGGCGATGACAGCGAGTGCGCTGACGTTGTCGGCCCAGGTGAGCATCGACTATTACAGGGACGATGGCTCGCGATATGTGTGCTCACAGCAGGAGGTGATGTATGACGACTTCTTCCACACGGCCCGGTTTGCCGTGTCGGCAATAGCATCTCCTGGGGGGATGCTCAGTTTTTCCCTGGAAGTCACCTACGACGAGGGGATGCTGCACGTGAGCCAGGGCGACAGCCTGACGTTGGTCTTGCGTGGCGGTTCCCATATCGTGCTCAAGACCGACCGCGACGTGACCCGCAGCGACATCGTCAAGCGCCACTACCGCACCTATAACGACTACTACGTCACCTGTTATTACCCCATGACCAACTACGACATCCAGCGCATCACCCGCAACAGGGTGACCAAGTTGTCGGCCCAGACCGACCGTTTCACGTTTGACCGCAAGCTGGACAAGTTCCAAGACCGATTCAGGCGGCAGTTCACAGCGGTCTACCGTTACCTGGTTGAGCGATAAAGCAAACAAACACATATAATAAGGACGGCCCTCATGAGAAGGCCGCCCTTATTATATGCTTACTGTAACTTCTTTCTTTATTTCACGCGCAGGACCTTGCCCTCGGCAACATTGTCGCTGGTCAGGCCGTTGAGCTTCTTGAGCTGGGCTACGGTCATGTTGTTGGCAGCGGCAATCTTGGTCAGGTTGTCACCCTCGCGCACCTTATAGGTCGAACGGCTATCGTTGCGGCTCTCCTTGGTTGACTTGCGGGTGCTTGCGCTGGCCACGTTCTGATGTTCCTTCTTGTTATCCCTGCCCTTCTTGGCAGTCTCTTTTTCCTCGGCGGGGGCTGTTACGCTCTTCTTAGCAGCGGCATAGCGCTTGCTGGGGGCGTAGTCGCGAGCCTTGGTGTAAGTGCTCTTAGTGAACGTGTAACTGTCGGTGTGGGTGCAGCGGTTACCAAAGTCGAAGATAGCCTCGGGATTGATGGCATAACCCATGAAGCGGGTCTCGAAGTGGAGGTGGGGACCCGTGCTGCGGCCCGTGTTGCCACTCAGGGCGATGGGCTGGCCAGCCTTTACATACTGGTCGGGCTTAACAAGGAAACGGGACAAATGGCCATAAACGGTCTCCAAGCCGTTATCGTGACGAACAATGACATAGAAGCCGTAGCCGCCGCGCTCAAAGCGGGTTAGGCGTACACGGCCCGAGAATGCCGAATATACGGTATCGCCCACAGCGGCACGCAGGTCAATACCCTTGTGGGTGCGGCCGAACTGGGGACGGTAGCCATAATGGCTGGTCACGTAGTTACCCTTGATGGGCATGACATAATGACGCACGTCAAGCACCTTAGTATTGGGTACATTGGCGTCCTTATAGCAGTTTACAAGATTGCTGTCCCAACCCTCGGTATAGATATCGGGCTCGGGTTCGCACTCTTCGTAGAGGTCAGCTGCATACTTCTGTGCTTCCTGGACACGGATCTGGTCCTTCACACGGTTCTGTTTTGCCAACAGATCGCTATGCATTTTGCTGTATGTGGAGGCAGACTGGAGATTCTGAGCAGTCGTACCAAACGCACAAAGTGATATCGCCGCCAAGGCGACATAGAGTTTCTTTTTTATACTCATTATTAGGTAATTTTCTAAGTCTTTGTTTTTAAGAACGTCCAAAGGTAGGCATTTATTTTGGAAACGAGGGTCTTTAGTGTGCTAAAAAGTGTAAAGTTTGGTTTCGTTCCCTAAACGAGGCAAGCTAATATTCTAATATACAGCAGAATAAAAAATTCACAAATGCAAACAGTTTTGAATCGTGAATTTGGGTTTTTGGGCGCCAGTTGGGATGTGTCATAACACCAGTCTGTATTTATGACACATCCTCACCTGACACTATACTAAACGAGCAAAACCGGCACTACCAGGAATTGGAGTTATTGATGACATTGGAGGAACTGGTAGTGACAACGGGATTGGAAACGTTGCCCGACGAGAGCGAGTTGCCCGTGATGATGACGTTCTTGCTGTTAGTGACCTTGACCAAGTTGCTGGGCGTGCGCTTCAGGCTCTTGATGGCGTTGCCCGAGATGATGACATTCTCGAGATAAGTGCCCGAGAGCATGAGGTCATTGAGCCCATATATCTCGTTGTCCATAATCTGGAGGGCACCTCCATAACCGTAGTAGCTCGCCAAGAGGAAATCAAACACGTAGCTGGTGATGTTGGTGAACGTGTTATCCCTGATGAGGGCATACTTGACCTCGGTACCGTATTCCTCGTCGCTGCAGCCGTGGTTGAATGCCGTGATCTGGTTACCCTCGATGAGGATGTTGGTCACGTCCTGGCAGAAAAAGACACCCGCGCCGCGCACACCGTTACCCGTCATGATGTTGTCCGAGATGATGGCGTCGGCAAACACCGTACCCATGTGGACGCCGTGCATAGCGCAGTTCTCGATGACGCAGTCCTTCACATAGAGTCCACCCTCGCCCTGGTCACTGATGCCGTCGAACGACGAATTGACAATCTTGCAGCGCTGCACGATGTGGTTATAGGAATGCTTGTCATAGGAGATGCCATTGACCTTGCTCGTGCCATAGGCATCAAAGTGGATGCATCCGTTGGCCCACTCCATCGGCTCATAGGTCACGCCATTGTAGGAGGGTCCATCGGTCTGGCGGTTGCCGTCGATGCAGATGTCATGTATATAGACATTGATACACTCGTCCTTGAACGACCAGGAACGCAGAATGGGAAACGAGGTGGACAAGAAGGCTCCTGCCGGATGACGATATACGACGCCGTGCTTCTCGCTGTCATAGGCGCTCTTGAACTTGATTTCATACTTGCCCTGCGAGACAGGTGTCTCGTTGATAGCCGCAATTTCACCGTAAGAGCAGTAACGCGCCTTGGCATTGGACGGATCAAAGGGGTTGGTCGAATAGGAAATGTAGCAGTGGTCGCCCACATGATAGCCGCTGATGCCATCGACCCTGATCGTGATGGTGTGGTCCTCGTCGTTGTTATAGACACCGGTGTTGATGGCGTCAGTGAGTTTGTGCCATGCCGCGGGAAACTTTTTAATCACCGAGTTGTCCCCGTCGCCATAGATTTCCATGCCGCTCATGATCGTCAGCGGGCGGCGGATCATATAGGTGCCAGCCGGGAAATAGATAGCCAACTTACGCCCCGCAGCGTCGGCAAACAGGCGCTCAAGGGCCTCGGTGTCGTCGGTGACGCCATCGCCCACGGCGCCATAGTCTTGGGCCGATAGGTAACCATGGTACCACGTGGCATTGCCTGTACCGGTATTGTTGCCCGACAATATGTAATCAATCAGGTCGGTCACATCACGGATGGATGCTGAACCATCGCCGTTGACGTCGGCAAAAACGCCCTGCGCCATGCCAGGCATCACACACAATGCCATCACAGCGATGGCAGTTGCCATTTTTTGTAATAATCTTGTTTTCATATCGAGTGTGATTAGAGATTGGATATTCATGATTAGCTGATAAGGCCCCAATTGGTCTGCTTGTCAAAGATTTCGCGGATGTGGGATGCCATCTTGCGGCCCCAGGGCGTCTCCATCTTGGGATCATCGCGCAGGTAATCCTCGGCAGCGTTGCGGGCCATCTGGATGATTTGGCCGTCCTGGGCGAGGTTTGCGATATGCAGGTTGAAGGCGATGCCGCTCTGCTGAGTGCCTTCCATATCGCCGGGTCCACGCAGTTTCATGTCTTCCTCGGCGACAACAAAGCCGTCGTTGGTCTGCGTCATCACCTCCAGGCGGTGCCGCGTATCACGGCCCAGGTCACTACGTGCCATGAGGATACAGTAACTCTGGTCGGCACCACGCCCTACCCTGCCCCTGAGCTGATGCAGCTGGGACAGGCCAAATCGCTCGGCATCCTCGATGACCATGACCGAGGCATTGGGCACGTTGACGCCCACCTCGATGACGGTGGTCGCCACCAGGATATGGGCCTTGCCGCTGGCAAAGAGCATCATCTGATGATCCTTCTCGGCTGGCTTCATGCGGCCATGGACCATCGCGACATTGTAGTGCGGGAACACGTCACGCACTTGCTCATAGCCCTGTTCCAGAGCGTGAAGGTCGAGTTTCTCGTTCTCCTCGATGAGGGGATAGACGATATAGGCTTGGCGTCCTTGACGCAACTGTGAGCCCACAAACTGGTACATCTTGAATCGGTCAGGCTCATGGCGCAGCACGGTTGTGACTGGCTTACGGCCTGGCGGCAACTCATCGATGATAGACACATCGAGGTCACCATAGACGGTCATTGCAAGCGTCCTTGGTATAGGTGTGGCCGTCATTACCAGGACGTGGGGCGGTGCCGTGCGGTTCTTGGTCCACAAGCGGGCACGCTGGGCAACGCCGAACCGGTGTTGCTCATCGATGACGGCAAGACCCAGGTTGTGGAACTGCACTGTGTCCTCAATGAGGGCGTGGGTGCCGATAAGGATTTGCAGTTCACCGTTCATCAAGGCCTCATGGATGGCGGTGCGCTCGCGCTTGCGGGTTGAACCCGTCAAGAGCGCCACTTTCACACCGATTGCATCGGCCAGTGGGCGTATCGTCTCCAGATGCTGGCCCGCGAGAATCTCGGTGGGTGCCATGATGCAGGCCTGATAGCCATTGTCGAGGGCGATAAGGGCGGTCATGAAGGCCACAATCGTCTTGCCACTGCCCACGTCACCCTGCAAGAGCCGGTTCATCTGCTTACCGCTGCCCATGTCATGACGCATCTCACGTATCACGCGTTTCTGAGCCCCGGTGAGCGGGAATTGCAGGATGTTGTTATAGAAGTCGTGGAAATAGGCACCCACGCGGCTGAACACGTGTCCCACCAGGCGGCGGCTACTCCCCTTGATGTAATGCAGAATGTTAAGTTCCAGAAAAAAGAGTTCCTCAAACTTGAGGCGGAACTGCGCCCGTTGCAGGGCCTGCTGGTCGCTGGGCAGATGGATGTTGCGCAGGGCCTCGGCCAGCGGCATGAGGTGATAGCGCTGCATGAGATCGGGCGGGAGGGTCTCGTCGATATGCTTGACGGCAGGGGTGTCAAGCAGGGTGACGATGAGCTTGTGGATAGCCCGCGAGGTGAATGAACGGTTGCGCAGCACCTCGGTCAGGTTATACACGCCTGTAAGACCCTGAGCCACATTCTCGGTCGTGACCACATCCACCTCGGGATGGACGATGTTCATGTGGTTGTTGAACATCGAGGGTTTGCCGAACAGCAGGTACTGGGTAGTGGTGTTATAGGTTTTCTGAATCGAAGCCACACGGTTGAACCACACAACCTCGATGGTGCCTGTGCCATCGGTGAACAGGGCCTGAAGTCGCCGCTTGCGTCCCTCGCCCGCCGTGTTAAACGTGAGGAAGCGCCCCTTAAGCTGAATGGCAGCCTCGTCACCGCGAAGCTCATTGACGTGGTTGATGACACTGCGGTCGATGTAACGGAACGGGAAATAATACAGCAAGTCGTAATAGGAGCTGATGTTCAGTTCCTTGCGCAACAGTTCGGCCCGTTTGGGTCCCACGCCGTGCAGGTATTGTATGTCGGTGTGACGCAGGTCAGGCATCGTGATTCAAGAGGTATTCGGCAAGTGCCAAGTCCATGGGACGGGTGATTTTGAGATTCATCGGGTCGCCCTCGACGAGCGTCACATGGCGGCCAAACTTTTCCACCACCGATGCGTCGTCGGTGAACGTTGGGTCATAGGGCTGCTGGTAAGCATCCACCAGCAGACGGGCATCAAAGACCTGTGGAGTCTGCACAGCACGCAGCGAGGAGCGATCCAGGGCATGGCTGTCATCGCCATCGACCTGGCGCACCGAGTCGTTGAGCGCGACAACGGGAATGGCGGCGCCATCGCGACGAGCGGCCTCAAGCGTACGGCTGATGATTTCGGCCGTGACCATCGGTCGCACACCGTCGTGGACAGCAATGACATCAACGCCGTCAACGTCACCGATGCTGTCGAGTGCGTTCTTGACGCTATGCCAGCGCGTCTCGCCACCGGCAACGACACTGTGAGGCACAGCGAAGTTGAATTTCTCGCACAATTGGCGCCACAACTCCATCTGCCCCTCGGGCAAGGTGACAATCACATCAAAACCATCCCCAAAGGCCTGGATAGTGCGCATCAAGATAGGCTGCCCCTTGAGATTGAGGAACTGCTTGGGCAACTCTGCGCCAAACCGTGTGCCACTGCCGCCAGCCACTATAATCGCTATCGTTCTCATTGAAATACTGAATTTTTAGGCTACAAAAATAATGAAAAACGAACAATCGGGAAAAGGAAAACAGAATAAAATCGTCGATATGATTCCCTGCGTAAACAAGTGCGATTAAATCAACAAGAATAACAAACTCCATGGTTTTGCGGTAATATCGACCGCAAAGCCATGGAGTTGAATATCCATGTTGCCAGATGTATGGATTCCGCGCTGCGGTTATTCGGCCGACATTGCCAGTCTGAATCCAATGCCATTGGCTTTGCCGTTGGAGCCATAGCGGTAAGTAACACGGCACTTCCCGGCATCGGTCGTCCAACCGCCACCACGATACACGTGATCAACACCTACAATGGGGCCGGTGGGATTGGTCTGGGCATCGGCAGTATAAGGCTTATACCAATCCTGGCACCACTCCATCACATTACCACTCATGTCATAGATGCCTAACTCATTGGGCTGTTTGGTGCCGGCCTCCTGTGTCGAGAAGTGGTCACTATTAACGTCCTTGCAATTATACCAAGCCACCTCGTCAACATCGTCGCTGCCGGCATACAGACAGTTCTTACTCTTGTTACCGCCACGCGCTGCAAATTCCCACTCAGCCTCGGTGGGCAAGCGGAAGTTGGTGCCCAGAATAGAGTTCAGACTACTGATGAAGCCTTGGCAACTATCCCAAGTCACCCTCTCGACAGGTCGCTGCAAGTTCTCGACAAAACCATTGCTACTGGAATGCCAACTTGGATTTTCCATCATCACGGCTACCCACATGTCCTGGGTCACCTCAAATTCACCGATATAATAATCAGACAGTGTCACCTCATGAGCGGGTTTCTCATTGTCGAGCGCGCAGGTGTCTTGCTCGTTGGTCACTCCCATTGTAAAAGTGCCGCCCTTGACCTCTATCATCTTGAAAGTCACACCATAGACATCATAGTACTTCACCTTGGGTTTTTCCTCAGGCACTGGCTCACTGGGCCACTCACCCGTCAAGAGATAATCCAATAACGCAGATACATCTTTAATCGTCACCTGCTCATCTCCATCGGCATCACCACGGATATAATTATCGCCAGCCACAGCCTCGAACGGACCAACAAGCATGGTAAAAAGGCACAATAATAAAACACAAGAATGTAAAGTTTTTTTCATTTGATACTTCAAAAAATTAATGGTCGAAGAATGTGATTAAAAAAACGCAGCAAAGGTACTACAATTTTCGGGAGTTGCATGCAGAATTCAAAGAGGAATAGATAAAAATTTAAAAAGGAACCTTAAGCCTTGGCTTAAAATTCCTTTTTAGGTTTCAAATAGGTAAAATTTCTAAGGTAAAAAAGATTGTTTCAGGTTTATGGAAAAAAGTATGTTTTATAACATATTTTTATGAAATCTACTTGATAAAACAAGTCTATCACGCTGTGAATCAGCAATGAAAACGATTACAAAAAATTTTCATTTTTGCTCAAAAAACTTGAGTTCCATGTGTCCATCGGTGTCGAGAACCAGGTAGGAACACAGGTTTATCCACTCTCCCAGGAAGACGACTGGCGGCATGCCAGGCAGGTTATCATTCATGCGGGCTAAATGGATGTGGCCGTAGACAAACGCCTCGACGTCAGGGTGCTGGGCGCTGTACTCACGGGAGAAATCGATGAGACGTGTCGCTGCACGCTCGGCGATGGCTGCCTGCTGATTGGGGTCGCGGCGCGTGCGGTTCTCACTGGACCACCCTGTAGCGATGGGATAGGTCCAGCGGGGATGAATGGCTGCATAAAGCCACTGGCACACCTTATTATAGAAACACCAGCGGGTGAAACGGTACATGGCAGGCTGTACGCCCACGTCATCACCATGAGCGATCAGCACCCGCTTGCCACCGGCCTGGACCACGGTGTGGCCATTGAGGACGGTCATATTCAGCTGATCACGCAGGTAGTCGAACAACCACACGTCGTGGTTGCCCGTTACCCAAGTGAGACGCACACCGGCATCGGCGAGTTCGGCCAACTTGCCCAGGAAACGGATGTAGCCACGAGGCACAACATACTTGTACTCATACCAGTAGTCAAGGATGTCGCCCAAGAGGTAGAGCTCGGCCGCATCGTCCTTGATCGTATCAAGGAAACGGCACACCCGCCGCTCCCGCTCCAGGGAATCGGCCATATACTTGGCACCCAGATGCAGGTCGGAGATGAAATATGTTTTCTTGGACATTATTATGTGAGTTGTAAGTTGTAAGTATTCAGTTGTAAGTGTTTTCAGTATCGCTTACAACCTGCCAAACGCCTGAACCTAAACAAACTACATCATGCCCAACTCGAGCTTGGCCTCGTCGGTCATCATGCGGGGATCCCATTCGGGCTCAAACACCAGGTTGACCGTGGCGCTGGTCACGCCGTCCACGCTCTCTACCTTCTGCCGCACGTCCTCGAAGATGAAGTCGGCAATGGGGCAGTTGGGAGCGGTGAGGGTCATGTCGATATCAACGTGTCCCTCGTCGTTAAGGTCTATTTTATAGATAAGTCCCAGGCTGTACACGTCAACGGGCAACTCAGGGTCATAGACCGTCTTGAGCATCTTAATGATGTCTTCCTCGATTTTTAATTTCTGTTCTTGTTCCATAACTGGGCGCAAAATTAATCAAAAACTCCCAACGGGCATCCAAAACCCATGCCAAAATCCCCTCGGCAGGTCAAAAAGCCGCAAAACCATGCTCCACAAGACGCAACAGTCCCAAAAACAGGTAGAAAAGAACTCGAGAACGGCATCATATCCGATTCAACCAAAAATAATTTTTTTTGCAAAAAATGCTGAATATTAGCGCTTAATTAGAAAAAAATGCCGATATTTGCAGTCGCAAAAACGTCAGGGGCTCAAAAAGAGCGCTTTTTCGCTGTCTCCACAACATCGAAAAATGCGCTTAACTTCTTGACGATAAAGCAATTATAGAAACAGTATTTATACATTATTAACAAGAACAATAAAAATTAGCAAAACAATGACTAAAGCAGAAATCGTAAGAGAGATCGCTAATTCCACCGGCATTGACAAGGCATCGGTTCTGGAAACTGTTGAGAAATTCATGGACGCCGTGAAGGATTCACTGGCCAATGGTGAGAATGTTTACCTGCGTGGCTTTGGCAGTTTCATCGTGAAGACCCGTTCACAGAAGACCGCCCGTAATATCAGCAAGAATACCGTCATCATTATCCCCGAGCACAAGATCCCGGCTTTCAAGCCCGCTAAGGTGTTCATGGAGCAGGTGAAGTAATCACCCACCCCCAAGGAGATATAGACTGCAAACAATAAATCAACCCTTTTTTAATCATCATATATTAATTTACGACTATGCCAAACGGAAAGAAACGTAAAGGCCACAAGATGGCAACGCACAAGCGTAAAAAAAGACTGCGCAAGAATCGTCACAAAAACAAGAAGTAATCGCGTAGTCAATCAGTGACGACTGTGAAATAGCGGGAACAAACGAATTGGCACGCTCGATGCGCATCTCTAACGACCTAAGACCGGCAGCTTGGTGCTGCCTGCAATAGCCGACGAGGGCTCGCATCACGTCAATTGGTTTGTTCCCGGCTTGATTTTTAAGAGAGCATGCTGTCACGTCATGACAGCCAGACAGCGCCCGACCGCGGTGCCCCTCTCACCCTCGCACACCCTGGCGGCCCGTGTCCAGCGGGACACATCCCAGCAACCGCCCCCGTGATGCCGTTTTATATATTACATTATTTATATATAAATCATTAGATATTTTATTGTATTCATCCACCTTCTGCGATGAGAAGTGAATTAGTAGTTGACGTCACGCCCCGAGACATGACGACGGCGCTGCTCGAAGATGGCCGCCTCGTGTCGTTGCAAAGGGAGACAAGAGATGCCTCCTATGCCGTGGGCAACCTCTACCTTGCCAAGGTAAAGAAGCTGATGCCAGGACTGAATGCCGCGTTTGTCAACGTGGGCCACTCCAAGGACGCATTCCTTCACTACCTTGATTTGGGTTCACAATTCAACACTTTTTCTCAATACATCAAGACGGTACGCGAAAATCCCAATAAACGGCCAACGAGCATCAGCAAGATCAAGAATCAGTCCGACACCAACAAACATGGCACCGTCAGCGACGTGCTTACCCAGGGTCAGGAACTGCTCGTTCAAATCGCTAAAGAGCCCATTTCCACTAAGGGGCCGCGATTAACCACCGAAATCACCTTCACAGGACGTTTTCTGGTGCTCACCCCGTTCAACGACCGTATCTCGGTATCCCAGAAAATCAAGGACCACGCCGAGAAGACCCGCTTGAGGCGCCTGATCGAGAGCATGAAGCCGAAGAACTTCGGCATCATCGTCAGGACATCGGCCGAGAACAAGAAAGCCGCCGAGCTCAACGCCGAGCTCCGCACCTTGCTAAAAGCCTGGGACGACGCTATAGCCAAAGTCCAGCAGGCGACCCCACCCTCTCTCGTCTATGAGGAAGAAAGCCGTGCCGTCGGTGAGATCCGGGACATCTTCAATCCCGAATTCGAGAGCATACAAGTCAATAATGCCGATGTATATGAGCAAATCCACGACTACGTGAACCTTATCGCCCCCGACCGCAGTGATATCGTGAAACTGTACAGCGACGACATGCCGATATTTGACAAGTTCGGCATCACCAAGCAGATCAAGTCGTCGTTTGGCAAGACCGTATCTTTCAAGTCGGGCGCATACATAATCGTAGAAAGCACCGAAGCGCTTCACGTGATTGACGTGAATTCAGGCAACCGCTCGCGCACGAGCACCGATCAAGAGAGTAACGCACTGAACGTTAACCTGCTCGCGGCCGACGAGATTGCCCGCCAGCTGCGCTTGAGGGACATGGGCGGAATCATCGTGATCGACTTCATCGACATGGCCAAGTCCGAACACCGCCAGGAACTGTACCAGCACATGCGCGAAGTGATGCAAAAAGACCGCGCGCGCCACAATATCCTGCCGCTGAGCAAGTTCGGCTTGATGCAGATCACCCGCCAGCGCGTGAGACCGGCCCTTGACATTGCCACCGCCGAGACGTGCCCGTCATGTGGCGGCAAGGGCGAAGTGCAGCCCTCACTGCTTTTTACCGACAAGTTGAAAGACAAGATTGATTACCTTGTCCACACGTTAAACGTGAACAACTTCATTATGTATGTCCATCCGTTTGTCGATGCCTATCTCAAGAAAGGACTCATGAGTGAATACTGGAAATGGCGCAGGGAATTCAAACGAAAATTCCGCATCATGCCCGACCAGTCTCTCAACTACCTGGAATACAAGGTACTCGACAAAGACCGTAACGAGATTGACCTTAAAGAGGAAAAAGACACCAGCAGCAGCGAGACGAGCAAGAAAGAACGCCGCTCCAAGAAACATGCTGCCGAAACCGAAGACGACAGCCAACAGTGAACATATTTCACATGAAGGCCACAGACATCAAGGCCGCCCTGCACAATACCAGCAGGGCGGCCTTTTCATTGAACTAACATTATCATCATAAACTCACACAAAGCCCCCAAGACGCTAAGTTTTTTAATCGGCCTATCGGACAAGAAATCCGGCACGATCTCTTGACTTCTTGGGGGCGATGGTATATATCTCGGGGGTTTCGCTGCTTGGCGTGAGGTTGAATTGGCAAAGCTGATACGTTAATAACTCGAGTGCGTTAAATATTGTGAAACTCCACATATTTTCATATTTATAAATTATATTTGCAACCAGAATTTCACTTTAACATTAACCATTTAATTACAATCAACTTAACCAATGAAGAAACCGTGTAAGAAAGATTGCAGCAAGCCTGCAGCACTGGGCGCAAAGACCAAGAGCTATATCCAAATGGAAGAGCGTTACGGCGCTCACAACTACCATCCGCTGCCCGTCGTACTCAAGAAGGGCAAGGGTATCTACGTGTGGGACGTAGAGGGCAAGAAGTACTTTGACTTCCTGTCGGCTTACTCAGCCGTGAATCAGGGTCACTGCCATCCCCGCATCGTTAAGGCTCTGAAGGACCAGACCAACAAACTGTGTCTGACCTCGCGCGCATTCTACAACGAGGCTTTCTGCGAGTATGAGAAATTCATGCACTCCTACTTCGGCTATGACAAGGTGCTCCCCATGAACACTGGTGCCGAGGGTGTTGAGACCGCATTGAAGCTTGCACGCCGCTGGGGTGTTGCCAAGAAAGGCATCGCCAACGACAAAGTAAAAATCATCTGCTGTGAGGGTAACTTCCACGGCCGCACCGTGACCGTCATCACCATGAGCGACGATCCCAGCAGCTATGCTGACTACGGCCCCCTGACCCCCGGCTTCATCCGCATCCCCTACAATGATCCCAAAGCGCTCGAAGACGCGCTCAACAAATATGGCAATGAGGTTGCCGCATTCATCGCTGAGCCTATCCAGGGTGAGGCTGGTGTATTCGTTCCCGATGACGGTTACCTGAAGAAATGCTTCGACCTGTGCCACCAGCACAACGTGCTCTTCATCGCCGATGAGGTACAGACCGGTATCGCCCGTACGGGTAAGATGCTGTGCTCTGACCACGACGGCATCCGCCCCGACATCGTAATCCTGGGTAAGGCCCTGGGTGGTGGTGTGCTGCCCGTTTCGGCTTGCCTTGCCGACGACGACATCATGCTCAACGTGAAGCCCGGCGAGCACGGCTCGACTTTCGGTGGTTTCCCCCTGGCTGCCCGCGTTGCTGTTGAGGCCTTGAAGGTGGTAAAGGATGAGAAACTCGTCCAGAACGCCGAGAAGATGGGTAAGATCTTCCGTGAGGAAATCCAGAAGATCAACTCACCGTTTATCGTGCAGGTGCGCGGCCGCGGTCTGTTGAACGCCATCGTGACCAAGCCTGTTGAGGGCAAGACCGCTTGGGACATCTGCCTGAAGCTGCGTGACAACGGTCTGCTGGCTAAGCCGACCCACGACCACATCATCCGCTTCGCTCCCCCCTTGTGCATCACCAAGGAAGAGCTCATGGAAGCCATCGAGATCATCAAGAAGACCTTCGAGCAGATGTTCGGATAAATCTTTATTCAAGCATCGCGAGTGCTAACACTTGCGATGCTTGATGTTTAGAGTTTAATGGTTAAAGTTTATAGACTTTGGCCAAACCATCTTTTATTTCAAAAACATTAATCCTAAATAAACAACAATGAATAACGCTGTTATCAATTTTCCCCTTCCCGCCAATGAGCCGGTGAAGGCCTATATGCCCGGTTCTCCCGAGCGCGTAGCTCTCGAGCAGGAACTCGAACGCCAGAGCAAACTCGTAGTTGACATCCCCATCATCATCGGCGGTAAGGAAATCCGCACCGGTGACACGGGTACTGTAACCTGCCCCCACGACCACAAGCACGTGCTCGCTACCTACCACAAGGTGGGCAAGAAAGAGATCGAGATGGCCATCGACGCCGCTATGAAGGCTTGGAAAGAGTGGAGCCGCACTCCCTGGACCACCCGTGCCGCTATCGTGATGAAGATGGCTGAGCTGCTTGCCACCAAGTACCGCCCCATCATGAACGCAGCCACGATGCTGGGTCAGAGCAAGAATTTCTACCAGGCCGAAATCGACTCGGCTTGCGAGACCATCGACTTCTTCCGCTACAACGTGCACTATGCCAGCAAGATCTACGGCATGCAGCCCAAGGATGGCATTGGCCAGTTGAACCACACCGAGTATCGTCCCCTCGAGGGCTTTATCCTGGCTGTTACTCCGTTTAACTTCACCTCGATTGCCAGCAACCTGTGCATGACTCCCGTGCTGATGGGTAACGTGGCACTGTGGAAACCCTCAACCACTGCCCTGCTGAGCAACTATTACCTGATGCAGCTCTACAAGGAAGCCGGTCTGCCCGACGGCGTTATCAACTTCCTGCCCGGCAGTGGTGCCCTCATCGGCGAGGTTGCCACCAACAGCAAGTACTTCAGCGGCATCCACTTCACTGGCAGCACCGCCACCTTCAAGTCGCTGTGGAAACAGGCCAGCCTGAACGTGGACAAGTACATCTCCTACCCCCGTCTCGTGGGCGAGACCGGTGGCAAGGACTTCATCTTTGTTCACCCCAGTGCCGACAAGAAGGCCGTCGCAACCGCTGCTTTCTGCGGTGCGTTTGAGTTCCAGGGCCAGAAGTGCTCGGCTGCTTCCCGCATGTACATTCCCAAGAGCCTGTGGCCCGATGTGCTGAAGGACATCAAGGCCATGTGCAAGGAGGTGAAGATGGGCGACGTTACCGATCCCACGAACTTCATCAACGCCGTTATCGACGAGGCATCATTTGACAAATGCAAGTCCTATATCGACTATGCCAAGGAAGCCGACGATGCCAAGATCGTCATCGGTGGCAAGTGCGACAAGAAGAAGGGCTGGTTTGTTGAGCCTACGGTTATCGAGACCACCAATCCCCGCTTCAAGTCGATGGAAGAGGAAATCTTCGGCCCCGTGCTGACGGTTTACCCCTACGACGATGACAAGGTGGACGAGACCGCTCAATTGTGTGACGAGACCTCGCCTTATGGCCTGACCGGTGCCGTTTGGGGCCGCGACCGCCTCGCAGTCGAGAAGCTCACCGATAAGCTGTGCTATGCCGCAGGTAACTTCTACATCAATGACAAGCCAACTGGTGCCGTTGTAGGTATGCAGCCCTTTGGCGGTGCACGTGCCAGCGGTACCAACGACAAGGCTGGTGGTGAGTTCAACCTGATCCGCTGGATCATCCCGCGCGTGATCAAGGAGACCCTCGTGTCACCTACCGACTACCGTTACACTTATATGAAATAAGCCTTTAGCTATCAACTAATAGCAATATCAACAACGAGGGTGCGTCAAGTCAATTGGCCACCCTCGTTTGGAATAAAACCCGACAATTCAAGCGCTATGAATGCAATAACCAAAATATCAGTATCTCTTTTCCTTGTTTTTATTTGCATCCAAGTGAATGCACAAGGCTACCAGCAGGTCAATGATATCCCATATACCAGCAAGACCGACGCCTACTCGCTGGAGCGGCTGAAACTTGACGTCTACCATCCCGAGGGCGCGACCGTCCGTCCTGTTGTCATCTGGTTCCATGGCGGAGGACTCGAGGGAGGCAACAAGGAGATTCCGGCACAACTCAAGGAAAAGGACATGGTGGTTGTCGGGGTAAACTACAGGCTATTGCCACGAGTGACCGTCAAGGAAATCCTCGATGATGCCGCCGAGGCGGTAGCATGGGTATTCAGGCACATCGCCGACTATGGCGGTGACACCCGCAAAATTGTCGTGTCAGGGCACTCGGCAGGTGGCTACATCTCCATGATGCTATGCCTGGACAAGCATTGGTTAGCGTCCCATGGCATTGATGCCGACAACGTGATGATGTATGTCCCGTTCAGCGGGCAGGCCATCACCCATTACAATGTGCGCAAGATGCAGGGCATACCTCCCTTGCAGGCCACCATCGATGAGTATGCGCCCCTCTACTGGGTGCGTGGCGACTGCCCGCCACTGGTGCTGATTTGCGGCGACAGGGAGCTGGAACTCTATGGCCGTTATGACGAAAACCAGTATCTTGCACGCATGATGAAACTCGCCGGACACCAACAGACCTATCTATACGAGATTGACGGCCACGGTCACGGCGGCATGGTTTCGCCTGGTTTTCATATCCTTGAGACCCACCTGAAACAGATGCTCGGCCAACCGGTCAATCCATAATCATCGTTATGGAGCCGGGGAGGCCGTCATCGGCTCTGCCGTAAATATTGATTCACTTGAATGAATCATCATGCCTTGCACAAGAAAACTGAATATTAAAAACCTAAATCTGACAACTTTGTTGTATATTTGCAGTTTGAACAAACATTAAACCATTCCAGATATGAGCAACGACAAGATATTGCAGCCGATGGCCGGCATGACGCTTGAGGAAATGCAGGATGCGGTAACCGCATTGGGTATGCCACGGTTTGTGGCCAAACAGTTAGCGCAGTGGATCTACCAGAAGCGCGTGAACGACTTCGAGCAGATGTTGAACATCTCCAAGTCCAACCGCGAGTTGCTGGCCAGCCGCTATTGCGTGGGCCTGTATCCGCCCAGTCAGGCAGCTGCCAGTGAGGACGGTACAGTGAAGTACCTGTTTAACGTCGGCGACAAACAGGCCGTCGAATCGGTCTATATCCCCGAGGATGACCGCGCCACGCTGTGTATCTCGTCCCAGAAGGGGTGCAGGATGAACTGCTACTTCTGCATGACGGGCAAGCAGGGCTTCCACGGCAACCTGACGTCCAACCAGATCATCAACCAGGTGCTGAGTGTCCCCGAGAGCGAGAAGCTGACCAATGTCGTGTTCATGGGCATGGGCGAGCCTCTCGACAACCTCGACGAGGTGTTGCGCGTCATCGCCATCCTCACCGAGCCGTGGGGTCTGGGCTGGAGTCCCAAGCGCGTGACCGTTTCGACCGTAGGCAAGAAACCCGAGTTGAAGATCCTGTGCGAGCAAACCAATGTCCACATCGCTGTGAGCGTCCACAATGCAGTTAAGGAGGAACGCTCCTCGATGATGCCCATCGAGCGCCTCTACCCCATCGCCGACATTATGGAGATGCTGGGCAACTACGACTTTGCCCACCAGCGCCGCCTGTCGGTGGAATACATCTGCTGGCAATGGTTCAATGATGACATCCAGCATGCCGAGAAACTGCGTGAGTTGTTGCCCAACGAGCACGTGAGAGTCAACCTCATCCGCTACCACATGGTACCCGGCATCGAGAAACTGCGCACCAGCAGTGACGAACGCATGACCTACTTCCGCGACTACCTGAACAGCAAGGGCGTGACCTGTACCATTCGCCGTAGCCGTGGCGAGGATATCGCCGCTGCATGCGGGCAACTTGCAGGCCAAGTGCGCAATACTAAGGGAAAGAAGTAATATATAGGTTTTAGGCATTAGGTCGATAACTGTCAACGATAAAACAATGAAACAATTCATCCGATTCTCCACGATGCTGGCAATGGCAATCATTGCCGTGCAAACAGCGTTTGCGACAGAGCCAGTAAATTACTATAACAATGCTGTGGGCAAGAGTGACGAGGCCCTGATGACCGCATTGAGGAACATCATTCGCGCCCACAAGGAGGTTTCCTACAGCAGTGGTTTGCTTAATGCCTTTGCCATTGCCGATGTCGATGAACAAGGCTATATCATCGACATCTACAGCAACTGCCACTATAGGCCCAGCGACAACGGATCGTCGGCATCCCACGTGGGCGAGGGTTATAACCGTGAGCACAGCTTTCCCCGCAGTTGGTTTGGTGGAGAGGTGTCTCCGATGAACACCGACGTGTTCCACATCTACCCCACCGACATCCGCGTCAACAGTCAGCGAGGTAACAACCCCTATGGCGTGTGCGCTAACGGCACGCGCTTGTCCTATGGCAGTTATATCGCCAAGGGCAAATTGGGCAATAGCACCTATCCGGGCTACTCGGGCGTCGTGTTTGAACCCGACGATGAATACAAGGGGGATCTGGCCCGAACCTATTTCTATATGGCGACCTGCTACAAGAACGAACTTCCCTCATGGCCCGGCAGTCCCCAGCTCGACTACAGCAGAAATAAGTACAAGGCCTTCTCGACCTGGACCATCAACATGCTCATGGAGTGGACCCGTCTGGATCCCGTCAGCGAGAAGGAAATCAAGCGCAACGAGGCCGTCTATGGCATCCAGGGCAACCGCAACCCCTTTATCGACCATCCCGAACTGGCCGAGTACATCTGGGGCAACATGCAGGGCCAGGGCTGGAACGGATCAGGAGAAGTAATTCCTGCCGAAATCACCTCTCCCGTCAACGGCTCGGTCATCGATATGGGCCAAACCACCGAGGGCACCGAGCTCTCCTGCACCATTAACCTGAAGGGCAAAGGCCTCACCAAAGGCCTCTCCCTGTCGATGAGTGAGAACGAAAACTTCTATGTCAGCGCTGTCTCATTCAGCCACAGCGAGGTGAACAACGGCACGACATTCACAGTGACCTTCACTGCCGACAATGTGGGCACCTTCAGCAACGACATCACCTTGAGCAGCAGCGAGGTTTCCACCACATTCACAGTTGTCGCCACTGCTCAACAGGGCGGTACGCCGCCACCTCCGGTCGTGCTGGGCGACAGCATCATGGAGGATTGGGAAGGCTGCGCGACAGGCGGTTACTGGACCGACGTCATCGTGGGTAACGCCTGGCTATGGGAATTTGAAAATGCCGGCATCTGGAATGACAACATGAGTCACGGAGAACTTTCTTGCCGCTTCGGCAAGACCAATTCCAGTGCCATTACAATGGCCGAGGATGTCAACGGTGGCACAAGCGCCATCGCCTTCTGGGCTGCCAGCTTTGGCAACGATAGCGACGCCACGTTACGTGTGGACTTCAGTACCGATCATGGTTCATCGTGGACCGAATTGGATAGTTTCACCGTCACCAGAGGCATTCTGCAACACATCATCTTGGAAATACCTCTGGAAGGCAGTGCGCGTTTCCGCATCGTGCAGACATCAGGCTCACGCGTCAATGTCGATGACATCACTATCTATGGCCGCACCCAGGAACCATCCTACCTGAAAGGCGATGTCAACGGTGATGGCGAGGTGAATATCGCCGACGTTAATGTCATCATCAACATCATACAGGGTGGTAATGCCGACGAGAACACCCTAAAGCGGGCAGATGTGAACGATGACGGTGAAATCGGTATCGCCGACATCAACCTCGACATCGACCTCATCATGGGTTCATAAGAAAAAGGAACGAGATAGGAGTTGACCCTAAAAGTATTTTTAATAGCCCCACAGGGCTTGGGCCAACAGCTACCATATCATTGCCAAGAAATTTCATTTAATTCATTTAATCTATTTAATCTTTCAAAATACATTAATTAACATTAAAAACCATTTATGAAAAAAATCACATTAACCCTCGCCGTGATGGCGTTGGCACTGGCTGCGTATGCCAAAGATCCAAAGCCCTGTCCCAGCGACTACTATTCTAACGCGCTGAACATGAGCGGAGAATCCCTGCTCACTGCATTGTACAACATCATCACGAGCCACACCAACATCGGCTATGACGGCCTGTGGGATGCCTATGCCGACACCGATACCGATTCCCGCGGCTACTACATCGACATGTACAGCAACTATGACAAGTACACCTATAGTAACAAGTGTGGCAATTACAGCCAGATAGGTGACTGCATCAACCGCGAGCACAGTGTGCCCAAGAGCTGGTGGGGCGGCTCTCAGCAGGATCAATACAGCGACATCTTCAACATTGTGCCAACCGACGGCTATGTGAACAACCAGCGTTCCAACTACCCCTACGGTGTCTGTGAGGGTGGCACCCGCCTGACTAACGGCCAGTGGATTGCCAAGGGACGCAAGGGAGCCAGCACACATGCAGGTTATACAGGCATCGTGTTTGAGCCCGATGACGAGTACAAGGGCGATTTTGCACGTGCCTACTTCTACATGGCGACCTGCTACAACAACGTCGTCAGCAGCTGGACGAAGTCTGAGGGCAGCGTCTTTTTTGCGGGCAACAGCTATCCCGTGTTCACGACCTATGCCATCGGCTTGCTGCTGGAATGGCACCGTCTGGACCCCGTGAGTGAGAAAGAAATCACCCGCAACTGCTATGCCCACGCTTGGCAGGGCAACCGTAACCCCTATATCGACCACCCCGAACTGGCCGAGTACATCTGGGGTGACATGCAAGGGCAAGCATGGACTGGCGGCGGTTCAGTAGTCACCACGCCCATGTTGATCCAGCCTGCCACTGGCACGGCCATCAACGTCGGCACCATCGCCGTGGACGGCACGAGTGTGAGCACCCAAGTTAACGTCAATGGTGCCAATCTGACCGAGTCACTCAGCGTCAGTGTGAGCGGAACAGGATTCAGCGTGTCTCCAACTACCCTGACTGCCGAAGCCGTCAACAGCGGCACTACCGTGACCGTGACCTATAACGGCATCGAGCAGAGTGCAAACGGCACATTGACCTTGTCGAGCAGCGAGGTGAACCGCAGCGTATCCCTCACCGCCGGCAAGGCACAGTCTGGTGACGATCCCGTCATTCCCACGGGTGATTACGATATTGAGAACTGGGAAGGTTGCAACTCTGGTGGCTACTGGACCAGCGAGGTACAGGGTGCCGCCTTCAAGTGGCAGTTTACCGATGCTGGCCTCTGGGCTCAGGCTAACGACCACTGGAATGGTCAGATAGGCTGCCGTTTCGGCAAGAACACCGATTCCTCGATTGCCATGAAACAGGACGTAGCCGGCACATCGGGTCTCTCGTTCTATGCCGCCACCTACGGCACCAGCGATGCCGATGCCACCCTGCAGGTGCTCTACAGTACCGATGGCGGCAGCAACTGGACCATGCTGAATGAAGTCACACTTACCCGCGAGTTAGTACAATATACCTACAGCCTGGATGTCACCGGCAACGTCCGCTTCAAGTTCCAGCAGACCGCCGGAAAACGCCTCAATATCGATGACATCGCCATCTATGCCCCTGCCCAGACGCAAGAGCCCAAGGTATACTTTGGCGAGGCCGTTATGGCCATGCAGGCTGTGAAGGATGGTGAATCTACCATCAGCGAGGCTGCTGTTATCACCGAAGACAACGACGAACCCGTCATGGTGAACGTGGAGGGCAACTTTGAGTTGAGCCTTGACCAGCAAGCGTGGACTAATAGCCTGACGCTGGATGCCAGTGGCGAGACTTTCTACGTACGCCTTGCCAGCACCAATAGCGTTGGTGAGTATGAGGGCGTTATCACAGCCACCGCCGGTGAGGTAAGTGCCTATGCTGAAATCGCAGGCACGGTATCCACTCCCAACGTTCTCATTGGCGATGTGAACATGGACAGATCAGTGACTATCACCGATGTGACAGCGCTGATCGACTATCTGCTGGGTGGTGACCCGTCTCTGGTTGACCTCCTGGCTGCCGACGTGAATCAGGATGGGAATGTTGCCATTACCGACCTCACAACCCTTATCGACGTGTTGTTAGGCGACAATAGCGCTGCCAAGTGGAATGCCTTGCCTGCTCAAGGCGGTATCCGCATCAATAACCCCATGGGCGAATCGCTTGAAGTCTATAACCTCGATGCCGATGTTATGGCAACGGTAACCACCTCAAGCACCATCTCACTGCCGGCTGGCATCTACATGGTCACCAGCGACACCCGCTCCCGCAAAGTCGTCGTCAGATAAAGACCGCAAACGGAACAGCAACATAAGATGGCCCATCCAGTAGAATCTACCAAATGGGCCATCTTAATGTTATTACAACACTAATTGTTGTGGTTACTTGACGGGAATCTTGTCGATGCGGCGCTGGTGACGGCCACCCTCGTAGGGGGTCGTCAGGAAGGCCTCGACCATGGTGATAGCCTCCTCGTCGGTAACGAAGCGGCCGGGCATGGCCAGGACGTTGGCATCGTTGTGTTGACGGGCCAAGCGTGCGACTGCAAGACGCCAGCACAGGGCCGAACGGATACCCTGATGCTTGTTGAGGGTGATGTTGATGCCCTCGCCACTACCACACACGGCAATGCCGGGATAGCACTCGCCCTGCTCCACTGCCAGAGCGCAGGGATGGGCAAAGTCGGGATAGTCACAACTGTCCTCGTTGTAGGTACCGAAGTCCTTGCAGGCGATACCCTGCCCCTCAAGCCAACGCTTGACGGCTTCCTTGACGGGATAGCCCGCGTGATCGCTGCACAGGGCAACGGGGATGCCAGGTTTCAAAATCGAATTATCCATCTCACTAATCTCTAATCTTTAATCACTAATCAAATAATTGCGCCCATATGGGCGCAATTATTTATTTCTTGAGGGCCTGGAGGGCTTGCTCCATCGTGGCAATCTTGCTCTCGGCGTCGGCTTTCTTCTTGCGCTCGCCCTCGACAACTGCTGCGGGAGCGTTGGCAACGAAGCGCTCGTTGTTCAACTTCTTCTCGACACTTGCGAGGAAGCCGCGGGTATATTCCAGGTCGGCTTCAAGCTTGGCGATTTCAGCCTCTACGTCGATGCTGCCAGCCACAGGCACGGCAAACTCGGCGGTGCCCACCATGAAGGCGGCTGCCGTGGGATCCTTTTCGGTCACGGTCTCAATCTTATCAAGGCCTGCAAGCTTGATGATGATAGCCTCCAGCGGGTTGTTCAAACCGCCAACGGGTTGCAGCGTGAGCTGTTCCTTGTTGGGCAGGTTCTTCTGCTTGCGCACATTGCGCACACCAGCAACGATTTCCTTGACATCGGCCATCGCCTTGAGCAACGCCTGGTCGGCCTTTTCGGCCTCGGGGATGAGGGCATACATGATGCTCTCGCCATCCTTGCGCTCATCAAGGTGCTGCCACAGCTCCTCGGTGATAAACGGCATGAAGGGATGCAGCAGACGCAGCAGCATATCGAAGAACTCGAGCGTGGCCTGCATCGTGGCACGGTCCATCGGCTGGCCAAAGGCGGGCTTCACGGCCTCGAGATACCATGCGGAGAACTCTTCCCAGAACAGGCGGTAGAGCACCATCATGGCATCGCTCAGGCGGAACTTGGTGAAGTGGTCCTTGACGGTTGCCAGGGCATCGTTGAGCTGATTGCGGAACCACAGCACAGCCTGACGGCTGGCCTCGGGCTGCTCGACATCGGCCACCTCCCAACCCTTGACGAGGCGGAAGGCGTTCCAAATCTTGTTGTTGAAGTTGCGGCCCTGCTCACACAACGAGTCATCATAGGGGATGTCGTTGCCAGCGGGAGCTGCAAGCATCAGACCCATGCGCACGCCATCGGCACCGAATTTCTCGATGAGCCTCAGCGGGTCGGGCGAGTTGCCGAGCGACTTGGACATCTTGCGGCCAATCTTGTCGCGAACGACGCCCGTGAAATAGACGTTACGGAAAGGCATATCGCCCATGTACTCGTAACCCGACATGATCATGCGGGCCACCCAGAAGAAGATGATATCGGGGGCGGTCACCAGGTCGTTGGTGGGATAGTAGTACTTGATTTCCTCGTTGCCAGGGTTGTTAATGCCGTCAAACAGCGAGATGGGCCACAGCCACGAGCTGAACCAGGTGTCGAGAGCGTCCTCGTCGTGGCGCAGCTGGCTTGCCTCGATGTTCTCGTATCCGGGAATCTTGCGGGCCTTCTCCAGGGCCTCTTCCTCGTTCATGGCAACTACATAGACTTCCTTCTCATCGTCATCGGTGGGCAGGAAATAGGCAGGAATGCGGTGGCCCCACCACAGCTGGCGCGAGATGCACCAGTCCTGGATATCCTCGAGCCATGCCTTGTAGGTGTTCTTATACTTGGGAGGATAGAACTTGAGCTCGTCGTTCATCACACAAGGCAGGGCGATGTCGGCAAAGTGCCTCATCTTCAGGAACCACTGCATGCACAGACGCGGCTCAACGGCCGTGTCGCTGTTGCGCTCGCTGTAGCCCACCTTGTTCTCGTAGTCCTCGACCTTCTCCAGCAGACCAGCGGACTCGAGATCCTTGACAATCACCTTGCGGCACTCCATGCGGTCCATGCCCACATACAGCGGCGACTGCTCACTGATGGTGGCGTCGGCGTTGAAGATGTCGATGGTCTCCAGGTTATGGGTCTTACCCAGAACATAGTCGTTGGGGTCATGGGCGGGTGTCACCTTCAAGCAACCGGTACCGAACTCGATCTCGACATAGCGGTCCTCGATCACATTGATCACACGACCCACCAGGGGAACGATGACCTTGCGGCCCTTGAGCCACTGGTTCTTGGGATCCTTGGGGTTGATACACATGGCGGTGTCACCCATGATGGTCTCGGGACGCGTGGTGGCCACAACGGCATAGTAGCCCTTCTCATCCTTGTGGATGATATTGCCCTCGGCACGCAGCTGCTCCTCATTGTCAAGAGCCTGCAAGCCATCCACATAATATTTAAGGTAATACAGGTGGCCCTTCTCCTCGTGATAGATCACCTCCTCGTTGCTCAAGGCGGTCTGGGCTTTGGGGTCCCAGTTCACCATGCGCAAGCCACGATAGATGTAGCCCTTGTCATACAGGTCGACAAAGACCTTCAACACGCTCTTGCTGCGCGTCTCGTCCATCGTGAAAGCGGTGCGGCTCCAGTCACAGGAGGCGCCCAACTTGCGCAACTGCTGCAGGATGATGCCACCATGCTCGTGGGTCCAGTCCCAAGCATGCTTGAGGAACTCGTCGCGGGTGAGGTCACGCTTGCGGATGCCCTGCTCTGCCAGGCGCTTAACGACCTTAGCCTCGGTGGCGATCGACGCGTGGTCAGTACCAGGCACCCACAGTGCATTCTTACCCTCCATGCGCGCGCGGCGGATGAGAATATCCTGAATGGTGTTATTGAGCATGTGACCCATGTGCAGGACGCCCGTCACATTGGGGGGCGGAATCACGATGCAATAAGGCTCACGCTCATCGGGCACGCTCTTGAAAAGGTCGTGCGATTCCCAATACTTATACCACTTGTCCTCGACCTCCTTAGGGTCGTATTTGGTTGCCAATGTATTCTCTTTCTCGCTCATTGTTTTTGGTTATAATATTGATTTATTTTAATATTCAAACGGCAAAGATACAGAAAAAGGCTAAAACGGCAAAGTCGTTTGAGGCTTTTTAGCCGTCAGCCATCAATAAAAGCGGCTGATTTGCCTGAGAAACAAACCAGCCGCCCATGATTGAAGTGATGTTGGAATGTCTTTTTACTGCTATAAATTGAGTGATTTCTCACTTACAAAGTAGTAGCGAAAAAACAAAGAATGGCCAATAGTGTATGCTTGTTCTTTGTTCGTTAAAATATTGATTTATAGTCACTTATGAAACATTAAGGCAAATTCGTGGCCATCGGTAATCAGGGCGCGTGAAGTGCATCTGAAAAATAGAGAATTGAAAACAATTTACTACCTTTGCAGCGTTAAATCACTATCTAAGTTTTTTATCGGTTATGGGGAAGATTAATTTCACGCAGATTTTGAGTGCAACGCTGGTGCTGTTGAGTATTATCGACATTGTCGGATCAATACCTATTATCCTGCAGTTAAGGGAAAAGGGGCGCCACGTGGATGCCTTGAAGGCCACCATCTACTCTACCCTGCTCATGGTCGGGTTCTACTACGGCGGTCACTGGTTGCTGCGCATCTTCAACTGCGACATCCACTCGTTTGCCACAGCAGGCGGTTTCCTGATGTTCCTGATGGCGCTGGAGATGATTCTCGACGTGGAAATCTTCAAGAACAACACGCCCAACAAGGGGGCGACAATGGTGCCGATGGTGTTCCCGCTCATTGCAGGCGCTGGGGTGCTGACCACGCTGATTTCACTCAAGGCGATGTATGACGACGTGAACATCTTCATCGGCCTGGCCATCAACATGATTTGGGTGTTTGCCGTTATCAAGAGTACTGGCAAGATTCAGCAGATATTGGGCGAGGGCGGCATGATGTTCTCGCGCAAATTCTTCGGTATTATCCTGCTGGCGATGAGCGTGAAGATGATGACCGAGAACATTGCTCATTTGTTCTAGACCAATGAGCAATATTGCTTAGAGGTTACAGATAATAATTGCCACATATCCTTTTTCCACAATAATGCCGTTTCCCTGAAATTACTTGCATATCTCATTAATTATCATTACATTTGCAGCGATTAAGCAACCCCCTATAGAAATCGAATATGTGTTTATCAGTATTATGTTTCAACTAAGTTAAATATTTTATGAAGAGAGTTTTTTCACTATTTGCAATTTCCCTGCTGACCATGTCAGCATGGTCTGCTAACACCTATGTGAAGGTGACCAGCATTGACCAACTGGAAGAAGGTACGAAGTACATCCTCGTCAATGAGGAAGCCAGCAGCGCCATGGGTGCGATCTCCAGTACAAGTACCCCCTATGGTACCTCTGTCGCCGTTACCATCCAGAATGGTATTATCGACATCGAGGGTACTGATGTTGTTGAACTCTTCTCGGGAGAGGGCAGCGATGACGTCCTTGGCAACCACACATGGACCTTTAACATTGGTGAAGGCAGCCACTACATGTGCTGGACTTCAGGCAATTCTTTGAACACGGTCAACTCCTCGGCCCCCGAAAATGCGATGTGGATTGCTACCTTGACCGACGACGGTGTCGTGCTGACCAACAAGGCCGACAACACCCGCAAGCTCCAGTACAATGCAGGTAGCCCCCGTTTTGCTTGCTACACCTCCAGCCAGAAGCCCGCTGTCCTCTATGTTGAGGATGCTAATGTTACGCCTCCCGTGACTGTTGCTGCACCCACGCTGCCTGAATCTCAGGAGTTTGAAAACAGCCTCAGCGTAATCATCACCAACAATGAGGAAGGTGCCGACCTCATGTATGCCCTCAATGATGGCGAATTTACCGAATATACCGAGGCCCTCACTATCACCGAGACCACCACAGTTCGCGCCAAGGCTGTCAAGGGCGATGTCGAGAGTGAAGAAGTTACTGCTACCTACACCAAGGTTGGGCCTGTTGTCTATATCAACCCATATGTGAAGGTGACGAGCATTGACCAGCTGGAAGTGGGCAAGAAGTACATCCTCGTCAATGAGGAAGCCAGCAGCGCCATGGGTGCGATTTCCAGTACCAGTACCCCCTACGGTACCTCTGTCGCCGTTACCATCAAGAATGGTATTATTGACATTGATGGTACTGATGTAGTTGAGCTCTTCTCGGGAGAGGGCAGCGATGACGCCCTTGGCCACACCACATGGACCTTTAACATTGGTGAAGGCAGCCACTACATGTGCTGGACTTCAGGTAATTCTTTGAACACGGTCAACTCCTCGGCCCCCAACAATGCGATGTGGATCGCTACCTTGACCGACGACGGTGTCGTGCTGACCAACAAGGCCGACGACACCCGCAAGCTCCAGTACAATGCAGGCAGCCCCCGTTTTGCTTGCTACACCTCCAGCCAGAAGCCCGCTGCCCTCTATGTAGAGTATGTTTCCCAGGAGGACGAGGCCATCACCACCCTTAGCCAAGCCAACGCTCTGGAAGATGACGAGGAATTCACCTTCAACGGCGACGCTGTTGTTACCGCTTTCAAGAATGGCTACCTGTTCTTGCGCGACGAGAGCGGCTACGGTATGATTTCTGGCGTAGAAGGCACCTTTGCAAACAGTCAGGTGCTGAACCAGGGCTGGAATGCCACTAAGACCAGCAACGACGGTTGGGTTTGGTACACCGATGCTGCAGGCCTAAGCACCAGCGATGAGACCAATGCCGAGCTGGCTGCAGCCCAGAAGCTCACCGCCTTCCCCGACGAGAGCATGATCAATGCCTATGTTTACGTCGAGAAGGTGAACAAGGGATTCTTGCCAATCCGCGTTTTGCCTCTGCGCGATGACAACACTAGCATTACAATAGCCTCTTACCCATGGGCCGTGAATCAGCCCGCAACTAGCGGCGATTGGAATGCCTATGGTGTTATTGTCAAGAATGGTGGCACATTGGAGTTCGCTCTTGTTGCTTGGGAGAAATATGTAGAGCCTCAGCCCGAGGGTTTGCGTGGTGACGTGAACATGGACGGGGCAGTGGACATCAAAGACGTTACCCCCCTTATCGACTATCTGTTGAGTCAAGATCCCACTGGTATCAGCCCTGAGAATGCTGACTGCAACCTCGATGATAATGTTACCATCATCGACCTTACCGCCCTCATCGACCGTCTGTTGAGTGGCAACTGGGCCGACTGATCCAAGTAAGGAAAGATACTAATTTTTGACCTCAAGAGGGTGAGCCAACGAGTGGTTCACCCTCTTGTTTAATTAATGACAAATTCATCTAACTCACGTTACCGACGAGCCGCAAGATTTTAGGTTTCTTCATTGCCATGTAGAAAAAAACGGCAGCCGTCCCATGGAGGGATGGCTGCCGTCGTTATATCAGGAAAGAGGAGTTGGGTGTTTACTTTTTCCAGGCGGGGTCGCTCTCGTTCCAGCAACGGTCGAGCGCTGTGACAGCATATTGCCAGTTACCCTTGCCGCCATCGGGCAGGACAAATGTCGTCTCTCCTGTGATGGCAAGGATATTGGCGGGATTGTCGAGATGCCCTTTATTTCCCTTGGGATAACGGTAGATGACGTAACGGACGGACTGCTGCATGGGATCGTCGGTCTCGTGGGCACGCCAAGTGAGGCATTTCTTGCCACCCACCTTCTTGATGTTGAGATCATGGACACGGTGAGGCTCCTTGTTGTCGAGCCATGTGTAGGCCGGGATGAGGGCGGGATAATTCGTCTGGTTGGTGGTCAACGAGTCAAGAACGCCCTTGAAGTTGCCGGTGATGCTGTAACCGGGCCACCAGGTCACGCCATGCACATCGTCCAGGGAACGTTGGAGCCGCATCTTGTGGTCGAGCTGCGTGGGATTGGCAGGGTCACCGCCTTCCTCGGCTATATCCTTGTGGGACATGACATTGTTGACCGACTGGCCATAGTACATGTGGCGTCCGTTGGCATGGTCATTCCACCAGTGCATGAGCACCAGGTCGCTGGCAGCCTTATGCTCCAGTTCCCAATAGAGCTGGGGCACCATATAGTCCACCCATCCCTCGGCAGTCCACCTGAGGCAGTCGGCATAGAGGGCATCGTAGCATTGCAGGCCGTTGGTCTCGCTGCCATCAGGATCACTCGCCTTGTTGCGCCAGATGCCGAAGGGGCTGATTCCGAAGCGCACCCAGGGTTTCACTTCCTGAATGGTGTTGTGTAATTGCTCGATAAGCAAGTCCACATTGTGGCGGCGCCAGTCGTTCTTGTCCCAACCGATGCCGTACTCGTTGTAGGATGTCGTGTCGGGGAACTCCACCCCACTCACGGGATAGGGATAAAAATAGTCATCCATGTGCAGGGCATCGATGTCGTATCGGGTGAGAATATCCCGAACCACAGTATCTATAAAGTCGCGAGACTCGGGCAAACCCGGATCGAAGTAGAGCTTGCCGTCGGCATACTTGAGGAACCACTCGGGGTGCTCGTAATAAATATGGCCGGGTGCGGGCTGATCGTCCTCGCTGCTGGTCACGCGGTAGGGGTTAATCCATGCGTGCAGTTCCATGCCACGCTTGTGGGTCTGCTCTATCATGAACTGCAGGGGATCCCATACGGGACTCGGTGCCTTGCCCGGCTCACCCGTGAGCCAACGGCTCCAAGGCTCGAGGTCGCTGATGTAGGCAGCATCGGCCTGCGGGCGTATTTGCCAGATGATGGCATTGCAGTTAGCCCGTTGCAGGAGGTCCAACTGCTGAATCAGATACTGACGGGTCTGCTCGGGTGTCATCTGAGCATACTGCTGCTGACCGATGATGTGCATCCACGCACCACGGAACTCATGCTTGGGCAATGAGGACACGGCAGACTCAGCCTCACGGGCAGTCATACAGCCTGTCAATGCCAGCAGAAGCATCAACAGGTTAAAAAATCGCTTCATTTTGCTAAAATTGATGGTTAATCGTCATCGACGGAGATGAAGTTCCACACATATGCACCCAGGTCAACAGCCCCCTTAGCCAGACGGTCGTAACCATAGCGGTCATAGCGGCCCTCGGCCGGACACAGCGCAGGATTTCCCTTGCCGATGGCATCGCTCTCGTTGTCCAAGCGGTAATCAAAGTAATGCTCGTCACGCACAGTGAGGAACATGGGATCGCCTTTCCACACGCAGTTGATGAAATGAGCATCATCACTACCGTCGCTCTTGAGCAGGCAGTAACGCAGATAGACATCAAAATTGCTCAGGTCTCCCTTGTTAATCTCAGATGAGAGTCCATATATAATGCTGTTGTCAAAATAGGCCTTGATCTTGTGGGTCGTGCCGTCGATGAATTCCGCATTAAACACGTTGATGATGGGCAACGAGGGCACCTTGAAGAGGTAATTGTTGGCAAAGGTACATTGGCTCATCATCACCTTGCCGCCATAGAAATAGGCGACTTCCTCGGCCGCATCGCTGATTTCAGTGCCTATGGCCTGAACATAGCAGGTCTGCGTTGCCAGGCAGGTCGATGCCGAATTGGTGAGGACACAGTTCACAAGCTTGAGTGCACAATTCACCGTGTCGCCATAGCCACTTGCGCCATAGGCCGTGCAGTGCATACCGATGCTGCTGCCTTTCATGATGACGTGCTTAAGCACATTTCCCATGGTGGGCGGTGTGAAGATGACTCCACCCCACTGACCCGACATGACGTCAAAACTGGTGGAGCCCACCACATGATCCAGGCGGTCACCACGGAAGGTGATGGGTTCTTCTACCGTGCCATTGGCCAGCATACGGCCGGCACAACGCAGCACAGCCTTGTCATGGAAAAGCAATGTAGCGCCCGCATCCATCGTGAGCGTCACGCCCGGGGAAACAAACAGTGTGTCATAGATCAAGTAGGGCTTGGTGGCCGTTAAGCGGGTATCGCTTGAGATGGTGTCCCTCTCGATACGCACCACATCCTGTCCCCATGCCGTGAGCACCACATTCTGGCTGATGCCATTGGTCACAAACTCTAACCTATCCTCGATATATGTAGGCTCGTCCTTCTCCATCTCGTCGAGATAGGCCTCGATGAAGACGAAGATAGAATCATTGCCACGGATTTCCACATTCTGGAAGGAATCGCCTCGCACACCGTCCACATTGAGGTGGAAACGGCCCTTGTCGGCAAGTCCGGCGACCTTGATTGAGGAAATGTTGATCTGCTTCTTGCTGCGGTTATAAATCACCATCTGCTTGGTGGCAGTGCCCTGGAGCGTAATGACCGTGTCAAACGCCACAGTGTCCTTGCTGAACGCCAGGATATCGCTCGACGAGGTCGTGAAGCCGTCCTCGATGCAGGAGCTGAGAATTGAACAGGCAGCTATCATCACAGCAGCTATCCACAGGGTGATTCTTGAATGATTCATTATCTTGGGATTTATATATTATATATAATGAACGTAAGAGTGGCCTTTTTAGTGTATATGGAGCACAACTAACGTTCAAAGATAGCCACCAGCGGATAGTGGTCGCTTTCGCCCTCCTTGTCACGCCGGCACGTGAGCAGTTTCATATTACCGCGATAGAAGATGTGGTCAATTTTAACATAGAGGTGATGGGCATGGAACGTATAGGTGGGGCCAAAACCTGACTCGGCCCATGCGTCAAGCAGGTCATCGCCACACAGGGTGCGGTAAGTGTAGGAGCCTGGTGTGTCATTCATATCTCCCATCACTATCACGTCACCCGTTGTCTCGCCGAGCAGTTTACGCATTGCCGTGACCTGGCGCACGTGGGTGCGGAAGCCGTTATCCAACTTGCGGACCACCGATTTGACGCGGCGTTTGCGGTTGGACGGTTTGTTCATCGATTCGATGATTTTGCTGTCGTTCTGGGTAAAGCGCAACGAACTCAAGTGCATACTCACCACCCTGATGTCACCGCCTGGTGCCTGGACATCCCATGCCTTGATGAAATAATTCAGTTTGTCCTTATCCAGAGCCGATGATTTGACTTCGGTATAGGGATACTTGGAGAGGATTCCCACGTCAAAGAAGGCTTTCTTGCGGTAAGGATATTTCTTATACAACTCCTTGAGCATGGGCTTCACGGGCTCGAGTTGTTCATAGGAGAAATCCACCAATCCCTCCTGAATCACCACCACATCGGCATTCTGGTCAAGAATGTAGCGCATGCTCTTGTTAGGCTTATCCCCATCGACCCAGTTAAACTGGGTGACATTCATCGTCAAGACCTTGAGTTGGACCTTGTCGGGGTCGGCTTCGGGGTGAAACAGATTTAACGGGGATATCAAGCGCAATGTGGGCCATGAGAGAAGCAAGGCGCCAACGAGGACAGCCGCCGAACGCCACTGCCTGAACAGGGCAAGCACTGCAAGTAAAACCAAAACGCACAGGGCGATGACAGGCAAAGCCAATGTAGCCATCGAGGGCAGGGTCCAGATATTGGGATTGACGCGTCCTCCATAGGCCGAAAAAAGCAGGACGAAGGCTGCTATTATCGATATGATGCGAAAGATATATTTCATGTGATGATGTAGGGTTTCAACTGATTTTCCAACCAGGCTTGAAGAAAGGCTCCTGGGCGGTAAACCGCGGGGCATAGGTCTTGAGCAATGCTATCACGGGCCACATGATCAACATGGTCAACGTGAAGACTACCAAGGTCAAGCCGATGCCAGGTTCCATGCCACCGCGCAAGATAAGCCACGAACGGATGGGAAGAAATACCGTCATGTGAGTGCCCAGAATGATGAGCGAATAGCGTCCATAGTGGCACAGGACGGGAATGCGAGACAACGACTTGCAGGCCCAAAAGAGCGACAGGATGGCGACAAACGGCAACAGATAGAGTTTCCAATAGGGCGGCAACACCTGGAAATGCAGGTTCATGAACTCACTCAGGTAATAGATGGGCACTGCCACAGCAGCCAGCACAAGGATGCCCCACTTGTCGTGACGTGAGGGATTTAGAGCGCCCAAGCGCTTCATCCCCCACCCCAGCAGGAAGTAAGGCAACGCCACCATCGATGTATCGAGCATGAGCGGCAATTCCACCTTGTTGACACCCAGCCAATAGCCGCATAACGAGATCGCCAGCGTCGCTAAAACCAAGCCCCAGACAGGTTTAATCCAGCGCTGCAGGGCATAGAAAATGATATTAACCCAGAACAGGCTCAGTAGGAACCATAGTGGTGTCGTCACCTGCCAGTAACGCAGGTAGAAAGGTTCAATGAGCTTGATGGGATTGATATCGATGGGTTGGGCTCCAATCATGAAACGCGCGGCATACTCCAGCAATTGCACACCATAGGCCAATATCACAAAGAAAACAAACGGCACAAGGATGTTATTGACCTTGCGCCGCGTGAAATCGGCAAAGCCGTCGTAGAGCTTAAAGAAAATGCCTGATATGAAGTAATACATGGGCAGGCGGAAGGCCTGCAAAGCGTTATTGAGATTGGGAGCTAAATAATTAAAAAACTCATGGTCAATATGGTACATCACGATGAGCATGATGCACAGGCATTTCATAAAATCGATGTAGGCAATGCGCTGTTGAGGCATCGTGACCCAAGTTGACCGGGATTTCCTGATTGATGGTATTACTTCACCTTGGTCTCGAGCAGGGCAATCACGCGGGAGAAGTCGGTCATATCGGCAATCTCCTCGGGTTCCAAGTCAATGTCAAAAGCCTCCTCGAGCTCGGATGCCAACGAGAGGTGATGCAACGAGTCCCAGCGCTCACAATTCTTCTGTGACGCGTCGGTCGTGACGTTTTCCATTTCAAACACCTCGCGCATGATTTCCAACACTTTATCTTCTAAGTTCATAACACTCTGATATTATAATAGTTCTTTATTTCAAACATATCGCTCAGCGCCATCGAGTAATGCTTGGCGCCCGCCTCATCTGTAGCCTCAAGGGTCATGCCCATGCGGTCATAGAAATCGGCAGTCTGGCCATTCTTGGCCGTAGGCAGATAATCGGCGGTGATGTGGCGGTAGCCATCCAGCCTCAACAGATTGAAAACGGTCTTGATGAATGCCTCTTCAATCCCCTTGCCCAGGATGCGGCAGCTGAGCAACAACGTGTCGATGTTGACAGTCGTGTCATCTGTCGGCTCCAGGAAAATCGTGGCAGTGATGCCGCTGTCACCAAACCGGTCCCTCACACTCATGCAAAAAACGCGCCAACCCTGATCGAGGCGCTGTTGGACATCGGCCTCGGTATAGCGGCGAGTTGTGAGGTTAAACTGGTTAGTCTTCTGTGTCATCTGGGCGATGCGCGGCAGATTGTGTTCATCGGCAGGGATAATATCCAGTTGCATGTCCAGGCTGTAAAGATAGGACTCGAGGTCGGCAAAATGGGATTGCTCGGCCTGCCGCATTGCATTGGCCCGGTATTGCTCGGTCTTGGCCCGATCCTCGCTGGTCACGGCATAAATGCGGAAGTATTTCTCCACCAGTTGCTTAAAGAACGGCATGAGTTCATAGGGCTTGGCAGGGAAATCAGGCACCTCGACCTGAGGGAGCACCTGCTTGATGAGTTCACGCTCGGTGGGGTTATCGTCAACAAAGACCATGCTGTCCAGACCGATGTTGAGTTCGCTGGCTATCTCGCGTATGTTGGTTGCCTTGTCCTGCCAATTGATGCGCAAAGCGCTGAAGTGCTCACGCTTGAGGACCATGAAAGGATTGTGTTGCCATGCCTCCTCGACATCGGGCTCGTTGTTCTTGCTGCAAACTGCCAGAATCACGCCATTCTGTGCCAACTGGAGCAGGGAACGCTGCCAATAGGAAAAAGCCTTGCCTGGATAGTCGCCACCCAACTTGATGCCATCGACGCCATCCTCGCCAAGGACACCGCCCCACAGGGTGTTATCCAAGTCAAGGATGAGACACTTCTTGCGTTGCAAGGCCAATTCACCCTCGATGCGTTGCCACCACGACTGGAAATCACGTGCCAACTTCGGGTTGAGCAAGGTCTGTGACATGAGATAATACTTCCAGTTGACCAGCGTATCGGCATCATATCTTGCAGTGAACTCCGAGAAGTCCACCCACTTGACGTTAGGCCATGAAGCAGCCAGTGCCGCAATATGGTCATTAAAGGCCGTAACAGCCTGTTGAACAGCTGTTTCGTCACCAGTGAGCCTCATGGGGAAAAGATTCACAAGCGAGAAAACGACAAACGGCTTACTGGCATCGGCAGCCGACAAAACGATATCCAGTTTGCTGCTATAGGACTCTATCTCCTGGGCTAACTGGGCGCTATCGGCATTAACGGGAACCTGATAGAACCAAATGTAACGGTCCACCTCGCCTGGCACCATACTGATGTCGTCATAACCCGAATAGGTCATGCCATCATAGCCGAAAAAGGCCTCAACCGTTTGATTGCGAAAGACAAAAGTAGTCATCATTATTACTTCTTTATCATGCGATAGAGTTTGCTCAACATTGACCACAAACGGGGCTGCATCATCAAGCGGTGAATCACTTTCCACTTGGCACCACCGTAATTGGCCTCGGGTCCCACACAGGGGAAGGGATACATGCCCACAGCACGCATCCGGTCCAGCACTTCATCAACCAGTCCTGCAGTAAAAGCCCGCGTCATCGCAAAAAAGAGATACACATTTCTCAATCCTGCCACACTGACGGGTGCGGTCTGCTGAGCGTTTTCCTGGAACTGACGGATGGTTGCATCAATCGAGGCCGCAGAATCGACTTGACAGAACAGCCGGTGACGCACATGGTCAAGATTAGTGTTGTGCATCGCACTATCAGCGCGCTTGACGTAGCAGTAAGGGGCGGCATCATAGTGAGCCACACGAGAGGCCTGAAGCATGAACCGGGCAATGACTTCGCCGTCCTCACACACGATGAGCGACGGGTTAAAACGCCAATGATGCTGCTCGAAAAACTCCCGGCGGATGAGGTAGCGCCAGATGTAGGGCGTCATGCTGTGACCCTTGAGGTACTCGACTCCCGTCATGGCTTCGGTCGAGGAGCTACTGGTTCCTGTTGCCACCGTCACTGTGCCATCGGGAAAGACCATCCTGTTATTAAGCACCTGGACATCCAGGTCAAGATCCATAGCCCGTTGAACGATGTTGACCATCGACCCGCCCATCAGGTAATCATCGCTGTCCACAAACTGAATGAAGCGCCCCCGGGCATTCTCAAGCGCCAGATTGCGGGCACTGCTCACTCCCGAATGGGGCTGACGGAGGACGCGCACCTGTGGGTGTTCCCGAGCAAAGGATTCAACCACGTCCAGGGTGCCGTCGGTTGACTCGTCGTCAACGGCAATAATCTCATATTGCTCAGGTGACAATCCTTGATCAACCAAGGATTGCAGGCACTTGAGCACATAAGGCTCAGTGTTATAGACAGGGACGATGTATGTCAGCAGGATCTCACTCATCAAGTGGGATTCTCGACCAGTTCAATGAGGCCCGTATTCTTCTGGAAGAGGAAAGCCACACGCCTGTCCTGCATCGCACAGGCGGCAACAGGACCGCTCACCAGCAGAAAGCGCTGTCCACGCAGCATGGTGATTGCGGCTTCCATATCCTGAACTTTGTAGCAGATATGATAAGGAGAAACCCCCACAGCCGTGAGGGTGCGTAAAACGGGACTCTGATCATCGAGGGGTTCAAGCAATTCCAGCCGAGGCTCGCCTTCCTTCTCCAGGAAGCAGATACGCACATGCTGGACCGGGTCCTCGACAGTGGCCGTTGCTCTATAGCCCATCGTCAAGTAGAAGCCCTTGGTCTTCTCTATGTCACGGCAGGCTATGCCAATGTGGTCAAATGAGAGCATGAAATATGTGGTTTCTTAATACTCAATGACGGGCGACACGTGGCAGTCGCGCATATTCATGATAGCCGACCCCCAACTCAAACCAGCGCCGAAGCCGCTCATGAGCACGAGATTGTCACCCGTGAGACGTCCAGCCAACTCGCTGGAGATGGTCAAGGGCACCGAGGCACTGCTGGTATTGCCGAACTTGTGGATGCAGTAAGGCACCTTGTCGGCAGAAATCTTGAGTTTCTTGACAAAGAAGTCCATCATGAAACGGTTAGCCTGGTGAAATACCAGGTAATCCAGGTCATCAACCGAGCGATCGGTCTCCTTGAGGAGCTGCTTCACACTCTTGGGCACCTTGCTGATGGCGAAATTGAAGACGTCCATACCGTCCATAAACACTTCAAGATCAGTGCGGATATTGCCATCCTCACGCTCTCGCTCGACACAGGAGTCGGCGGTGATGGGATTGCGCATACCGGCATGAATCTTGAGGGTCTCCTCGCCGCTGCCATCGGTGTAGAGGGTGAAAGTCGAGTCACCATAGTCGCCCTTCTCGATGAGGGTAGCCGTCCCCGCGTCGCCATAGAGGGGCCAATCCACCTTGTCACGGCGGTTGACAATCTTGGAGAACGTCTCACCATCGAGGAGCAGCACGCGGTTCACGCCCTCCATCGAGGCATAGGCAAAAGCTGCGCTCAGGGCAAACAAGTAGCCCGAACAGCCTAATGAAATGTCAAAGCACAACGTCTCGCGAGGCAGCCCAAGGCGGTGCTGCAACAGGCAAGACGTGGCAGGAATGCGGTAATCGGCCGTCTGGCTCATGAACAAGAGCACGTCGATGCTCTCGGGCTCGATATTGTTGTCGGCAAACAATTGCTGGGCGGCCTTGAAACACAAGTCGCTCGCGGTCACATCGGGGGCAGCAATGCGGCGCTGCTCGATACCGATGTTGTTGATTGTTTTCTCGATTTCCTCCTCGGGGATGAGATATCCCAAGTCCTTGTTATAAACTATTTCCTGAGGGACACAAGCCGACAGGGCCTTAATGCCCACGCCATGATAGGTGATAGTTGCCATAAATTAAAAAGAAGTTGATTGCCAGGCGACTTTAAGTCAAGGTTATCACATTACTCAACCCTCGACTTTACAATTTCATACAGATCCTCTACAGTATTGCTATTGCGTATGTCTTCTCCACGGAATTCCACATCATACTCCTCATCGACCATCGCAATGACCGACAAAGCAAGAAGGGATGACCATTCCTCCAACTCCTTGAACGCGGTTGTGGCGTTTATGGTATCTGGGTCTGTTTCGTCAAACAGATCTGAAAAATTCTCGATGAATTGTTCTAAACTCATACTGTGTATTAATCTTGAATTAATTTGGATTTATTATTGCCTTAAAAACGAAAAAGTACATAAAGTATTTTAACGGGTGGCAAAATTACACAAAAAAACTCATAAACACCGCTTAATGAAAACTATTTATCGGCTAAATTCCTTCTTATTACTAAAAAAAACTAAAAAATAGCCTCTGAATGACAAATATGCGTCAAAAATTAAACCGGCGTGCAGGAACACCCAGGTAGGTCTTGTTGTTGCTTGGACGCGTCATGAGCACGCTATTGGCACCCAAAGTCACTCCATGACCTATTGATATTCCCTGGAGCACAACACAAGCCACGCCGAGCATATTGTTGTCGCCGATGGTGACCCCACCCGAGAGATGGACTGCAGGCATGATGCTGTTATAGCTGCCGATGTGATTATCGTGGCCCACAACGACATGGTCATTGATGAGGTTGAAATCACCCAGGGTGACATCACACGAAATCATGCAGTTATTCTGGATGATGTTGCCCTTACCCATGATCACTGTCACTGGATCAACCAGAAACAGTGTCGGGTCAATCAGGTTGGGGAAAGTGACATTAGGGTTGGTTATCGCTTTGCTGATGCGCTTAACGGCCTTGTTGTCACTGATGGCGATGGCCACAGCCAAGGGTTCATTGACCTGCGACAGCGAGTCCATGCCTCCAAGCACCTTGCCATATCGTGAAACCGGCATACCTGCAGGTTTAGCATCATCATAAAAACCTATCAGTTCCCATTGTTGATGCTGTGCGTTTATTCTGGTAATGAGGCAGGCAACTTCCTTTCCGAAGCCTCCCGCACCGTATATTGCAATTTTCATGGTTTGACTCTTTTCACTAAATTAATATCCGGGTATAACTCACTTGCAGCAAGCGATGATTTCACGTGCCACGAGTTCGACCTGTTCGTCGGTCACCCACGGTCCGCTAGGCAGACAGAGCCCCTTGGTGAACAGTTCTTCACTCACACCGTTCACATAGGCGGGAGCGCCCGAGAAGACCGGCTGGGTGTGCATGGGTTTCCACAAGGGGCGGGACTCGATATTAGCTGCATCTAAGTGCTGGCGAACGGTCTCATAGTCGGTGCCCGTCTTGGCGGGGTCGATAAGGATCGTGTTGAGCCAGTAATTGCTGTCGGAGCGCTCATCGTAGTTGACATGAACATCAATACCGTCAACATTGGCAAAGAGCTCGACATATCGGTCACACAGATGTCTGTGGTGAGCCAAGTGCTCGTCGAGGATAGTCATCTGACCGCGACCAATGCCTGCACAGATGTTGCTCATGCGGTAGTTATAGCCAATCTCCTTGTGCAGATAGTAAGGCATGGGCTCGCGGGCCTGGGTTGCGTAGAACATGATTTTCTTCTTGGCCACCTCATCAGGGCAGATGAGCGCGCCACCTCCGCTGGTGGTAATCATCTTGTTGCCATTGAAGCTCATGATGCCGTATTCGCCAAACGTGCCACACAGCTGACCACGATACCGTGACCCGAAGGCCTCGGCCGAATCCTCGATGACGGGAATCTCATAACGGCGGGCGATTTCCATGATATCATCTATCTTAGCTGGCATGCCGTAAAGATAGACCGGGATGATAGCCTTGGGCTTACGGCCGGTCTTGGCGATGCGGTCCTTGATGGCCTCCTCGAGCAGATTGGGATCCATATTCCAGGTATCGGGCTCGCTATCGACAAACACGGGTATACCGCCCTGATAGGTAATGGGATTAGCGCTTGCCGAGAACGTCATCGACTGACAGATGACCTCGTCATCACGACCGACGCCTAAATTTACGAGTGCCAAATGAATGGCTGCAGTACCCGAACTGAGCGCGACAACCTTCTTGTCCTCGCCACACAGCTGCTCCAGGTCCTCCTCAAAGGCGTTCACATTGGGGCCAAGAGGCACTACCCAGTTGGTGTCAAAAGCCTCTTGGATATACTTCATCTCCTGGCCACTCATGTGGGCGAGACATAATAAGATTCTATTGTTTGCCATAAAACTTATATATTGTTATAAAATTTCCATACTTTCTGGAGCATGACCCGGATAGACGGTGCGATGCTCGGCTAACTGCTTGATAAGTATCTCACTGCAGGCTGCCTGCTTTTTGTCGCAGTGAGGTAAATTGGTCACGGTCTTGACTCCCGGGATGTAACTGTCACCCGTAAACATCATGTCGTCGAGTACCCAAGTCACGCAGCATGGACTGTGCCCCGGCGTGAAAACGGCATGCACGCTCACGCCATCGAACAGTTCAAACACATCTCCGTCATGAAGTATTCTGATGTTATTAACGGGTTGTAATTGGAGAGTATTGCCGTAAAACTTTGAAAAATTCAACTTGTCGTCATACAAGGTCTCCAGGCCGTAGTCATTGGTATAGACGGGCACATCGGGACACAAGTTCAGCAGCTGATTGAGTCCATAGATGTGGTCAAAGTGGCCATGGGTGAGCAAGATACCGCATAGGGGCCCCTTGATGTACGGCAAAATCTGATCCACATCGCCACAGTCCACGAGCCACGAGTGTCCTGCATGAGTCAGGATGTAGCTGCAAGAGCGGAAGATGGAATTGACGACCTGGTTGACTACCACCGATTGACGAGAATGTTATAATGAGAAGCCACCGTCAAGAACGAGATCATGTCCTGTCACCCAACTGGAAGCGTCACTCAACAGATAGATGGCCGCATTAGCCACATCGCTGGGTTCGCCATAACGGCCCAGGGGATAGCCCTTAGCATCCTCGGCCAGTTGCTCCTCGGTTATTGTGCCGTTGTGAATGAGCGGGGTATCGACCATGCCAGGGCAAATGCTGTTGACACGGATCATGCGGGTGGCATACTCGCGAGCCGCATATCTCATAACAGAGTTCAACGCAGCTTTGGACGCGCCATACACTCCGTTGCCCGGCATGAAAGTGTGGGTGCCACCTACCGAGGCGATCAAAACGACCGAAGCGCCCTTGACGAGCACTTTCTTCTTGTACATCAGCCGCAGCAACTCAACGGGCGCAAAAAAGTTGATGTCAAACATGCTATCAAACTTTTCGCGCGTACCGAACTGCAAGGGCAGGGTTATTGAATTGCCGGCACACAGCACTGCACCGTCCAACTTGGGCAATTCGCTCACAATGTGCTCGACGTCCTGCTGAACAGTCATGTCGGCAATCAACTGCAAGTGCCCCTCGACCTCGGGATTGAGTTGGTCAAAAGTTGCCTGTAAGCGTTCCTGGTTTCGGGCAGTGATGACCACCTTAGCGCCCATGCGGGAACAGGTAATGGCGGTTTCCTTGCCTATACCCGAAGATGCGCCAGTCACCAGGATTGTTTTACCGGCCAGTGTAAAAGGATTATATTCCATCATATTGATATTCAAATTATTCTTTGTGGTAAACGGCCCACGTAATCTGGGCTCGTCTTGTTATTCAAAATCGAATCTCTTAGCAGGCACTCCGATATAGGTGTGTCCATCCTTGGGCTTGGTCATGAGCACACTGCCAGCACCGAGGGTAACGTTGTTTCCAACCTTGATCTTCTGTAAGATGACGCTGTCAACACCGAACAAGTTGCAACAGCCCACCTCAACCGCACCGGACAGGCGCACGGCAGGCATGAGGACATTGAAATCCCCCACCACCACATCATGGCCCAGGACATTGGAACCGTTCAATACGTTGAAATCGCCCACAGTAACGTCACACGTGGCGCTGCAGCCCTCCTGAATGATGTTGCCGTGGCCAATCTTGAATGTCTTGGGGTCCAAAATCCTGAATGACGGAGCAATCAGGTTCGGGAAGTAAATATTCGGGTTCGTAATACGGCTATGGATAAGAGAACGCACACTGGGATCGCCCACAGCAATCGCCAGCGCCAACGGTTTATCAACTGAATTGAGTTCTTCCATTCCGCCTAAAACGTGCCCATAATGAGAGACCTCGGTACCAGCCGTTTTATTGTCATCGTAGAAGCCGATAAATTCCCATCTCTCTTTTCCGAATTTGTTGATTTTTTCGATACCACCAGCAACTTCTCGGCCCAAACCGCCTGCACCATAAACAGCAATCTGATTAGGCACAACCGATGTGATGTCACTATAGGACGAGATGTCGCCTTGCCTGGGTTTGATACGGCAGGGGTTGCCATAGGCAACAGCCCCATCTGGCACGTCATGGACGACAACGCTGCCTGCACCGACAATACTCCATCGGCCGATTCTGACACCAGGTATCACGACAGCCGCAGCACCAATCCATGCCCCCTCTCCCACGTGCACATTACCACACAAGGTGGCCTGTGGGGAAATGTGGGCAAAGTCCTCCACGACGCATTCATGATCCACCGAAGCTCCTGTATTGAGAATACAATGCGAGCCGATCACTACCCCACTCTGGATAATCGCACCCTGCATCACTACAGTGCCCCTACCCATCCTGACGCTGGGCGATATGATGGCTGACGGATGACGGAGCGTTGCAAAATCACAATTCTGCAGCTTGTCGACAATCTGTTTGCGAGCGAGATTGTTACCGATACTGATGACGACCGGAGATTCGCCGTTCCAGTGATGCTTGACCGGTATAGACAACAATTCGTTGATGGAGTCATCGTCATCAAACAATGCATCCACCTTGATATTCATCGATTTAAGAATATCAATAATTACCTTTGCGTGTCCGCTTGCTCCGTATAGATACATAATGCTTAGTTATTTCCGTTAAATGCTTCCATTGTTGCTTGACCGTCCTGGGATATGCCATCGCGGACAATCACTTTCTTGATTGTGGTGAGAATCACCTCGACATCGGTCTTGAAACTGCAGTGGTCAACATACCACACATCGAGTTTGAACTTCTCGCCCCATGACAATGTGTTGCGGCCATGACATTGGGCCCATCCCGAGATACCTGGCCTCACCTCGTGGCGACGAGCCTGCTCTGGAGAGTACAAGGGCAGATACTGCACTAACAAAGGCCTGGGGCCAATGATGGCCATGTCTCCCTTAAGTACATTGAAAAGCTGAGGCAACTCATCGATACTGGTTGAGCGGACAAAGCGCCCCACCGGGGTCAACCGCTCACCATCAGGCAAAAGCTCACCCGACGCATCGCGCTCGTCGGTCATTGTCTTATATTTAATGATTTTGAAAATCTTGCCGTTCTTGCCAGGGCGCTCCTGGAAAAAGAATGCGCCAGCACCCTTGTTAGCAAAGTGGAGCCAAATGGTCACCACCAGCAATAATGGCGACAGACAAATGATGGCGATGAGGGAGATACAGAATCCCAACACACGCTTAACACAGTCGCGATAGATTCTCATTTATCTTTTTGCAAACACGATTAATTTAAACAACTGACTCGTCTGAAGTTTCTGAAGGCTAACGCAATTCATTTTTATTTCATGAAATTAAATAGGCGCTTGATTTTCATCGGTTTTTCTCCAAAGTTTACGAGTAGAGCCAAATCAAATCCAGTTGTTTTAAGATAGTTCAAAACTTGAGCTTCATGAATATCTGTTAATTCAGATACAGCCTTTAACTCAACAATAATCTTTTCATAACACACAAAATCTGCAATATATTCTTGCTTAAGAGTTTTTCCTCTATAATTAATATTCAATCTGACCTCTCTTTGATATGGAATTCCCGCCTCTTGAAACTCAAGTTCTTATGCTTCTTGATATACCTTTTCAAGATAGCCATTGCCCAATTCAGAGAATACAGCTTTCATGCATCCTCTAATGGCGTAAGTTTCATTTTGGTAAATATACTCCATAAATATCCAATCATCGATGAATAATATGTAGGCGGATGCCTCAGAACAATCAGACTAATCAGTTGTTATTAATTAAGGATCTCATGATAGAAATCATAGAGGCACTTGCGGACATAGCCCTGTTCGTAGCGTGAGGCAATCAGTGGACGGGCATTTCCTGCTAAAGACTGTGCCAACTCGGGATCCTCAACAAAAAGTTTCATGGCTTGATATAAAGCTTCCTCATCTTGAGGGGGAACAATAATACCATTCTGGCCATCGATGATGATTTCGCGGGAGCCGTTGATATCTGTGACGATGCTGGGTAAACCCATCGCGCCAGCCTCGATCACCACGTTGGGGAAACCCTCTCGATAGCTCGGGAAGACCAACGCATCGGCATCGGTATAAAAAGGCTTCACATCGCTTTGTTTCCCCACCGCCTCAATGCCCTCGCCACGGTCGATACGCTCCAGGGTCTCAGGCAAAACGGGGTCCAAGTCATCCTCACGTGGACCGACCAATACCAAGCGTACATCGTTGTGCTCCTGATGCAAGCGGTCAAACGCCTTGACCAGTTCATTGATGCCCTTATCGCGGACAATGCGACCCACGAATACGAAAGTAAAGCCTTGATGACTCTTGCTGGTTGTCTCGGCGGGTTTGAAATAATCTAAATCTATGCCTTTCACATTGCCATACCCCAATACCTTAAGGGGTTTGCATGTAATGTGATGATTGAGCAGGTCAGATTTCACGCCCTCGCCCTCGGGGATGATATGCGTCGCACAAGCACAGGTCAGCCAATCGGTCGCCATGAGAATGCGGCGTTTCAATCCAGTGGACGTGGGCCAGACAAGTCCAGTAAAAGTGTGGATACGCACCGGGACACCAACCAGCCACCCCGCCATCATGCAGATGAGGCCAGCCTTGGGGGTCATCGAGTGAATCATGTCGGGCTTCTCGCGGCGCAGGACACGCCACATCTTCCACAGCGACTTCAAGTCTCTGAACAGCGAGATATGACGTTCCATCGGCACAGCAATAGTCCGCACGCCTTCACGTTCGCCCACCTCGTCAAGGACTTCACCAGGTGAAGAAACTGCCACGACCTCATACTCCTGCGACAATTCCCTCAACATGTCCCGGCAAAACGCCTCCAGCGACAACGGCACCGTAGCCGCCCTAACAATCTTCTTCATTGATCAGCTTTATTAACAATATGGTTTCAATATAAAACCTTTTTACAAGTAGCTCATAACAGCCTCATCACACTATATTAACATAAAAATGCGGAATGAACGTTACTATAAAACTATTAATTGTCCTCAATAAGCATGTTTTAATCACAAAATAAAAATATCATCATAAGTCATTATTAATAACCTGGTTTGATGTCATGTTAGAAGACTTCTCCGGACAGCAAAAATACCTAACCCCCAAATATACATCTTATTATCTTAATGTTACATTAAGACTGAGCTATGAATAGACTATAATTGATATCACTATAGACCTGCACTCCTTCTGCAGAGCATTCAATAACTAAAAACTATTAGGATAATCAAAACTCAAGATCACTATATCATTATATTAATCTAGCCTTTATAGTAATATCACACGATTGTAGAATAAATCAGAAACCTGAAAAGAGATAAGTCTTCTTTTAATTATTGCACAAACTGAACCTTCCGAATATAATGGCGTCTTCTTTCCTCTACCGATGGCACTCTTTGCCAATTGCCATAAGTCATTTCTAGATGAGACTCAGCATCATGTGGTAAAAGCACCTCAACATCTTCAAACAAACCAACTCGTGCAGGAAATAGCATACATTCTGGGATTGGTTTCCATTTATATGTACATAATAAGTCTGAAACGAAACCAGTGTACACATTATTTCGACAAAAACGGTCAACTATATTCATCCATGTTTGAAAGCTCATAAACGAGAAACTAAAACCTATGAATTGCCTTAACCAATAATTGATTTTTGATGACATGGAATAATTCATTATCGCATGGTAATTTTCATTGTTCAACTCATATTGTCGCACAGAAGCGCCGACATACATGAATATCATCGATAATAATCTTTTAATAGTATTTTTTATCTTTTCAGATGGATTTAAAGAATCTAGCGGAAAAATATCTACAAATATTCCTTGAGAATGATCATCATTATCGTCTTCGTCAGCTTCAATAAACTTTGTTCGAGTGTCTACAACTTTTGCGAATCTTGTTAATGCTTTATTTTTAGAATTTGGAGCATACACTTGTAGATACTCAGGAAGATCACTAGAGTAATGATTAATAAATAAATCATAGTCTTTCCTAGGCATGAATAAATCCATATCGTCATCCCATGGTATGAACCCAGCATGTCTTATAGCTCCTAAAACAGAACCATAAGCGAGCATTACTGTCAAATTATTCTTAAGACACACGACTTCAATTTCTTTATACATCCACAACAAATGACGTTGTAATTTCTGTCGCTCCTCATCAGTTAACACGTGTAAATCATATTTATTCTGACAAGCTTTCTGGTATAAATCCCTTGTTTTAATTATATTAATTATCATGATTCCTATTTTTTACGTCCCTCAATAAAACATACAACCAATTTGGCAACAATCCTATCAAAACAGGCAAGAATGCAAAAGGATAATATATTTTTGGAATTCCTAACTCTTTATAAGCATTAAGTCTTGCTCTTGTTGAGTTCAAACGTGCTTGAAAAGTCCTCCTTTTAGCAGCACGGCGATCATCTCGCATCTTATATAATGGGGTGGTTAGATTATAGCCTCTATGACCAGCCAAATAAATTTTAGTCCATAAATGGTAGTCTTCAATCCTAAGGAGCTTTTTTTCAACTGAATAGCCGCCAACCTTTTTGATCACAGTGGTTCTAATCATAGCAGGCGCATGGCAAAAGGGAGAGCCAAATACAAATGACTTTTTATCTGGTTCTCCACCGGCTTTACCAACCTTGTAGGTTCCTTGTTCATCAAAATAAAGCATAGGACAACTAACAATATCATATTCAGGGTGCTCATCAAGAAAAGTGATCTCCCTCTCAAAACGGTCGGGTAGCGAGATGTCATCACCATCCATACGAGCAACATATTCTGTATCTGCATATTCTAGACAACGGTTCAATGTAAAATTAAGTCCCATATTGCATTCATTTTTCAATAAAACAATATTGTCATGCCAAGATGAAAATTGTTTAGCTATCTCATATGTATTATCAGTTGAACCATCTTCGCATAGAATGATTTTAAAATCCTTATAGGTCTGGGCATAAAGAGAATCCAAAGCCTCTACAAGTGTTGAAGCACAATTGTAAATACCCATAATTACAGATATTCTAGCCATTTATTACGAGCATTGATTAACAAAAGAATATTAAAACTACTATTAAATAATAAAATTAGGTATCAGCCTAAACTCTTTAGCATGTATCATCTGCATACCATCAATGACACCACTAACATAATAGCATAAGACTTTAGGAGTCAATAAGTAAATCGAAACACCTGTATGCACCAAAAATAGCCACAAAATCTTTATAGCAATATTCAATGCAGACCATATTTTTTTATATGCTGGAACCCCTTTGAGGTTATAACAGATTCTATACCATATCATCAACGAAGCCAAAGAACGAATGTAGAACTTCTTGGGATCACGCTGAAATGCTCCACTCGATGATTTCCCATCAAGATGATTGATTCCACAATTGTAGTGCATCCCCAATCGGTATCCATTCTTATAGAGTTTGTTGAACATTACCACGTCTTCACCAAATGGGAAACCGAACTGTTCAAGCCATAACTCATCCTCTAGATGCAAATCATGAAACACCTGTTTTTTCCAGAGGGAAGCTGGACCCGAAGCACTCTGAGAGAGATAGACATCCTTCGTGACATGGTTGTTGTAGCTGAAGCTACCATTGCTATGAATCTTGACGGACCATGTATTGCTCCAATGAGGGAAAACAAGATTAGTTACTGCTATATATATTTTCTTAGAAATAGGAATTTGATAATTGCGGAATGTCACGGCAGATACACAGTCCAAATTCTGACTTTCCATCGCTTCAATCAGTTTCCGGGCACTATCGTCGGCCAATTCCACATCATCATCAAGAAGCATGATGAGTGGAGTATCTATTTCATCATAAGGAAGTACTCGCTGGTTCATCATGCCTTTCTTGACCCAAACGTATTCCTCCTTACCAATGGTATAGTCAGGGCGCTTGTATCCTTCGGCGATATAGATAACCACTTTCTCGGGCTGGACAGTCTGCCGCTTGATTGATTCCAGCTCACGGACAAACTTCTCACCTGAAGTGCCGAGGGTACGTATAGCGATTGAATATTTTGTCATCTTGCTTTGTGCTTAATTAACATGGACAAAGCTAAGCCAAAAGGAGCAGCTGCCAGCACCAGTAATTTGTTAGACGTTTGACTGAACCAGTTACCATCCTTGGCAATGATGCAACTCGACACGTAATGAACCGCCGAACGGAACCGGTTCTTAAACGTATTCCGCTTGAGTCGCATTTCAAGCAAGCGCAATTTGGCAAAGCTTCTCGGGCTGTTAAGGTATTGACGATAGATGCCACGAGACATGCTGTCGTCCTGCTGATATTCAACAGTGCACAAGTTCTCATTAAGAACCAACAAGGGATAGTCATCACACACTTGCAACAACATATAGACCGGATTGAAATTCTTTTCACCTTCAAATCCGACTTGAGGAGCGACCCTCTTCATAAGGTCGGTGCGCATGACCTCCTTAGTATCAGCCCGATGTATATTGTTGATATACATATCTAAGAAGTAGACCTCAGTCAATCCATCAGGGAAGAAACCACCCAATGGTTTGCCCTCAGTATCATAATCAAGTCCCATGATGCCGGCATATCGTTCTCCACCCCGTTGCCGCCAACACTCCAGAATCTTCTCCACTGCATCATCGGGCATCCAGTCATCGCTGTCAATGCAGACACATAGCTCAGTATCTATGTTGGCATAAGCGGTATTATAGCCAGTGTGTAATCCCCCGTTCTTTTTCCAGATATACCGAATTTTGAAGCCTGACTCACAGTATCCATCAAAGGCTTGAGGGTTATGATCATTCAACTGGTCTGGTTTAATCCATGATGAAACTAATGAGCTGGTGTCATCGCTACTACCGTCATCGATAACCAACCACTGAAAGTCCATGGACGTCTGGCGACACAGACTCTCGTAAGTGCGCCAGATCGTGTGTGAGCGGTTATAAGTAGGTGTGAAAACGGTTAATTGCGCCATCAATTATTGGATGTATTTGTAATCAAGGTCTTATATAATTCAAGGTATTTCTCGGCCATAAAGGAAATATCATATTGTCGGGCTCTGTCTTGGCACTGTGATGCCACATTCCTGTATTCATCGGGATTCTCACTGAGGGACTTGATAATCTGTGCCAACTCAACATCATCCTCATGCGGGAATAGCTTTCCTGCGCCACCTACGATTTCACGCAGACCATCCACATCACTGGCTATAAACGGCCTGCCAGATGCCATGCCCTCGATACTTGACAGGGACAGCCCTTCCCAATGCGAAGACAGGACAATGAAATCACTTTGTTCCAAGATGTCAGGCACATCACTGCGCACGCCTAAAAAAGCCACTCGATCATCAAGGTCAAGACTATGGCAATAGGAACGAAGTCTTTCCTCATCTTCTCTCTCTCCGCCACCCACAAACTGGAGTCGGAACGACAACGGCAAATGCTTCATAGCACGCATCAAGGTCGCATGATCCTTCTGAGTGCGATAAGTGGAAACCATCGTTATCACAAAGCTATCATTAGCTGATATATCCTTAACCGGGCGGATAAAACGGCCTAAATCTACTCCATTATAGATGGTGTGTATCTTCTCCTGTTTCCCAATATATGACTCAAGATTGCGTCTCGTCTGGTCTGCAATACAGATAATTGCCGCATAGCGTCCATACATCCATCGGTCTAAAGGCTTGAGCCAAAGCTTTTGGCGTCTTCGGTTATTCGCATTATGCTCTGTCGTGACAAGGACTGGACGATGGGAACTGCAGGTCAGCGCTAACGGCACATAGAATTGGCACGCGGTATTATGAGTATGCACCACATCATACTGCCTCAGATAAGGTCTCATCCTCATGATATTATGCGGATGATACACGTCATTGGTCATTGAGAGGGAGTGCACAGTAATGCCTTTCTCCTGAATAGCCGTCTTGAATGGTGTATCAACACCATTAATAAGTAACAGGTCAACTTGATTCCTCCCGTTATCACGCAGTCGGGGCAGCAAGTCAACCATCAGTTGCTCGGCTCCTCCCGTATAAAGTGATGTGATAACGTGAAGAATCTTCATGAATACACATTTATGATAATTTCACCCTTTCTACTAATCTCTCCACCAGTACAAGTCGAGACCTCGATAACCATTTCCAGTACCAAAGTAATAAATAAAGAACATGAAGAAAGTAAAACCGGAGTAGAAGAAGAGAATAAGGGCCGTTTTACGATCCTGATCCTTCCAAAGGTTCATACGTAAAAGCGGGAAAGCCATAACAACAGGATAGATGAACCATGACAAGTAGGCAAAGCGGTTAGAGAATGACGAACGGATAACAATGAGCCAGAAGGCATTGCACAACAGATATACATTGGAAATAATCGTATATGACAAGTCAGTAAATCTACGATATTGTGTCACATACCAGATCATGATAATTGGGAAAACACTATATAGCCAGAAATCCCAACGGAAACCCGTTCCAGAGAAATATTCAGAGGTAGCTTCATATGAATATTGATCCATTCGGTCATCAAATCCAAGAGAAGCGAAAAATTGCGTGAGTTGAGTACCAGCTACCAAAGAAATAAAGATAGCAGAAATCCAAAAACGAAGCGCCAACTTTGTATCCTTAATCCAATATATCGAGGTGATAGCCGCAGCTGTAGGCAGCATAGTCGATCGATGAATACCCATTGCTAAAAACATTAAGAAAAAGCCGAATGTGCGTTTGGGGCCTTCTTCAATGACTAAAGCAATCGCGACCAGTTCTATACTACACGCCATGCCATTTCGAATACCATTTGTTCCAAAAGTAAACGTTTGGAATGCGGTGAAGAAAAAGAGCATTGCTATCCATAGATTCTTACGCATTAATATCAAAGAGCATGTAAACATGCCTCCAATGTAGAAAAACTCAATAAACAGAAAATATTCATTGACATTAAATCCCAACTTCCTACAAAAATCCGAAATAGCACCCCAAAACCATTCTTCTCCAATACTAACTCCATGATAGTGAAATATTCCTGTTGTATAATCATAGGCATATAACCAGCAATCACCGAACTCCGTTGAGGCCTGCCTTAGACCAAGAAAGAAAAAGATTAGGAGAGTCAAAATGAATGCGGCCGTTTGCACAGGAGAGCCCTCGGCATGAAGGATTCGCTGGGAGCCTGCACCGATGTAATAAAGGACAGTGAACCAGCAAATGACAAGCAGTGTAGTGTAATAGACTGTTGTATAGTAATACGCAGGTATGAATTCAATAGCTTCCATTCTATATATCTTATGGAATGTTCAATTTATAATGTAAGCAAGAATGCCAATGGTGTTTTACGCAGGGCTGCTGACACAGCAGCCGATGCAATGGTATATAATAGCGCTATCACGATTGCAATCACTGGATGAACCGTTAACCCATTCAGTACAGGGAAAATCCATCCAAGCACAATCATGAGAACAAGATGGAAAATGTAGATGCCCAGTGCATTATCAGCCAGGAAGGAGATAAAACGCCTGAGCCAGCCCTCTCTCATGTCACAACCCTTAATCCACAGGAAGAGCGCCATCGAGAGGAAAAGGGCGCCAAATGTGGGGAAACAATAGTTTCCGCCCTCAAATTGCATGTGGGTCACATTGACGGTTGCAATCACCTCGAGCACCAGTAACGATAAACCGGCAATAGCCAGAGCTAAAGCCATCCACTTCTTGCCGTCATGGTTCTTGAGATAATCACCCATGTAGAGATACACCACGCCATAGAGGGTGAATGCCCCAGTGCGCCAGCATGGCATGGCCGTATCCGGATTCCGCAATATGACTAAATCCCATCCCAGGTTGGATGCAAATGGATAAATCAGCAGGAGGGCCACAAGCAGCCAACGGCACCACGTGGGCAAATAACCCATCGCATGGTTGATTAAGTACATCAGTGCAAGCGAGAACAAGAACCAGTAATACCCCAAGGCCGGAATGGAGAATGCCGAGGGATCATGGTTGCTCAAGGCCTTGAGGCACATGATGACCAAGGCCCAAACAACGCCTGCAACAATCAGGCGTCCGGCCTTAGTCAAAGACTTCTTCAAATCATAGTTACGGCTAACCGTCAACGCTCCGTTAACCATGAAGAACAAGGGCACGCCACAAGCGCAGAAAAGCCATAGCACCTGGGTAATCGTCGGATAATAATAGACACCCTCCTGATAGCCGAAGTCCACCATCCCGACGTGATATAGGACCACAAAAAAAGCAGCGAGGGCTTTTAATGCGTCATAGCCGAAAATGCGTTTCTTCTTCTCCGTGGCCATTACAACTTTACAAGGTGTATCTGGATAAACACTTGGCTAATGGGTAGTTCCTTGAAATCAAGTAAGCGTACAAGCTCATCTTTGACGAAGAAATACCTGTCTTGCGGATCAGGTGCCCATAACGCCGAACAATTTCTTGAAGCACTTCGACACTGGTGTCACGCTTATAGCCGTTCAAGGCAGCAGCCCTCAGGATCTGGGTCATTTCACAGGCAAACCTGGCATATGCGATATCGCGGTATTGCGGCATATCCTCATCCACATCACGGCAAATGGTGTCCCACACTGTGTAAGCCGTGAATTTCTTACCGTTGAATGATTGCCTGGATATGCTGTTCATGTTCACACGATAATGATAGAAAGTCTTATCGAGCAAACAAATGCTTTTCACCCGTTGAAGCACTTGCCACACTATTAACGCATCCTCGCCATAGCCCACTGACCTGTCACAGAATACACCGTCGAACAGCGAACCACGTATCAGCTTGTCGCACAACGAGCCTCTGAAGGTAGTGTGTTCCAGGAAGAGCTTGATAATCTCATCATGGTTATATACCACCTTGTTATCGGTAGATTCACCCGACAGCTTGTAGGATACGATATCGTAATCCCCTTCGGATTGAGCATTCAATAGGCACTCAACAGTATCCGGGTCAATCCAGTCATCACTATCGACGAACAGCACCCACTCGCCCCTTGACTTACCAATCAGGAGATTGCGCGTTGAGGCAACGCCACCGTTCGCTTTGTTGTAGATCTCGATGCGTTTGTCATCCCGTGCCAACTCTTTCAAGACGTCCAGGGAGCCATCGGTCGAGCCGTCGTCAATGAGTACAATTTGCAGGTCACGGTAGGTCTGACCTGTAAGCGACTGCACACACTGCCTCAAATATGAGGCCGTATTATAAACAGGGACAAGGATGGATACCATGTCAATCTCTATTATTGGGATGCAAGGCAAGCCAACGCTTCTGTGCATCCAGCAGGTTATTTAACAGGGATTCGGCAGCAGCTTTGCCATTGAAGTGGGACCGCACGAACTCACATCCGGCTTTTGCGATAGCCTCGAGTTCCTGCTGATGTTCAGGCTGCTGATAATAGCTGATTTTGGCTTTCAGGTCATCAAGTGTTCCGTTATAGCCGATATAATGCACACCCTCTTTCATGCCATAATCCTCATAGTAACCGACCGTCTGGCCAATATAGGCACAGCCAGATGCCATTCCCTCGACAAAACCGATGCCCGGCAGGCCGATGATATCTTCACCTACCACACACATCTTGTAGCTGTTGAATTTCTCCACCATGTCAAAGGAATAATACTTCTTCTGATGGCCCAAGAAGAACTTGTCATGAAGGCGATTGAAGAATTTACGCAAAGGATTAGCCGAGGCATTGGTGTTATATGGCTTATCCTCGGCCAGGTAATCGCTGTTGAAGCAATCAACCCAGGGTTTCAATTCCTCGGCATTATCGTAAATCTGCTTGCGGGTAGGTTGCAGACATTGGGTGCCATAATACTTGAGCAGATAAAGGGGATATGTGATCGTTCCAACGGATACGGCCTTATTCAAACGCTCGGCAAAAGGCTTCACCGGCTTAAACCTCTCGGCGAACACGAACGGGATGACCAGATAGGGTTTCTTGAACCAACCATAATACTCATTGAAAGCGATAAAACGCTTCTGCATATTGCTCTCGTTGTACATCAAGTCGGGATCCAGCTCTTTCATGACCTGGGCCTGGTCGAGCGTGAAGTGCAATTGGCTCAGGGCAATGAAGGCGTCAGGGCGATGCCTGAAATCAAACTGGGCACCAAAAATCTGATACATGATCACGATATCGTCGTGCCTGATATCTTCCTCCTTCTTGAGCACCTTGACCTTTTTCAAGGGTATCCCATTCTTTTTCATCGCGATGCAGTGCTCAATAAACCTGAACGACTGCAGGAAGCGGTTGCGTGTCGTGTAAGACAACGACAAGCCTCGCTTGTTGATATAAGAACAGACTTCCACATCATCGCGTGAAAGCAGGTAATCCAAGATATACTTATGCTTGATGGCAACCGACTGCTTGAAGATGAATTTGTTCAACGTCTTCACGAGGAACTCATTGCCATGCAGGTTCACAAAAACAATACGCATATATACCAGTTAGTCTGATTGGTCTATCTTAAAAAATATATATTCGAGACAAGAGAGTCCGTATCTGCACTGCGGTCAATCCCTACAGCCAAATTCTTTCATCAGCAAGTCCTCATACTCGGCGGGAACTCCTGAGAAGATGACTTCGTCTCGGTCGATGATATGGATGTGGATTTTGTAGGACTTGGCTATCAGGTAGTTATACAGAGGTGCCACATATAGCTCAGCTATGCCGGAGATGGGATTCTCCTGATTTTCGGCATAGGCGGCCTCGAATGCCTCGGTACTCTTGAAGTAGTAAAGTCCTGTGGAGCAATACTTCGAGATCTCTTTCTTCTCGGCCGTTTCGACGACCAGGGTGGAGTCTTCAGACTCGGTCCTGGCATAGGACCAATTCTTGCCTGAGCCTACAAACACCTCAAGGTAGCCATCCCAATCATCCATCTTAGGCGGGAACGTAAAACCAGGACGGAAGGTGTCGATATTGAAAATCAGAATCGGCTCATCTTTGGCAATCGAGGCTCCCTCGATTCCCTTAAGGACCGTTTCGGCCTGCCCTTTAGTCGGGGCCGGAAGGATGACGACATTGAAATCCTTGATGCCCATCAATTCGCACTCTTTCTCGATAAAAGTCCGTGTGTCAAACACGTCCCTTGCCACAAAGACAAAGCGGCACGAATCAAAGTATTTCTCAAAACTCGATACCGCAAGGTTAAACAAGCTGCGGTTCTTGATATAAAGCATGTACTTGGGCAGGACATATCCCGCTTTGGTGAAACGGGAGCTGAGACCGGCCATCGGGATGATAATCGTCATTTTACCGTGGTTTTTAAGTCAATATAAAGCCGTAACGCATTGGCCAGCATGGCCCTCTGGCGCTCGTGATTGTCACGATGCAAGGGGAGCATTGACAAGAACAGATGCACCATGATAGGATAAGCATTCAGCGTCTCAATGCTGTAACCCGCAAACTGCATCGACTTGAACTGTTCCTGCATTGCACGGGTGGAATCGTTGACATCAAACTTGAGTGTAAGGTCATAGGGGGCTGATTCACTGTATTCAAACATGCCCGCAATGATGTAATCATAGAGGCCGATGATCGAATGGGCCAGTTTGGCCACATCATATCTCAAATCGCCATACATCGAGAGGTTCCCCTCGTTGTCGATGCCACGTGGATCAATCACCTTGACACTCCTGGACTTGAAATCATACAGAATGTTGCTGAAACAGAAGTCACCATGCATCATGGTCACGAACTCGCCCTTGTCATGAGCGATCATGTCTCCTGTTTCCTCGACTATCTGCCGCAACGATGGCGTGGTCACACCATTAATCACCCACTTGCTGTCGAGCGAAATGCCCGACTCGTCGGCATACTGATTCAGGCGCTTGATGGTCTTGGACGTGTAGAGTTCGTTGTTATTGAACGCTATCCTTGACACCTCTGCTGCAGATTCGGGCCGATACTTCGCCAAATCGGAGATAAACACCTGACATGCATTGATGATATCGTTCCACACGAACAAGGGGTGCTTACCGAACACAAAAAGATTGGCCAATGAGCTCAAGTAATAATACTCCATCTCATAGTAGCCACAGCCATCCTTCAGACCACTATCCCAGACAGCGGGCGCATAATGCCTCAGGTCCTTTGGCAGATTCTGAAGCCAATGGGCCTCGGCCATCATCTTGTTGACGTCATGGCTGGACTTGGTGAGCGAGAAACGCCCAATATTCAAGTCATTGAACACGCGTTGGGTTGTCAGGTTGGAAATAGACCTGTAGTAAGTGTTCACCAGTCCAAAGTCCATCCAGGAATCACTGGTGATACGCTCGAGCGACAGTGTCTTGCCGTACATCTCAACACCAGCAATGAAAGAGCTGTTCTGCCTGGTGATGCAATTGATGAGTAACGATTGGGACGAGAATGCAAAGAATCCCGCATAGACCGTATCGCTGTCAACTGATGCCCAGGCATAATTATCCTCGGCACGGGCTATCACATAACTGTCAGGCACTAAAGTTAATGACCCGAACAGCGTGTCGCCATGCAGGATATAAACCGGCTCACTGAAATGGCCGATGGTGTTCAAGCTATATATCACCGACTGGCCTAACGACAAGCCGTCAGGTACCATAATAATGCCCACATTCCGTTGCTCCAGCTGCTTCTTATCATAGGTCGACAACTCATAAGACGAAGGCAACGAGAGGAAAATATCCTCACCGCTGTCCTCCAATAGCGAGAGCTGATGCATGTAGAGCCGCTTGTTCTGAACCGGCAGCATGCACGGAGGCAGCATGCCTAACTCTGAAGCGAGGCTCGGGTTGACGTATGCAGCCGACGTGATGAGTATCATACGAGGGAGTGGGTGTACTCTTTTTCTTTCTTCAGCATCTCCTTGATTTCCTCATAGCTCATGTTGTGGAACTCCGAGGGACGGATGCTCTTGTCGTCGATATAGAAACCTTCAAACCCGCACCAGGGCTTTCCTACAATCACCTCATCAAAGGGGACATCATTCTTCTGCAACCAGTTGATGATATTGGGCAAGGTATAAATGTTGATTTTGCCCACGTTAGCTTCATAGGTGCGCATCTGGCGACTGGAGTGGATAATAATCTGGAAACCTTCGGCCTGATACTTCTTCAGCAGGTCAATCGTTTGTTGAATCGGTTTACTGTTGACGTAATCGCCATTCTCGGTTACAGATATCGTATCATCCAGATCGACAATCAGTTTCTTGACTTTATTCAAATCCATATTTCAATTCTTAATGATTTATCGTTTACAAATTATTGGCAAGAAATGCCATGCTTTTCTCGCGTTCGGCAGCCAGCAGGCCATGGACCTTGCCCCAATCGGTTTCCACAGCGACTGGAATTGCCGTCAAGTCGGTTAACAGCCGCTCCTCAAGGCCGAGTGACCGGAGCAAGTTATAGATTCTCGTATTACCCCGACCAGCATTCCCAATGTTGTAGAAATCCCGGCCAAAAAGGATGCTGAACACTGTACCATGAAACGAGTCGGTCACCACGACTGTGGCACGGCTCAGCATGGCCAACCATTGCCCAACACTCAATGTCGATTTCCATCCGGCCGAGAACATTCTCACCTGGAGGCCTCTGGATGCGGCCAATTGGTTAACAAAGGCTTCTACCTCGGGGGAGACGTCGAGACAATAAACAGCCAAATAGGGTTCTCCCCCATCCCACTCATGGTCAATGATGCTGTTATAGCCCTGGGCATCAAGCAACATCGTTGGGTCTACTACACACTCGGCATCCACTTTCAGGTGGTCATGGCACAGGGCGACACCGCTCTGCTCCCTTACCGATACCGCATCCATCTGTTGAGCCAGGGCGGCACATCTCGCGGTCTGCTCTGGGGTGTATTCCCACTGGTCCACACCAAACGAAGCAGCATATGCCACACGTTTCAACTTAAACCCCACAGCAAAGGCCAGATACATGTCTTCAAGATGGTCTCCGTTGTACTTAGCTCGCCACACCTGGTCGCTGCCGACGACAAGGGCATCGAGTCCATATCGCTTAACGACATTGCGTTTATAGTCCCACATGACCCTGGTCTTGTCGATTTGCTCCTCGACAAAACGTCCCAGCAGCTCATAACGCAATGCGCCCTTATAGGGGTGCGGCATCTCGGCCTTGTGACCCGTCATACGCTTTATGCCGGCACGCAGGCAATTGAACCAGTAGTGGACGGTGGAATAACGCTGGTAGGCATCGATTGTGATTGGCTCGTGACCGAGGCTTTTGAGCGCCTGTTGCAACGCCCAGTTCTGCAAGATGCCGCCGTAATTCATCTCCAACGGCTGTGTCACGATTCCCACCCGCATAGTGCTATTCCTGAAAGTCAACTCTGCTTATATCCTTCTTGCTCAAACCGCGATGCACACCTTTTAGCGTGGATTGAATAAAGAGGCGCATACAGGGCAGGAAGGTGATAAAAGCCGTACAAAGCCAATTTTACAGGCAAACTGAGGTCGCTGTGCAGCATCTCGTCCACGGTCTGCTTATAGACCTTGGTGATCTTTTCCTTGGCTTGACCATACAGGCTGCTGCCACGGAACAAGTGACGTGTCGACAACAAGTATTTGTAGGTGTATAACAGACACCATGACCGGTAATTACGATACTCCTGTGGTATCTCGTTCAGGCACATCAGATAGGTTTCCAAGCGGTTGACAATGTTCATGTTCAAGCCATTTGCCTGGCGGGTAATTGATGTGGGCCTGAGGCGGTAGCCATAGAGCTGTCGCTCGATAACCGAAATCTTTTTCACCTTCATCAAGACCCTTGTCATCCACTCGATATCCTCTGCGTCCACGGTCTTAAAGGGCAGGTCCTCAATGAGCGTCCGCCTGTAGAGCTTATTCCAGACAACAGGATAGCCAAACTCATTTTTCGCAAACAGGCATTGCATGTATTCCTCTTGAGTTATGGTATGCAAGACCGGTTCCCTCTCCATGGCGGTCGAGGTTACCTCGCCATTGTCATCTATCGTATAAGCCCGGACTAATGCCACGTCACTATCGGATGAATCAAGGGCATTTTTCATCATCTCAAGCATCTGGGGGTGAATCACGTCATCTCCGTCAATGAAGATCACATACTCACCCTGGGCTTTCTTAAAGCCATTGTTCCTTGCGACACCGATGCCTGCATTCTCCTGATGAAGAACGGTAATGCGCTCATCCCGTGATGAATACTCGTCACATATCGAGCCAGAGCTATCAGTGGCTCCGTCATCGACAAGTATCAGTTCAAAGTCCTGGCACGACGAGCCCAAAATGCTGTCGACGCAGGGAACGAGGTACTTCTCGATGTTATATACCGGGACAATAATCGAAATCATGGGATAATCCTATCAATAAGCCCTATTGAAACTCTTAATTCAGGCCCTAACGAGCGACCCTAAGCAAGGCATACGATTAGGGTCACCAATTCTTGCCGAACCAGTGAACCAGTGGAGAGCGGGTAAAGCTGTGGACACTATCGCAGTAGTCATTATCAGCAAGTTACCTGTGCTATGTCTTGAATATCGCATCCCCAAACGCACGTACGCGCGAGAGAAAACACAAACATTCAAGATGCAAAAGTAGGTTTTTTCATCGACATCTGCAAATTTGCCGTCAATAAAGTGGCCAACCTCTTTCTGAGTTACGACAAACGCCGATCTCCAAATCTGAATAAAAATACGCCATAATCATAAAAAAATGCGTGGCACTGAGTACTCAAGTTGCGGCAGACACCAGAACGCCTTGGTTGATTGATTTGCACTTTTCTATATCAAAAACCACTATTTCGGCCACAATATCTAACAATTTACTGATTTTTTAATTATTGATATTGCATATCAAAATAAATCATCCTATATTTGCGCTTGAATCGTTGCAGCTATTCTGCAATGGACTGAATTCAAGTCATTCTCGTAATGAGCATTATTATGTTCTTGTATAAAACGAACAATGATTTCCATTCTGGTAGGCTAAGGATAATATTCATTAATTTCAATAAATAAATTTTCTATCTATGATGAAACGGTTTCTATCTCGATCGTGCACGACTGTGCTAATGGCGCTAATGTGCGCCTTATGGGCACAGGCCAGCGTGACGCTCAACTCGGCCAATTTCCCCGATGTCCGATTCAGGGAAGCGTTGACCAGCGCAACGGGCGTCAGCGAGGGAGGCACCATTAACGAGGCCACCCTCACCACCCTGGATGTCTCTAACAAGGGCATCACAAACCTCACGGGCCTTGAATTATTGACAGGCCTTACCTATCTGGACATCAGTGGCAACAACCTTGCGACCGGTGCCAACATTACAGGATTAACGGCGCTCACAACCCTCAAGGCCAGCAACTGCAATCTTGTTTCTCTAGCTGGCAACACAGGGACCAGCAATGTGACTCATCAAACAGGGTCAGGTCTTACTATCAGCGCCAACAACGTTAATCTAATCTATTTAGACATATCCCACAATCCTAATTTCTACTCCAGTAGTAACCTACAATATCTCACAAAGCTGGAGACATTGGTAATGCACCACTGCACCAACTTTGACTTTTGGGGCACCCCTGGCAACTACATGTCCAGCCTCAAGTATGTTGACGTGAGCTATTGCACCAACATGGACCGCATCTTCCTGCCAGCAGCCACAAATCTTGAAGTGCTCAAAGCGGTGGGATTAACTAAACTCAAGGGCTTCAGGTCCAAGAGTTCACTGACATCATCTCAGCAATACCGCATCGTCCTGAATGATCAATTGGCCACCCTCAAGTGGCTGGACGTGAGCGGCTGCTCGCAACTGTCCAACATCTATTTGCGAAACTGCACCAATATGCAGCACTTGAATGCATCAGGTACAAGATTAGTCGGTTTCTCGGCCTACGCAGGTCTAAATGAAAATGACGGTGACCCGACCGATGACTATATCCAGTTGCCTGACAATCTTGAAACACTTGAGTACCTGAACCTCGCCGACTGCTCGACAATGACGTCATTCCAAGCAATCAAGAACACTTACAACATCACTTGCCTGGACACGTTGATTCTGACCAACGACATTAATCTTGGCTGGTCAAATGTCGGTTTTGAGTCACAGACCGGCATGACTTATCTTGACGTAACCCACTGCGGCATTTCCACAGCCGGGCCAAATTATGTCCCCAGCTTTGACAATCTGAAGAACCTGAAGACTCTACTTTATGGCCAGAATCCTAATGTGCAGTACTTGAGGATTACGGGCAACAGCAATTTACAGACCCTGGATTTGCATGACAATACGGGCTTGACCATGCTTGCTCTGGACAACTGCGGATTACCGCGCACCAACCTAACGATTGATGACACCAATTGTCCTGCATTTACCGGATTAAAGCTGAACAACAATGGTTATGGATCGGTAGCTCAGGCCATGGACAATGCAACCGCATGGGGACTTGACAACATCAAGTTCCTGTATCTGCAAAAGAACAGCGGATTCACAGGCGGTCCATTGACCTTAACCGCTTCGGATTGCGGTAATCTGACAGGTCTTGATCTTAGTAACAATGGTTTCACGGCTTTCACTGCCCCAAGTCTGCCAGCCAGCCTCACGGCTCTCATGATCGGCAAGAACCCGAATTTGACACATCTGGAGATGCACAATAACCCAGGCATCACCACGATGGCGGCCGACACGGTGATGAGTGATGGCAGCGGACTGTATCTGCTGGGCAACACGGCGTTGACCTATATGGACATCAGCGGAACCGCCGATCAGCCTAACTACTTCCAGCGCATCGGCAACAACGGTTCGCTCAACGGTGTGCCCATCGAGACGCTGAAGGCAAGCCACAACAAGTTCTACACCTTCAGGAACCAGACGGCCGTTGCTGGTGGTAACTACGAGAGGTGGAACAAGAACTCTGGCGTATATGACAACATCGTTTCCAGTACACCGCCCAGTCTGCAATACTATTACTACGCCTATTGGCCTGCTTCGCCTGCACAACCTGACAGCGCATCACTCGAGCACTTGACGGGTCTCAAATACCTCGATTTGAGCTATTGCAACCTCAAGGACTCAGTATATCTTCACAAGAACACAGAATTGCGGTACCTTGACGTGAGCCACAACCGCACCATTGCACGCTATGCTTCATCCCAGGACAAGGGTGCTGGTATAAGAAGTTGGATTAACCAAAACAAACCCACCACCTCTTATCCCGACTACAAGAAATACCTGTGGCTCATCGACACTACTCCCAAGTACCCGGGCAGGCAGGAATCCTACGACCAGGAATACTACACGATGGACTACAACGATACCACCGGTCTCTACATCCTCGACTTGCTGGATAACAACAAGTTGGAATACCTCGACATCAGCTATACAGGTATCGAGCAAACGGCATTAACGCATTGCCATGTATCCAATGCCCGATTCATCTGGATTCAGGATTTGCCTGAGCTCAAATACTTCTACGCCGACTATAACGGTATGCGCTCAATGGGTATCGGTTCACAAAACGGCAAGAAAAAAATCGATGGCCAAATCTTGACTGCGGGCCTTAGGTCCCTTGAACGGTTGTCCGCAATTGGTATGCGAGGGGCTGATGTGACCACCATGCAAGGCTCGATTAACTTTGCGATTGACACAAGATGCAAGAAACTGCATTACATCAACTTGTCTTATTCCGACTTTGATTCAATTGGTTTCTATGCCGCCCAGATTGACACCATCATCGTTACAGGCAACCCGATTCACTACATCAATGTCCAGACCGTTGACAGCATCACTTATATCGATGCCACGGCTTGCGCCTTCAAGCAACGCGGCTATGACCCCGAAACGGGCAATACTGTCGCCATCCCTGAGACCTTGCGTCAGAGGTATACATACACCGATTATTCCACGGGGCAAAGCGAGATAAGAGAAAGAACCATCACGATGAACGGTGCTCGTGTAGGAGGTGTTTACACTGGTGCTGTTACAACACCTTGGAGCGGACTGCGAGGCGTCAGGGCATATGACCGCAAGAACTTGACCACCGTGTTGTTGGACAACTGCAACGGATTGAGAGAGGTATATTGCCATCACGACCCGAAGTTGCCCAAGATAGACGGATTTGACAATCTGGCCTATAACAAGGAATTAGACAGCCAATTCGGCTACCCCACAGTAGATGCCGACTCCTTGCATCTGGTTTGGGTGAACGACAACAAGGTATTCAGCGAGTTGAACCTGACCAAGAATGACAACCTGCATTACCTGCACGCCTATAATGACGGTACACTGGGTGTCACACTGGGTGCCACAGGTATGGACTTGACCGCTAACAAGAACCTTGTGAGCGCATGGGTTTCCAACTCGCGACTGGAAGCATTCACCAATGATGCCAAGCAGCATCTTGACACACTCAAGATCTGGCAGAACCCCGACCTGGCTGCACTGGATGTCACAGCAAACACCGGATTGAAATGGTTTGACCTGCGCAATTGCATGATCCGCAACCTCGACATGACCAACAACACGCAGCTCACCTACTTCGACTGTAGCAACAGGGACAGCATCTGGACTGATTATACTCACTTCATGTTTGAGATGCCCGGTGAAGTGCCCACTGTCATCGACGACCCCGGCAAGAACAGTATCGCCGACCTGATCTTTGGCAGCAAGGTGCTGCAAGTCGTACATGCCGACAACAATGACTTGTACTGCCTTAAGGGCTTGAATGACAATCCTGACCTGCATACGCTCACCTATAGCTACAACCACATCAATGGCATCGACTTGAGCGGATGTCCCAGCATTACCGACTATAACTGTTACCACAATGTGAGGGGACTTATCCCTGGAGAGCTATCCTACTGGAAGACAACCGAGAACAATGTCACCACCGAACATGAATTGTACTATTTCCAGCTTGAGCCTGATGCAGGGGACGGCTTGAATGGCAACGACACCTATCTGGGTCACAAGTGGGGACATGACTCGCTGTTGAGCGACCAGGTCGAAGCATACAAGAGACTGCTGGCTGATGACGGGTTTGACCCGACCAAGGTCATAGCATTCACGGTCAACTCGTCGGGTCCGTATGTGGGCACCAAGGGAAGACCTGGGGCCGGCGCGCCAATGAAAATTGACGTTGAACCAGGGACCGAACTCGACCCCGAAACGTTCAACGGCACAATTGCCATCATCAAGCGATATGACAACAAGCGCAACTATATCTACTACACCTATGATGACGGCCGCCCCAACAGCGGCAACCGTGATGGCGGAGGTTCGGGATTTGGCCTCGCATGGGAACCGCCTGGCCATCCGACCAACGTTGACGAGACCATGGCCGACGGCTTGGGTGACTTAACAGTAGTGAGTGAACGCTACTTTGACGCGTCGGGTGCCGAACACAGCGAGCCCGTTGCCGGGGTGAACATCATCGTTCGCCAGATGAGTGACGGTTCGACCCAGACGACCAAGGTCATCAAGTGACGCGAGCACAACCATAACATCTACTTTATCAGCAAGGATGCCCCACTCGATGGCGGGGCATCCTTGTTTATGAATGCTTTATTCCGGAATCAAATTGTCAATCCCTCATGCGGGCACCCAGGGGTACCGATATGCCCACAAGGGCATTGCAGCACTTGGTATCCTTACCCAGGAACATATAATCGGTGCCGATAAAGAGCGGGCCCAATTTCATCGCCACACCAAATGACTGTCCGCCACACATGATAGGAGAATAGCTCACCGTGAAATCCAACAGGCTCTGGGGATGATAGTTGAATGAGAGGGTCAACTCATTCTGATTCCCAGGTTTAGAGAAGCGGTTGGTATAGAGAGCACCAAGGTGCATCCTGTTTTCCAATAGGCGAACTTGTCCACCCAGCGCAAGGGTTGACGTGAGCGATGTTGTCCGGGACTTAGCCTCCTGTTTATCGATGTACAGTCGCATCATGTCAAGGTTAAGCGCCTTGCCTGTTGCCACAACATCGGCAAACCGCAAGAGATCGCCAGGATTATTACTGTCGTAATTCAGATCAGACGTGTTGGCATGGGCCGTGACTGTGTTCCCCTTGCTCCACCTGATGAAACCCAGGTCGGTGATCGCTGCCGATAGCGAGAACGTCTCGTTCACATTGTACTCGATACCCAAGTCCACGGCGGCACCAAATCCAGCCACGCCTAATTTATTCGCCTTGAATTCAACATCATCAATATAACCGTTATCATTGACAATGTAATCCAAACCATGAGCCGAACTCTCAAGATTGGCCACCACATCGACCGATGCCGTGCCTGTGGCCTCGACCAGGTCCATTGGGTCGGCATTGGTCCAGTCAACGTCTGGGCTCAATCCATCGAGGTGAGTCTTGATGACCGCTTTGTCCATCTTCAAGTTCACGTTTCCATGCCCCAGAAGGCCCTTGACGCGGCCTCCCAGTGTGAGATGATCGTTGATGACATGAGCATATCCAAACCCCAATTCTGTATAAACATTGATATTAAGGTCACCGCCACCGATGTTACGCACATAATCGTTGTAGTCATTGTGGTTCATACCCTTCATGTCACGCATAAACGTGAACATCTCTTTTGGGACGCCCACATTACCATCGGCCTTGACGCTTACATTGAATGACATAAAACCGTTGCCGTGCCAGAATCCTGCCGCGATCAGGTCGGTCACAGCTGCAGCGTGGGCTCGGTTCATGTCCTTGAGTTTATCATAGAACTTGCTGGTTGTGAAGTAATCAGCATCGTCCCCGTTCTTAAACACATCTATCATATCGTCCAGACCCAAGGCATCGGATTGAAAAGATGCCCCCGTGTGGCTGATGACGGGAAGATTGAGATAGCCCCTGTCGGGAGCGAGAGCGGGATTGAGTTGGAGACGGTATTGCGCACCCTCCATGAAATAGGTCGAACGCACATATTGGGCATTACCCATGACCGGAATCATCGCCAACAGCACAGCTATCGCGGCCTGGGCAAATGTGATATTTATTCGTTTCATCGTTGTATTTATCGGAGTTAAAATCTATTTCCACTCATGCATTTTACTGCCGCCATCATCAGGAATCCTGGCGGCATCATTTCATGCCGCAAATATACATAAAATAACTTAATCCATCTCCCATTGCCTCACAATTAACCCACATCAGCGACGTTGATATTGTGTGGGAATAAAAAAAATTGTACTTTTGTGGTTTGAATTAAAAAATCTAACACTGAACTTATCATGAGCCAACAAAATAAGAAATTAAGGGTTGGTATCACCATCGGTGACACCAACGGAATAGGAATCGAGGTAACAATGAAGGCAGTCGGGATTCCCGAGATGATGGATATGTGCATACCTGTCATCTATGGTTCGAGCAAGATCGTGAGCTATCACCGCAATGCCTGCAACCTGCCCGGTTTCCAAATCAACCACACCAAGAGCGCTGAGCAAATTAAGGAGAATATGCCCAACCTGGTGGAATGCATCGACCAGGAAATCAAGGTCGAGCTGGGCCAACCCAGCAAGCAGGCCGGCATGGCATCGTTTATTGCACTTGAAGCAGCCGTTCGTGACCTCAAGGCGGGCCTAATCGACGTGCTTGTCACCGCTCCCATCAGCAAGGACAACATTCAGAGCGAGCAGTTCAAGTTCCCCGGCCACACCGAGTACCTTGAGAGCGCTGCCGGAGAGGGCGAGAAAGCCCTCATGCTCATGTGTACCGAGAACCTGCGTATCGCTCTGGTGACTACCCATCTGCCATTATCACAAGTGCCTGGCGCCATCACTATTGACGCCATACGCGAGAAACTGCATCTGCTCAACACGTCATTGAAACGTGACTTCAATATCGACGGCCCCCGCATCGCGGTGCTGTCGCTCAACCCCCATGCCGGTGAGAACGGCATCCTGGGCAACGAGGAACGCGACATCATCATACCCGCCATCCAGCAAGCTCTTGACGAAGACGGCGTGCAGTGCTTTGGCCCCTATGCTGCCGACGGCTTCTTCGGCGCCCGCCACTACAGGCGCTTTGACGGTGTGCTTGCCATGTACCACGACCAGGGACTGGCACCATTCAAAACCATCGCGATGGACGAGGGCGTGAACTTCACAGCTGGCCTGCCCATCGTGCGCACCAGCCCCGACCATGGCACGGGTTATGACATCGCCGGACAAGGCATTGCCAACGAGTCATCGATGCGTCATGCCATCTATACCGCCATCGACGTGTACCGCAACCGCATCCGCTATGACGAGTCCAGGCACAACCCGCTGCCCAAGCTGTTCCAGGACCGCGGCCGCGATAATGTGAAACTCGACCTGACCAAGGGAGAGTGACCCCAGTTGGCCTTATTCTTGTAGTGACAAAAGCAAAAACCTGAATATGATAAAGGGAATCATCTTTGATTACGGTGGCACACTCGACAGCCGAGGCGTGCATTGGAGCGAAGTGCTGTGGCAGGGCTACCAGCAAGCTGGAGTGCCGATTGATAAAGAAACCTTCCGCACAGCCTATGTGGAGGGCGAGCGCGCCCTTGCCCGTGAGCGCATCATCTTGCCACAGGACAATTTCCACACCCTGCTGCTCAAGAAGGTGGCACTCGAGATCTGCTACCTGCCAGAGCAACCAGCCGGCTCCCTGCGCGACAAGTGGGTGGACGAAATCGCTGCCTACTGTGACAACGCTGCCCGCTCCTGCATCAACGAGGCCCGCCCCATGCTGGAGACCTTGCATGAACGTTACCCGATGATGCTGGTGAGCAACTTCTATGGCAACATCGATGAGGTGTTGCGTGACTATGGCATCCGCGACCTGTTCAAGGGCATTATCGAGAGTGCCGTAGTGGGCGTGCGCAAGCCCAACCCCACCCTATTCCGCTTGGGTGTGGATGCTCTTGAATTAAATGCCGATGAGGTGCTCGTGGTGGGTGACAGCCTGCGCAAAGACATTGAACCCGCCGAGAAACTTGGTTGCCATGTCCTGTGGCTCAAGGGTAAAGGCTGGACCGCCGAGGAAGACCAGCAGACCCACCCGAATACCATCACCCGTGTCACTCAGGTGCTGGACTGGTTAGACAGATAATTTTCACATTCAAATAAAGGAAATACCACATCTATTATGAATTATGCCATCATTGCCGCAGGCGAGGGCTCACGCTTGGCCCAAGAAGGCGTTGCCAAGCCCAAACCCCTGGTAGAGTTGCAGGGCGAGCCCATGATAGGCCGCTTGATTAACATCATGCTCAGGTGCAATGCCGAGAGCATCAGCATTATCGTCAACGAGCACATGACCGAGGTAAGGGAATACCTGGAGAGCCTGGAGCTGCCCGTTCCCCTGAATCTCGTTGTCAAGACCACGCCCAGCTCGATGCACAGCCTGTGGCACCTGAGCCGCGCTATTCCTCAAGGCAAGTTCTGCCTGACCACGGTTGACACGATCTTCCGCGAGGAGGATTTCAAGGGCTACATAGATGCCTTTGAGGCCGACGAGGAGCACGACGGCATGTGGGCGGTGACCCCATTTGTGGACGACGAGAAGCCGCTATGGGTTGATGTGGACGAGAAGATGAATATCACGGCCTTCCGCGATAAGCCATGGGACGGAGCCACGTATGTGTCGGGAGGCGTGTATGCCATGACCGACAAGGCATTTGAGGTTCTTGACAAGTGCATCGAGCAGGGCATCAGCCGCATGCGCAATTTCCAGCGCGCGCTGGTCGACGCCGGTTTCCACCTGCAGGCTTACAGCATCGACAAGATCGTCGATGTGGACCATGCCGATGACATCGCCACTGCCGAGGAATTTCTCGCGTCTTAAGACCCTACTCATTTTATGATAACATAATGCGGGGCACCCGGTCGGGCGCCCCGCATTGTTTTATTCATGCAAGATGAAATTGCGGTTATCTCTTGAGTACACCATATCACCTAGTGGCGGGAGCCGGTGACAGGAGAATGTCGATGAGAGCTGTAACGTCTTCGATATTTACCTTGCTATCGCCATTGACGTCAGCGCAGATAGAGCAGCCACTGCCATTGCTGTCGAGCAGATTGTCGATCAGCTCAGTCACATCACTGATGTTAACAGAACCATCGTGGTTAACATCACCCACCTGGTAGCCATGACCCTGGAGCAGGGTTACCTGCTCGACATTGCTCCAGTCACTCTGGGTACCATCATTATAGAGGGCTTTAACCCTGTAAACGAAGGTACCTCCCGAGGTAAGGTTCTCAACATCATAGTAGAACTGACCGGAGGGGATGCCAGTAATCAGGCGATAGTTAGCATCGCCAGTCTCGTTAGCCAACAACATAGTGGAGAAGTTGGTACCCACCTCAAGGGTGTAGCTGGCCACCTCGCTTGCTGTAGTGGCATCGGTCCAATTGGCACGGAAGCCTGTGGCACTGATGTAAGCTTCATTGGCAGCCTGCATCACAGGAGTGGCCTTAGCTGCAACAGCTGTACCGTTAAGCTGAACATAAACGGTATCAGCGCCAGCGCTTCTCAGCATCACCTTACCAGTGTGATTACCGACAGCCCTCGGGTTATAGGTAACGGTCACATTAACACCGGCTGTAGCAGATGCCTTAGAAATATTGGTCGGGCTAACCTGGAAGCCAGCGCCACTGCACGACAAGTAAACAAGGCCGGTGAGGTTAGTACCCTGCACGAAGAAGGTCTCAGTAACAGGAGTACCTACTGTGGTGCTCAAGCTCAACGATGAGGGATCAACATTGATGGTGGGCACGGCAGTAGCAGTACCAGTGAGGGATACGACAACATTGTTTCCGCCATCGGTAGAAGCGGTAACGGTGCCGACAACTGTTCCAGCAGCGGTAGGTCTGTAGGTCACAGTCACAGTGGCACCCTCGGCGGCCTCCTGGGCACTGATGGTAGTGGGCGAAACGGAATAAGCCGAATTTCCACTCAAGCTGAGGGTGACATCGCCAACCAAGTTGGTACCCGACACGGTGAAGGTCTTGGTATAGGTTTGACCCACATTGCCAGTAAAGGACAAAGATGTGGGATCAACGGTCAATGTGGGAGAAGGAAGTGGCTCACTGTCCAGAATGTACTGGATACCAGCCAAGGCATCAATCTTACCATAGGGTCCAAATGCCTTATTTGAAGTATAGGAGTCCTTAATGGCAGAGTTGGCAAACACGTCGCGGATGCCGGCGGTGTTGAGCGTCTTGTTCTTGTACTTTGCAGCCTGGAGATAGAGAGCGATAATACCTGCCACACAAGGTGTTGACATCGAAGTACCGTCCATGCTACCCAACGAGGATGCGCCATCCTTATAAACAAGGTACATGTAATCGCTAGCAAAAGCATTGGCCATGTAACCATTGGTGTCATAGTGGTTGATACCTGCAACAATCGTGGCACCAGGACCGCAGATGTCAGGCTTAGCCGCACCAGTGGGGCCAGCACCAGGTGCCTGATAACTCGAGAAGTAGGCAATTCTGCTCAGTGTATATATGCCAGTTAACGAATGGTTCGTTCCATTGTAATCCTTTACGCTGGTCTTAGAAACATAAGCACCCACCGAGATCAGATCTTCGCAGGCAGCCTCATCACCGATACTGCAGTCATCACTACCAGAAATGAAAGTATAATCGTCAATCGTCTTGGTATACTTGGCAAAATAGTTATAGCCATTGAGGTCCCAAGAATCGATCATACATGTGCCACTGGTGGGATAAACACTGATGGCGAGAGCATAATTGGAGTTAGTGTAACCTGATTTCTTTGAACAGTTGGTATACAGCTCAACATAGTACTTATTGTTGTAACTGTTCCTGGTGATAGTCACTGTAGGTGAAGAAGAGAAGTAGGTAGTAATGCCACTCACACTCGAAGTTGATGACGTGATTGCATTTGACGTCCATACCACCTGATTGGTGCTTGTATTCACGACATGAAGTTTGCAAGCAACCTGCCTGCCTGCAGTGCGTGCGTAAAATATATCGTAACCATAATACTGCTGGTTCTTGGTATTTCCAGCATAGCCGTTGATCACGGTCGAGAAGGGCTTGCTTGAAGTAGCCTCACCGCCGGAATACACATAACCATAATAGTCACCATAGCCTGCCTCATTACCCGCAGCATTAACGATAATGTGGTTGGCATGACTGCCACCATACTGGGCATATACCGATGCAAGTGAACCCGTGCCATCGTGGGGGCCATTATGAGAACCCAAGCTGATGCTGATAACTGCAGGCTCATTCTGGCTGTCGGCGTAGTCACAGATCTTCTTGATTGCATTGGCAATGTTGGTATTATACATATAACTACCCAAGCCCACAAGAACAAGGTCGGCTTCGGGAGCCATACCTCCGTAGGTGACACCGCCAGCAGTGATTTCGCTACCAGCTGCAGTTGAACTGGTGTGCGTACCGTGGGATTCGGAGGAATCATCGGTTGTCAGAGATGTGAAAGTGCTATATTCAGTCAACGTATTGGAGCCTCTTGCTATATAGGCCCTCTTGATACGATAGTTGCCATTGGCATCCTTGAACATGTTGTGCTGGAAGTCAATACCGCCATCGATCACGCCGACCACAACGCCAGCGCCCTTAAAGGCCTGGGGAAGGCCAGCCTGAACAGCCGAACTGCTATAACTGAGCACGTCGTCGGTATTGGTATAAAAGCGGGCCTTGTCGGTGAGTTTCTTCATCTGGCGTGCCACGTCAACTTCCTGAACCTCGGCAACCTCGGCAATACGCTCGATCTTGTCGACAGGAATCATGGCGGTCACCTGATTATCAAAGCGCTCCTGGATTACTACGCCCAAAGTCTCGAGTTTGGAGGCATAGATAGGATTGATGTGGATGAAAGCAGGCACCATATCCCTGCCATTCACACGCTCAGCACGGGCAATATAGCGTTCTACAGGCTGAGTGCGCAGCAGCGGAGCCCTGCTCATCAACTTGGGACCCGGCATTTGAACATCAAGGGAAATTTTACCATCACGCTCGGCAATAAAGAGCTGAGTCGATGATGAAATTTTCTCATTAATACCTGCAATGGCAGCTATCCATACGGACAAGACCATTACACTGAGGAAAAAGAATCTTCTCATATAAAACTGTTTTAAAGTAAAATGTATAATGTGTAAAGAAAATATTTTTATCGATTATTTAGCGACCCGCAAAATTAGCAAACTTTTTATTCTCTGCAATTATTTATACGGAATAATTTTAACTTTTGAAGCACTTAACGCCTCTTTTTTCAAAATGATAACATCTCAGGCTCCAAATCGCTAAAAAATGTTATCAAAGCACTCGAGGGGCTGAAAAGCCGAAAAAAAGGCCTCAAAAGAGCAAAATGGCAAGGGGGTGGCATTAACTTTTATTAAGTGTATCAGTACCAAATTGCCGCCTATTTAGCATTTATTATCATATTAGGCAGAATTTTATATTTTTTAAAGCATTTTTACAATACGTTTAGTTTCTCAGTTCAAAAAAAGGCTGTAATTTAGCGCCGTTTTTGTCACAGGTAATTTTTCCCAATGTAGGAAATCCGCCCTTTTTGGGGGTGGTGATAAAAAAAGAAAACAACATAAACATTAACTGTAATAAAAGATTATGGCAAAAGAAATCGTTAAGCCCGCTACCGGCAAGTTAGGTATTATGGTAGTAGGATTGGGTGCAGTGAGCACCACGTTCATGACTGGTGTGATGATGACCCGCAAAGGTCTTGCAAAGCCCGTCGGCAGCATGACACAGTATGATAAGATTCGCGTAGGAAAAGGCGAGAACAAGAAGTATTTACATTATAATGAAATCGTATCGATGCCCAGCCTCGACGATATCGTATTTGCGGCTTGGGACGTATTCCCCGCTAACGCTTATGAGAGCGCCATCAATGCCGAGGTATTGAAGGAGAAGGACATCGAGCCCGTTAAGGACGAGCTGTTGAAGATCAAGCCCCTCAAGGCTGCCTTTGACAAGAATTATGCAAAGCGCCTGGACGGTGACAACGTGAAGCAGTGCAAGGACCGCTGGGACATGACCGAGCAGGTTCGCGAGGATATCCGCAACTTCAAGAAGGAAACCGGCGTTGACCGCGTGGTTGTCCTGTGGGCAGCCTCGACCGAGATCTATGTCGAGCCCGACATGAAGTATCATGGCACCATGGCAGCCCTGGAGCAGGCCATGAAGGACAATGTCGTTGACAAAGTCGCTCCCTCGATGTGCTACGCTTATGCAGCGCTTGCTGAGGATTGCCCCTTCATCATGGGCGCTCCCAACACCACCGTTGACATCCCCGCTATGTGGGAAATGTCCGAGAAGACCCAAGTGCCCATCGCAGGCAAGGACTTCAAAACGGGCCAGACCCTCGTGAAGAGCGGTTTCGCTCCCATCATCGGCACCCGCATGCTCGGCCTGAACGGTTGGTTCTCGACCAACATCCTGGGTAACCGCGACGGTCTCGTGCTTGACGAGCCCGCCAACTTCCGCACCAAGGAGGTCAGCAAGCTGTCGACCCTTGAGTCTATTCTCGTTGCCGACAATCAGCCCGACCTGTACAGCAACTACTACCACAAGGTTCGCATCAACTACTATCCTCCCCGCAACGACAACAAGGAAGGTTGGGACAATATCGACATCTTCGGCTGGATGGGCTATCCCATGCAGATCAAGATCAACTTCCTGTGCCGCGACTCTATCCTGGCAGCTCCCTTGTGCCTCGACCTGTGTCTGCTCATGGACCTCGCTCACCGCGCAGGCCGCTTTGGCACTCAGCGCTTCTTGAGCTTCTTCCTCAAGAGCCCGATGCACGACTACACTAAGGACGAAATCCCCGTTAACCACCTGTTCCAGCAGTATGTAATGCTCAAGAACGCCATCCGCGAGATGGGCGGTTACGAGGCCGACGAGGAGATCGATTAATCCTCCCGATAGAACATCTACATTTGAACTATAAAAGAGACGACTGCCGGTTGACTGGCGGTCGTCTCTTTTTGCACATCATTCACGTTGCACAAACAGATATTTGACATTAAAATTTTTTATCATTGTTTCGTTTGTCAATTCAAGTGAATTGCACTAAATTTGCAGCGGATTATGCCATAATGGCTTGGCCATTACAATGAGTGGTAAAATTCATACTATTAAAGTTGAAAAAAATTAGTTTATCATGCAACAAATAGTTCAAGAAGATCTGGTCGCAAAAGCGGCGGCCGAGGAGAAAAAGAAAAAACGAGTGCGCAATGGCATCAAGTGGGACAGATTGTTCATGGCTTGTGCCTACAACTGGTACTGGTTTATCCTGTCCATGATTGTATGCTCAGCTATCGCCTACCTGTTCGGCAAATCCCAGCCACAGTTTTACATTGCTAAATCCACAATCCTTGTTAGGTCTAAGGATAGCGCCCAGGGCACCCCGTCAATGACATTTAGCGACCTGGGCTTGAATACCGTGAACTACATCCCCAACGAGCCGTTCAAGCTCAAGTCATCACGTGTAATGGAGGTTGTGGTCAACTCTCTGGGTCTTAACGTCCAGTACTATGGCCACATGTTCCTGCGCGACATCAACATCTACAAGAACACCCCTATCCAGGTGACCCCGCTCAAGGAAGTAACCAGTGGTTACACAATCACTGTTGTCCCCAAGAGCGAAGAGGAATATGAATTCAGGGTGAACAACGGTCAATGGAAGAAAGCCCACTTTGGCAACAAGGTAAGCACGGACTACGGTCCCGTGGCAATCAACAAGACCAAGATGTTCAATCAAAACTACATTGACTATAACGTCATTGTACAAATCAGCAATCCAACCGCTATGGCCAGATCTTTGGCATCAGGCCTGGTGGTTGAACTCGCCGAGACCCACAGTGACGTGCTCAACCTCGCCATCCGTGGCCAGAACGCCGAAATGTGTGCCGACATTTTGAACGCTCTAGTTGTCGCCTATAACCAGGAAGGCATTAACGACATGAACCAGGTGGCCCGCAATACCGAGGCCTTTATTGAGGAACGTGTCGCCGATCTGTCCAAGGACCTGAGCGGTGTGGACAACGAGGTAGCTGTCCTCACGGCAAACTCGGTTAATTCCATGATGATTGGTAATTCGGGGAACGCTATGAACCAGCTCAATAACGCTGCCGACGTGAACCTGCAGGTTAACCTGGCATCCCAGATTCGCCACTTTATCGCAAGCGCTGGTCCCAACGACCTGATCCCGGTGAACACAGGTATGGATAACGCGGGTATCTCTAACCAGATTTCCCAATACAACGAGGCCATGCAGGAATACCAGAAGATCTCTGCCACCTCGAGTCCCGAAAACCCCGTGATGAAGGAACTCACAAGTTCACTGGCATCGCAGAGGAAGGCAATTCTTGCCAGTCTCGATAACTATATGGCCTCTTTGAGGACAAAGCAGAGCCAGGCCAACCGCATGCAGAGCCAAGCTCAAAGCAGTATGGTCGCCAACCCGTCCCACGAGAAAGCCATCACCGAGGTTATGCGTCAGCAGAAAATCAAGGAGCAACTTTACCTCTACCTGCTTAACAAGCGCGAGGAGAATGCCCTACAGATGGTTATTACCGAGCCTAATGCCAAGGTGATTGAGCCTGCCGTTCCCAACTATAGCCCCACGTCGGCTCCACTGACCCGTATCGTGCTTACAGGTATGGTTATCGGTCTTCTCATCCCGGCATTTATCCTGTATGGTGTATTCTGGTACTTCTCACTTGATAAGACCATCCACACCCGCCGCGAGGTCGAAGAAGTTTGTGACATTCCTATCCTGGGTGAGTTGCCAGCCAAGAAGAGCAACATCACAGGTGAGATTGTGGTTAATGAGACCTCTAATGACCGCATGAACGAGGCCTATCGAATAGTGAGGAACAACCTTGACTTTGTCACTCAGAATAAGAAAGACGGCGAGGGCACAGTCATCCAGTTCACCTCGACCATGTCTGGTGAAGGTAAGAGTTTCGTTGCCGTGAACTTAGCGTTGTCCTACACATTTGTAAACAAGAAGGTGATTGTAGTCGACCTTGACTTGCGTAAAGGTAAGTTCTCGGAGTACGTCGGTGTGCAGGACGGACGAGGCGCTTCGGCCTATCTGTCTGGCAAAGAACCCGACTTGGATAAGGTGATTCACCGTGGTGCCCTTCACGATGGATTTGACATCATCAGCGTTGGTGCCATTCCTCCCAACCCGACGGCTCTGCTGCTGAGCGAGAACATGGGTAAGATGGTAGACGAGCTGAAGAAGCGTTACGACTTTGTGATCCTCGATACCGTGCCTTATAACCTGATCGCCGATGCCGCCGTTGTGAACCGCTTTGCCGACTTGACCATCTATGTCGTGCGTGACGGCAGGGTTGAGCAGACCTATATGTACGAGCTTGAGCGCTTGGCCGAGGAGCAGAAGATCAACAACCTGACCATCCTCATCAACGATATCAAGGTAAGTAAGACCCGCTACAACTACTCCTACGCCTACGGTTACGGTAAGGGCTATGGCTACGGTTACGGCTACGGCTATGGCTACGGCTACGGTGGTGACAGTGGAGGCTACTATATTGATGACACTCCCAAGGATAAGGAGAAACCCATCAACGGATAAAACATAACAAGAAAGACGAATGAAAATCGCGGTTGTAGGAACCGGATACGTCGGATTAGTCACGGGCACCTGTTTCAGTGAAATGGGTGTCCATGTGACATGTGTGGATGTGGATAAGCGCAAGATCGAGGCCCTCAACCAGGGCATCATCCCCATCTATGAGCCCGGGCTCGAGACGCTTGTTCGCAAGAACGCTAAGTCAGGACGCTTGCGTTTCACCACACGGCTGGAAGATGTGCTCAACGAGGTGGACATCGTCTTCAGCGCTGTGGGCACCCCACCCGACGAAGATGGCAGTGCCGACCTGAAGTATGTCCTCGAGGTCGCCAAGACCATCGGCCAGCACCTGAATCATTATATTGTTGTCGTGACCAAGAGCACCGTGCCCGTGGGTACGGCGCGTAAGGTCAAGGCCGTTATTCAAGAGCAACTTGACGCACGTGGCGTGCAAGTGGAATTTGATGTTGCCAGCAATCCGGAATTCTTGAAGGAAGGTAACGCTGTCAAGGATTTCATGAGTCCCGACCGCGTGGTTGTGGGTGTGGAGAGCGAGCGTGCCCGCAAACTCATGGCACGCCTGTACAAGCCCTTCATGATTGTGAGTGACCGACTCATCTTCACCGACATCCCATCTGCCGAGATGATCAAGTATGCCGCCAACTCAATGCTTGCCACCCGCATCAGTTTCATGAACGACATCGCCAACCTGTGTGAACTCGTGGGTGCCGATGTCAATATGGTGCGCAAGGGCATCGGCAGCGATACCCGCATCGGCAAGAAATTCCTCTATGCCGGTTGTGGCTATGGAGGCTCCTGCTTCCCCAAGGATGTGAAAGCCCTCATCAAAACAGCAGCTGACCACGGCTACAACATGCGCGTGCTGCAAGCTGTCGAGGAGGTCAATGCCGAGCAGAAGCTGATCCTGTTCCACAAGTTAGTCAACTATTACGGAGACATTGCACAGCTCAAGGGCAAGACCGTGGGCATCTGGGGGCTTGCTTTCAAGCCCGAGACTGACGATATGCGTGAGGCTCCCTCGCTGGTACTGATCGACTTGCTGCTCAAGGCTGGCGTCACGGTCAAGGTCTATGATCCGGTAGCCATGAACGAGTGCCGTCGCCGCATCGGTGACATGGTGACCTATACCCACGACATGTATGAAGCCGCTGAGGGGTGTGACGCTCTGATGCTTGTGACCGAATGGAAGGAACTGCGCATGCCTAACATCGACACACTCTTGCACAAGATGAAGGGACGATTAATCCTGGATGGCCGCAATATCCTCGACAGTGAAGAACTGCAGCAGGCAGGATTTGAGTACCACTGCATTGGCAGGTAAGCACCGACCCAAAGAACATATAAGAAAAGAGTCCCGCATCACAGTGCAGGACTCTTTTCTTTTAGTATGAATCAAGTAATGTTTACTTATTTGACCACCACCTTGCGGGAGTGGGTGTCTCCAGACACGAGGTAGATGCCGGCAGGCAACTCTACGGTGCTGTTACCGCTATTCGTCACCACAGCCTTGCAGTTACCATCCATATCATAGATTTCCAACATCTCGCCGTCACACTTGTTTTCAATGAAGATGCCTCCCATCGTGGGCATTGCATCCCAAGCCTTGTTCATCGTGGCTGCGGGATTTAACAAGATGTCAATCAGTTCAGTCACATCGGTGATACCGACACTGTGATCGCCACTCAAGTCAGCCGCTTCCTCATCGATTACCGTGGAGTTGCCCAGCAGATAATCAATCAAGTCTGTCACATCGGTGATGCTGACAGATCCATCCATGTTCACGTCACCCATGCGGGCATGGACGGCACCATGCACGTCGGCATAAACCTGCTTGTTTCCAACGCTAGCGACCATGGATCCCTCATAGGAACCGATAACGGCAGTGCTCTTCAAGCGCACGTAGTAAGTCTCGCCTGTCGGGTCAAGCGTGATAGTGTTTGCCCAATTCACCTTATTAAGACTCACCTCAAAGTTGCCGTCAACGGTCAGAGTAATAGCCTGAGTGTTATTCTCGGCCAATACGGTACCCGACACAATGGGCGAAGCGTCACCCTGGACTGCATCAATCGCACCAGGCGCAGTGATTGTCAACGTGGGTTCAACAACAGCAGGATTGCTGGTAATGGCAATATCATCTATATTGAGACGGGCACCTGCGCTCTGCTTGATGCGGATGCGTACATCGCCGTGAACATCCGTGTTGAAGATATACTGTTGCCAGGTCGTTGTAGGCGTACATGAGCCAGCGGTGCTCCAAGTGCTACCTCCATTGGTGCTATATTGCACTTGGAGGGTGGGATTCGCTTCACTGGAGCTCCATTTAGCCGCATAGAATGAGATTTTGCTCACACCGTCACTCAAGTCTTGAGTCATCTCGATTGTGGAAGTTGAGTTTTTGCCAAAACGGCAACTCAGGGCACCATTCCTATTAGCATCGGCCCAGATACCGGCATCAATAAAGTTCCACGAGAATGCATGGCCTTGTACGGCTTGGGTCCAATAGCCGCCTGTAGCACAGCCTTCCCAAGTTTCAACGGTCTCGGTTCCACCAGAACTGCCACCAGTGTTATAGGTGGCGGTGAGGGTGACAGAGTAATTGGTGATTTCGGTGCTGCTGATGGTCAAACGGCCAGTCGCATTGGTGGTAGTTCCATTATAGGTAACGCTAATGGTTGTGCCGGCATTGACAGCGGCTGCGGTAAGCGTTGTCGGGGTAACACTGAATCCAGCGCCCGTAACAGCTACGGTTACAGACTTGGTCAGATTAACGCCCTTGACGGTAATGGACTTGGACACGCCCTCGCCAGTATTGGTGCCCACGTTGATGGTTGAGCCATTAGAGGGAGTAGAGATAATGGGCGAATTGGTGGCGCTTCCGGTCCATGCGGCGCCAGTATTGTTGCCCCACAGGAATTCGGCCAACTCGGGATGGTCAATGAAGGGGTTGCGATTGTGCTGGATACCATATACGGCCTCGTTGCGTCTAGTCTCAAGATCGCTGACGGGGTCATTGCGGTGCCATGCCAGCAACTGGCTGATGGCCCACGGCGTGAGGTGCTTGTAGGTGTTATTGGTAAACACTTTGCTGCCATCACCATTGGTCCAAGAACCCACGCGGTCCATGTAACGCACGACCATATAGAAATAGGTGCGGGCAAAGTCACCCTTGTACTCGTCGGCCACCTCAAACACTGTGCCTGTATAACCGCTGTGGGTGCAAGCACCCAACTTACCGGTACCCCACTGCGTGCCATTGGCACAGTCACCAAAGGGGAAATTGGCGCGTTTGCCGTTCACAAAGCCATCTGTGGGATACATGTGGAACAGGTCGGTGTACATCGTGTCGGCTGTAGTGCTATTACCTCCCCACCAACTATTGGGCACCGAGTGCTCACGGTTATAGCAATCACCCACAGAGTTATAGCCACCAGTGCCACACTGATCGGTGCTATAGGTGAACTGGGAGTCGGAGTAACGGTCAATAATGGTGTTGCCGTTACAGTCGGTTGTCTTGAACTTCTCCCACAAGTTATTGTAATAAATCTCGTAATGCCCATTAATGATCTGATGCAGAGACACCATCAAGTCGCGGTCTGCCTTACCCAGGGCGCTGTTGTAGTAATTGGTAGGAATTGCTGCTGTAGCCTGCAAGCCAATGATGGCGGCAAGCAGCACAAAGAGGCCGTTTAGAGTTTTTTTCATCGTGAGTAATATGGATTAAGGATTAATAATTCAATGTGTATTGAGGTACTTGAGCGCTTTTTTGCAGATGCCCTCGTGACGCACAATCATGTAAATCAACAGGATATTGAGCACCACGATCTCAAAGGCGAAGTAGAGCCATGGCATATTAATCAGCACTGCGATAAAGCATGCGATGATGCGGGTGTTGAAGGTCAAGATGTTGGTATACTTCATCAACGGCAGACTCAGCTGGCGGAAGTAGTCACGGAAGTCCTGTGAGGGCACGCCATCCTCGCCATAGCGCTCACCGAGGGTGGCACGCAGGCGTTGCATGTTGGGGGTCATACGTTCCTGATTACCGGTGTAACCGAGATAGAAGAACAGAGGCACCTTACGCCAGAATGCGCCCCACTCCAACTGATGATACTGCTCCCTGAGCTTGGATGTGCTGTCCAGCTCACTACCCTGCTGCCCCTTGAGGAAGAAGAGGTGGAACTGGCGGTAATAGTCGGCCATCGCGGCTTGCAGCGCATGGCTCAAGCCCGAAGCAATACCCAAGGCCCAAATCTGCCACTCGTGGCTGGAAAAATAGTTGCCCAACAGGCTGTCGCCGAAGTCCAGTTCCCTGAATACCAGCGCAAAACTGATAGCGGCAAACCAGAAATCACCACTCACGCCGTCTAGAATGCGGCCCATGCGTGAATACTGCTGGGTGAGACGAGCCAATTGGCCATCAGCGCTGTCAAAGGTGTCGGCCCACGTGATGAGCAGCATACCAATCCAATTCAGCCAGGCCAGGTCGGGCTGACCGAAATACAGCAGCACGCCACCGGCCACTCCCATGAAGATACTGGCAACGGTGATGGCATTAGGGCTAACGCCCAACTTGGCAAAAAACTTCGCCCACAAGAAGCCTAAGGGACGATGGAAGTGCAGGTCAAACCACTCCTCGGTGTCCGACGACTTGAGCGATGCTTGATATTCCTCTTTTAATGTCATGTATCGTTGTAAAATTGTGTTGTGTGTCTATTATAAATAAGAAATGTGCTGTTTAAAGCCCCATGTGAGCCTTGGCAAGTGCCAGGACAGCCTTGGCGATATGGGGTGCCGACTCGTTGCGGCACGGCGCGAAGCTGGGCCAGTCGTTAAAGTCGATGATGCGGATGGTACCGTCCGGGTCCACGATGCAGTCGCCACCGTAGATGACCACGTTCAGCTCTTCGGCCGCGCGCGAGCAGATATCCTTCAACTCCTTGAGGTCGATGTCGATACCCTGGGAATGGCCATTGACTTCCTCCCAGCCATACTTGCTGTGACCCTCGTCAAAGGGGTAGAACCAATAGAAGAACTGCGAGTCCTTAACGCCATAGAACTTCACCAGGTCACCCTGCAGATGCACATTGATGACGGCGCGGGTGATGCCACGGTAGAAGTATTCCTGGAGCACCTCTTGGGCCTCCTCAGGATGACGGACGTAGCTCACGTCCTCCTTGTGCATGGCATGGAAGTCACCACGCTTGATCCAGCAGGACTTGAAGCCGGCCTTCTTGAGCTGCGACTTGATGTTCTCGTTAGTGTTGACGATGATACTCTCGGGATAAGGAATACCGTTACCCAGCAGGATGCGCGTCATGCGCTCGCGGGTACAGTTCTCGATGCCATAGCCCGAGTTGATGACCAGCTTGCCCTCATCCTCCAGACGCTGCAACTTTGCTATACTTTCCCGTTCACGGCACATGGCAAGAACCACAGGCTCCTGGATGTCCGTGCTATTGAATTGATCCTCGCTATAAACGTTTACCTGGCAACCGCGCTTGCGCAGCTGCTCGGCCACGAGGTTGAAGATGGCCGTGTCGTTGCCAATGTGATTGGGCGAATATGCCCCAGCGCGCATTACGCCCGCTATTGTGATGTCTGCCATTATGATTGACGGTTTAAAAATGTTGACGGGAATTATTGCCCGCCCTTAACGGAGTGCAAAGATACAAAAAATTGTAATTGTGGCACTTAAAAACCGAGAAAAAAGACCTTTACCGCTATTTGTGACTTTTTTTTGAAAAAAAAACGCCAAAAGTCTTGCAAGTATCAAAAAAAGCAGTACCTTTGCACTCGCTATTTGAAAATACTTTCAGCATAGCTACCGGAGAGGTGGGTGAGTGGCTGAAACCAGCAGTTTGCTAAACTGCCGTAGGGGTAACTCTACCGCAAGTTCGAATCTTGTCCTCTCCGCCTTTGAACAACCGACCGCCAACAGCGGTTGGTTGTTTTGTTATAGGGGTGTCGCCGAGTTTACTCGAGCGCACCCCTTAACAAAATGACCAAAAGATTGCGCAGCAATCGGTTGTTCAAAGGCAGCGCCCCCGCGGGAGCGCACAAGATGCACGAAGTGAATCTTGTCGCACCCGCTTCTCACGCACTCCCTTTCTAATCCCCACTCCCGAATCTCGCTTCCTCCCACTCTAATCCCCACTCCCGAGTCTCGCTTCCTCGCTGGCTAATCCCCACTCCCGAGTCTCGCTTCCTCCCCCTCGCCAATCCCCACTCCCGCTTCTCACGCACTCCACTTACTGATACCTGATTGGAATTTCTTTGCTTCTGCATGAGCTAAGCCAAACTCCTTTGCCAAAGCTTTGACATTGGTACTTGCAGTAACCAGAGACTCCTTGCCCACAATCGTCAGTTTGATGTTGAATTTTATTTCTTTTGGCATGATTTTTGCTGTTTGTCTATAAAAATATTACTTTTGTAATATGAACTATCGTGAAAAAATAAAGCAGCTCTTACACAAGGACAAAAGAGAAATGGTTATTGCTTTTGCCTTGCTGGTTTCATTTGTGGCCCTTCTGTTTTGTTGCTATATAGGATGGAATAAAGGAATAATAGCTTGCTCTGTCTTAACGGTGATTTGTTATATGTTCCATTCTTTCGGAAACCCGTTTGAAGGTTCTGGCAGAAATCCTTTCTCTTGGTTCTAACCATCTGTCACAAAATCACGTGCTGTTGGCTCGCACCATCGCCTCAAACCGCTTCCGAGTCTCGCTTCCTCGCTGGCTAATCCCCACTCCCGAGTCTCGCTTCCTCCCTTTCTAATCCCCATTCCCGCTTCTCACGCACTCCCTTCCCGCTCCCACACAAACCAAGCGCACCCCGTGAATGAGATGCGCTGAAGAAATGAAACAGGTATTATTAATTAAATGAAGCTCAATTGGAACGGCTGGATTCACGCTCTTTGGTGTCTCGATAGACGTTGTTGACCTTATTCCTGCCGAAAGAATAGGAAATGCGTAACGAGACCGAATGAGAGTGAATGTCATTGCAAGAGTAAACGCTGTAGCCGTTATATCGTGCCGTGGATTTGGTGATATTCCAGCCGAAGGGGTCACTCACAGCGGCCGTTAGTGCCAAGCGGTTATCAAGCAGCATATACCGCAATTCAAAGCCTATCAGCGACATCGCCTCATATTGAGTCATTCGCTCATGATAGGGAAAGAAGTGACTGAACCGCACATTGAAAATGAGTGTTTTGGGGCGATTGAGCATCCACGAGGTATTGAGTTCGAGTTTGCCACTCCAACTGCGGTCATCTTGCTCCCGGAAGTCGGCAATCTTGGATCTGGCATAGGTATTGAACACCTCGCAACCCAGGTTTACGTTCCACCAGTCGAAGAATGAACGGTAATAGGACGCATAGAGTCCCACTTTGTTGTTGTCGATGCAATTCTCGGGTATTGTGTATTGCGAACCATCGCCATTGAAACGGGTCACATAGCCTATAGAATTGCGGTTATATGAATTATAGAGCACGGCATAGAAACCGTTCAAACTATAGTTTATCTCGGCATTATGCGCTATGCATGGCCTCAAATCCGGGTTACCCGACACATAGTCGCTGGTTGTGGTGTAGTAACGGAACGGGTTGAGGTCCGCAAAGTTGGGACGGGTGATACCCATGGAATAGGACAGGGATATGCGCCCCACCCTCGCGCTGTTCCAACTCATGTTTATCGACGGGAAGAGATAGCCATAGCTATTGTTATGCCGCTCGTTACCTATAGCCTGAAGCCCCTTCACATCGGTGTGCTCATACCGCAGTCCCAGTTTCCCGTAAAATGAATTGGAGAAACTCTTTTCGGCGCTGACATAGGCAGCGGCGGTGTTCTCGTCATAGTTGAAATTGTTGCTCTGAGCCGGGTCAATGGCCCAAGTCCCGCCATCGTAGTTACCCACAATGAGCGATGTGTTATTACCGATGCCGGTGAATGCCATTCCCGTTTCCATCTTAAAATCAGAAAACGGTAACGTGGCATCCAGCTTTGCCGAATGGATGTGGTACCTGTTGTTACCCTCATTTGTTATTCTGGCCATTTCCTCACCCCAAGTCGTTGACACATCGGCAAATGAACGAGTGGACCGATTAAAGTAGTTGTAGGTGATGCTGAGCGTCTTCCCCATGCCGTCAAGTATCCAATCGGTGAATGCGGTCAATGTGAGCGCATTGTTGGGCCTTGATGGTGAATGATTGTGCGAGCTGGAAATCTGGCCATTATCATTCATCAGATCGTTGAGGTCACTCCTCATACGCACGGTTCCGAAATTGACAATAGCTCCAGCCGAGATACGATTACTGAATTTATACTTGAAAAGCGCATTGACGCCAAATGTCCCGTTAGTGAAATCGGTGCGACGGCTTGATGTTTTCAGGTGGTCGGCAAAGGTGTAGGTGCGGTCCAGGTCATTGATGCCACGGATGTCGGACCAGCTGGCATCGGCCGAGAGTTCGACCCGTCTAGTGGAGTGAGACAGGTTGCCACCCAGCATATAGCTGAAGCCCTCTCTAACCATACCCCTACCCCACACATTGCCGCGAGTGCCCAACGTCTCGTTGCGGGTGGTGATACTGATAAATGCCACATTGGTTCCCGCGGCATACTTAGCTGGTGGCGTAGTGAGAACCTCAATTTTCTCAATACCTGAAGCCTGCAAGTTTTTCAACTGTAGAGCGACTGCCTCGTCGGACATCTCGAGCAAGCGGCCGTCAACTATGTAACGCACCGACGACTTACCAGCCACAGTCACTGCATCGCCCTCGACGGTCACACGTGGAATGCGGTCAAGCACCTCGATGCCATTCAGCCCTGAAGTGAACGCGTCGTTCTTGGTAAGATAAACGATGCGGTCGGGTTCCTGCTTAAGCACAGTGCGATGACCCACTACTACCACTTCGTTCAATTCCAGTACTTTATCCCAATAGTCGGCAATGGAATCAATGTTCAGAGAATCATTGTTCTCCTGTCCAAAAAGGGACACAGGGAGCAGAGCCACCAATAAGATGGCTTTCAGAATTTTATCCATAATGAGTTATGTGTTAATTACTTAAATGCTTTATCCTTGCCTTGAATGAAGAAAAATGCGCCGCCATGTTTATCCCGTTGCAGCCCAATGTAGATAACCTCACCATTGTTGACAATCTGGAGCGAGGTGTATTGCCCGTCGGCATCTTGATGATCCGAATAGTCTTTAGCCCTGGGAGCATCCTTAGAGATGGCCTCGGCAATTGTCTTGATGATACCCGGATTATTCTTTATGGTCATGCCACGATAGAAGTTGCCATTATTCCTGTAGATGGTAATGGTCACATTCTTGTTGCCGTTATAGCGACCGTCAAAGAGGTTTTCCACGTTCAACTTGGGCGGATTGGCATAAACTGCTATTGCAGTCATGATGCACGTTATGATAATGAGAAATCGTTTCATCTTGATATGGGTTTATGTTGCATGAATTGATTGACTTTTGCTTCCTCCTCGGCTCGTTGCCGAGACACGGTCAGCATGAACTGCTCCATCTTGGCGACATCGGCCTCGGCAATGCTTCGGGCCACATTATCGCTCACTTGCTTTCCCTCGACATACACGATGCAATCATCGTTGGCCGATGACGAGGTGTTATGTGTTCCAGCGAACCATGCAATGCCTATAACAATCGCCACAGATGCAGCTGCACGCCACAGCCATGTTCCGGTTGTGATATGGCGTTTGTTTTTCGGGAGGCCATCACCTATGCGCTCTCGCAGCTCGCGAGAGGCCATAATCGCACGGCGAGGCTTTAACATTTCTCTTACGTCCTGAAAATCTTCCATAACGGTCATAAATTAGTGCCGAAATACTTCTGCTTCAATTTCCTCATCCCCGAATAGAACCGGGATTTGATAGTGGTTTGTGGAATGCCCAATATACGGCTGATTTCCACAAATGAGAGTTCATCGACAACGTTCATCCTCACTGCTTCAGCTTCATTGGGCGGCAAGCCGTCAAGCAGACGATTAATGCGGTTGATTTCTTCCTGATCGAGCTTGTCGTTCTCGTCAACTTCGGGCATATCAATACCATCACAGGGAACCGTGACCCGGTCCTTCCTATACTTGTCTTGAATGAGGTTGTAAACGATTCGGAACAAGTAACTCCTCGCTTCGTCGACATTACCGCTGTTTTCGAGCAATCGCAGCACGGCTTCGTAAACAATATCCTCGGCCTCGGCACGGTCATTGACACGGAAATAAGCAAACCTCACCAGTGCGTCAAGGTTTGCCTCTATCTCCTTGTCAATATTCCTGCGTTTACTGTTGCCAAACATAATCTCAAAAACGCGCATTCGGCGTTCTATATTATAAGACGCAAAAATACCGAAATCGACGAATTGCTAGCCCCAAAACATATCCTTTTCACCCAATTATCATAAATCCAGAGGATGACACACCCACATAATATAACACGCGGTTGAATTACCACAAAAGTAATTCAACCGCCTAGACCTTAAAAAGACGGCATCAATGCTAATTCTGCGAGACACGCACAGCACGGACGGTAAACCCATTGTCGCGGTAGCTTTCCCAATCTAAACGACCAGAACCGAAGAATAGGCCGCAGGACTTGTTAGATTCATATTCGTAAAGTGTACGCGACCAATAGCCACCGTGCGACCCCGTCAGGTTGAGTCCATCATCAAATCTGCCGCCAGTAGCAGGCAAAAAGATGGTATTACCATTCGGACCGGTAACCAACAGACCGTACACGCCATTCTGCGTCGTCTCTGTCCAAGTGCACTTATCAATCAGTTCCTTTTCCTGTTCTTTGGTCGGCATACGCCATAATGCACCCCAGTTAACGTAGGCAGCATCATCCCCTAGAACCAACTGCGTCTTGTGGTCAACAAAGCCATACTTGCTTTCGGTGCAGTATTTCGTCAGCTTGTAATCGTTGCCGTTACGCCATTTATAGTTACTCCAATAATAAGCCACCTTTGGCTCAGTCTCGCCCCATGCAAAGTAATCGCCGTATTCCTCTGGACTATTAGCACCAACATTGCATGTTGCCCACAGCGTGCCGCTGGGCAAGCCCAAGTCAATAAACTCGTGGTTGTCGGCCACGGGTTCGTCTTTATCGTCACCACATGAAATGAAAACGAAAGGCAATAGAATAGCCATTAACAAAAGTATCTTTTTCATAAGAAGCAAGATTATATTGTTGCAAAAGTAGCAAATAATCTTTGCTAAACACTCATTTTCTTTTTGATTTCGGTGATTTGGATAAATCGTTCTCGCTCGACAATGCTCATGCAAGCATGGCATTGCGCTCACTTAATCACGATTTTATTATTCATGAGGCGCTGGTACTCGTCCTGGCTTTTATGATTTTGGAAAAGTTGTTCAACCGCCCTATGCCTTGAAAAGACAGGGGATTATGGCATAACACTCAAAGGGCCGATGTTATCAGTCAAGATGACACCGCCATAAAAACAGTTATCAAATCCTTTGTTCTCTCGCGTTAACAAATCAGTCCCTTTCTTGAATATGTTATTCTTTACTATCAGTTGCTTCTCAAAGATGCAGTCAAAGAAACTGAAGAAGCCATAAAAGATATTCGATGTTTCCTGTGAACATAAGACCAGCACCAAACACAGTAGAATGAATGCCCAATTTGTCAATAACACAGTTACAGATACTCACTTTTCCCGAAAATCTAACCGCCACTATATCAAGCTCATGAATATGGCAATGTTCAAGAATCATGCCTTCACTATCACTATCATGACCATTAACAGTGAATTCATCAATACGTTCTATTATTTGATTCTTTATTTCTAGCATAACCTGTTTTTCGCGAACATTCAATTAGTTATTTGTAAAGATATGTCACTTGTGCTGCGCGACGAAAATGCTGACTGCGATAAAACTAAACAGTGACAGTATGTAGTATAGGAAAACCAGGTAGCCTTTGAGTGTCCGATATTTCTCATCTCTATATTTCTCATCCATCATTTTGTAAAACCGTTCATCATCGTTATCGGTGAATATTTTGTTCAGCAATAAAAGGCCTATGATAAGACTCGGAATCGCCAATAGTAACTCTGCATCTCGTTGCATTTCACCGATAATCAGATACGCCAAAATCAAGATTATCGTATAGATGTTCGATATGATGATACCAGAATTCCAATTGGCGCAATGAAATGAGTAATTCTTGCTCCAACCAAAATTAATCATCGCATGGGCCCAACGGTAATAGAAGTATCTGAAGAATTCCAGTATCTTGTTATTCATATGATAAATGTTTCATCGGCAAAGTTAGCAGAAAACATGCCTAAACACTCACTTTCTTTTAGATTTCGGTGAGTTATTGTTCATGAGGCGCTAGTTACTTTTCCCATGCGTGCTTGATGATACATCTTGATGAAATTCAACAATCTAATTGGGTTGAACACCGCGTTCGTAAAGGTATTCAGGAGCAAATCCTATTTCATCGTTCCAGTCAATTGTGAATGGGTCAAGAGTGAACGCTTTAAAGTAGTCAATATCTTGCAACTTCTTGCAGATTCCCTTTTGCATCAATGGTGTGAAATCCACAAGTCGAACTTCTCCATTGCTGAATGTGATACGCAGTGTATAGTCTCTATCATATTCAGCTTTTGTTACTGTCAGCAATAATGAATTAGCATCCATGATATAATTATTTTAAGGGTTCTATCTTCTCGGGCTTCTCACTATTGGTAAGGCGTTCCCAGTTGCTCATCAACTCATCTTTATGTAGGTCAAGCCATTCATAGACAAGTTTTAATGCCCTGCGAGGCAAAGAACCAGTAACAATTCCGTCCTGGATAGTGATTATCGCTTTGTAGTTTTCATACCACACATGAAAATGCGG
>ONKF01000046.1 GCA_900318335.1 uncultured Prevotellaceae bacterium
GTATATCCCAAGAAAGACCAAAGATAACAAGCCGGTAACAGCAGAGGTTCCCTTGAATGACCGAGCCACCGCTATCCTCGAGAAGTACCGTAACGTTGATTTATCGCCGTACAAGAGCAAGGTCAACAGCAACCCTTTACTGCCGTTCATCAGCTCGCAGAAATACAATGAAGCCATCAAGGAGGTGTTCAAGATATGTGGTATAGATCGTATGGTCACTGTCCTTGATCCCGTATCAGGTGAGCAAACCCAAAAGCCCTTCTACGAGGTAGCCAGCAGCCACCTTGCGCGCCGTACGTTCATCGGTCTGTTATACAATCAGATTCAGGACCCCAACCTAATCAGTTCGATGTCAGGCCATGTCGAAGGCAGCAGGGAGTTCGCCAGATACCGCAAAATTGAACGTGAGGCGAAGAAGAAGGCGGTTGACCTGATTAATTAGCGTTCAGTCATTCCGCACGTGAACAACTTGAACATTTGAACAAGATGAACACGCCCCACCCTACCCGTGAGCATGCCATCATCGCGCGCGGATACCTGGTAATTTTGGGCCGGAAGAACCCTTATATGTAAGAGAAAGACATGCCCCCGAGAGGACCGCTGGCTTAACAATGAACAGGCTGGCGGTATGAGGGGCGACAACATATAAACGTAACACGATGGAGAAGGACCTGCTGGCGAGGAGTTAGCATGGACAACCAACCATCACGGACGATGACCCATTGGAGTGACACCGTAACCTCAAGACGTTACACCGTTACTTTCATTGGCGAGTCCGATTGAAGCAGTGATATCAGTGCGCTGACGGGAGTTAGCGCCTATGTCGGCTATCTGTGCCACGCCTATTGCCATCAGGGGTCATGCACATTTGAGTTTAATAACGGCACCTATCGCATGACGGCTGGGGATTGCCTGGTGGTACGGCGTACTGACTTGATGTCTAATGTCGTGCAAAGTGATGACTTCGTGGTTGATGTGGTCTATGTGACACCAGAGTTCATCGCTATCTCGACTCCGAATAGCAATTATGGCACCAAAGGCCAGTTGGCACTGTTCAACAACCCCATCATGCGCCTCACGCCTGAGCAGCAGCGTGTGTGTGCCCTGGATTTTGACTACATCAAGCGACGGTTGGCACTGACTACCCACAACTTTCACCGTGACGCGATGATCAATGCCATCCAGTGCATGATTATCGACTTGTTTGACTTTCATGTGGAGTTGCATGGCGGAGAGACGGTTTCGGCCCAGTATGCCCAATTGATGGAGGGTTTTCTGGAAATGCTGGAGCGTGGCGATTACCGTCAGAACCGCGAGGTCGCCTACTATGCCGACAAGTTGTGCGTCACGTCCAAGTACCTGTCCGAAGTGTCCAAGAAGGTGAGCGGCTTTCCCGCCAACTATTGGATTATCCGTTACACATCGCTTGACATCAGCCGCCTGTTGCGCGACAAGACGCTGACACTGAATGAGATTGCTGACATGTTCGGTTTCTCCTCGCCGTCCTATTTGAGCCGCTACGTCCAGAAGTATCTGGGCACAACGCCCACCACCTTCCGCGAATAAAACCGCAGACACACACAAGAGAAACGGAATTATTGAAATAAATACCCGAAATCTGTTTAACGACGGTTTCGGGTATTCATTGTTATTTTGCGGCATGATTCTATTAGGCTTAAGGCTTCAGGTTTTAGTTAACAGTTGGGATCAGTCCTCCACTACCGACCAGGGACTAGCAATCAAGATATCAACGGCAAGAAACAGATAATTCAATGAACAAGAACCGCAAAATGAACCGGCGTGATGCGCTCAAGGCCATGGGATGTATTGTGGCTACGACCACTTTGTCATCCACAGGCTTGACCTCGCTGGCCGCAACCACGGGAGACGATATGGAAAAGAACAAGAAACGGATTGTGTTTTATTTCACCGCTACAGGCAACAGCTTGTATGCGGCAAGGGCCTTCTCGGCAGAGCCAATCAGTATTCCACAAGCGTTGAAAGACGGTGCACTGGACTATGAGGCCGACGAGATCGGCATTGTCTTTCCAGACTTTGCGGCCGCGGCGCCGCTCATGGTTCGGGAATTTGTGAACAAGGCGCGGCTCAAGGCAAGGTACATCTTTTCGATTATCACCTATGGCAACCATGCCGCCAACGTTGCCGACTGGTGGAATGAGTACTGCCTGGAGCAAGGACTCACCGTCCATTATATCAACACGCTGTTCATGGTTGACAATTACCTGCCGGTGTTTGACATGAATGAGCAGACGCGCATTGACAAACACATTCCCGAGGCCCTCGCTCAACTGGTCGCCGACGTGGAGAGCCAGCGGCAATACATCAGTCATGTCGAGATTGATGACCAGATGCGCGGATGGCTCAAGCGGTTGCAGGAGAACCACTTCCCGATGGAGGCCGAGCGCCTGTTGAGGCTGAATGTCGAAGCCTGCATTGCCTGTGGCACCTGTGCAGCCGTCTGTCCTCACGGCAACTTCAGCATGACGGATAGCCGTGCCGAGTTCTCGGGCCCTTGCGAGTATTGCCTTGCCTGCGTCCATGCCTGTCCGCCGAAAGCACTGACACTGGAGCGTGAACGCAACCCGATGGCCCGCTACCGTAACGAGAACGTGTCGCTGGTCGATATCAAGAAGGCCAATAACCAAAACCGATAAAACTTAAGGTGAAATGAAGAGAGCGATTATTAACATGACGATGCTGATGGCGGTTACTGCCTGTTCGACCGACGGCGTTGAGGCCCTGGCCGAGACTGGCGGCACTCCTTCAGATTTTGAGATACAATACACCATGCCTGTCCCGTCAGACTTTTTCCAGGCAGCAGAGCATCAAGGAACGATAGAACTTGTAGAGTATGACTCCAAGGACTACACTTCAAGCAGCCAGCCTGTGACCCACAAGCCCGCCTATGTATATGTGCCCTATGGCTACGACCCGTCCAAGCAGTATGACATCATCTATCTGCTGCATGGCTGGTCAGGCGTTGCCCAAGAATATTTCCTGGGGCGAAATGGCAACAGCAAAACCCCGATGGTGCATCTGTTCGACCACTTGATTGAGAGTGGCTTGTGCCGGCCTTTCATCGCCGTGTCACCGACGTGGGATAAGGATAACCAGGCCAAGGATTGGGGCGAGAGCACTCGTGAGGCTGCTGTGTTCTCTCAGGAATATGTCAATGACCTGATTCCTGCCGTCGAGAGCCGTTACAGCACCTATTGTACTGATTTCACCCCCGAGGGCATCCTCGCCTCGCGCGAGCATCGTGCCATCGGTGGCTTCTCGCTGGGCGCCATCACCACATGGTATGTCTTTGAGCAGGCATTCCCCTATAGCCGCATGTACCTGCCCATGAGTGGTGATAACTGGAGCCAGGGCATGTATGGCGGTCAATACTATCCCGAGGAAACGGCTCAGTTCCTGGCCGACCTGGTGAATGCCTCACCCTATGGCAACAACTTCTACGTCTGGTACGCCGTCGGGACCAATGACGTGCGCCGCCCCCAGACCCACAACCAGGCACTCGCCATGGCTGCCTTGAGCGACACATTCAATGCCAGCAATTTTTCCTATCACATGAAGGAGGGCGGCCAGCACGACTTCAATGCCGTGTGGGAGTTCTGTTACAATGCCCTGCCGTTTTTCTTCCCGGCAAACGAGCAGCAGGCTTGTTACACTCGTGAGACCCTGATCGAAGATGTTATCAACGACCCTGCCTTTAAGGACTATGGCCGTCTCATCTTTCCCGTGAACACGGGCTACTGGAGTGGCACCACCCTCGAGGATCTTGACCTGGCGTGGTACAACTACATCGACCCCGACAAGACCGTGGAGGTGTGCAACTACCTGCGCTCTCATGCTGATGGCTGCTTTCTCGACATCTATACCGAGGCCGAGAAGCAGGCCAATCCCGAGTTGCGCAATACCGGTCTGTTCTTTTTCAAGGGTGAGAATGGCGCTCCCTTTGCCATCTGCAACGCTGGCGGCGGCTTCTCCTATGTGGGAGCCATGCATGACAGTTACCCTCATGCACTGGAACTGTCCAAGAAAGGGTATAATGCCTTTGCGCTGATCTATCGTCCTGACGATGCCTATGAGGACCTGGCACGGGCCATCACATTCATCCGTGACCATGCCGATGAACTCGGGGTGAATCCTGACGGCTACTCGCTGTGGGGCGGCTCGGCTGGTGCCCGCATGGCAGCGACGCTGGGCAATAGCGGCTACCTTCACCAGTTGACGGGACGCACCGATGTCCCTCAAGCCTCGGCCGTTATCATGCAATACACAGGATATACCGCCGTGAGCCAGGATGATGCGCCCACCTATGCCTGCTGCGGTACCAGCGATGGCATTGCATCGTGGCGGACTATGCAAAGTCGCCTTGAAAGCCTTGCCGCTCTGGGCATTCCCACCGAATTCCACGCCTATAGCGGCCTGCCTCACGGCTTCGGTCTGGGTACCGGCACAGTAGCCGAGGGCTGGATTGACGATGCGGTGGCCTTTTGGCAAGCGCAATCTGGCTCTTCAGGGATTAACCAGGTCATGGCCGACTCCAGACCGGACGATTGCCGTATCTATTCGATTGACGGTCGCCGCCTGGCTACCATTCAGCCCGGTATCAACATCGTCAATGGTAAAAAGATCCTGGCCCAGTGATAGAAAATTCTTTTTAACAGCATAACCCAAAACACAACCCGCTGCATTAATAATCAACTAAAACCAAATCAAATATGAAGACAAGATTTTTCATGATGCTGGCAGCGGTGCTGCTGACCGTGATGGGGCTGAGTGCCTGCACGGCGAAAGCAAGACAAGTGAGTAACGAAACAAACGAAAGTGAAACAGAAAACAAGGAAGTTATGAGTCTGAAAGGAAAGAAGACACTGGTTGCCTACTTCTCGTGGAGTGGGAACACACGTGAGGCGGCACAGTACATTGCCCAGAAGACGGGAGCCGACGAGTTTGAAATCATCCGCGAGAAACCATATCCCGTCGAGTATAACGCCTGCACCGAAGATGCCAAGGCCGAGAAGGAGGCTGGCGAGCGTCCAGCTATCAAGGGCAAAGTCGAGAATATGGCGCAATATGATGTGGTATTCGTCTGCGTCCCCGTGTGGTGGTACACGGCTCCAATGCCCGTGTTTACGTTCCTGGAGCAGTACGACCTGAAGGGCAAGACGGTCATCCCATTCTGCACGGCCTACAGCGGCCCGTCCTCAACACTGGACGACATCGTGAGTGCTACACCTCAGAGCAACCATCTGGACGGCATCTGCATCGTGACCAAGGAGATGGGCGGCAAGGACATGGACAAGAAACATGGCGAGATTGACAAGTGGCTCGGTGAGATAGCAGGCTTCTGAACCGCAAGACCATTTAGAATCGGTAAAAAGTGAAATAATCCCCGAACTTTGTTTTCTTGAAGTTCGGGGATTGATGTGTAATTTTGCCTCATCAATTCCATCAACACTAACACAATGATAAACTTGATTGTTATGACAAAACTTCATCTTTTCGGTGCCATGGCAGTAATGGCCATCACCATCGCTGCATGTTCAGTCCAGACTGGACAGCAATCCACCAAATTGACTATTGAGAAGCAGGGTGTGTTCTCGTCAGGCGGACGGGTGACAGATCCCATCCCGGGTCAATATGACCCGACACAAAACTGGATGGACGCGACGCGCAAGGGCACGACGACCCACGTGGATCATGCCAACACCTTCTATCAGATTCCTGCTGGTGGCAGTGGCATCCCCATCGTTTTCCTGCATGGCTACGGCCAGACGCGCACTGGCTGGCAATCTACTCCCGACGGTCGTGAGGGCTGGTCGGAAATATTCTTGAAGAAAGGCTATTCAGTATTCCTGGTTGATCAGCCGAGGCGTGGCGCAGCAGGAGCTACCGAGGAGATTGTCAATGACCCGGGCGATGTGGACGGCACCCGCTTTAAGGTGGGCGAACAGGCCTGGTACACCCACTTCCGCATCGGTCGCGTGGCACCCGAGCGCTACGAGGGATCGCAGTTCCCAGAGGGCGATGAGGCGCAGCGCCAGTTCTTCTGCCAGATGACGCCCAACACGGGCAACTATGACGAAGCACTCTTTGGCCAAGCCCTGAGTGCGGTGCTGAAAGACGTGCAGACGATGACGGGCAAGAAGAGCATCTACCTGACCCACTCGCAAGGCGGTCGCGTGGGTTGGGCTACCGATGCCGATAATATGGCCGCAATCATCGCCGTGGAGCCAGGTTTTGCTCCTGAGGTGGGCAGTGATACCTACAAGAAGTTTGTGGCCGCCAAGGTCCCCATGCTATTCCTTTTCGGAGATTATATCGAGAACGGCCCTGAGGACATCCAATCAACGGGTTTCTGGCGCATGGTGCTGCAGCAGTGCCGTGACTTTGCCAAGCAATACAATGCCGCTGGCGGTGATGCCACGGTTATCTATCTGCCCGACGAGAACATCTACGGCAACAGCCACTTCATGTTCCAGGAGAAGAACAACGCCGTGATTGCCGACCTCATTGCCAAGTGGCTCGAGAAACATAATCTTAAGTAATTAGGCCTGGCCATGAATAAAGCATTAATAGTCATACTTTCCCTGCTTGTGATGGCATCGTGCGGTAACAAGCAGACTGTCGTCAAAGATTCTGTCGTGACTAAGGAACAGATTTCGTTTCCCATCGGTGAACGGATAGACAATCCCGCTTTTACGGGCGAGGCTTATCTGAAACCGTTGATTAACGTCGATTCTGTGTTCAATTTCCCACAGACCAACGTCGTAACGTTCGGTCCTGGTGCACACAGCAGTTGGCATCGTCATGGCGGCATGGTAGTGCTGGTGACCGATGGCGTGGGACTCTATCAGGAGGAGGGCAAGCCAGCCCAGATTCTGCGTCGCGGTGATGTGCTACAGATTCCTGCCGGTGTGCGTCATTGGCACGGGGCTACGAAGGACAACTGGTTTTCGCAGGTGGTGATTTATGATTCGGCTTGGAAACCCACCGAGACTTACAATGACGGTGACAATTCGCTCTCGGACGAGTATTACAATGGATTAGAAATGGTGGAGTATGCTCATCAGGCAAGTATAGACAACCTGATTTTTGCCGCTCCCGACACGACGATGATACTGCCGACGTTCAATGGGCCAATTCGTCTGGCAAACACTTTGGCGTCGGACAATGTGGCGGGATGTCCCGGATTGCATTACGTTGTCTTTGAGCCTGGTGTCATCAACGCATGGCACACCCACGCTGGCGGTCAGGTGCTCATCGTGACAGACGGCGTCGGCTACCATCAGATAGAAGGCCAGCCGGTTGAGGTGCTTCATCCAGGCGATGTGGCCATGTGTCCCCCTGGGGTAAAGCACTGGCATGGGGCTGCGCCCAATAGCCGTTTTGCACACTTGGCGGCGAACACCAACCCCGATAAGCCCGGTGTGGAGTGGTTTGGGATATTGAGCAAAGAAGAATACGACAAATTGCCAAAAGAATAACAAAATACCACATAATAATATGAAACAGAGAATATTAGGCAGAGACCTGCAAGTCTCGGCATTAGGCTTGGGCTGCATGGGCATGAGTCACGGCTATGGTGATGCGCGTGACAAGAAGGAGATGATAGCGTTGATCCGCAAGGCCCACGACCAGTTGGGAGTGACCTTCTTTGACACGGCAGAATGTTATGGGCCTTTCACCAACGAGGAACTGGTGGGTGAAGCCCTGCAGCCCATACGCAACGAGGTGAAAATCGCAACTAAGTTTGGCATTACCTTGCGAGACTTCAAACAGACACTCGACAGTAGCGCCGCAACCATCCGAGCCTCGGTCGAGGGCTCGCTGAGGCGATTGCGCACCGACCACATCGACCTCTATTATCAGCATCGTGTCGATAAAGGCACGGCACCCGAGGAAGTGGCTGAAACCATCGCACAGTTGATCAAGGAGGGCAAGGTACTCCACTGGGGTATGTCGGAGGCCGGTGCGGATACCATCCGCAGGGCGCATAAGGTTTGCCCGTTGACAGCGGTTCAGAGTGAATACTCGATGTTCTGGCAGTTGCCTGAGCGCGAGATAATCCCCACGCTTGAGGAACTGGGCATTGGCCTCGTACCGTTCTCGCCGCTGGGCAAGGGATTCCTGACGGGAGCAGTGAAGCGCGGACAGACCTTTGCCGCCAATGACTTCCGCTCCAAAGTGCCACGCTTCGAGCAAGAGAACATCGACAAGAACATGGTGCTGGTGGATTATGTGACAGAGATCGCACAGCGCAAGGGGTGCACACCTGCACAGGTCGCCCTCTCATGGGTCATGGCACAGAAACCCTGGATCGTCGCCATTCCTGGCAGCACGTCGTGGGATCATCTGACCGAGAACTTCGGAGCCGCCGACATTATCTATACCGATGAGGAAATGCGCAGCATCAACGAGCAGCTTTCACAGATCACCCTCGCTGGCCATCGCTATAATGCCGATAGCCAAAGAAGTATTGACAGTGGATATTGATAAAAATATAGATTATGAACAGATTTGATTATCATTTTCCCGTCCGAGTCCATTTCGGGCAGGGATGCTTTGAGGAGACGTTGCAGCAGGAATTGACCCGCTATGGTAATCGTGTCATGCTGGCCTACGGTGGCGGCTCTATCAGGCGTACAGGACTCTATGACCGACTCGTGACCATCTTGCACGGGGCGGGCAAAACGGTGACGGACTTCGGCGGCATCATGCCCAACCCAACGTTGAAAAAGGTGCAGGAGGGGCAACAATTGGCACGTGAGATTAAGGCTGACCTCATCCTTGCCGTCGGTGGCGGATCAGTCTCGGACTGCTGCAAGATTGTAGCAACGGGAGGCACCCCAATCCCTCTTGGTGTGGTCGTGACTGCCAGCGGCACTGGCTCGGAACAGAATAATGGAGCTGTGATCACCGATGAAGAGAAGAAAGTGAAAGGTGCCATGTGGGGCGTGTTTGCCGACTTTGCCATCCTTGATGCAGATCTGACCAAGACCGTGCCGATGAAGCAGGTCATCAGTGGAGCCTTCGATACGCTGAGCCATTGTATGGAGACCTATTTCGGCCACCCGCACACATGCAATCTCAGCGATCGCATCAACGAGGCCGTACAACGTAGCGCCCGCTCTGAACTGATGTGGGCTTCGGCAATGGGCGAAAACGGCATCCTCAAACTCGGCAAGGTGACCGACTTCCAGTGCCACATGATAGAGCACCAACTGGGTGCCTACACCGACTGCAATCATGGCCAGGGATTGGCTGTACTGCATCCCACATTTTATCGTCACATCTATCACAGTGCCGAGAAAAAGTTTGACCGCTGGGCACAAGAAGTCTGGCTTGTGCAGCATGCTCAGCAAGCAATTGATGCCCTCGAGGATCTCATCAATGAAGTGGGCTTGCCCACCACCCTTGCCGACATGGGTATCACGCTTGCCGACGACACCATCAAGGCCATTGCAGCTTCTACCGTCATCACTCCTGGCTGCTGCAAGCGCCTGACTCCCGACGAAATCGAGCAAATCCTCAGAGAATGCTCGTAATCCATGATTAAGTAAAGAAAAAAGCGGCAATTGCCGCTTTTTCATTATAGTGGTATCACTCAACATCCTCAATGAACTCGTGGAAGCTGTACCAGGTGTCATTGTCCTCGTGCTCGGTCAGGTAGTCGTTGAGGGCAGAAAGCCGAACATCCTCATCAGCCAGCAGGTGGCCAAAGTTACTCATCAGGAAGTGGAATACACCGATATGAAGGGCTTTGACGACAAATACTACCAAGACCTGATACTGGAGGCGCTAGCACAGCATGGCAAACTTAATCGAGGTGATATCAATAGATTAATTTTGAATAAACTACCGTCTATCCTTAACGAGAAACAGAAAACCAACAAAATTGACAATCTCTTGAGGAAACTAAGGTCGAATGGTAAGATTTGCGTTGATGAGCAAAGGTATTGGCACCGCGCACATTCGTAACGAGTGCCCAATTACGTGAGATTTACGTGACATTTACGTGAGATTTACGTGGAATTTACGTGGGGGCTATTTGTAAATATCTGATTATCAAAAAAATAAGACAAACGCTAATAAGCGGAATTAACGTGAGCTTACGTGAGAGTTCCAATAAAAAAGTAGAGATTACCCCTTCCCACTGCTTGACACGAGCGGCACCCAGTCCTATTCTCTTCATTTTATATGTTTATTGATGAATTTCTTATTATTCTTTTTCATCGCTTCCTCAGCAGGCTGACGATGCGGCCCATCTGGTTGGGAATGCGTATCTGTTGAGGGCACTTCGAGAGGCATGCCTCGCAGTCAACGCATCGGTTGGCACGCTTCTCGACGGGTATTGCTGATGTGTAGGCCTTGGCGAATCCAGCCTGACGCTCGGCATAGTCGGGAGCAGATGTCTCGGGCAATGGCAACTGACCGCTGTTCAT